>DAIRVG010000081.1:0-10607 GCA_036802945.1 Vicinamibacterales bacterium
AGCAGTGTCCACGTCAACGAGGTTCAGAGTATGAGCACATGGTTGGTCGCGCTGCTGCTGTTGATTCCCATGCTTCAGGCCGAACCGGCCCCCGCAGGAAAGGCCGATGCCGGCAAGGTCTTCTGGCAGGGGCAGATGTGTTCGTTCTGTCACGGCACTGCGGGCGAAGGCGGCTGGGGACCGGATCTCGCCGGCCGTGCGCTCAGCGTCGCGCAGTTCAAACGGGCGCTCCGTGAGCCTTGGGGCTTGATGCCTGCGTACACCAATACGCAGGTGAGCGACCAGTCCATCGCCGATCTCCATGCGTATCTCACTGGCCTGCCCAGAGTGGAAAAGCTCGGCCCGCCGCGCTGGCGGCATCCGCCGCCCGGCGCACCGGAAGGTCAGCGGCTCCAAAGCAGCTTTGGTTGTGGCCAATGTCACGGACCTGAGATGCTAGTGCCTCGTGCGTGGCTCCTGGCTAACGACCGGCCCGGTGGGGTACCGGACGCGGAATTCGGCGTGAGTAAGGACGCGGGCTTTTCCTATTTCGCCAAAATGGTCTATGACCATAGCGAGAAGTACCCGAAGGGGACAATGGGAAGCTTCTCGAGAGATCGGCTGCCGGAAGTTCTCTTACGTGAGATCTATCGCTTCATGTTGGACGCCGGGCTACGCGTACGGATGGAGGCCGCCCTTGCGGTCGGAACGCAGCAGGGTGCCAACACCACCTATACACTGACCGTCGCCAACGTCGGCCGGCCGAAGGGCCCAACGGTCGAGGACTTGACGATTTTCGTCCGGGTCCCTCCGGGTGCCACGGTCGTCAGCGCCACGGGCACGGGTTATAAGGGCGTGCGCCCGCTCGCACAGTTGGGGCTGACACCGGCCTTGCAGGCTGCGCCAGGTGCGTTCACTTCGGAAATCCCCGAGCGCCCGAAGCCGGATCTGGTGGGCGATGTTGCCGTATGGGAGGTCCCGCGCATTGCGGCTGCGGAGAAGCAGCTCTATACCGTGACCCTTTCCGGGCCGGGACCCACGGCCGAAGTCCTCCAGGCATTTGAAGGTTCGACTGTGTATTGGGACAAGCCTGGAGCGCGCCTGAGTCCAACGCAACTTGTCTATCGCGATCTTCGAAGGCCGGACAAGGGCGACCATCTGAGGATAACGCTGCCGCCTCCGCCGAAGTAGTCGCACTCGATTGAAAACACGATTGCGGGCGACCTGTGTCCCGCAAGAGTTGCGCCCGTGCAGGACACGGACCCGCTCGGCATCCTACCGGGCCAGCGCCGCCGCCGGCGCTGTCGCGACCGTGCAAGAATAGGCAGTCTCAAGGAGGGATGCTTGCTGCAAAGCGTCGCAACACCTCGAGCAATTGTTGGTCGGAAAATCCAGGTGACGCCTTTTTCGCCGGTCCTTGGCGGCGAAGTGCGGGGCATCGATCTGGCCAACGGTCTGGACGAGGAGAGCTACCGCGAGGTCCGCTCGGCGTTCCTTCAGTTCGGGGCGCTTTTCTTCAAAGGCCAGTCGGAGATTCCGCCTGCTGTGCAAATCGCGATCGGCAAGATGTTCGGAGAGCTGCACGCGCATCCGGCTGCGCCGCAGATGCCCGGCTTTCCGGAATTGTTCGTCATTCACACCCGGCGTGATTCGAAGGTGGCCAACGGCGAATTCTGGCACTCGGACGTGTCGTGCGACGACGAGCCGCCACTCGGCACCATGCTCCAGATCCATGTGCTGCCGGACATCGGCGGAGACACGCTGTTCGCGAACATGTACGCCGCCTACGACGCGCTGTCGGGGCCGATAAAGCAGATGCTTGCCGGGCTCACCGCGCTTCACGAGTCCGAGCACATCTACCGGGGCCGCTATGCCGATCGAGGCGTGGAGGATCAGGGCAAGGTCTATCCGAAGGCGACACATCCCGTGATCCGCACGCATCCGGAAACCGGCCGGAAGGGCATCTTCGTGAACCGGACGTTCACGACGCGCATCAACGAGCTGAGCGAAGCGGAAAGCGATGCCGTGCTCACGCTCCTGTTCGATCACTGCGAACAGATCGACTTCCAGATCCGCTTCCGGTGGGAGCGAAACGACGTTGCCTTCTGGGACAACCGCTGCGTCATGCACCGAGCCGTCTGGGACTATTGGCCGAACGAGCGTAAAGGGCGGCGTGTCACGATCAAGGGCGAGCGGCCTCGCTGATTTCCCCCCGAGGACTTGGCCTCCTTTGAGGCTCGTCGCGCACCCGGCGGTGCGGATTCTGATCTGCCTGGCCGCCGGCCTCGCGCTCGGTCTGCTTTTTCCGCGCAATCCTTTCGTGCTGGGTCTCGCCCAGAGCGGCACCTGGTTTCCCAAGACCATCGTTACGTTTGCGACCGCCCTCATCTTCGTCCTGATGTCGGCAGCACTCGCCAAGACGTTCCTCACGCACCGCCGCTCGAGCAGATTCCTCTTCTACGTGATTGGCTTGTACCTGGTGATGGGGTTTGTGTCGCTGCTATACGTCTCGGCGTGGATTCCCACACTCACGGGTCTGCCGATGAATCGTCCGGGACAGCCGCTGCCGGGGCTCGCCGGCTGGCTACGCGGTATCGCGGTGGCGTTCGGGACCGTGTTTGCCGAGCAGCCGCTGCTGCAGGTGCTCGTGGCAGCGTTCGTCATTGGTGCACTGGCGGGCTTGATACGCGCGCTCCACCCGATCGCACGCGGACTCATTCGCGGCGCCGAGTGGACGTTGAACGGCTTCACAAAACTGCTCTGGTACTACCCGATCATGATCGGCTGCCTGGCGATCTTCATTCCCGCCCGGTTCGGCACCCGCGGCCTGGAGATCTACGGGCGCACTACCCTGAATCTGGCGATCGTGTCCGTCGTCTGGTTGGCGGGGATGATCCTGCTGGTGCGGTTGATCACGAAGCGCACCTGGCCGCAGATTTGGAAGTACTTCGCGACGGTGTACATGGCCGGGTTCGGCACGGGGGGGTCGTACGAGACGCTGCCAGTAAATCTGGTGTCGGCCGAACGCGACCTGGGCCTGCGCCCAGAGGTCGCGCGCGTGTCGATCGTGCTCGGCACCGTGCTCAACAAGAACGTTGCGACGATGGCCGTGCTGCTCGTGACGGTGTCGACGTGCGCGCTGCTGGACGTTCGCATCAGCATGATCGAGATCGCGATCCTCATCCCGCCGGTGATGCTTCTCGGCCTCGAGTCGCCGGGCATTCCAGGCGGGGCGGGCGTCTTCATGTCCCCCGTCATCGCGTCGCTGCTGACCGTGCCCGATCCAGGATTGTTCGTCACGACGTTCGTGACGTTGTACTCGGGTCTCATCCCGATGCTCGCCACCGCGGGCAACACGACCGACGATGGGTTCGTGGGCGCGATCGTCAACGATCGGTTCATGGATTCGGAAGTCGCCAACGCGGAGCTACCGATACCGCAACTCTCGCCGGGTCTGGTTCCGTATCCGCGTGCCGTCCGCGTGCTCGCGGCGGGGCTGCTGGTGCTTGGTTTCTGGATGATCGTGGCGCCTCAGGCACGCAGCGGGCTGCCCGCGCTCCAGTGGCTGGCCCAATCGGCCTTTCGCGGCGAGGCCTTGATCGGCACCGCGGTGCTGCTCGTTGCGCTCACCGGCCTCCTCGGCGGAAGACAGGGACACCAGAAGTCTGAAGGCACCTTGGAAGTTGAAGTTCGCGGTTAGAGCCATCCACGTCGACAGCGTGGAAGCGCAGGCGTGGGACGGAACGATGAGGAATCTGCAGTGAGAGCATCTGTCTTTGTTGGCACCAGCCTCGACGGCTTCATCGCACGAGCCAATGGTGACCTCGATTTCCTGCCGCCGGACGGTGGCGAACCCCACGGCTACGATGAGTTCATGGCCACCGTGGATGCGTTGGTCATGGGCCGCAAGACTTTCGAAACGGTCTTGACCTTTGACACGTGGCCCTATGGTGAGAAGCCCGTTTTCGTGCTCAGCACGCGCACGCTCGCTCCAGCCCCGCTCGGAGCCGTTGTGGAGCGTATGTCCGGGGCTCCGGCCGAAATCATGTCGCAGCTTGCCGCTCGCGGCATCCGGCATATCTACGTGGATGGCGGGATCACCATTCAGCGGTTTCTTGAGGCCGGGCTCATTCAGCGGCTCATTATCACGCGCGTTCCGGTGCTCATCGGTGTCGGGATTCCGCTCTTTGGCGCTATCGCGCGCGACATCGTTCTCAGGCCCATCGCGACGCGGCAGTATGCCAGTGGCCTCGTCCAGAGTGAGTATGAGGTTGTCGCCTCTTGAGAAACTGCCTCGGGACTGCAACAAAACGAGGCTTGACGCCAGGGACCTTCACGAGTAGAAGCGACTAGAAGAACAACTCTTCGCTGTCGACACAGCCATTGGAGGAATCAGATGCGAACTATCGCGACCGTGTGCAGCTTCACCCTGATGCTTTGGTCATCCGCTTCGGCGCAGCAAACGCCGGCCGGAGGGGCCGCACCAGCAGGGCCGAGGCCGCCAGCGAACGAGAACATCGCGACACTTCTGCGGGCCGCCGATATCAGGGCCCAGCTCATGAAGATGACCGAGGATCGGCCGACCCAGGAACATACGGTTGTCGAGCGAGTGGGTTCGTATCGATTGTCGATCGAGCATCGCAAGCTGCCGCAGCGTCCCGCAGTACACGAGCAGGAAGCAGAAATCTGGATGGTCATCGACGGCACCGCGACCATCACCACGGGCGGAACAATCACTGGCGCCGCAGCACCCACCGCCGGCTCCGCGACGCAGGCGCCTGGCAATGTGTTTGGAAAGACGATTACGGGTGGGACGGCGAACCGCGTTGGACCCGGGGATCTCCTGCTGATTCCCGAGGGCGTGCCGCACTACATCACCGAGGCTGCGACAACTCTCAAGTTCATCGTGTTCGAAATCACGCGACCCAAGACAGCTCTGAAGGCCTACTGACGCGCGTTCGAACTGCAGGGCGCGCTTGACCAACGTGTGTTGGCCACGCCCTGCAACCCTCAGCCACTCGCGCGTCGCTCGGTGAACGAACCGCTCCTGCAGCCTACGGCCGACCGGTTTTGCGGCGGAGGATGACCCCGCCGCGCTGCCGATAGTCAAGAGGATCACCGCCGACCGACCAAACGCGTTCGTATTCTCTGTCGATCCAGGACAGGATGTCCTCACCACCACCGGACCTCTCGCCATAGCGCTGAATCCCATACTCGCGCAGGTCTCGGCTGATGAGCACGATCCAATCCGGAGGATGTTGGTCGAGTTCGGTGACGAGTTGACGCTCGAGGCCGTTCTCGGTCATCCCGGCGAAGAAATAGAGTTGCGCGACAGGACTTGGGAGGCGCGCAAGGTAGTTGATCATCACGCCCTCTGGCACGACGAGAAGCGTACCGCTCGCCGATCTGTTGTGCAGCTCTTTGATCAGGTCATCGACGATCGCCCCTCGCGGTTCGATTTCGCTCGGGAATGTGTAAAACAGGTCCCGTCCTTCGCCTACCGGTGTGCTTCGTGCGCCGAGCAGGGCTTGCGACCGGTTTGCCAGAATGACGAGTCCGGGAACTATCAGAGCCGCGCAGCCGACCATCACGATCCACGTCCCGCGCGGTCGCAAACGCAGCCAGGAGGGAAGCTCGCCGATCATGATCGCCGGCACGAGGACGGCGGCAAGGGCCGCTTGATAGTAGCCGTACTGGTAAATGCGGCCGTTCAAAACCATCCTGCTCAGAAGCACAGTCGCAAGAACACAGAGCAGAAGTCGCAGCGTCTGAAGCTGGCGGGTGTCGTCTGTCTCACGTCGAAAGATGACGGCTGCACGGATAGACAAGTTGAGCAGCATGAGGCCAAGGAGACAGCGCCCGACCTGCACCCATGGAATCAGAACAACGGACGCGGTTGCCACGGCGATCAATAGGAGCCCGACGGCAACCGGCGGCTGCCACCGGCGCGAGGCGCGATCGACCAACCAGGCAGTGCCGGCGATGACTCCAATGAGCAAAGATGCGATCAGCGTGGCGACGACGTGCTGTCGCAAATGCTCCGATGGGCGATCAAGTCCCAGGAACGACCTCTGGGCCATATCACCACTCCCGATTACGCTGAGCCATCCGTGACCCGCCACGGCCAGCGCCGCTCCCCAGTCGAAGAAGATTGAGAAATACAGTGTGAAAGCGGCTGTTGGGATGGCGCTGGCGATCGCCCACGCGACAGCGACGCGCGCTGCCGGCAGTCCCAGATATCGCCACCTGATGAATACGGCAGCCAGGGTCGTCATCGCTGCGGCCAGCATGATCTCCGGCTTCAAGACGGCAGTGACACCGAACAGACCGCCGGCGAGAACGCTCGATCTCACGGTTGGATTTTCAACCCACCGAGTCAAGACGAGGACGAGCAGCAGGCAAGTCACCATGCCATGTGTCGTCTCCTGCGAGTAAGGAGCAGCGTAGTTGTAGTTGCCGATGTTGACGAATTGCGAAAACGCGAACACAACGATGAAGACCGTGCTCGCGGCGAACGCGGGCACGACTCCCCAGGCGCGCCGGCACAGGATGTAGAGCAATGATGCGATTGCAGCAAAGACAGCGAGGTTAGCCGCAACTACGACCATCATCCCGGGCCCCAGAAAGGCGAAGAGCGCGCCGTTGACGTACTGCGACAAAGGTCCGTAATCACCGTTCACGTCTCTAGACAGGACCGCCCCGTTAGCGAGACGCCATGCGACATAGAGCACGTTGCCGAAATCGATCAGTGAATCACACCACTTCCGCCACGACGTGGTGGCGAAGAAGATCGTCATCCCGGCGAGCAGCACGATTCCCAGGAACTCGAGCCACACTGGCACGGACGCTGCCGATGCAGAGCGGCCCAGGCGGTGTTTGTTCGACATGGCTTCGGTGGTGGGGACGCCGCGTCCGGGTCCGCCAAATGCTCCCATGAAATTCCACAAGTTTGGCCCTTTCATTGCTCCAAGCCAGGTCGGATCGCAACAAACGGACTGGTAACTGAAGGTCTGTCGCGGACTGACTGCGCTGACGGAGCCTTTTGTCTACTCGTCGTAACCACTGTTGGAATAACCCATTGGCCGATACCGTCGCTTTCCAATGAAGCCGGCCCGCTTTTCAGGCTTCTTGTTCTGGGTCATTTTGGCGTGCGCGACCGCAGGCAACGCTGCACGCGTCGATGCGCAGGAGATCTGTGTGGGCCCGCCGCCGGCTCCACCAAACGCGGCCGCTTCAGTGACACCCGCCGCAAGCTCGGCGACACCCGCGGCGGTGAATCTCTCGTGGGTTCCGGTCCCGACGACCGGGTCAGCGGCGGCGACGTCGTACGTCATTGAAGTCGGCACAGAGTCCGGCGTGACGAACATCGCGATGTTCGATACCGGCACAACCACGGCCTCGTATCTCCAATACGCTGCGAACGGTACGTACTTCGTTCGCATACGCGCGCGCAACGAGTGTGGCCTCAGCGGACCGTCCCCTGAACCAACCGTAGCCGTCAGTGGCAGCGTGGCCCCGGGTATCCCGTCTGCACGTGTGGTCCTCCCGTCGGTGACGCCTCGTCGGGACACCTTTGGTAACGAATACGTGACGGGCGAAGTGCGTGGCGTGTGGGGCGCACGTCCGATGGCATTTGTCCGGGTCGAGGGAACGTTTACAGGTCCCACCGGAAGTTCCGTCGGCACAGAGTTTTCGTATGTCTTCGGCCGAAGCCGACGCATGACCGTGTCGCGGGCAATCGATGATTCGACGCTCGCCGCTGGCGAGTCTGCGTGCTTTGCCATCTACACGACGATTCCCGCTGCGAGCGTTGCCGCCTTCAGCCTGAGCATGTCCTTCAGCACGGCGGCCGTGGAGGCTCTGCGCGGGAATGTCGTTGTGCAGAGCGCCCTGCAGGAGGCCGACGCCCTGGGCGACTTGCGGATGTCGGGGGACCAGACGAACGTCGGTGCCACGATCACCTACTTCAACGAGGTGTTCTTCGCGGTTCGCGACGCGCAGGAGCGCGTGATCGATTGCGATTTCACCTACGTGACCGGTTCCTCGATTGAGCTTCCATCGGGTGTGACGACCGATACGGCGCTGGCCCCGGGCCAGACAGGGTCGTTTGTCAACTTCAACGGCGTTCCGCGTTCTCAGGTGAACCGAGTCACCGCGTGGAGCGGATGGGAAGAGGCCGAGCCTGGCCCAGCGACGTCCGGAGTGCGTGCACCATCGTGGCGAAGCCTCGTGTCTGGTCGCGATCCGGAGCTCGGCCTGAGCCCGCAGGCGCGCGCCCGCGCCCGGAACGCCGCCATCGAACGGTTGCGAGCGGCGGCCGCAAACCTTCAGTAGCGACCTCTCACGACGATCCAATATGATCCCGGCCTCCGCGCACGCGGGAGGTCCGTCCCCATAACCAGTCCATCGGCCCCAAAGGAGTACTCGGATGCGTCGATTCTCCTGTCTGGTGACGATTGTTGTGAGCGTTGTGTTCGTGTCAGCGCAGGCCCGCCTCACGAAGACTCTGGACATCTATGTTGTCGACGTAGAAGGGGGTAACGCGACGCTCTTCGTGTCGCCTTCCGGTGAGTCGCTGCTCATCGATACGGGAAACGGGGGCATGGGCGCGTCGAGGGATGCCGGTCGAATCATCGACGCCGCCAGCGCCGCCGGCGTCACACAGATTCATCACCTGATCACGACGCACTGGCACGGCGACCACTACGGCGGCCTCGCCGAGCTCGCGTCTCGGATTCCGATTCGGCATTTCATCGACCATGGGCCGAACGTGCAGCCGAACGAAGCGACCGACAGGTTCCTGGAGACGACGTATCCGGCTCTGTACGCCAAAGCGAAGCATACGGTGGTCAGACCCGGTGACACGATTCCCGTTGCTGGTCTCGTTGTACGGGTCGTGACGTCGGCGGGTGAAATCATCCGCACGTCGCTTGCGGGCGCCGGCAGGGCCAATCCCCTCTGTGGCAATCCCAAACCTGTAACCGCCATTCCTGAGGATCGTCAATCCGTCGGCATCTACATCACCTTCGGCAGGTTTCGCGCGCTGCATCTTGGCGATCTCACGACCGACAAGGAATACGAGTTGGTGTGTCCGACGAACCGAATAGGTACGGTCGATGTGATGCTTAGCCTCCATCATGGGCAGGACACCTCGAATTCAGAACCATTCGTCCACGCGCTTCAGCCGAGAGCGGCGATCATGAACAACGGCACGCGTAAGGGTGGATGGCCGGAGGTGATGAAGACGCTGTACACGTCACCGGGCTTCGAGGATTTGTGGCAGATGCACTTCTCATTGCTGAGCGGCCAGGAGTACGCGCCGCCGGGGCTGTTCACCGCGAACGGCGTGGACGATCAGCCGGGCGCGGTGCCGGTCGCACCGATGCCCCTCCCGCAGCAGGGTTCGACGGCGCCGCCTCCGCCAGCCCATAACGGGTCGGCGTACTGGGTCAAGCTGTCCGCGGAGCAAGACGGCACCTTCACCGTGACGAACGCCCGCAATGGCTTCTCGAAGGTGTACCGATAAGGTCTCTATTTCTTCAGGAAGAAGCCATTCCAGAGCTTCTCCCATTTCTCCGCCTCGTCGAGCACTGTGACGGGGTCGATCATCGTGAACGGGAAATTGTTGAATTCGCTTTTCACACGTGTGCTCGCGGGAACGCGCCCCAAAGATTCGAACAGCTGTTGCCCTTCGAGCGACAGCACGTAGTCGGCCAACAGGAGCGCGGCGTACGGATGCGGCGCGTTCTTCGCCACGCCAATACCCTGCGGGCGCGCGACGACGGGCTGCACGGGCACGAAGTCGATTGGCGCCCCTTTGCGTTTGAGCGCCACGATGTTGCTGCTGTACATGCTGAGGCCGACCGGCACTTCGCCCGCGGCCACCAGCGTGGCGAGGAGCACATGGCCCTGGCGCACGTCCGGCTTCATCGCTGAGAGCCTGCGGAAGTAATCCATGCCCTTGTCGGCGCCCCACATCTTGATGAGAGTCGCCATCCATTCGGTGTCGGTCGCTTCCAGTCCGATGCGCCCCTTCCACTTCGGGTCCGCGAAGCCCTCATACGTCGCCGGGATCTGGGAGCGTTGCACTTTGGCGGTGTTGTATCCCACGACGAAGTAGTTCATCCGATCCGGAAACCATGTGCGGTGCGCGGGAATCGCCGCGGCGGGAAGGTCCATGAGGTGCGGCGAATAGAGCTCGCCAAGCAGCTTCTCACGCGCCATCATCTCCATCTCGGGGCCGTTGGTCTCGATCACGTCCACGGAGTGCCGCCTGCCCTGCGCTTCGGTGATGACGCGCTGCACCACCTGGTTCGACAGCGCGCGCCAGAGCTCCACCTTGATGCCGTACTTCTTCTCGAACGCGGCGGCGAGCGGCGTGGACTCCGTGGGCGCGAGCGAGGTGTAGAGGACAACACGACCCTCGCGCTTCGCGCGCTCGACGAGCCGCGCATCGCGGTCGGTGCCGCGATACCGGAAGACGGCGTCGTTTGTCGCGGGTCCCTGCGCCAGGACGGCAGGCACCAGCAGGAAACACAGCAGGACTTGCGAGATTTTGAGCATGGTCTGAGGCTAGGAAATTACCGTCCCGCCGATTCTATGTGTGATCGAGGTCGAGCTGCCAGCGA
>DAIRVG010000081.1:10707-24247 GCA_036802945.1 Vicinamibacterales bacterium
GGCCTCCCACTCCGGCACGTGCGGAAAATTGACCGTTCCGGGCGATCCGTGTCTAATCGTCTCCTTCGCGCATGTCCACAAAAACTCATACGCTAACCACGCACTACCACATTCAAAAGAAGCGTCGCGCCGAGTTCCTCGAGGAATGGCGCAATTATCGGCAGAGTGTGATCCGCGAGGAAGATGTGACGCTGGTGCCCACGGCGCGCGGGCTTCGCACCGGCGTCTACATGGGATGGGATGGCGACCGACCCACACGCTGCCTCGATGCTCTGGTGCACGAGGTCGATCCGGGAACCACCACGACAATCCACCGGCACTCGTGGGACGCGATCCTCTACATGGTCGAGGGCAGTGGGTGGACCGAGGTCGACGGCGTGCGCTACGACTGGAGGGCCTGGGATGCAATCCACATCCCCGCGTGGAGCTGGCATCGCCACGGCACCGACGGCGACCGGCCCGGCCGCTTCATGAGTTACTCATCGGAGCCCACGCTGTGGACTCTGGGTATGAGCCTCATCGAAGATGCTGGTCAGGAGCCGTTCGCCAAACTGCCCCCGCGCCCAAAGTTCTCCGCCGGCATCCCGGGCGACGATCCCTACTCGCGGCGTCTCCGCCGCCTCGCGCAGGAGACCAAGAAGCGCCGATCGGGGCGCATCCACACGCCCTACGACGAGCAGGAGATCCTCGCGACGCCGCGCGGGACGCGCACCAAGTTCCTCAACGACCGCGCGATCGGCAACGAGGCCTCGGGCCTCACGCAGGTGATGATCCAGTTCGCGCCGGGCAAGACCCAATCGCTGCACCGGCACCCGGGCGAGGCGTGGCTCTACGTAGTCGAGGGCTACGGCCACAGCTTCCTCGGCACCGCGCCGGACGTGGGCGAGCACCACCGCTGGAAGAAGGGCGACCTCATCGTCGTCGATCATTTCCTGTGGCATCAGCACTTCAATGACGACCCGGTCAACCAGTGCCGGCTGGTGCGCGTCCACATGTTCGACTCGCTGCTTGAGACGATGCGCACGCTGATGGATCCGATGGTGCTGTTCGAGGAAGCTGAAGACACGCTGATCTCGATGCAGGAGCTGTCGCAGATCGAGTGGCCCGACGACAAGCGGCCAGGCGAGTGATAGAACGACCCCGCTCCGCCCTGCCTCCCGGCGTGCTGTCCATGCACGTCCTGCCTGCCGAGCACCACGACCGCGACTGGGACGCGATCATTGTCCCGCGCGAAGTGAAGGAGCGCCTTCTCGCGCAGGCACTGCTGGTGCTGCAGCATGGCCGCAAGCTCTCGATGCTCTCGGGACTGCCGCACGGGCTGATCGTGCTCGCCGGCCCGCCGGGCACGGGGAAGACGACAATGGCGCGCGGCCTGGCGCAGGTGGCGGCGCTGGCGCTCGCGCGTCAGGGGGCAACCGCGTTAGTGGAGATCAACCCCCACGCATTTCCCAGCGACATGCTGGGAGAGAGTCAGCGCAATGTGACGCGGCTGCTGACAGAGACCGTGCCCGAGATCGCCGCGCGGCGTCCGTTCACAGTGGTACTGATCGATGAGGTCGAGAGCTTTGCAGTGCGCCGCTCGACGGCATCCTTCGAGGCGAACCCCGTCGATGTGCACCGCGCCACCGATGCCGTGTTGCTCGGCATCGACGAGATCGCGAAGAACCTGCCGTCGGTGCTCTTCGTCACCACGACCAATTTCATCGAAGCGGTGGACGAGGCGTTCCTGTCGCGTGCCGACCTGGTGATGCGCTTCTCGCTGCCGGATCGCGACACGGTAGAGCGTATCCTCGAGAACTCCATCGGCGAGCTCGCGGTGCAATGGCCGGCGCTGTTGCCGCTCGCCAAGGATTTGGCGCGGCTGTCGGAGCTGGCGGCGCTCTGTGAGGGATGGGACGGCCGTCGCATCCGCAAACTGATACTCGCCGGTCTCGCGCAGCGCCTTGAAGTCGCGCGCGATCCCGCCAAGCTGTCGTGGGAGGATCTGTTCTCAGCGGCGCGCAAGAAGGGCGGCGTCGAATGGGCCGGTGGCGCGGCGCTGACCTCGCGCGAGATGTTTCCCGATGTGCCGAAAGAGCTGATGCACGACCACGATCACGGCCATGATGTCCGCGATCATGGCCATGGTGCTCACAAACACACGCATACCCATCAGCACGACGAGGATCCCCACTCGCATTCGTAGCCATCGTAGTCTTGCACGCCGGCGTCGATATGCTCGCGCGCCGGCGTTGCGGGACCACGTCCGAGTCGTTTAGTGCACGCCGCAGCTGGCTCCGCATGCCAGTGTGGCCTCAACCTGCCGACCGACGTGGTCCTGCGGTGTGTCGAGGCTCTCTTGGAAGCCGCGCCGGGACGGCTCCCAGAGCCCGTTCGCCTGATGCCAGTCGGCGGCCAGCAGCGACCACAGGATCTGGTCGTGATAGCGCCCATCCTTCAGGAACGACTGGCGCAGCACGCTTTCCGGTACCGCGCCCATTTTCCGCAGGGCGCCAGTGCCCCGCCCGTTCCCGGGCACGGCGCGCGCCTCGAGCCGATGCACGCCCAAGCGGTCGAACGCAAACGCGAGGGTGAGCGCCGCACCCTGGTTGAACAGACCGGTTCCCCAGAATGGCATTCCGAGCGCGAACCCCCACTCCGCTGTTCCAAACTCCGGATCGAGGGCGCGGAGCTGAAAGATCCCGATCGCCGTGTCCATGCCCTCGGGCACGACGGCGAAGCACGCGTAACGCCCTTCGCTGCGCTTCCGGTGCGTCCAGGCAATGAACTCCTGGAATCCTTCCACTGTCGTCGGCGGCGGCGAGATGAACCGCGTGACCTCCTCCGTCGTGAGCATCTTCAAGAGAGACGCGGCGTCCGACGCGCGTAACTCGCGAAGAACAACCTTCGACCCGGACAACACGGGCAGCATCTGCCGCCAGTCCGAGGTTGTGACGGCCGCCATGTGCGGCGTCGAGACGGTTTCGAACCGTTGCCGGATCAGACCCTCGGGTGAGGGCTGGACCGGAATCGAGTTGGACGTTCCCAACATCATTTCCATGTCTACTTCCCCTCTCCCTTACTGAGGCAGACCTGTTGGGTCGTCTGCGACGACGTCCACATCCGTCGCACTGGTCGCGGTCACAAGAGGACCGTCCCAGCCGCTAGCGTCGACCGGGACGCTCGTGGCATCCTCGCTCGGAGTCGAGCTTTCGCCCCAGACGATGTTCTCGCCCCAGACGATGTTTTCGCCCCAGACAATGTTCTCCCCCCAGACAATGTTCTCGCCCCAGACGATGTTCTCGCCCCAGACAATGTTCGTCGCCTTGGTGAGGGACTGGAGGCTGTCGCCCCAGACGACGTTGTCGCCCCAGACGACGTTGTCGCCCCACACGACGTTGGTCGCCCAGGCCGTCCGGTTCTTGTAGATGGCGTCGCCCCAGACGACGTTGTCGCCCCAGACGATGTTGTCGCCCCAGACGATGTTCTGGCCGTCGATCGAGGTGAACTGGTTCACGCCGGAGACGAGCCAGCTGCTTCCGACGGGTAGCGTCGTGTTGATGGCCTCCACAAGCGAGATGGCGCCAATGGTGTTCAACTCCCCGGCGCCTTGAGCGAGGACGCTGTATGGCAGCCCCCCCACGTCATTCATCGAGAAGGCGGTGCGCTGCAGCATGGCCTTGATCGCATTGGGTGTCGGCTTGGCACCGAACGTCGTCTTCCCACCCTCGATCATCAGGGCCACGGAGCCGCTCACGACACCGGCGGCCATGCTGGTCCCACTGAGCCTGATGTAGGCACGGCCGCCGAACGATGGCCCCCGCAGCGTCGGATATGTGGCGTAGAGATACTCGGTCGTGGTGGCAGCCGCGAGCATCCGATGGCCTGGCGCAACGACGTCGGGCTTCGCGAAGGCGTCGAACCACGTCGGGCCGCGCGAGCTGTAGTCGGCGATGAGGTCGTCCGTCCGGCGTGTCGTATCGAATGTCTTCGCGGCACCGACGGTAATCGCCGACGGCGCGTTGCCGGGCGACGTAATACCCGCGTAGCCGACCGTGCCGTCGGCTTTTGTCCCGACGTTGCCCGCCGAGACCACGACGACGATGCCGGCGCGGACAGCCGCCTCCACTGCCTGGACCAGCGGGTCGGTTGCGGCAGGTTCGTAGATTGGATGGCCGAGCGAGAGGTTCATCACATCGATGCCATAGGCTGCGCGGTTGGCAACCGCCCATTGGATGGCGTCAATGACACTGCTCGTCGAACCGGATCCAGAATCGTTGAGCACGCGAAGGCTCACAAACTTGACCCCGGGTGCCACGCCCTTTACTTCGGCCTTGTCGCTCCCGATGAGCCCCGCCACGTGTGTGCCATGACCATACCCGTCGATCGGTGTCCTGCTCGCCGGACTGCTGTTGCCGGTCGTGAAGTCCCGCGTCGTCTTGATCCGCGTCGAACCGCCGCCGTCCTGAAACAGGCCTGAGTCGAGCACTGCCACCGTGACGCCGGCCCCGGTGAGCGCCGTCGTGGCAACGGGCGGCTTGTATGTGACGGTGAGCAGTGGACGGTACGCGAGCGTCGGGTTCTGTGACGAACCGACGGTCCACGCATCGTTGCTGTTCTGCCAGAGGACCCAGCCGTTGTTGTCGGCGCCGTCGGCCCATGCCTGCGCCGCCGCGGCCAGGCCACTGCCGCTGAATTCTCTGTCGCCCGCGGTGGCCAGATTGCTCAATGTCGCGTCGGCGCTCGAACCTGCCTCCACGTTGTCGCGCTGGATTCCCACGCCCGACGCTGTCATCGACACCCACGTTGCGCCGGCGTCCCAGCCCACCAGCATTCGGTACAGGCTCGCCGAAGCCAGGCTGGAGCTGTCGTTGTGTTGATGGAGTCGCAGTTTGACGGACGTGATCGTTGAGCCATACGGAATCTGATTCGCCGCCGCACCGAACAAGTCGTCGAAGCGGATCAGCATCCCGGCGCGGTTCCCCAGGAGGCCTTCGTCCTCGACAGCGACGTGCGCCTCGGCTCCGATGCTCGTCACCGGCGTCGAACTCTGCACTCTGGCGGTCATGCCTGAGGCGTAGCCATTGGCGTCGCCCAGTTGGAACGTCTTGGTAGAAGCCGTAGTGCTCGGGCGTCGGAGCCCCAGCGTGCTGCGCAGGCTGTAGGCTTCGTTGAGGGCTGGCTCGGTCACGACGCTGGTAATGCCATCGGAGAACACGTCGGCGTCGGTCGAAATGGAGATGACGTCCTTGTCCGTGGCCAGCCTTCGCAGCAGGCCGGGCCTCAGGCTCGTCGACACCGCTTCGATAATGTTGTACTCGCGGTTCACCGTAACGCCCTGCGCTCGCAGCCTCTGCAAGAGGCCGTGTCTGGCGCCGGGACGTATCGTGATGATCACCTTCGTCGGTGAATCGTCGCTTGTCGCGAGTCGCTCGCGCAGTTTCCTGTCGAACTTCTCGTGGTCGCCTTTTGCCGTCACGGGAGTGGCGACGACAAAGCTGAGCGCCGTGGCGATGGCAAACACCGAACACCACCGCGTCCGACGTTTCAAGGCGATTGAAGACTCCTGAGACATCAACTGCACTGCGATCTCCTCGTTTGGTCCAGCCGAACAGAGCCGGAGTTGCCAAGAGCAGGGGCAATGGCTGGGCCAGGAAACAAGATCAGAGCTAAGCGACTCGTGGTGAGTGTGTTACGAGAGGCACATTGAGCGCACACCTCGCGCACAGGTGTGCCGGTTCGGCGCAGGCGAGACTGTGAAAACGTGACGACTTCACGCCCGCCAATGCGGAATGCCCGAGGAAAATGTCCCGATCCCCCTGTGCCTCGAAACGACACTGGGGTGTGCCATGAAGGGACACGAAATCGGAGCATCGGCTCTGGCCGGTGGGGGTGGAGTGCCGACCGATGACCCGCGCCTGTTCGGTGTCACGGGCCACTTGAGGCAGGATCCCTGTGTGACGGCGTACGATGCCGCAGGTCCGCATCTCTTCGACCGCGGCATCCGGAGACACGTGATCGCCCGACGCATGCGTGGACGGCCCTTGACACTTGTCCCTTGTCTTCCGGCACTCGTCGAATGAAACGAGTATGATTCCGGCCTCACCTGCTCAAGGAGTAACTGCGATGCGTGCAACGGCCGTTGTGATCGCGCTGTTCGTCGTCGGGATGGCTGGCATGACGCGTCCCCCTGTGGCACCGGCGCAGACCGGCGAGGGTTGGACGACGTTGTTCAACGGAAAAAACCTGGACAACTGGGAAAAGACCGGCAATGCCAACTGGCGCGTCGTCGACGGGATCATCGAGGCCGACATGCCCAGGGGCTTTCTGCTCACAAAGGAGTCGTACGGCGACTTCGACCTTCGAGCGGAGATCTGGGTCACGCCCGACTCCAACGGCGGCGTGTTGTTCCGCATCACGAATCCCAAGGACCCCGGGATCGAGAACGGATATGAGCTGAACATCAACGACAAGCGCGCCGACCAGACGGGGCGCACCGGCGCCATTGTCAACGTCGCGAAGCCCCTCGTGCAGTACGACTCGGGCAATCGCTGGACGACCATAGAAATCAGCGCCCGGGGACCGCACATGACGGCGCGGCTCAATGGGACGCTGGTGGCGGAAGCCGATGACACCAAATACGCCCGCGGCCCCGTGTCGTTGCAGGCGGCGGGTGGTATCGTGCGATACCGGAACGTTCAGATAAGGGCAATCAAGTAGGGATCCTCACTCTCGCCCCTTGCCCCACGAACAGTCCGTGTGTTCGACGATCTCGCAAAGAAGGCCACGAAAACCAGAAAGGCTTTCGTGACCTTCGTGGTTATCTTCAGAACCCGTACTTGATCCCGAACTGCATGATGCGCGGCGTGCCGCCGTGCTGTACGATTCGGCCGAACTGCGAGCTATTCAGGTTCGTGAAGGCCGGATTCCCGGTGGCGACGCCCCAGTTGAACCGGTTCGTGACGTTGAAGGCTTCGACCCGCAGTTCCAGCGTTCGAGTCGCGCCGAGGTTGATCAGCCTGGATAGCGCCATGTCGACCGCTCCATAGCCCGGCCCTTCGACGCCCCGATACTCCAGGTTCCCGAACGTCCCTGGTGCCGGTGCCGCAAACGCCGCCCGGTTCAAGTAATTGTTCAGCGTCTTCGGACCGTAGACGTCGTCCGACACCTTGTTTGGACGCTGCTGCAACTGGCCGTTCAGCGCGTTGTCGACGCCGGTCACGATATTGAGCCACTGTCCTGATCGGATGTTGAGGACGCCGGACACCCGCCAGTTCGATACGAGCAGGCGCACCGCACGATTGCCCACCTCAGGCGTCTGGTACCCCACGGTCGCGTTCGCGAGGTGTTTCCGATCCTGATCGCAGTGCCCTTTATCCATGTCGGGATCGTCAGGGTTCGTGTAGCCGCTGGCGATCTGCGCGAAGCTACCCGGTGTCGCGGTGCCGATGCAGTACGACCGCGTGTAGTTCGCGCTGATGCTCACGCCGTTTGGTCCGGCGCGGCGTGTCATCGTGAGTCGCACACCCTGATACTTCTGCCAGCCGGCGTCGTTGTGCTGGTCGACAAAGCCGAGCAAGCCGCCCTCACGTGGATTCTCCAGGCTGAACTTGCGTCGCTGATTCAGGTTCGCGTTGGTACTGCACACCGGGTGCGCGACGCCGTTGATCGTGCAGGGACCAAGGCCCATGAACACGCCGGGGTTGATGGCCAGCTCCGCCCAGAGGTGATCCGAGTAGCGGCCAAGATAGTTAGCGGTCGCAGACCAGTTTTCACCGAGCTGCTTTTCAAGGGTGACATTCCACGACTGCACGCGCGGCGGATTGATGTTCGGATCCATGATCCCGAACGCGCCGAACGCGGGGAACACCGTGTTCGCGTTGGTGGCGATGGGGTGCGGGTTTCCGCCGACGACCGAGTACGGGTCGTCGAAGATCGTGGTCGTGATCAGCGAACGATTGCCCCACGGCGGCGCCGAGGCATTGATGTTCATGTAGTCGCCGCTCGGGAAGTCATAGGTCAAGCCGTACGAAGACCGGAACGCCAGGCGGCCATCCCCGTTCACGTCCCATGCAAGGCCGACTCGCGGCGAGATATCCAGCCACCGCCTCTTGTAGCCGCTCTTGCCCTCCGGGAACCCCTCGTCACCCGGGTACAGCAACCCCGCAGGTGCGTTGAGAAACACCTTGCTCCTGACACCCTTCACGAAGTTGTCATGGTTGAAGATGCTGGCGCCGCCATAAAGCATCTGCTGGCCGATGAACGGTTCCCAGCGAAGACCGTAATTGAGCGTGACGCGGTCGCTCATTCTCCACGCGTCCTGCGCGTACAGCCCTGCGTACGGCATGTCCATGATGAGCAAGTTCGGAACGCCGTGCTCGAGACTGCCGACGGCTCCGATCATCAGGTCGGCCAGCCCGCGGCCGGTCGTCTGCCCGTTGAACATCCAGCTGCCTCCGGACCGGGCGTGCGACGTCTGAGAAGACTTCCAATAGGCGTAGCTTCCGCCGAACCCCAACTGGTGGCGGCCACGCACCAGCGTGACGTCATCAGCCACCTGGTACGAGTTCGTCCAGAAGACACCTGTCGTTGCTGTGGCCGCCGAGATGTTGAATCCTCCGGTGACCGCTATAACGGTTTCATCCTGGCGGTAGGTGTGGAAGTTCCTCACGCCCAGATCCAGGGGATCGAAGAAGGGCGGGCTCCCGCGATTGATCGACGTCCGGTTGAATGCCACACGCAACGAGTTGACGAAGTTGGCGCCGAGCACCATCGTGTCGCCGAGCGCGAGTGACTGAGCGAGGTTGTCGATGCCGGCGCCACCGATACCCTGAGCCGCGTTGCCAGCCAGTGTCAGCACGCTGCTGGTCTGAGCATAGGCGGCCGGCCCCTGATCGAACGTGGCCATGTACCGGCCGAAGATCGAGTGGTTGGCGCTCTGCTGAAAGTCGACGCGGCCAATTGCCTGCCCTTGCTTGCGGTCGGCCGGCAGTTCGTACGTCACCTGGCCGCACTGGTCGTCTGCTTTCGGCAGGTACGAGACGAGCTTCACCGCGGCGGGGCTGAAGAGCGCTGGGCTGACCTGGTTGTTCACGAACGGCGTGCGCAGCGTGAGCGGCGTGCCGCCGTTGCACGCCGCCGACGCAAACGCCGTAAAGTCGCCGCGTAACATCGCGTCGGTGGGCACGTACGCGATGTTGCCCGCGGGAATCTGATGGACGTTCGTCCCCTGGTAGGCGCCGAAGAAAAACAGCCTGTCGCGGACGATCGGGCCGCCGAGCGTTCCGCCGTACTGATTCCGCTGAAGCCCGTCGTCCACGCGCTTGCCGTTGACCACGCGCGCGAAGGGGTCAGTGGCGTTGAAACGCCTGTCGCGGTTGAACTCGAACAGATTGCCGGAAAACCGGTTCGTGCCGGACTTCGTGATCGCGTTGACCGATGCACCCGAGTGCATCCCGTTCTGAGCCGTCAAGCCGGTCGTGGCGACGCGGAACTCCTGTAGCGCGTCGGGAAAGGGCAGTGGCAGGTTCGCATTGTTCTGCGAATCGTTGTGCATGGCGCCATCGAGCACGTATGCCACGCCGAACGGCAATCCGCCGGCGACTGCGACATTGACACCGCCAGCGAAGCTGCGGCTGTTCGGACTGCCCGTGTTCACCGACGCGCCCGCGAGTACCAGGAGGCTGGTGACGTCCCGTCCCTGGAGCGGAAGCTCCACGATGCGCTCGCTCTCGACGACCTCGCTGACGCCGGCGCTCTTGACGTCGACAAGCGGCGCCTGCGCTTCAACGGTGACGGTTTCCTGGAGATCGCCGAGCGCCATCGAGACGTTGATCGTTGGCGTCGCCGCGACCTGCAGCACGATCCCGGTCTGCGCATATGTGCGGAACCCCTGGAGGGACACCTCCAGTCGATACGGCCCCGGGGACAGGTTCGATACCAGGTACGCGCCCTCGGCATCAGTCACCACGCTTCGGATTGCTCCGGTTTCGGTTTGGGTCATGGTCACCGTGGCTCCGGGCAGCACGGCGCCGCTTGTATCAGTCACCTTGCCGGCGAGCTGCGCGGTTGAAAGCTGAGCGAACGCAGGAGCGGTCAGAAAAAGACCGAGGATCACGCCGCAGAACTTCGTCAGGACGCGTTTCATCATGGGCGGCTTATATAGAGCGCGCCTCAGCTATGTCAAGGACCATCCGTCGGGCGCAGGTTTCGCTCGCCGGATGCTTGACACGCACGGTCCGATCGTCGAGAGTCTCCGCGAGAGGGGAAAGTGACGTATATGCAGGCCCGAACCATTGCAGTTCTCGTCGGTGTCATCGTCGCGCTGGCCGGGGTGTCGGTGGGCGCTCATCATTCGTGGAACACCGTCTTCAGCGAAGACAAGCCGCTGGTCCTGAGGGGGACGATCTCGAAGGTCGAACTGGTCAATCCTCACGCCTGGATTTGGATCGACGTCAAGGGCGCGGACGGCACGATCGCGAAATGGGGCATCGAAGGCGGACCCCCGAATGGCCTGATCCGCAACGGGATTACCAAGGACTCGCTGAAGATCGGCGAGGAGCTTGTCGTCCATGGGTACGGCCCGCGGGACGAGTCGTCGAATCAAGTGGCCGGGGTGAAGTACGAGAAGGCGGACGGGAAGGAATTCTGGCTGGCCAACGAAGGCGCCGAAGCCACGGCCAAGGCCCGCGGCAACTTGAAATGACCCGAATCTGTAAATTCCCAACATCCAACTCCCAACTCCCAAGGCACGCTTCGGGGAACAGCTTCTTGAGAGTTGGGAATTGGCAGTTGGGAGTTTTCGTGGTTGCGACGGCTCTTCTTGTGGCCCTGCTTCCGCATCCTGGGGAGGGTCAAGCCTATCGGGCCCCCCGCACCGCCGGCGGTCAACCGGATCTGAATGGTTTCTGGCAGGCCCTGAACACGGCGCACTGGGATCTCGAAGCCCATGAGGCGGCGTCGGGGCCGGTGCTGCAGTTGGGCGCCGCGTATGCCGTTCCCCCTGGACTGGGTGTCGTGATGGACGGACCAATCCCCTATCGGCCAGACGCGCTTGCGATGAAGAAGAAGTACGCCGCGGATGCCCTGCGGGAAGACGCGGAGATCAAGTGCTACCTGCCGGGCGTGCCGCGCATGATGTACATGCCGTATCCCGTTCAGATTGTGCAGAGCGACGCGACGATCATGATGATGTCCGAGTTTGCCAGCGCGTTGCGGACGATCTATATGAACAGCACCACCCGTCCTCCTGCCGATACCTGGATGGGATGGTCGAACGGCAAGTGGGACGGCGGCACGCTGGTCATCGACTCTAACGGTTTCATGGGGAGCACCGTGGGCGCGCTCGATCAGGAGGGAACGATCCATGTGAGGTTCCTGGATCGCGCGGGCAACTTTCACACCGACGGTCTGCACGTCGTGGAACGGATCCGCCGGACCGGGCCGGATCACCTGTTGTACCAAGCGACGATCGAGGATCCGAACGTCTACACGCGGCCGTGGACGATCAGCATGCCGCTGTATCGGCGGCTCGAGCCGAACATGCAACTCGGCGAGTTCAAGTGCGAGGAGTTCGTCGGCGATCTCCTCTTTGGCAAGTACCAGAGGAAATGAAGATGCGCAAAGCGTTCATCGCCGCGCTGGTCGCGTGCTCGGTGGCGAGTATCGGCGCGCAGGATCGGCAAGCCACCCCAGTAAAGGGGACGTACAAAGTCCCACGCACGCCTGATGGGCGGCCCGACCTTCAGGGGTATTGGACGAACCTGACCTACACACCGTTCGAACGGCCGAAAGAGCTCGCGAATAAGCCGTTGTATTCAGAGCAGGAGGCGGTCGACGCTTTCAATAAGGCGGTCGGTGATTCGCAGAATCAGGTTGTCCACTACGTGAACACCGATTTCGCGGCGACTCCGGTTCAGTCAGGCGCGAAGCCGAACCGTCGCACGTCTCTCGTGATCGATCCAGCGGATGGAAAGGTACCGCCGTTGACGCCGGACGCACAGAAACGGGAGGCGGCGCGGCTGGCGGCCGACCGGCCTGCACCGCTCGCGCGCAGCTGGAGGGACGATCGCGGCACGGTCTGGTGCGTCTTCCACGACCGCGCGGTCCCGTCGATCCTCGCCCCGTACGGCAGCAACTATCACATCGTGCAGTCACGCGACTGGGTCGTCCTCGAGTACGAGTGGAACAGCGAGCGCCGGCTCATCCCGCTCGACGGCCGTCCGCACGGGCCCTCCTCCGTGCGGACGTACGCAGGAGATGCTCGCGGCCACTGGGAGGGCGACACGCTGGTGGTCGAGACGCTCAACTTCAACGAGAAGCGGAATTTCTTTGGATCCCCTGGAACGTTCAAGCTTGTGGACCGCTTCACGCGCGTCGCCGACGACACGATCATGCACACCTACACGGTCGAAGACTCATCGACATGGACGCGGCCGTGGACGGTCGAGCTGCCGATGCATCGCATCAGCGGTCCGATGCTCGAGTACGCGTGCAACGAGAACAACGCCGATGCGTTCACGACGCTGAGGAACGCCCGCGCTCAGGAGGCAGGGAAGCTCCCGCCGCCCGACAGGACCAAGAACGTGGATGATGCGAAGGCCACGATCATCGAGCGCGTAGACAAGAAGTGAGGCGTTCCTTCGCTCTGTGTCTGACGGTTCTCGCTTGCGCGTTGTTGGCGTCGTTCGTGTCGCGTGTCCATGCCCAGCAAGCGCGAACGGTGAAGGACGGTGTTTACACTGCTGCGCAGGCGAAGCGAGGCGAGACCATTTATCAGAACCAGTGCGTCGGGTGCCACGGCGGAACGCTCGCCGGGGGCGACGGACCTCCACTTGCGGGTCAGAGTTTTCTCGATGTCTGGGACAGGCTGCCGCTGTCCGATCTGTTCGACAAAATCCAGAACACGATGCCCAATGACGCGCCTCAGACGCTGACCAGGCCGCAGGTTGCAGACCTTGTCGCCTTCATGCTTCAGGCGAACAAGTTTCCGGCCGGCAGGGCAGAGCTCGACGCCGGCGACGCGGTGCTCAGGCAGATCTCGTTCGGGTCGGCGGCCACGCGTCCCTCCTCGGCGGCAACCGGACCGACGATGGCGTTTCCCGCAGTTGGCAGTTTGAACCAGGTGATGCGGGGCATTCTGTTCCCGAGCTCCAATGTGCTCTTCGACGTTCAAACCCAGGACCCGGGCGCGCGATCCAAAGGCGGAACAGCTCGCGGGGATGCCACGACGACCTCGTCTCGGTACGGTGACGTGTATGACGCCTGGATGGTGGTCGATGCGGCCGCGATCTCAATCGCGGAGGCAGCACCGCTGTTGATGACACGCGGGCGCCGGTGTGAAAACGGCAAGCCCGCTCCCGTCGATCGCGCAGACTGGCAACAGTACGTACAGGGCCTCGCCGAGGTCGGCCGCGCCGCTTACCGGGCGTCGCAGACCAGGAATCAGGCGGCGGTGAGCGACGTCACCAATCAGGTCTCCGATGCCTGCGCAAACTGCCACCGGGTCTATCGCGACAGGCCGACCGCGGCCATGCGATGCACACCGCCCTGAACACCAGCC
>DAIRVG010000081.1:24347-25948 GCA_036802945.1 Vicinamibacterales bacterium
AGCAAACGTCGCCGCCTTGTGACAGCCGGTACTATTCTCGCTCTCGGGCTTCACGCGACGGCCCAGGACAGATCGCAGGATCCCGGTGCTTCTGTAACCATCCTGCGGCCCGCCCGCGTCTTCGATGGGGAAGCGATGCATGACGGATGGGCGGTCAGAGTGGCAGGCACGCGCATCGAAGCGGTGGGGCCTGCAGTGAGCGTGGTCAGTACCAACGCCCAGGTTGTCGATCTTGCCGGTTTGACGCTGATGCCTGGCCTGATTGAAGGTCATTCGCACGTCCTGCTGCATCCCTACAACGAGGCGACGTGGGACGACCAGGTCTCTCGCGAGCCGCTGGCCCTGCGGACCGCGCGCGCCGTCAACTACCTCCGGGCGACGCTGCAAGCCGGCTTTACGACGCTTCGGGACCTCGGCACCGAGGGCGCCGGCTACGCTGATGTCGGCTTGAAACAGGCGGTGGATGAGGGGATCATTCCGGGCCCGCGGATGCTCGTCTCAACGCGCGCCATCGTTGCCACGGGCAGCTACGCCCCGAAGTTTGCGCCGGAATGGAACGTGCCGCAGGGCGCCGAGGAGGCCGACGGGATTGAGTCGATGACGCACATCGTCAGCAGCCAGATCGGCAAAGGTGCCGATTGGATCAAGTTCTACGCCGACTACCGCTGGGGCCCGGAACCGGCGGCGCGTCCGACCTTCACGCTCGAATCGCTCGCCGCTGGCGTGCGAATGGCACATGCGGGCGGAACACCGGTGGCTGCGCATGCGACCAGCGTCGCGGGAATGCGGAACGCGATCGCGGCGGGGGTCGACACGATTGAGCATGGCGACGCCGGCACAGCTGAAATCTTCAGATTGATGGCGGAGAACCACGTCGCGCTCTGTCCGACGCTCTCGGCCGGCGATGCGACGGCGCAGTACGCGGGATGGAAAAAGGGGCAGCAGCCGGAGCCCGAGTCGATTACGCACAAGCGCGCGAGCTTCAAGGCGGCGCTCGCAGCCGGCGTAACGATCCTGAATGGCAGCGATGTCGGCGTGTTTGCCCATGGTGACAATGCCCGCGAGCTGGAACTGATGGTGGCCTATGGGATGCCGACGGTTGACACGCTGAAGAGTGCCACGTCGGTTGCTGCGCGTGTGTTACGCATGGACGACCGGATCGGCGCGATCAAGCCCGGCCTGCTGGCCGATCTCGCTGCGTTCGACGGCGATCCGAGTCGAGACATTTCCGCTCTTCGACGCGTGAAGTTCGTGATGAAAGCCGGGATACGTCAGCGGTAGGGACGTATCCCCGTCACCTTCTTTCCCCTCCTGACTCTATTGAATAACGAGACCGCAGAGTCTCGGTTCAACGGCAGCTCGACTGCAGCACCGTGCATTCGTCAAGCCGTACCAGGAAAGCTCGGGAGGATTCATGCGACGACTTATCGCAGCGGCGTCGACGATGTTCGTGTTGGCGTTGACGCTGGCCATCTCAGGTGTCCGTCCCATATGGGCGACTGAACAGGACCACTCACCGATCGCAAATCAGGAATCGACAAGCAAAAGGTCCGGGAGAGCCGGACATCTCGACGGACAGGCGATCTTCCGCTACGACACGT
>DAIRVG010000082.1:0-6193 GCA_036802945.1 Vicinamibacterales bacterium
TGATCATCCCTGCCGATCGTTCGGGGATCTGGGCGTTCGAAGACACCACGGCGAAGGTCGTGAAGTACGACCTCGACGGACACTTCCTCTATGCATGGGGCACGCTCGGCGATCATGCGGGTGGCTTCTTCAACATGCACGGCGCGAGCACCGACCAGCAGGGGAATCTCTACATCGCCGAGGTGGGCAACGGCCGGCTGCAGAAGTTCCGGCCGCGCGCAGGTGCGAACAAGGCCTTCCTCGTCGGTCCGCCGGTGTACTCGGCCTGGAGATGAAAGGGTCCGGCTAAAGCCGGACCCCACAGCGACTACGTTTCAGTCCTAGCGGCTGTTCACGTCGACCTGTTCGGCGACGCAGGCGAAATTCCTCGCATCGTTCGTGTCGCCGGTGCCCGCATAGCGGGCCACCTGTCCGAAGGGACAGAGCGGCCGCGTGCGATCGACCTTCCCGTCGGTCGCATGCGACGCCACCAGGCGTGCCGGCTTCTTCCCCTGTTCCACCCATTGCGAAATCGCCGTCATCCTGTCGAAGGCATCGGGCCCCGGCCCCCCGTTGCAGTGAGAGACGCCTGGCAGCATGAATAGCGCTATCGAGTTCTCCGCGTCCTTCCCGACGGTCTTCACCACGTTGGTGTAGTAGGTGATGCTGTTCTGCGGCGTCACCTGCGGGTCCGACCAGCCGTGGTACATCAGCAACTTGCCGCCGCGATCGAAGAATGGCTTCAGGTTGGCGTCGCGCGACGCGAGCAGGCCCTGGTCATTCCTGTCGGCCATCTCGACATCGGTCGCAGTGTTGAACCGGCTCGGATCCCACTTCGGATCCTTGAAGGTGATGTTGCGGATCCGGATCAACGCGTTGTCGAGCGGCTCGGGCCCACCGAGCGTGTCCCATTCGAGCTCGGAGCCTGGCCAGAGATGACCTTCGAACAGAACGGCGCCGGTTTCCGGGTGCTTCAGTGGAGATGTCAATGCCCTCGCGGACACGACCTGTTCCGGCGTCAGGCATGACGCGGTGTCCGTCCCTTTGCACGCGAGGCTCGCGTAGTCGAACGTGCACTTCGTCGGGTTCTCGAGCACGCCGTCCTTCACGCCATCGAGGGCATCGCACGCCTGCAGCACGGCGTTGTGAATGAACGGATATTTTGACGAAGGAATGCCGCTGGTAGACGCGCGATTGACGAGCCGGTTAATCGCGATACGCGCCGCATCCATCCGCTGCGAGTTCCACGATGCAGCGCCGGCCACAATGCCATCGAAGTCGGCGGGGTAACGCTGCGCGCTCGTGATCGCGTGGCGGCCGCCGCCGGAACATCCGTTGAAGTACGCCCGCTGCGCCGGCCGTTCGTAGTACGCGCGCACGACCGACTTGCCGTTGACCGCCATCTCGTGAACCGCGCGATACGCGAAATCAACGAGTTTTTCAGGATGCTCGGGCATGAAGTTGGCGTTGTTGCCGACGTGACCCGTGTCGGTGCCCGAGGTTGCGTAGCCCTCGGATAGGGCCTGTGCGAGCAGCGCGTACGGAATGGTGCCCGCCATGCCTCCCTGGCCGACAGCTTCGAACCGGCCGTTCCATCCGCTTGCGGGCAGCCAGACTTCGACCTTGATATCGGAGTCGTTGCTTGGGCGGAGCGTCAGCAACGCGCGGCAGAACGCCGGGAGCTTCCGGTACGGCTCGAGCGCCGCGGCGCCTCCACGGCCCGCGCCACCGGGCGGTACGAATGCGCCCGCGGCAACGGGCTGCGCCGACGTCACTGTTGCAGCCGCCAAAGTGAGACGCGTGAGCTCCTCGCATGGGGCAGCGGCCGCCACGGATGCAGAAGCGGCCCATACGACCGCGACGAATGCGGCGACGCGCATCAGCCGCGGTCTGACGGTGGTGATGCGTTCGGTCATTCCGATACCTCCGGATTGCGGCGCACGCTATACCGCAGCAACGAGGTGAGTCAAGCCGATGGGGCGAGCGCATCGCGCCGGATCTGGTACGAGCGTCGTCGGGGCCACCCGTCTACGCGGCCCGGAGATAGAGTCGCGAGGGCATCATTGTGCCGCCGGCGCGCGCCAGTCGGTCACAACTGTCAATACGGTTTGGATGGTACCGCCGAGCCCCGCGTTGATCAGAAAGCGTTGTCCATCCTTGGTCACCGCGTATTGTCGATTCCCGCCGGTGCCGGGACTGATGCCGGTCTGGAACAGCGGTTCTGGATTGCCGATCTCGAATTGACTGCCTGTGTTGACCGCAACAGCCATCATCTGGCCGTCGGCAGTCAGAAAGAAAAGCTCCTTGCCGTCACCACGCCACATCGGCTGCGTGCCGCCGTTCCGCGAAACCTGGTATTGACCTCCAGTGGCTGGAAAGGGCTGCACGAATATCTGCCCTCCCGCGGCTGCATCCACGCTCGTATAAGCAACCCATCGCCCGTCCGGCGCGAATACAGCCCCGTAATGAGTAAACGGGCCACTGACGAAGGGAAAGGGTTTTCGATCCCCTTCAAGCGGCAGAATCTCCACGTCATTGCCAGTCGCACCGTTTGCCCGAGTGAAGGCGATGTAACGGCCATCGCGCGACCAGTCAGTCGGATACGGAACGCCGGCTGCGCTCAACAGGAGTTCCTCGCGCCCGGCGCTGGTGACGCCGACCTGGCTCGATACACTTCGCCCATCCCGCCGGCGCCGATGGCTGCGACTATCTCGTACGGGCCGAGGCGACCACCAGGTTCAAGTGCCACTTCTTGATGAAAGAACGCGCGGATTGTACCGAATACGGCGAGGACGTGGAACCCAGTCCTCGTCTCCCGTCGAGCAGCCGTTCAGGAATAGTACGTACGCATCGCTCGCTAACGCCGATTCGATGACCAGACCGCCTGTCTCTCAGACGGGGCCGACCAGCGGCGCCCGCGTCCGCATGCTCCGCCACGCGAAGAGGAGCGCTGCCACCACTACGGCACCCCCAGTCACCGCAAACTCCTGAGCGGTGGCGTGTGAAAGCAGCCACAGTAACACCACGCAGGCCAACACCGGCACGAGCGGCCCACCTGGCAGCACAAAGGGACGCCCACCCGTCTGCACGTTGCGGCGCCGCAGTTCGATCGCCGCCAAGCAGCACAGTAGATAGCTCCAGAGCAGGGCAACATTGGACAGCAACGCGAATACCCCGAAGCTGCCGAGTGACGCGAGCGCCCACGCGAGACCGGCGTGCACGAGGATGGCTAGCCACGGCGTATGAAACCGTGGATGCAGCTGGGCGAGCGGAGCGGGCAACAGCCCGTCTCGGGCGAACGCGTAGAGGCTACGGGGCGTGCCAAGGGCATCGCTGCTCAGGAACCCGAGCATCGAGATGCCGCCGCCAACCAGGATCAGGATCCTGCCCAGGGGCCCCAGCACGCGGGACGCGACCTCGGCGAGCGGTGCATCGACAAACGAGCCGAGCGCCGGACCCAGCACGGCGTGGGCGACGAGCTGCAGGAGCAGATAGAGCAGCGTCGTGAAACCGAGCGCCAGAAACACCGCTCGTGGCACGGTGCGGGCGGGGTCGCGGATCTCACCGCTCGGCACGAGGGCGACCTCGATGCCCACGAACGCGAAAATCAATGTGAGCGACGCGGTGCCGATCCGGTCCGGCGCCGCCCACTCGATCGCGAGATGCTCGGGTCTCACCCACAGAAGCCCGACCGCTGTGAGCAGCAGGAGCGGCAGCAGCTTCGACACGGTGACGATTTCGACCAGGCGCGTGCCCATCGCAACGCCACGCACATTGACCGACGCAAGCGTCGCGAACACGATGCCAAGGCCGAGGGCCCTGAGCACCGGTATGTCGAAGACCGGCACGGCGAGGGCGACCGAGGCCGCGAGGGCGCTGGCGACCGACGCCGCCGCCATGAGGCAGGCCAGCCACACGAGAAAGCCGGTCAGGAAGCCGATGAGCGGACCGAACGCGACCTCGACGTAAGCGTAGATGCCGCCCGTGAGTGAGACACGGCTGCCGGCCATCGCGAACGATGCGACCACGAAGGTCATCGCGAGCCCGCATGCGAGATAGGCGAGGGGCGCCGCGGAGCCGAGATCTCGGGCGACCAGCGCAGGCAGGACGAAGATGCCGGCGCCGATGGTCGTGTTGACGATGTTCGCTGTCAGCCCGCGCACACCGATCGCCCGTACAAGCCCCTGTTCGCCTCGCGGTTCCATGATCGACATCGCAGGAGTCTGAGGGTCGCTGCTCACGCGGTCAAGCGATTACCGACGACGGGGCATCCACCGGCGAGAGGGTAGACTGATTCAGTAGACTGATTCAGATGAGATTCTTCGCCGTCACGGCCATCGCGGCAGCCGCACTGCTCCTTGCCAGCCTCGCGTGGGCACAATTTGGGCGAGGCGGAGACGCCAGCATCACGGCGCACATGGCACGCCCGGACAGCTTCAAAGGACGCTTCCACTACTGCCGCGCGATGTACCGGCGCAACCCCACCGGCGACGGCGGGAGCTGGCTGACGGACTATCCGCTTGCGGACATCGACCTCTCGATTCGACTCGCCGAGCTCACGAAGATATCGGTCGGCTTCGACGCCACAGGGCGGCCGCAACACCTCATCGTCCGACTGACGGACGACGAGCTCTTCAAGTGCCCCGTCATCATCATGCAGGCGGTGGGCAGCCTCCTTTTCAATGATGAGGATGCCGCGCGGCTCAAGATCTATTTACTAAAGGGTGGATTTCTCTGGGTGGACGACTTCTGGGGTTCGTACGCCTGGGACACGTGGGCCGGTCAGATTCGAAAAGTGTTGCCTCCGAGCGAGTTTACGATCGTCGATCTACCGATGGAGCATCCGATCTTCCACACCATGTTCGACCTTCGAAGGATGCCACAGATCCCCGGCATCGGTTTCTGGCGTGGGAGCGGAGGCGGCACATCGGAGCGCGGCGCCGACAGCGCGCAAGTGCACGCGCGCGCGATCGCCGACAGCAAGGGCCGCGTCATGGTCCTGATGACGCACAACACGGATATCAGCGACTCCTGGGAACGGGAGGGCGAGGAGCCTCAATACTTCTACAGCTTCTCCGTGGAGGGCTACCAGGTCGCGATGAACGTGCTGCTTTACGCGATGACTCACTGAACCCCTTCACCCGATTCTTCCGCAGCTATGGTGCTGCCGCGTCTGGGCACGCGGGAACGGCAATTCCGCTGCCATGTCAGCCGTTCATGGATCGGGAGCAAACCTCACGGCGTCACTGACTTACGGTCTGAACGCAACGTCAAGTATCGACGTGCATAGATCGAAACAGTAAACCGACGCACTTCGCCTGTTTCGTTCAATCGAGATGAGTGGGACGTGTGCGCGCGTACGGCAATTTCCGGATCCGAGGTTCAAAGTCGTCACCGCGCTTGATCCAGATTTTGAGATCCCATCGAGATTCCCGCGTTGAGGGCCGGATCTTCACACAGTTGCGCGGGGCGCATGGATTGCAGATTCCGCCGCATGGTTCGTCAACAGCAACGTCTTGGCGTGGCGATGATGATCGGCGTGGTCAGCCTCTGTTCAACCCACGCCCAATCGGGAGCGCCGTTGGGGGCGCGCCCGGCCGTCGCTTCCAGAGTCACCACTGAAGTTGTCGATCTGACAAATGTCGAACGGACCCGGAATAAGCGCGCATCGTTGCGCGCGAACGCGCGCTTGATGCATGCGGCGCAAATCCAAGCGGAGCAGATGGCGCGTGCGGGCCAACTGGCCCACGTCCTGCCGAACGCAGCCTATCCAAGCGCCGGGGATCGACTGGCGGCAGGGGACTATCGCTGGCAGGCGTACGGGGAGAACGTGGCGCTGGGACAGTCGAACGCCAAGGAGGTACTGGACAGCTGGATGCACTCACGCGGTCATCGTACGAACATCCTCAACCCGGACTTCACTGAGATGGGCGCCGGCTACGCGATTGACCGAGCGCGCCGCCCCTATTACGTGCAGGTCTTCGCGCGACCGGTGTCATAGAACAGCCTTCACCTCCCAATCGTTGCTGCCATGGCCGCGCGGCGTTGCGCGCGGCGGACCTGAATCGCAATGCCAAGACACATCGTCCGAACACGCCCGATCGGAACGAAAGCCATTCTGGCGCTTGCCGCGCTCGTCGTTGCGATTTCATTGGCCGCATTGAACGTCGTCATGCGCCGAGCCAGCGCGGAGGCAGCCGCTGTGGCGCCGGAC
>DAIRVG010000082.1:6293-25472 GCA_036802945.1 Vicinamibacterales bacterium
ATTGAACGTCGTCATGCGCCGAGCCAGCGCGGAGGCAGCCGCTGTGGCGCCGGACACAGCGGACAACCCCGTCGAGGCGCGCCGACACGCCGACTTCGCCGCCATGCAGACCTTCAGGCCAGGCTACGCGTTCTGGCGGCACGTCTTCACCATTCCCGACGGCTCGATCGCGTTTGGCAGCGCAATGAACGGACAGCTCCTCGCGACCTTTCCCGCAAAAGGGGAATGGACGGGCCACGCCGGGCTCGCTCGCAAACTGAGTGAACGGCGAGAACAGATGGCGCTGCTCTTGGAGAGCGCCGCGGGGCCGGTGCTGCACAACTCGACGCGCGGAGACGCGCTGCTGAAAAACGCTCGAAGCTACGGACCCTTTCTCGCCGAGTGGGGCGCGATCTACGAGCGGTTCGGCGTACCTGCGGATATCGGTCTCGCCCAGGTCATTTTCGAATCGGGACTGAGCGGCACGAGGCGCTCGGAAGCTGACGCCGTCGGGTTCTGCCAGTGGCTTCAGAAGAACTGGAAGCGCCTGAACTACTTCTCACCGACGCCCATCGAGGGACGGAACCAGACGACGCAGGCTCCCTACTGCGCCGCGTACTTGTCCGTGCTCGCCACCAAGTACGGATCGTTCATCCCCGCGTTGTCCGAGCACAACGCCGGCGGCACCAATGTCGGGCGCGTGCTGATCAACGGCGAGCGCCTTGGCGCGGAGGATGTGCGTGCCCGGTATCTTCTGGGCTCGAAGCTGGCCCGCGACCTGCGCGCCCTCCCCGGCAGGGAATACGAAGACGTTTATCGGAGCTACGGCCCGCGCTCGTATCTCTATGCGGAGATGGTCTTCGGCAATACGTTCAACGTCAGAAACCTGATCGCGTCGACGCCGCAGCTGTCGATCCACGCGATGCGCGCGCCGCGCGCGATTTCGCTCGCCGAGATCATCAAGCGAACGCGTCTACCTGCGGACGAGGTCCGACGGTTTAATCCGGCACTCGTCGACCGGGTCCCTGCGCACGCCACCCTCTACCTTCCGTACTACGTCAGCGAGTTTGGTGCTGACGTAGCGTTCTGGCGTCTGCCGCCCACCCCGTCATATGTTGCCGTTCTTGATGACTTCATGCACCTCGACGCCGGTCCTGAACGGTGGGACGATCCGGCCTTCGCGCCTGTCCTGACGGACTTCAAACGTCGTTTCAGAGAGACGAACACGGAAGAGGGCCTGGTGATGGAGACGGTGCTGGCATATGCGATGGACCAGGCATACACCAGCACTCGGCGCGCGCTCGTGTCTGAATTCCGAAACAGTGGACAGGTGCGGCAGCTGATCGAGCGCGGGGTGCATGAGCTCGCCGCTATGCGTCACGTTCAGGTCCCACGTGTCGCTGCGGCAACGTTCTGACACCGCCTCCGACTACTTCTGTTGATTTCTCTGGCGTGCGCGCTGGCGGCGCTGCTCTTCAATGGCACCCACATCCCCCGTGCCCGGAGAAATGTGCTCTGTGCCGTCTGCCAGCAGGATCCGCGTAAAGAAAATTCTCGGGGAACCGGTGTGGGTAGGATTTCCTGTCACGGTAATTGACTCGCCTGCCGAAACGGTGCGCGGCGTCCAGCCGTGTCTGGACAGACTCAGCACACCCGCCATTTCAACCGTCCACATGACGTGCTTTCCCGCCTGATCCACGACGTCAACGTTTATCGTCGCGTGCGGGTTGACCAGCCTGAACTCGGTCACGGTGCCTTTGATCGTCACCGTCCGCGCTTCATCATAGACAGGTGAGAACGCATGGTGAGCGGTGGTTTCGCGCCTTACGAGTAGGGACATGAGTACGATTAGAAGGAGCGTGTAACGAAGTGTCATGGCCGGCTCGTTCCTTTGCGAAACTCACTGGGCTTCTCGCAATTCACATACGGGAAAATCTGTTCAGTCGGTGCCCAACCCCACGCCTTCTTTACCTGAACGGGCTGCCGTAAGCTCCACGGATCCTCGATGGTCACGACTACCTCGAGACGCTTTCCATCAGTCGAACGGGTGTAGCGCTCGACCGCTCTCAGTTGATCGCTGTGGGCGAACCAGAACGTGATATTGCGGCTCACGCCAGAGGTCTCCACGACAAGCGTGTTGCCCTCATAGTGCCCCACCGAATATCCCATTGGGCTTGCGGGTTGATTGCCGGGACGCGATCGGTCATCCATATAGACCGTGCGTTGAGCATCCCACTCCCCGTATCGGATGTCGATCCGGTCGTCGAACTGCCGTATGTCCATCTGGTGCGGCGCGAATATCTGGCGGGCAAAACCCCAGGGCTCACACGTGAGGAATCCGGGATCATCTGCCGGATCAAGCGGAAACGTTTCCAGAGCAGCGGTCGTCAACCGAGGACGCACGTATTGCTCGAGTTGAAAATGGAGCGCTTGTGTGACTAGCGCATCGTACGGGCGATTGTCGTTGGCGGCATCGTCCAGAAGCGCATTCAGGTTAGCGATTCCACTATCGGTGCAGCCAACAAAGCAGAAGGCATCCACGGCGGTGGATGGTGGATCGCTCCACATCCCCTGGAAATCAGGGCGTGGACTCTGCTCCCGCGCACACGCGCTGCCAAGCAGCAGGACCAGCGCTGTGATCCGAAGTGTCTGTTTCATCGGCTCCCGAGAATGCCGTGTTCCTGGTTCCAAACGAGAGCCAACTCTACAGGGTCCAGACCGGGGCACAGGTCCTCGCGCCCTCACCAGCTCGAGGGACCGGAAACTGACGAGAGATCCGTCGTTGGTCGTCGACCCGCCCGATGGGCGGGATGCGCTCAATTCGTTTCCTTGAAGATCAAGTCGACGTTCGCGCGCACGCGAACGGGGACCGGCATCGCTTCGTATCCCACGTATTTCGCCGGCGTCTGCCAGGCCTTCGCGACTTCGTCCACGCTCTTGCCGCTCTTCTTCCCATCCTGCGCAGCCTTCACAAAGTCGCGCACGTACTGGATGAACTCCCGGAGGTCGGCGCGCGTTGTCGTAGCGGCATTGTGCCCGTTGATGATCTTCTCGACGTTGTTCTTGTCCGCGAAGTCCGCCGCCTTCGTCAGGGTGTCCGCGTAGCCGACTCCGGTACCGCCATTGTTGGAATCCATGCCGGGCAAGCCCTTGTTCGCAAACACATCTGCCATGTGGAGGACGCGCGCCGACGGAAAGAAGACCATGGCGTCGCCGTTGGTATGCGCACGCCCAAAGTAGTAGAGATCGATCCGATCGGCGCCGCTGCCAATCGTCATCGTGTCCTTGAAGGTCCGCTTGGCCATTCCGGTACCGTTGTGCTGCGTGAAGATGTTCGGCGCCGGGCCACCGGGCGGCTGGGCCACGAATGAGGCCGGCCGCATCGCCCCCATGTTGGCCTTTGTGTTCTCGTGAGCGACGACTTCGACGGTGGCGGGGAATTCAACGTTGCCGCTCACGTGGTCGCCATGCGTGTGTGTGTTGATGATCATCGTCACCGGCTTGGGGGTGAGCGTCTTGATCTTCTCGAGCAGCGGTTGGCCCCAACCGGGATTCTTTGTGTCGATTACCACGACGCCGTTCGCGGTGACGAGCACCGACGTGTTACCGCCGCCGCCGGCGGTGAGCGCCTTGAGGACGTACAGGTTGTCTGTGAGTTTCTCGACCTCGATGGCTGACGCCGCCGGTCTCGGGGGCTGTTGAAGGGCCGACGCGGTCAGTGAAAGGACACCGAACAGAAGCACGCCGCCAAGGACAATCTGTCGCCTCATACATCCCTCCGTCAAAAGACGCACAGATGATACGACTTTTCCACGCATGCCAGGAAAACCAGCCTCGTGAGCCACTTCCTGTCCCGTTGGCACATTCCCCTGTGGGCGCACGGCATCCGGAGAGGATTGGCGCATGCGGCCCGAGGAGGAAACATGACAGTCCAGGCTCACAGCCACACGCGCGTCAACACCGGCGTTCTCGCCGCCGCCGAGAAGCGAGCACTCATTTGGATGGCCCAGCGGCTACCGCGCTGGCTGAACTCTGACCATCTGACGCTGCTGGCGCTCTTCTCGATGGCCGGCGCAGGAGCGGCGTTCTGGGCGTCTCGATACTGGCTCCCGGCCCTCGGTCTCGTCGTCGTCGCGCTGGCCCTCAACTGGTTCGGCGACAGCCTTGACGGAACCGTCGCGCGCGTACGCAAGCACGAGCGCCCGCGCTACGGTTTCTATGTCGACCATGTGCTCGATGTCACCGGCTTCAGCCTGCTCGTCGGCGGTATGTCGCTGTCCGGGTTCATCAACCCGATCGTCGGACTGACGCTGCTCGCGGCCTACTTGCTCGTGTCTGCCGAAGTGTTCCTCGCTACCGCGGTCAACGGGCAGTTCCGCATGTCGTTCCTGCGCGTCGGCCCTACCGAGCTGCGCATCATCCTTGCCATCGGCACGCTGCTCTTGTTCTCCAGGCCCACGGTGAGTCCTTTCGGCTTCGGTCCCTTCCTGCTCTTCGACGTCGGCGGTGCCGTGGCCGCAATCGGCCTGACCGTGTCGCTCATCATGTCGACGGCCCGCACCACCGTGGCCCTGTACCAGGCGGAGCCGCTGCCCAAGGCCTCCGAAAGGAGAACAGCGTGAGATTTCTGCTTGCGGTCGCGTTCATGGTGTCGGCCAGCGTGACCGCTGCCACAGTGCAGCCGTCGACTGTGAGAGCCTGGGACGCGTACGTGTCTGCCACCGAAGCCCGCATCGCGCGCGAGTCGATTGACCGCACGCTCGAGAACATCCGCCAGACATACGCGCCCGCGGCCGCGGCGAGGAAAGACGGCGTCTTGTGACGCCGCGCATGCGGTGGGTCCGCTTCAACGCCGTCGGCGTGGCCGGCTTCGTGCTCCAGATTGTGACGCTCTCGCTGCTGGTGCGCTGTGCCGGTCTGACGACGAGCGTCGCCGTGGCGGTCGCCGTGATGGTCGCGGTGTCGCACAACTTTGTTTGGCACGAGCACTTCACCTGGCCGAACCAGCCACGTAAGGGGCGTCTAAGACGCTGGCTGTCATTCCATCTGTCGACCGGCGCCCTGTCGGTTGTCACCAACGTCGGTGCCACGACGCTGGTGATGACCCTGACCGGGCTCCCGGTGGTGGCCGCCAACGTCGTCGCGGTCGCCCTCGCATCGATCGTGAACTTCCTGGTCAGCGATCGGCTGGTCTTTGGTCGCTGACGTGAGTGACTCGCCGGTTGCACCAAGCGCGTACGAACCACTCGCGCGGCCGAAGACGTCCTGACCTCGCAGCAAGGCCTGAGTCGGACGTGGTAACCTCCGCCCGGAATATTCCCCACAAACCGGATCCTTTTGACGCGACCCATCGAAAAGGGGGCCGAGATGACGTTTCTCCGGCGTCTGCTTCCCATCGCCGCGATCATGGCAATGCCCGTCACCGGGTACGCGCAGGAAGCGGTACTGACGGGCACGATTACAGACTCCACAGGCGGGGTACTACCAGGGGTGACGGTATCTGCACTCCTCGAGGCCACAGGGAACCGTTTCGAGGCCGTGACTGACGAACGCGGCATCTATCGCATGCCCGTCCGTGTCGGTGGTTTCCAAATCACTGCAGAGCTCGCGGGCTTCAGCACAGCAAGCCGGCCGGGCGTTCAACTCCTGCTCGGACAAACAGTCACCGTGAACGTGCAGATGGCACCTTCGACGCTGCAGGAAACCGTAACCGTGACCGGCGAAGCCCCGCTTCTGAGCGTCGCGACATCGAGTCTGGGCGGCAACATCGATCCGCAGCAAGTGCAGGAGATGCCCGTCGAGGGGCGGAACTGGATGGCGCTGCTGCTGTTGGCACCGGGGAGCCGCACGACGTCGACGACGGGGGAATCGCCGCTGCCGGCGAGAAACGGCGGAGAGGTGCGCGAGTACCAGACGAACGTCGATGGCCAGCAGGTCACGAACACCATGGGTGGCGGCGGCCAGCCGACGTTCAGCCAGGAGATGATCGGCGAGCTTCAGTTCATTTCGAACCGCTTCGACGCGACCCAGGGCCGTTCGCAGGGCGTCCAGGTCAACCTGGTGACCAAATCGGGCACGAACAGGTTCGCGGGAACGTTCCGGGGGAACTTTCGCGACAGCAGGCTCAACGCCGCCAATCCCGTCCTGGGGACAGTGCAGAAGTTGAAGAATCAGCAATTCGCGTCGACCTTCGGCGGGCCCATTCGACGGGACAAGCTGCACTTCTTCGCGTATCACGAATACGAACGCGAGCCAAAGGAAGAGACGTGGAATACTCCGTTCCCGCGCTTCAACGTCACCCTCGAGGGCGCGTCATCAGTCAAGCACGGCGGCCTTCGCCTCGACTATCAAGTGTCTCCTGCGACGCGCCTGATGGTGAAGGGCGACAAGAACACCCAGTTTCAGCCGTTCGGCGCCGGCAACAACCAGCACCCGGCGGCCACGTCCACGACCTATGTGAACAATGACGGCCTGTCGGTGCAGCTGACCAACGTGCTGAGCAACCGCACCCTCAACGAAGTGACTGTCGGCTACTCGAGCTATCTGTTCGGCAATGAGAACCTCACCACCTGGTCACGTCACTGGATGGCGCAAGGCGGACCGTTTGGACAGGTCACGACCGGGTCGCCGCGCATTCAGCTGACAGGGTTCAACATCACCGGCAACGCCGCGTATCCTCGTCACCGCGTTCAGAACCTGTACAACGTGAAGGACAACCTCACGTTCTCCTATGACGCGGGAGGCCGCCACGATCTGAAACTCGGAGGCGAGTTCCTCTTCCATCAGCACTACACGCATAACTGCACGCAGTGCATGGGCGCGATCGATGCCCGTAACGGGCCGATCCCCGCCAACGTCGAAGACATCTTCCCCGATGCCTTCAACGCCGACACCTGGAACCTGGCGGCCCTCTCGTCGATCACGAGGCGATACACCCTCGGCATTCACCTCAGCCGCCGCACACCGGTTCGCATTCCCAATTACTCGGCGTGGGCGCAGAACGACTGGCACGCGACGAACAAGCTGACGCTGAACCTTGGGATTCGATACGACCTCTTGTGGAACGCGTTTTCCAATGACGAGGAATTCCTCCCGTTCATGGAGAAGGGCCGGGCCCAGGAATTGAACAATATCCAACCGCGCGTCGGGTTTGCCTATCAAGTCAATGACCGCACTGTCCTCCGCGGAGGGGTCGGGAAGTACTACGCGGAGATTATCCAGACGACGTTCCCTGCGGAAACCAAGACCGTTGCGCTGATCGAAGTCGCCAACGATGGCCGGCCCGATTTCGCGGCCAACCCGTTTAACGGACCGCCACCGACCTTCGAGCAGGCGCTGACTCGGTTCTGTTCCGCGCCCCAGCAGGCGGCCAACTTTGCCGCCTGGCAGGCTCGTGCGTTCAGCGGGACCGCACCCTGCCTTCTCCGCGGTGCCGGGGAAATGATGCCGCCGGAAGGCGCGTACCACATGCCCCACACGTGGCAGAGCACTGTGGGATTCCAGCGGCAGCTGGGCCCGGTGACGGCGGTTGAAGCGGACTACGTGTTCAGCCGCGGGCGCAATGAGAAATGGATCCAAGGGAACGTGAACCTCGATTACAACCCGACGACGGGCGCGAACACTCCGTACGTGAGCACGGGCGCCGGACGCGCGCTCCTGCCGTATCCCCAGTTTGGCATCGTCGCGATGACCCCCTTCATGGGCAAGTCGGCGTACCACGCACTGCAGACGGCCCTGACCAGGCGCATGAGCAACAACTGGCAGGCCTCGGCCACCTACACCCTCAGTGGCCTGTGGACCGGCGTTGGCGCACCGCTGCGAGGCGTGACCGGCGCGACGCCCGTGCTCGCGACGTCCACGCTGGCTCCGGATCTGGCCGGCGAATGGGGATTCGATTCGAGCGATCAGCGGCATCGGATGGTGTTCAACGGGATCTGGCAGGTGGGCCACGGTTTCCAGATCAGCGGCATCCACTACACCGGCATCGGACAGCGTGCGCAGACGTCATACGGCGGCGACCTGCGCCTCGTTGGAGCGGGAGGGTCCGAGGCGGCGCGGCTGCGTCCCGACGGGACGATCGTTCCGCGCAACGGGTTCACGCAGCCTCCCCGCCATCGCACCAGTCTGCGGCTTCAGCAGCGCATTTCCCTCCCTCGCCGCGTGTCGGTGGACGCGATGCTCGAAGCTTTCAATCTGTTCAACCGCCCGAACTGGACCATCACGACGCAGGAGAGCAGCCCGCAGTACCTGCAGCGGACATCGGGTGAGAACCGTACGATGCAGTTTGGCTTCCGCGTGACGTTCTGAGCGATGAGGAAAATCGCAATCAGCTACAGAATGATGGCGAACGCTTCCTCGCAGCCGCTGGAGAAGACACGCGATCCCACGCCAGCGCCAGCTCACGCTAGTGGCCTGTCCGCGTCAGTTGTACAGCGCCTTTCGGGCGGGGCATCCCGACTGGCTGCGTTGCTCCTCCGTCAGATACTCCCGGTATCCTCGGTCGTCGCGCCTTGCCATCCGGGCGCCGCGCGCCGAAATCCGCTGCACAACTGACACGGACAGGCCACTAGTTTTCGGCCGTGGCGCGGCCAATCGGCGTACCGTCGGGCAAGGCCAACCGCGCGTTGGTGATCCCGTGCGACCCGGAAGCGCGAGACGGAATCCCGGCTACCTTGATCACCGTGCCAACCTTGACCGTCTCCCTGGTCCATCCCTGACTGAACAATGTCGCTGCCGCCTGCATCTCGATCTGCCACTGGACTTTCTGACCGGTCTCGTCAGTGGACTCGAGAAAGATGAACGTGTGTGGATTCTTCAGGAGGACCTGCGTAACGATCCCCTGCGCCTCGACCGTCTTGCTGGAGTCATAGGCCGCCGCAGACGAGTGATGCGCTTGGACGCGCGGAGCTGGCGCGAGCCCCATCACGATCACCACTGCCGCGAGTTGGCTCGAACGTCGAGTCATCGATACCCTCACTTATACCTGGAAGGAATGAACTGGACCGAGAGGCGCGCAGTCTCCGGGTCGCACTCGAACGGCAGCAGCTTATAGCCCTTGGGTGCCGGGAGCCACCGGGTCGTATAGGACGCCGGCTTCCGCAGGAACAGCGGATCCTCGACGGTCACCGTCGCCTTGAGCTCGTTACCCTCGCGCCAGTAGCGCTCGGTGACCTTTTTCAATTGCGACGACGGTATCCCGTTGTAGTCGTCGAAACCGGTGACGTCGAACAGGTAGTGAGTGGTGACCACGATGAGCGAGTTGCCCTCGTAGCGGCCGATGGAAATGCCCTGAATCCCGTAGTCGTGCACGGTCGGCTCGCGGCCGTCGAGCCAGACAGTCCGCAGCTGGTCGTCCTTCTCGTACCGCAACAGCACCCGGTCGGGCCACTGGACGATTTCCATGAAATACGGGTCGTACTCGAGCGCGGGCGGCGTGGACGGCTGGCAGTCGTACTTCGGCGACAGCCCCTCGTCAAAGATTGTCATGTAGGCCTGAGCCCGCTCGTTGACGTCGGGAAAGTTGGACACGTAGCTGGCATCGGCTTTGGTCCCGTCGGGTAGCGTCTTGCCGGGCGCGACCGTCTTTGCCCACGGAACTGTCTCGCCGTTGGGCGGGCGCACGGACACCCTCCCGTCCCAAATCCCCGTCAGATCAGGGATAACGGCCGTCGTTGCCCCCGCCTGCGCCTTCGCGGCGGGCACTGGCCAAGCCTGCCACACCAGCGCTGCCAGCAGCGCCGCGCCCGTGACGGGCCCGCGAAACCAAGGCCGGCTCGACCCGCTCATGGTGCCCTCCCCCCCTCGAAACGCGGATGGTAACACCGTTACCTTGCAAGGCCGGTGTTTCCAACCCTGCCTGGTGCCACCTCGATGGTTGGTCGATAGTAAAGAAAAATCATGGGCGCGACCGGCGGTGTCAGGTGTAGGATGCGTCCCGTCGGTGGATTGGAGCTGAGCCCCGCTCGAGGCAGGGCGTTAAACATCGTGTGAGTTGGCGAAGAAGAAGCAGGAGGCAAACAATGAATCTGATTCCTAAGCGGTCGACGGGCACGATGCTGGCGGTCGCTGCAATTATCTTCTCCCTGGCCGTTGGCGTCAGTCAGAAGCCGGTCAGCGCCCAGGGTGCCGCCGCAGGCAGTGACGCCAAGATGGAAGACGTCTTCAAGAACATCAAGTCTTTCAAGGGCGAGCCCGCGGAGGGGTTGAACCCGACGATGGTGTTCTTTGAAGCCGCTCTCGGGGTCGGCTGCCCGTACTGCCACGACGATGACGCCGCGAAGCGTGACATCGACTCCAAGCCACAGAAAGAGGTTGCGCGGCGGATGATCGAAATGGTGAATTCGATCAACAAGACCTCGTTCGGGGGGCGTCACCAGGTCACCTGCTACACCTGCCACATGGGACGCAGCACGCCCATCGGGGTACCGCATGTGACTGGCGAGGAACTGCCACCGGCACTGGGCGAGGATTACCTCCCGAGCCGGCCTTCGCGTCCAGCGGTTCCCGCTGTCAGTGCGACCCAGGTTCTCGACAAGTACTTCGCTGCTGTCGGCGGAGCGGCCGCCGTACAGAAAACTCCGAGTCTCACGGCTGTCGGGACCGTCACCCAGCTTCGGATCGGGCGTCCCTTCCCCGGCCAGCAGATCGAGATTTCCTCGAAGCCAGGACTCGAGCTGACCGTGACGAAGGCGGGGCAAAACGACAACCTGCTCGCGTATGGCCCGACTGGTGGGTGGGCGAAGGCCGGCAACGCCGCGCCGCGTGACCTCCGCAAGGCCGAACTCGATGCGCTGATGCTTGACGACGCTTTCAACCTTCCGGCCCAGCTCAAACAACTGCTGCTCGACGCGAAGATGGAGCGGCCGGAGGTGATCAACGGCGCCGAGGTGTACGTCGTATCGGGGCACACAAAGAATCTGCCCAGGGTCAAAGCGTATTTCGAGAAGGAAAACGGGATGCTCGCTCGACTGGTGTACTACATGGACACCTTCGTCGGCCCCTATCCAACGCAGATCGAGTACCGCGACTACCGGGACGTGGGCGGGAGAAAGGTCCCGTACTCCTGGGTGATCTCGCAGGTACGGAATCGCGAGTTCACGTATGCGATGCAGGCCGTCCGCGCCGCTGCGGTCGATGACTCGAAATTCGCCAGGCCTGCCGCGGCTTCGCGCTGAAGGGAACTCGGCCCAGGTAGGCCGCCCTTGATCGAACTCCAGTAGCCTGAGCAGCGTCGACGGGAATTCGACAGCCCGTCGACGCACTCAGTCTGAAGCATCCGTCGCCCCCCCAATCAAGCTAGGCCGGCCTCGCTTCCCATGTGAGGTGGTGGCCGTACATCCACTCCAGCGATGCGGGCGTGACCAGGTGTTTGAACACGAACGGCATCATCAGATCCCGCAGGACGCGTCCGAGCGGGCCGGCGGCTTTGCTGGAGCTGGTGCGGGCGCCTTGAGCGACGATGCGCTCTACGCGGCGGCGGCGAAGGCGCTCGAAGGCGGCGAACGCGCTTTGGCTGTCGTGGGAGTCCCGCAAGCACTGCGCGAGAACCACGGCATCTTCGAAGGCCATCGAGGCGCCTTGACCTGATGACGGGGACGGGGCGTGAGCGGCGTCACCGATGACGATCATTGGACCCGCGAACCATCGCGGTACGGTCGGCAGATCGTGGGTGTTATCGGCGGCCAGTTCGAGCCGGCCAGACTCAATGAGCGAAGCGGCTGGGCCCACATCGTCCGTAAACAGATCCAGTAGACATCGCTTCCACTGTTCCGGAGTCGTGGTCGCACGTTCCTCCGGAGTTGACGCGTGGCGCGGCACGTTAGCGAACCAGACCGCACCGCCGGTTTGATCGGTGGTATAGGCAAAGAACGCGCGCTTGCCGAAGATCATCCGCCATTGTCCTGCGGGGGCAGCGGCCACACCCTCGGTGTAGCCTCCGAAGTTCAGCAGGCCGACGAATCGTGGCGATGGAGCCGAGGGATCGATCACCCGGCGCGTGACCGAGTGAACGCCGTCGCAGCCGATCAGCAAGTCGGCCTCCGCGGCTTCGCCATCGTCGAACGTCGCTCGCACGCCATTGGCAGTTGGCACGGCGGCCACGAGCGCCTTCCCAAACACGATCGGCACGCCGCGTCGGCGAGCCTCGTCGTGGAGCACTCGCTGGAGATGCGCGCGTTTGATGGTGCAGCTCACGGTACCGTCCGGCCGTGTGAGACCTATTCGCACGGCGCCCAGGCGTTTACCAGTGCCGCTGGAGAACACGATGTCGGGCGTTGGGAAGGCCTCCGCGAGTACCGGGGCGGCGGCGTGGATCGCGCGCAACGCGTCGAGGCCGTTGGTCGCCAGAGTGAGATACGATCCCACCTCCTGTGATTGCCACGGATATTTCTCGTAGACGCGGGCGTCGATGCCGGCACGCTGCAGGGCCATGGCCGTGGCCGGGCCGCAGATGCCGGCGCCGACGATCAGCGCCCGTGGGACGCCGGTGCGCTTCGGTGCGCGGTCGTGGTGAGCAGACATGCATATGATTAGACCATAGAATGGTTAGAAAATCTAACTATAGCAAGGTTGCGCTGATCTCGGCCGTCGGCGACGCGGTTCAGGCATTCCAGGACGCCACCGACGAGATCGACGAAGCAGTGGCGCGCGTGCTCCGACTGATCCGCACGGACCTCCGCTGTCTGAGCGTGCTCGCGCGCCAGCCTGACGGCGCGACCGCGGGTGAATTGGCCGAGGCCTCCGGTCTCACTCGAGGGGCGATGACGACAGCGCTCGACCGTCTGGAGGCAGCAGGGTATGCCACACGGGTATGGGATCGCGATGATCGGCGCAGCGTACGCGTCGCGCTGACCGAAGCGGCCCGGCGTACGATCGGCTCACTCTACGGACCACTCGCGCGCGAGGGCGGCACACTTCTTCAGAAATACACGGGGAAGGAATTGGCTGCGGTGCTCCGTTACCTCAACGACGGTGCGGCCTTGCAGCGCGCACACGCTGAACGGATCCGCGCAATCCCCTCTGCGGGCGCCACCGCAACGCCGCGGCGCGGACGACGGCGCCGGACGGTGGCTGGTTAACACGGCAGGCGCTCGTTCAATGAGCGGCGGGTATCCTACTTGTCCTGATCGCCGCCACTCCCCTTGAACTGATCCGCATCATCCGCAAACAGTACGTTGAAGCTGGTCAGCGATCCGTAGCAGCCGCTCACGTAGCTTTGCAGCTTCACCTTCACATCGTCGGTGAGATCCGATGCGTTCACCTGCTGCTCGAGCGTGCGCAGGCGATTCCGCACCATCACAATCTTGTGGAAGAAGGTCTCGATCGGCCAGCTCTTCGCCTGCCCTTCTGCGCCGGGGCGGAGGGTCAGAGTGCCCCCGCGCCATTTCTCGGCGGGCACCGCCGGCGTGATGCCGGCCTCCTCGCGGATGATGCGCCGCAGCAGCAGTTCGAGATCGTCTGACGTGGCAGTCATAGCGGGCGCAATCCTCTCTCGGTCGCTCACGATGGGAAACGGCTCGGCCGCGGCGCGGCGCACGCGTGTGACGGGTGCTGCGGTCAACGGCGCGCCGGAAGCCGCCACCCTCGGCCCGCCGCGGTAGTTATGCTCGCTGCGGCAGAAGTCGCACGCCACGCGCACGGGACGACGCTCTTCGTCCACGACGATCACGGTGTGAGTGCGGTCGGTCTTGCACGCGCGGCAGTAGTCCTCGATCGATCCGCCCGCCCGATGTGTCCGGTCAAGTGGCATGTGGATTCACGATCTTACGCCGCCACGACGACCGAACTGATCACGCGGACAGCTGACGCGTGGGAGATCGCGCGTGACATCCGCGTGACATCGCGTTGGCGAGAACGAGAATGGAGAAGGAGTGAAACGATGCGCGCCTGAAGGGCGGACCTGGAGTTCGCCCCTCAGGCGCGGAACGGCTACGCGCCGTTTACCTCTCGCCGCCGCCGGCGGCGCCGGCGCCGGCGCCGCGGCCTGCCTGTCCGACGCCGCTTGCCTGTCCGATCGGCAGTCCTTTATCAATCAATTCCTTCTCACGAGTTTGCGCGCCCTTGACCACGTTCATCAGACCGTAGTTCTGTTCGTGACACGCAAATTCATAGAGCCCCGGCGGGATGCGCGGGATGAGCGCTTCGGCCGACCACGGTTGCGTCCACGTGCGCGGATCCTCGATCGTGTATTCGTACTTGATCGTGGCCTGATTGATGAGCGTAAAGCGCTCGGTCATCTTCATGTTCTCGGTGGATCCCTGATAGTTCGCGCCTGGCTTCTTGTCGTTGAAGTTCGTCGTCTCGACGACGAGGGTGTTCCCCTCCCAATGGCCGCGCGAATCTCCCAGCCAGGTGCGCACGTTCTGCGGCAGGTGTGGACGTGGACTCAACGGAATGATCCGGGCATCGTAATTCGATTCCGTGATGATCACCGCGTATCCGGGCGATTGCACGATCTGAATCTCGGCCGTCACTCCGGCCTCGCTGCCGACGGTCGATACCGGGTCGGGGTTTCCGCCGCGCACGAGCGGCGCGCCGCCGGCATTGCCCATGATGCACCGCGTGTAGAAGCTCTGAACAGTCCTTACACCGACCTCCTGACTCCTCACACGTAAAGCGGCTGCGCGTTCCTCTCGTCGCTTCTGTGCTTCGGGCGTCAGCGGAGGAAGCCTTCCGTTCTCTGGTTTGACAATGAGTGACGTGCGATTACTTGGCCTGATCGGGCTCTGCCACCCGTCCATGCCGTACTCTTTCCAGTCGTAGTGCACGTCTTTCGGATCGACTTTGGAGTCGGATTCGATCACCCGTTTGAGCTCGGCGATCGATTCCTCCTCGGTGAAGAACGCCTTGTCCTTCAGCCGCTCGGGGCGCTGCAACGGCGCGTATGTCGCCACCAGGTAATAGCCGCTGACATCCGGATCGCCCCACGGCGTCTTCTTTGGAGTGAAGTTCGGGTCAGGCTGGCCCAGCTTGAACGCCGCGGCCGCTGCCTTGATAGCCGCCTGGGGATCGACCACGGTCGCGTCGAACGCCTTCGTGCCGGAGCCACCTTGCGCAACGAGCACAGGCGCCCGCCACCCGACGACCATGACAAGCGTGATCGTGACCAATGCGACAGGAATTCGAGTACGCATCGACAAACCTCCTGCTTGACGCGCTACGGAACTAGCACAAGGACTAAGACCGGCATTTTCCCGCAGAACCGTGTCAAATGGTAGTACTTCATTGCAAGGTCCTGCCCTAATTCCCTCACTTTTTCCCCTGGTTGTCGGCAAGGGCAGCCTAAAGACGTAGGTCCTATGGTGTCCGCCGGTTGAGGTCGCCAGGGAACACCCACTTCGCTCAAGCGTGGCGTCGCGTTGCGCCCAACGTTGTCCGGAGTCCCGACGATCATCAGGACTAAACTCAAGCGCCAGAATGCCGCCTTTTCGCACTCGCGCTTCGGCGGGCCCGCCGTCGCGTAGGCGGAGGCGAGCGTCAGGAGGAACACATGCGGGCCTTCCAACATGTCATCGCGGCGCTCGCGAACGTGATCCTCTGGTCCGCACTGGTCTCGGCACAAGCATCCTTTGGCCGGCTTGCGGGCACGGTGTTCGACAACAGCGGCGGCGTGCTACCTGGCGTCACCGTCACGCTCACCAGCGAGCTCACGGGCCAGACGCAGACGGCCATCACGACCGAGAGGGGCGGGTTCCTGTTTCCCCAGGTGCAGCCGGGGCTCTACACCGTCACCATGACTCTGGGCGGCTTCAAGACCGCAACGTTCACCCAGGTCGAGGTCAACGTCGGCGCTGAACGCTCGTTGACCGCGCGGCTCGAGGTCGGCCAGCTCGCTGAGACAATCGATGTAGTCGCGGGCGGATCGCTCGTGCAGACGACAACGCCGGAAGTGACGCAGACAGTCGTCCAGCGTCAGATCGTCGATTTACCGCTCGTAGACCGGAACCCCATCGAGCTGATCCGGCTACAGGCGGGCGTGCCCGGGATTCCGAACCGCACGGCCACCGGCATCAACGGCGGACGGCCAACCTGGACGCAGATCACTCAGGACGGCATCAACATTCAGGACAACTTCATCCGCGAGAATGCACTCAACTTCGTCCCGAACCGGCCCACGTCGGATACAGTCGGCGAGTTCACCATCACGACTGCGGTCCCTGGTGCGGACGCCGCCGGCGGCGCGACCACGGTGCAGCTGATCACGCCGTCCGGCACCAATCGCTTCCGGGGAGATGTCTTCGGATTCGATCGCAACAACACTCGCGGGAGCAACTCGTTCTTCAACAAACGGAGCGGTCTGCCTAGACCCGAGCTCAGTCGGAAGCAGTTCGGCGGCGCGTTCGGCGGGCCAATCGTACGGAACCGTTTCTTCTTCTTCGGCTACTACGAAGGCCTGCGTCAGCGAAGCCAGGACACGCAGAACAACGTCATCCCGGCCTCCGACGATTTCCTGCAGGGCGTTTTTCGCTACGTGGCGGCGGACGGTCAGATCCGCGCGGCCAACGTGACGCAACTCGCCGGGCTGCCGCTCGACCCAATCGTCCAACGGGACATCCTCATGAAGGTTCCGGCGGCGTCGAACGTGAATAACTTCGACGTCGGCAACTCCATTCAGTCTCGACGGCTCAACACGGCGGGGTACCGGTTCCTGCAGCGCAATCTGAACGAGCGGAATTGGTGGGGCGGACGCGTCGACTACGAGGCGACGCCGCGCCACCGCTTCGAAGTGAACTACTCCTGGTTCCGCGAAACGGACGACAGAGGCGATCTCGATGGGATCCACGAGCGCCCGGTCGTCTTCACGGCATCAACGGTCCAGCGCTACGTTGCGGCCTGGCAGTGGCGACGGTCGAACATGACGAACGAGGTACGGGGCGGAGGCAACCTCGCGCCGACGGCCTTCAAAAGTAACGAGGCCTTCAGCGATGCAATCTTCTCCGTGCCATTCATCACGAATCGGATGGCGACGTTCCAGCCGCAAGGACGCGACACCCGCACGTTCCAGTACCGCGACACCGGCTCATGGCTCCACGGCCGCCACGAGCTGCAGTTCGGCGGGCAGCTCCAGCAGATCCGCGTCAATCCGTTCGACTACGGCGGACGGTTCCCTGCCGTCGCGTTCGGGTTCAGCACAGCGGCGCCGGCCGCCGTGCAACTCACAGCGGCCCGGTTCCCGGGCGGCATCAGCGCAGCAGATCTGGCGTCGGCCAACGCCTTGCTCGCGTTCCTCTCCGGAACAATCAGCTCGGTGAGCCAGACATTTGAGGTGCGCGATCGGACATCAGGCTTCGTCGCGGGAATTCCGCACAACGCGAACTACAGTCTGAACAACTCCACAGCATTTCTTCAGGACAACTGGCGCTGGAAGCCCAACCTCACGGTTCGCGCCGGCCTGAAATGGGAGTACTACAGCCCGTTGCGCGAAGACGATAATCTGGCGCTGCTGCCTGCCCTCGACGGGCGCCCGGTCCGTGACGTGCTCCTCGATCCCAACGGCCACGTGACATTTGTCGACGGCGGCTTCTACAACAAGGACCTGAACAACTTTGGTCCAGCGGTGGGTTTGACGTGGGATCCGTTCAAGGACGGCCGCACAGCAATTCGCGCCGCCTACTCTCTGACCTTCGTCAACGAGGAAACGATCACAGTCGGGAAGAACGCAGCTGACGCCAATACTGGTCTCGAAACGAGCGCGTCGCTCACCAACCTGTTCACGACCGCAGCCGCGGGCATCCCAGCGGTGCCGACGCCGGCATTCATGAGCGTGCGCGCCTACGCGGACCAGCTCGCCGTGTCGCCGACGTCAGTGGCCTTTGCAATCGATCCAAAGATCACACAGCCGAAGGTCCATCAAGTCAACGTCGGCATCTCGCGCGAGCTTCCCTGGTCCTCCGCCGGCGAGGCGCGGTACGTGGGCACGTTCGGCCGCGGTCTGTGGCGCGGCATCGACATCAACCAGATCAACCCTCGCGGCGCCTTTCAAGACGACTTCCTCCGCGCACGCACGAACGGCTTCCTCGCGCTGCAGGCCACAGGCGGGTTCAACCCGGCCTTCGACCCGGCGATCCCAGGCAGCCAGCCCCTTACGGTCATTCCGGCGTTGGGTGGCGGATTCCTGACGAATGCCACGGTGCGGAATCTCATTCAGACAGGCCAGGTGGCCGCTCTTGCAGACGTGTACTCGACGAGCACCGGCCCGACCGTCGGCGCTCAGGCCCGCCAGGCGTTCTTCCGGAACCCCGCGATTTACGGGGCGGACCTGGTTTACAACGGCGGGTTCAGCAACTACCACGCGATGCAGCTCGAACTGCGCCGCCGGCTGCAGGGCGGACTCTTAGGCCAGATCAATTACACGCTCGCCCACACGCGATCGAATTCCAAAGGCACGTCGGAAGTCCGCTTCGAGCCGTTTCTTGACAACGCCCGGCCGGAACTGGATGAAGGACGGTCCCAGTTTCACGTGACCCACGCCATCAACGCCAACGCGATCGCCGAGCTCCCGTTTGGCCGGGGCAAGCGCTGGGTGAACCGGGGTGGCCTGTGGGACGCCCTGGCCGGTGGATGGCAGGCGAGCCCGATCGTGCATTGGCAGAGCGGGTCGCCGATCTCTTTGCTGGCGCGGCGCGGTACCTTCAATCGCGTGGGTCGCTCGTCCAATCAGACGGCGCTTACCAGCCTCAGCGCCCGTGAGATCAAGAAACTCCTGGGTGTGCGGGAGGTCAACGGCGACCTCTATTGGATCGATCCCAAAGTGATCGACCCGAACACCGGCCGCGCGGTCGGGGCCGACAACCTGACGAATGCCGCCGACTTCAGCGGGCAGGTGTTCTTCAACCCGATGGCAGGCGAAGTGGGGAATCTGGAGATCCTCGCCGTCGACGGTCCTTCACAGTTCCTCGTCGACGTGTCGCTCTCGAAGCGCGTCCGGCTCTGGCGTGAGATGGCGCTGCAGATCCGCGTCGATGTCTTCAACCTCTTCGACACCGTGAACTTCTTTGTCGGCGATGACGACATCAGCAGCACGACGTTCGGACGGATCACAGACACCAACACGGCGCCACGCGTCCTGCAGCTTGTCATCAAGCTCGACTTCTAAATTTAGATTCCTCTGAGGCGCTTTTCACATCAACGGGCCACGGAGGCGCGGAGCCCACGGAGCGAAAACATGAATTTCCTCCGTGTCTTCGTGTCTCCGTGGCTACG
>DAIRVG010000083.1:0-10367 GCA_036802945.1 Vicinamibacterales bacterium
TAGCGCGCGAAGCCCGCCACGATGGCGCGATCGTCAGCAAAACGCCGGTCGCCGCTGATCTCGGTGAAGTCGGTGAACAGCCGGTTCACGTAGTCCAGCACCGTGGGGCGATTGGGATGCCTCGCGACCAGGACGCGTTGCCACGGCGTCAGCCGCGAGTAGATATCCGCGCGGACCGACTCGATTCGCTGGTTGAGGTCATCAATCTCGACCTGCCGCTGCGGCGACTGCGGGAGCATCGAGATCGCCTCGATCTCCTTGAGGAGCACCGCGATTGGCTCTTCGAACTCCAGTGTGTCAGGCGGCATGGACAGGGGAGGTCACTCGGTAAATCCCAAGCTCCAAGTCCCAAATCCCAAATCCAAATCTTCCGGCTTGGGGTTTGGGATTTGGGATTTGGGTTTTGGGGTTTGACATCGCGAAGCTACCGCAAAGTAACCGAACCCGTCCCGCAGATTTTCTCGACTTCGGAAACGAGTGCCTCGGACGGTCGGACGCGGATGCCGTTGACGTCGACGGTCACCCGGATGTGGCGATCGCGCTCGTGCAGCACGATGGCGACACGCCGGTCTCCCTTGTGCTGCGCGAACAGGTCCCAGAGGCGTTCGAACGTCGCGCGATCCGCCGGCGGTGTGGACAGCCGGATGGCGACCGACTTCGCCAGCCGCTCGCGCACGAGCCCGATCGGGACAATCTCCGTCGCCAGCACTCTGGCCGACTCATCGTCCCCTTCGAACTTTCCTTTCACCAGCACCGTCCGGCCATTCTCCGCCAGGTGACCGTGCTGCTTGAAGGTCTCCGGGAAGACGACCACCTCGACACTGCCCGCTGCGTCCTCGAGCATGAAGACGCACATCCGGTCGCCCTTACGCGTCTTGAGCGGGCGAAGGCCCGACACGATGCCGCCGATTGAGATGTCCTCGCCCCGGTCGCGACCATAGCGTCCGTTGCCATTCCCATGCGGGGCGGACCCTTCGGGTCCGCCACCAGTAAGCGAGCCTGGAAGGCTCGCCCCGCTCGCGACGATTTCGGGATCCTCGTCCGCCTTCTTGATGTTCAGATCGGCGGTTGTCTTCGCCCCGTACTCGCGAAGGTCGTCGGCGTAGGCATCGATGGGATGGCCGCTCCAGTAGAGACCGAGCGCGTCCTTCTCGTAGTTGAGCTGTTCGACCTGCGTCCATGACGGCACGTCAGGAAGCGGGGCTGGCGCGAGCCCGGCCCCGTCCTCAACGCCACCGAAAAGATCCGTCTGACCGAGGTCCTTGTCGCGTTGGGTGCGGTTGCCGTGCTCACATGCGGCGTCAATCGACGCAAACAACCGCGCCCGCGTCTGTCGTAGAGGCGGGTGGTGTAGGGCCGGGTCTTTCGACCTGGCCGCGGATCCCGCGAGCGAATCGCAGGCGCCTGATTTCACCAGCGCCTCGAACACGCGCTTGTTGGCAAGCCGGAGGTCGAGCGTCTCGCACAGCGCGTGCAGCGACGGAATCCGTCCGCCCAACTGCTGGCGCGCCGCGATGATCGACGTGACCGCGCCTTCGCCGAGGCCCTTGATTGCCGTCAGCCCGAATCGCACGCCCTTGCCGTGCTCGACCGAGAAATTCAACTGGCTCTCGTTGATGTCGGGCGCCAGCACGGGGATGCCGCGCTCGCGCGCCTCCGCCAGGTACACCGCCAGCTTGTCGGTGTTCTGCGCCTCGATCGTCAGCAGCGCCGCCGCGAAATGCCACGGGTAGTTCGCCTTGAGATACGCCGTCTGATACGCGAGGTACGCGTACGCCGTCGAATGCGACTTGTTGAAGCCGTACCCGGCGAAGAACTCCATCAGATCGAAAATCTTCGTCGCCTTCTTCTCGTTGATCCCCTTGGCCTTTGCGCCGGCCATGAATGCGGCGCGCTGCTCCGCCATGACCTTGGGGTCCTTCTTCCCCATGGCTTTGCGAAGCACGTCGGCCTGTCCGAGAGTGAAACCGGCCAGCGCCTGCGCGATACGCATCACCTGTTCCTGGTACGCGATGACGCCGTAGGTGTCGGAGAGAATCGGCTCGAGCTGCGGCAGCTCGTATTTGATCTGCGTCTTCCCCTGCTTCCCCGCGACCCAATTGTCGACCATGCCGCTCTTGAGCGGTCCGGGACGATACAGGGCGTTCAACGCGATCAGATCCTCGAGCCGCTCCGGCTTCGCTTTGCGCAGCAGCTCGCGCATGCCGGAGCTCTCGAACTGGAAGATCCCGAACGCGGCGCCGTCGGCGAATACCTTGTACGTCTTCGGATCGTCGAGTGGAATCGTGTCGATGTCGAGGTCGATCCCCTCGGTGCGCTTGATCTCGGTGAGGCAGTCGCGGATCAGCGTCAGCGTGCTCAGCCCGAGGAAATCCATCTTCAGGAGACCGACGCGCTCGACCTCCTTCATGTTCCACTGCGTCGTGATTTCGTCGCGCGCCCCCTTGTAGAGAGGCGCGTAATCGGTGATGGGCCCCGGCGCGATGACGACGCCGGCCGCGTGGACCGACGCATGGCGCGACATCCCCTCGAGGCGCCTGCCGATATCGATGACCTCCTTGACGCGGGGGTCTTTCGCCGCCATCTCCTTGAGGATCGGATTCTCGGCCAGCGCCTTCTCGAGGGTCATGTCAAGCGCGGGCGGGATCTGCTTGGCAATGCGGTCGACATCCGCATACGGCATTTCGAGCACACGCCCCACATCCCTCACCACCGCTTTCGCCTTCATCGTCCCGAAGGTGATGATCTGTGCGACGTTCTCCCGCCCATACTTCCGCGTGACGTAGTCGATCACCTCGCCGCGGCGGCGCTCGCAGAAGTCGACATCGATGTCGGGCAGCGACACGCGCTCGGGGTTGAGGAATCGCTCGAAGAGGAGGTCGAAGTCGATCGGGTCGACGTCGGTGATGCGCATGCACCACGCGACAAGCGATCCCGCTGCCGAACCGCGGCCGGGGCCGACGGGGATGTTTTCCTCGCGCGCGTAGCGGATGAAGTCCCAGACGATCAGCAGGTAGCCTGGAAACCCCATCTGCTTGATCATCTCGATCTCGTACTCGAGACGACGGTCGTACTCGTCGATGGTGTGGCGCAGGCGGCCGGCCTCGGCAAGCTGCCGCAGGCGCGGGAGGCGTTGCGCGAACCCTTCGCGCGCGATGTGCTCAAAGTACTCGTCGATCGTGAATCCTTCCGGCACCCCGAACGACGGGAGGTGGTGCTGCCCTTTCGGAATCGTGACGTTGCAGCGCTCGGCGATGAGAAGGGTGTTCTTCAGCCCCTCCGGCTGATCCTGGAAGACCGACGACATCTGTTCGGCGGTCTTGAGAAAAAACTGGTCGCCGGTGTAACGCAGGCGCTGCGTATCGTTGACCGTCTTGCCGGTGCCGATACAAAGCAGGATGTCGTGCGGCTGGTGATCGCCCTGTTTCAGGTAGTGCACGTCGTTGGTGACGACGAGCGGGAGATTCAGATCCTTTGCGAGAGGGAGCAGCCCTCTGTTGACGATCTTCTGTTCCTCGATGCCCTGGTACTGCATTTCGAGAAAAAAGTTGTTCTGACCGAGAATGTCGCGAAGCCGGCCCGCAGCCTCGAGCGCTGGACGCGCCTGCTCCACCTTCAGCGCGCTTGCGACCTCCCCTTTGAGGCAGCTGCTCAGCCCGATCAGTCCTTTCGAGTGCTGCGCCAGCAGCTCCTTGTCGATCCGCGGTCGGTAGTAAAACCCCTCGGTGTAACCGGCCGACACGAGCTTGATCAGATTCTTGTAGCCTTCGTCGGTTTCGGCGAGCAGGACCAGGTGATTCGTGTCCGTCTGCGGGCCCGACTTCTCGAATCGGCTTCCCTGGGCGACGTAGACTTCGCACCCGAGGATCGGCTTCAGCCCGCGGTCACGCGCGTGGTCGTGGAACACGACCGACGAGAACATGTTGCCGTGCTCGGTGACCGCAAGCGCCGGCATCTTCAGCCTCACCGCTTCGTCGAGCAGCTCGTCGATCCGGCAGGCACCATCCAACAGTGAGAACTCTGTATGAAGGTGAAGGTGGACGAACTCGTTCACGCTTCTACCTTCTCGCTTCTCAGTTCGTGTTCATGTTCGGTTCGCAGTTCCATGTTCGGAGTTCTTCGGGGCTCGACGTAGCCGCGTAGCGCTCTTGAGAACGCGGAACATCTGAACCTGAACGCAGCACCGAACAGTGAACACGAACCGAGCAACAAGAACTCAGCAGTGTGAACGACTGTCACTTGCCTATTCCCATTCAATCGTAGACGGCGGCTTCGAGCTGATGTCGTACACCACACGATTGATGCCGCGGACCTCGTTGACGATGCGTGACGAGATCGTGGCAAGGAGATCGTGCGGCAGCCGCGCCCAGTCCGCCGTCATGCCATCCAGGCTCTCAACCGCGCGAATCGCAACCGTGTATTCGTAGGTGCGCGCGTCGCCCATGACGCCGACGCTCTGTACCGGCAGCAGCACCGCGAAGCTTTGCCAGAGGCGCTCGTACCAGCCGGCCTTACGGATCTCCTCCGCAACGATCTTATCCGCCAGGCGCAGCAAATCGAGGCGCTCTCTCGTAGTTTCGCCAAGGAGGCGCACCGCAAGCCCGGGACCGGGGAACGGCTGCCGGACGACAAACTCCGGATCGAGGCCGAGATCCCGCCCGACACGGCGCACTTCATCCTTGAACAGGTCGCGTAACGGCTCCACCAGCTTGAAATGCATGCGCTCCGGCAGACCGCCGACGTTGTGATGACTCTTGATCACCACGGCCGGGCCACCGACCGACGCTGACTCGATCACGTCTGGGTACAGTGTGCCCTGCGCCAGGAAATCGAATCCGCCCAGCTCCTTTGCCCGCTTCTCGAAGACGTCGATGAAGGCTGCGCCGATGATCTTCCGTTTCTTCTCGGGGTCGGTCACTCCGGCGAGCCGCTCGAGGAAGAGGTCTGTCGCATCGACGAAGTCGAGTGGCAACTGCATCTTCTGGGTGAAGCGTGTGACGATCTGGTTGGCCTCGTCGTACCGCAACAGACCGTTGTCAACGAAGATGCAGGTCAGGCGATCGCCGATTGCGCGATGGATCAGCATCGCGGCAACCGTGGAATCGACACCACCCGACAATCCGCAGACCACTTTGCCGCGACCGACCTGCGTCCTGATGCGCTCGGTTGCTTCTTCGATGAACGACGCGATCGTCCAGTCGCCTGTGCATCCGCAGACGCCGTACGCGAAGTTTCGCAGGATCGCCAGGCCATGATCCGTGTGCGCCACCTCCGGATGAAACAGCAGCGCGTAGAGCTGACGGTCGGGCGCCTCCATGGCGGCAATCGGCGTCGTCGCGCTCGTCGCAGCCACGGTGAATCCAGGCGGCACCGCCGACACATCATCGCCATGGCTCGCCCAGACGCGGAGGTCCGACGGCACTTGGGAGAAGAGCTTTGGCGGCGAACCGTTGCCGGTCACACGTACTTGCGCGTGACCGAACTCGCGCTGGCCGGAGCGACGCACTTCCCCGCCAAGCTCGTCGGTCATCAACTGCATGCCGTAGCAGATGCCGAGCACTGGCGTGCCGAGGTCGAAGATCTCCGGCGCACATTTTGGCGCACCCACCTCCGAGACGCTCTTTGGTCCGCCCGACAGAATGATGCCGACTGGATTCTTCTGGCGCAGTTTTTCGATCGGCGTGCTGAACGGGATGATTTCGGAATACACCGACAGCTCACGCAACCGCCGAGCAATCAGCTGCGTGTACTGCGACCCAAAATCCAGTACGAGAATGGTTTGGTGGGACACGAACGCGCTATTATCCCACAAGGAATAGTGTCTCGACAGATTCACCCTACGATATTTGCGCTTGTGCTCCTCGTTGCAGTCGTCGGTCACGGCGTCTGTTTGGGCGCTGCACCGAAAACTGAACAGGCGTCAACGGGCGAAACGCAGACTGAACAAACCTTAGCGCGCGCCAAAAAGATCCCTCCCGTTCCGCTCCCGCTTCTTCCCGTCGAACAGGTCTGGATGGTCACGCTCGATGCGTTGCCGTCGGCGGGCGGAGCGATGGACGCGAAACGTGTCTACATCCCGATTCAGCAGGAGCAGGTGCAGGCGTTGAATCGTGCGACGGGCGCGAAAGTCTGGCGGCGCGACATCGAGACGAGGTGGGCGCCGCTCTTGCTCAATGACGTCCTGTATGTCGTGGCGAGTGACGAGATCCATGCGCTCGATGTCGAAACGGGGGCGCAGAAGTGGCGGACGTCGTTCGAGTATCCGATGATCGCACCGCTCGCCTCTGCCGGCGATCGGCTGATCGGCGTGTTCGACAAAGGTACTGTGATCGCGTTTGCCGCCGTCGATGGTCGGATGGTGTGGACCCGCGAGCTCGGCGCGCCGTCGCGCTACGCGGCCGTGTCAAACGGCATGCGCGTCTTCTTTGCGCTCGACGACAGCCGGGTCGTCGCGTTGAATCTCATCGACGGAGCGCCCGCGTGGGAGCAGAAGCTCGAGGGAATGCTCAGTCAGCCGTCGGTCGCGCGTGATCGCCTCTTCGTCGGATCGAACAACAACTATCTATATGCGCTCGAGGACGAGCGCGGGCGACTGGCGTGGAAGTGGCGGACCGGCGGCGACGTCATCGGCGTCAGCGCCGACACCAAGGGAGGGGCGTATTACGCGTCGCTCGACAACGTCTTGCGCGGCGTGAATCGCGGCAACGGGAACCAGCGGTGGATCAAGGAAATTCCGACGCGACCGATTCTGCCGCCGCAGACTCTTGGCGATGGGATGGTCTACGAAGAAGTCGTCCTGGTCACCGGCGTTTCGGAGATCGACGCATTCGCGGCCAAGACCGGCGCCGCCGCGGGGATGTACGTGCCGCCGTCGGATATCCAGGGTGCGCCGCTGACTGATCCCGCGCTGAAGCCGTACAGCGTGGCGATGGTTGTCATCACGCGCGACGGCCGCGCGCTGGGCCTGCGTCCAACCGCGATGATGTTGCAGGAGCCACTCAACAGTCCGTTTACCGAACTCCCGGGCCGCCGCCTCGAACGCGAGCGCATCGCGCGCTAGGTACCTGGGGGCGGCTTCAGCCGGGCCGAAGGGTCGACGGCGAGGTGTCGGGGCGAGAGGTGTTACGCGCGGTGCGTCAGCGCTGGGCAAGCTCGGGCTGCATTGCGAGCGCGAGGCGGCGGCTGCCTTCGCGAATGCCCTCCGGCGACGGCCACGAGAACGACATCCGTATGCGATCATGGCCGCTGCCGTCCACGCAGAACGCGCTGCCTATGACAAACAGCACACCCTGCTCGAGCGCTCGCGCCAGCAGCGGCTCGCACTGATACCCATCCGGCAACTTCGCCCACAGAAAGAACCCGCCCTTTGGCGCGATCCACGTGAGCCGTCCGCCAAGCTGTTCGCGCAGCGCCTCCTCCATCACGTCCCGCCGCATCCGGTACAGCTGCCGCAGCGGCGCCGCCTGGCGCTCCAGGACGCCGCGGACGATCGATTGGTGTACGACCCGCTGGTCGAGGATGCCGCACATCAAATCCATCGACTGCTTCGCCGTGTCGAACCGCTCGACAATCGGCGCAGGCGCCGCGACCCACGCCACCCGAAACCCCGGCGCCAGCGTCTTCGAGAACGTGCTCAGGTAAATGACGCGGCCGCGGCGGTCGTCCGCCTTCAACGGACGCGTCTCCCCCGCACTCGCCACGTCATCGAAATAGATCTCGCCGTACGGATCGTCCTCGACGATGAGCACGTCGCGCTGCTCGGCCCACTCGAGCAGACGCGCCCGCTTGTCGAGGCTGAGAAGAATGCCGGCTGGATTCTGAAAATTCGGCACGAGATACAGCAGATTGATGCGCGCTCCGGCGCCGCGCTCGCGAACGCACGCGGCATCCAGCTCATCGATGTTGATTCCATCGGCATCCTGCGGCACTCCGACGAGCCGGCACTGCGCATTCCGAAACGCGGCGATAGCGCCCGTGTAGGTCGGCACTTCGACGAGGACCGCATCGCCAGGCGCGATCAACACGCGTGCGATCAGATCCAGCCCCTGCTGCGATCCACTCGTCGTCATCACCTCTGTGAGATCAGTCTTGATGCCGCGGCCATCGAGGACGCCAATGATCGACTCGAGCAGCGGCCGGTAGCCCCGAGTCGGTCCGTACTGCAGCACCGACCCGTCCTTGCCCGACAGCAGCTCGTTCGCGATCTCGCGGAACTCGTCCCACGGAAAGCCCACGGGATCGGGATAACCGGCAGCAAACGAGATCAGATCGCCAGTCCGCGACGCGGTCACCTGGCCCATCTTGCGAAGGACCGATTCGTGGAGGTTGCGCCCGAGTGGCGAGAGGTACTTGTCGTAACTGTTCATGAGGATTCCGATGGCCGGCTTAAGCCAGCCCCCACATACGTAGGGGCCGGCTTGAGCCGGCCCTCCAGGCCGGCGGCGAACTCGCGATACAGCCGCAGGTACGCGCCGATCGACGCCAGCCCGAGAAACTGAAAGACGATGCCGCGAAACACCCATGCGAGCAACTGCAGCGGCAGCACGGCGAGGCCGACGAACGGCACGAACGCGATCAGGCCGAGCGCCGCCGTGGCGAGCAACGAGACGCCAGTGGCGGCAACCACCAGCGCCAGGACGACCCCGAACACCGCGCTTACGCCACGCCGCCGCTGCCGCACGAACGCGCCGACACGCGGCCATGCCTTCGCGACGCTGCAGTCGTCTGCCGCAATCACGATCTGCATCAGAAGGTAGACGAGGTTGATCAGCGTAATCCAGCAGACGAAGGAGATGGTCATCGTCAGCGTGAGAAGGCCACCGACGCCATCCCGCAAGCCGGATTCGTAGGCGGCCACCAGATACAACCCGCCTGAGACCAGGTAAACCGCCATCAGTATGAGCCCGAGACGCGCGTAGCGCGGGAACAGCGCGCGAGCGGAGTCGATGTAGTACTCGACCGAAAACTTCGACGCCCGACGCACCAGGTCGAAATGAAGCGGCGGCTGCTCGATCGGCCCGGCCTCGCGCTCCGCCCGCACGAGGACCGCGACGGAACCCGCTTTGACCAGGAAGATGAAGAGCGACCCGCCCACCGCCACCACAGAGAGCGACGCGAGAAACGCGGTCAACACAGCCGGATGCGAGAGCAGCGACGTGATGACCGTGGCCGCCATCTCGCGCCACTCGAGGCTCATGAGCTCCGCGGGCGCCGTGCCGATCACCAACCCCACCAGGAACAGCCCTCCGATCACCGGCGTCGCGATCAGCAGCTTGAAGATCGAGTCGGCCGTCGCCTGGATCAGCGTCACTTGCCAGTTCGCGGCGGCGATGAGCGCGCCTCGCTTCAGTACCGGCTTCAACAGCAGCTCTGTAGACACGGATGATCAATGTTAAGCGAGACAAGCCACGGAGACACGGAAACAGAGATGGCGGAACCAGGCGGACCGGTTCGGAGAAGAGGAATCGGGACTGGAGGACAATGCATCTGTGGACCCTCCGCTGCGGCGTCTCGTTCGGCTCGCGCTGACGGGGCTCGTCTGCGTGCTGGCAGTCGTCGCCGTCGGCCGGATCGCTGAACGCATCGTCATGGGCCCGGACGAAGCGTCGGCCCGCCAGCGGATCGAGCGCGACGTGCGCGGCGCGTTTGACGTCATGTCGCGCGGCCTCCAGGCCATCGCGCGGAGCGTGGCCGATCCGGAGGCGCTGGTTGCCGCTGCCAGGAACGACGAGGGGGCGGCCAGAACGTTGTTCGTTGCGGCGCAGGGTGCGGCTGAGGCACGTACGAGCGACGTCGAGCTCGCCGTCACCGCGTATGAGACCGGCGGGCAACCCCTGGCGTGGGCAGGGCGGCCGTCAGAGCTCCCCAAGGACCGTCTCGAAGGCGATGAAGCCTGGTTCATCGCGCAGGGGGCGCTCGGCCTGCGACTCGTCTACACGATGCCGGTGAACGATGCCTCCGGCACGCGTGTCGGCACGATCGCCTCCGAGCAGTCGATTCGTCCGCCAAATACGACCGGCGCCGCAGCCCGCACCGATCAGTTTCAGTTCCCCGGTCAGCTCACTCCGGTGTCGCTCGAGCTCGCGTTCGAGGACGTACGCACGACCCCTGACCCCGATCGCATCGACGTCGTTGGCCCCAACGGCCGCCACCTGGTCACGGCAATCGTTACCCCGACCGGCATCGCGCAGGCCCGCGGACGCTGGCGCCGTGCAGCCGCGTCGCTGGCAGAAATCACCGGCGCGATCTTCCTCTTGCTCCTATGCGGGCCGCTCCTCGACTGGCGGGACTCACGGAGGGATCTGGGATCATCCCCGATCCCCGATCCCCGATCCCTGCGTCGAACGTATCTAACCGCCGTCGTCGCG
>DAIRVG010000083.1:10467-25466 GCA_036802945.1 Vicinamibacterales bacterium
CCCGATCCCCGATCCCCGATCCCTGCGTCGAACGTATCTAACCGCCGTCGTCGCGGCGGCAACGGCGATCATCGCGAGCAGGGTTCTCTTCCGCTTCGCCTCCCCGGCTGACTGGTCCGACGCCGAGATCTTTTCCGGCGCCGCGTACGCCTCGCCGTTGCTGCGACGGCTCCTGGCGTCCCCATTCGACTTTCTCGTCACCGCAGTATCGGCCGGCGGACTCATGGCACTGCTGTTCTTCGCGCTCGAGGCCTGGCGGCTGAACTGGCGGCACGCACGTCGCAGAGTCGACTCTTCGCTCGGCGCGATCCTGTTCTTCGCATCGCAGCTCGTCGCTGGTTTCGTCGTCGCCACGCTTCTGCTCGCCCATCGCGCGCTTCTCGCCGACACGATCGCCAATACGACGCTCGATTTGCTGCACTTTTCGCTGCATCCGTGGAATACCGCGCTCCTCGCCCTGCAGGTCGGCATCGTCATCTGGGACGCGACCACGCTTGTAGGCGCCGTGCTCATTCTACGAGCCGCGTACTTGTCGTGGCGCATCGCCCGAAGCAGCTGGCGGCTTCGCCTGGCCACGGCTGCCTGCTGGGTCCTGCCTCTCGTTGTTCTGATCTCGCGCGCGATGCCCCCTGCCGCGTATCGGCCGGTTTTTGTCGCGCTCGCGATGGCGGTCGTAATGGGCCTCTTCGCGACGCGCATCAAGGGACGCTACCGGCAGGGATCGCAGGCGTTCCGCCTGACACTTCTCACGATCGGTCTCGTGCTGCCGGCCCTTGCCTGGTACCCGACGGTGTTCCAGCTCGCGCGGCAGGCAAAGATGCAGCTCGTTGAGACGCGCTACGGCCCGCAGGCGTTGAACCAGCGCCAGACGATCCAGATGCTGATGCAGCAAAGCCTTCAGCAGATCGATACGTTCCCGGGGCTGGCCGATCTCGTCTCGGTGCCGCCGGGCCCCGCAGGGTCGGAGGCCGTTACCGATCGCGCGTTCCAGGTCTGGCGTATCACCGGCCTCGCGGCATACCCGATCACGTCATCGGTGGAGCTCTTCGGCCCTGAAGGCCGTCTCGTCAGCCGCTTCGCGTTCAACCTGCCCGACGATCTCAGCACCGTCCCGACCTCCGAGGAACGCGTCTGCTCGTGGGACACGTTCGAAGAAGTGTCGCCGTTCTTCGCGGCGGAACGGCGAGTCCTCAGCGCCAGTCGAGCCGTGTGCGTCAACGATCCGACCGGCACGTCACACCTCGTCGGTTCGATCGTTGCGCACGCGATGCTTGATTACGCCAACCTCCCGTTCATCGCGTCGAAGAGCCCGTACGTGGAATTGCTGCGGCCGGTGGAGCCGCAACGCGAAGAAGGCGTGACGGGCGGCGATATCGAGTTCGCCGTGTACGGCTGGAGCCGCACGCCGCTCTACTCGTCCGCCGACACCGCGTGGGAAATGGACGACCAGGTCTTTGCGAGGCTCGTGGAGACCCGGAGCCCGATGTGGGCGCGGCTCGTGCGCGGCGATCAGCCATACGACGTCTACCTCCTCAACGATCGCGGCGGCGTCTACGCGCTTGGATTCCCACAGGTCACGCTGCTCGGGCATCTGATGAATCTCGCCGAGCTGACCGTGCTCGCCGCCGCCAGCTATATCCTGCTGCTCGCGCTGACGGCGCTCTTCAACGCCGTCAGCCGTCGTGCAACCAGCGCGCGCGCGCTGCTGCGGGAAGTACGCGCCAGCTTCTACCGGAAGCTGTTCCTCGCCTTCGCTGCAGCCACGTTCTTTCCAGTCGTCGCGCTCGCGATCGTCACGACCAACTACGTCGGGGATCAGATGCGCGCGAACGTCGAGCAGGAGGCGGTCCGTACCGCCTCCGCCGCCCAGCGCGTCGTCGAAGATCTCGTCGCCCCTCGCGCGGCCCAGCAGGGCGTCGGGATCGACGACAACCTGATGGTGTGGGTGAGCAGGTTGATTGACCAGGACGTCAATATCTTCAGCGGCGCGAGGCTGCTCGCCACGAGCGAGCGCAACCTTTTCGCGTCAGGCGTGTTGCCCGTCCGAACGCCGGCCGACGTCTACAGCGCGCTGGAGCTCCGCCACGAAGCCACGACCGTGTCCCGCGAACAAATCGGCGCGCTCGACTTCCTCGTGGCCGGGACCCACATGGCCGCGCGGCAGCTCGATGCGATTCTTACGGTGCCACTTGCCTCGCGTGAAAAGGAAATCGAATCGCAGATCGACACGCTCGATCGGCGGGTGCTCCTGGCCGCGCTGCTGTTCATCCTGACGGGAGCGGGCATCGGCTATTCGATGGCCGAGCGAATCGCTGATCCGGTGAACCGCCTGGCGCGCGCCACACGCCGTATCGCGCGAGGAGAGCTGGACGCGCACGTCATCGCGACCTCGTCAGATGAACTTGGCAGGCTGGTCGAGGACTTCAATCGCATGGCGCGCGATCTTGCGAGTCAGCGCGAGGAGCTCGAACGGACGCATCGCCTGGAGGCCTGGGCCGAGATGGCTCGCCAGGTGGCGCACGAGATCAAGAATCCGTTGACGCCTATTCAGCTGAACGCCGAGCATCTCCGCCGCGTCAACGTGGACCGCGGCGGACCGCTCAGCCCGATTCTCGACCAGTCGGTCGCGACCATCCTCACGCAGGTAAAGCTGCTGCGACAGATCGCCTCGGAGTTTTCGAGCTTCGCCTCGTCGCCAACCGTGCAGGCGGCGCATGTCGACATTTCGCAACTTCTGCACGAGCTCGTCGAACCGTACCGCACGGCACTCGCAGGGCAGATCCAGTTCAATGTCGACGTGCCGCCGGACCTCCCGCCGGTGTACATCGATCGCACGCTCGTTGCCCGCGCCCTCACCAACATCATCGAGAACGCGCTGCACGCGCTGGGCTCGCACGGCACGCTCACGATCGTTGCGCGGCCTGATGTCGATTACGTTCGCATCCGCGTATCGGACACCGGCGCCGGGATGGACGCCGACGCGCTCGCGCGCGCCTTCGAACCGTACTTCTCCACGAAGGCCAGTGGTACCGGGCTTGGCCTGCCCATCGCGAAACGGAACGTCGAGTTGAGCGGTGGGACGATCTCGATCAGCAGCGAGCGAGAGCGAGGGACAACGGTCGAACTGCTGCTGCCGGTGGCCACGTAGACCACAAAGCACACTATGTTCTTTTGAGTTCCTTAGAGAGACCTTTGTGTCTTTCTGGCCAATTCGTCTTCGTGGCCTCCGTGCCCTCTTTGGCATGTCGCTCGAAAACAGGGCTTTAGTCTGATTCGAGCAGACCTTGCTTTTTGCGCGATTCGAAGATCCCCCGCAAATTTGCTGAGTCCATGTCGGCGCATTGTTTGCTTCGCGCGCCTCGCTTTTGCACCGCCTTCTGTCCTTATGTCGTGTGTTACCTCGTTGGAGCACCCGAGAAATCCAATCGTCACGCTTGTGCGTAGTAATGAGCGTGATCGCGGACCCGCGGACGTCCCGGTGTAGAGGTACTCACGCGGGACACTAACAAGAGCGAACGGAGAGAGCGTATGCGACGGCTGCTTCTCGGTGCTGTGTTCGTACTGGCGATTCCCGGCTTGGGGACCGCGGCGCCACTTTGCGCGGCAGGGACTCTCGCGAACTACATCGCGTTGGGTGCCGGAGGATGCAGCATCGGTAGTGTCACATTTTTCGATTTCTCGGCGGGGACTGTCCTGGCGTCCGCGACCCCTATCGCGGCAGCCGACATCGCAGTGAGCCCGTTGGCGATAGGCGTCGGACTTGACTTCGGGTTCAACGTCAACGCCCTGGCCGCTGATTTGTTCGACGTCCTGATTGGGTACAGCGTCGATGGAGGCCTGTTTGGCACTAACACCCTCTCGATGGCTGGTTCCTCGGTGACAGGGGACGCCGCCATCACAGCGATTGAGGACAAGTGCATCGGGGGGACCTACGCTGGAAGTGATCCTTCCACGGCTTGCTCTGGCACTGCGCTGTTTCCGGCACTGCTTGTGATCGACGTCGATGTCTTCGAACAGCTGTCGGACACGGCCACGTTTGCGCCCTCGTCGTTTTTCGATGTGTTCACCGAAGTCACCATTGACGGCGGCCTCTCGGGGAGCGCGACGCTCAATGGCACCGTGACGAACCAGTTCGGCGAGGCGACCGTTGCCGCGGTTCCCGAGCCGTCCGCGATTCTCCTGGTCGGTTCCGGTCTGTTCGGACTCTGGGCTCGGCGCCGCCGGCGCGTGCCGAACCAGTAGCAACACCCATACTGCTGCCACACATGGAGTCAGCAGCCACACAACGCAGTTGAATTAGGGGAGGAGACCCGTGCGTAAACTCATAGCCCCTCTGGCCATCATCGCGGCGGCGGCAGTCCTGTTGTCGCCGGTCGGATTTGCAGCCAATCATCGTGAGGCGCCGATCACGGCGCTGGACCACAAGGCAGATATCACCGACGTCTACGCCTTCAGGAGTTATGGGGGGGCCGGGGCTGGCACCCATGTCACGTTGATCCTGGGCGTTGATCCATTTCTCGACACCGCCAACGGACCCAACTGGTTCCCGTTCGATCCCGACATCCTCTACGAGATCAAGATCGACAACAACAACGACGCCGTCGAAGACATCACCTTCCAGTTCCGTTTCACCACGGAGCAGCGGTTGCCGAACCTGTTTCAGGTCTATGCGGGAGTTCCGGGTGGTGCCAACGCTCCGGCGAATTCTCCGGCGCCGGTTCCCCCGGGAACGCCGATCGTGCCACCGCGAATCACGTCGTTCTCGGACGCCGGTTTGGGCCAGCGACAGAGTTACTCGGTCACGATGTTGAAGGGCGGCGTGTCCACCCCGCTGACGAACATCGGGGGGGGCCCGTTGTATGCCGTGCCAGCAAATGTTGGACCGCGAACGATGGACTACAACGCGTTGTTCAACCAGGGGATTTACCAGACCGGAACCGGGATCAGTATGTTCGCCGGCACCACGGACGATGCCTTCTGGATCGATCTCGGCGGAGCGTTCGACACGCTCAATACGTCGAAGGCTCCTCCCGTCTTGAGCGCGGCGGAGGACGCCGCCTTAGTCAACCTGGCCTCCGATACGGTGTCGGGCTTCGCGGTGAACTCGATCGCGATCGAGGTGCCGATAGCATCGCTGACTCGAACCGGCCAGATCGAGCCGGCGAGCTCCACGGCCGCGACTATCGGCGTGTGGGCAACAACGTCGCGTCCGCGGACGACCGTGCGGCGCCCGCCGTTGCCGGCCGTCAGCAGCGGCACCTTCGCCCAGGTCCAGCGCATGGGCAACCCGCTCATCAACGAGTTGCTCGTCGGTACGGGATTCAAAGATCGCTTCAGCATGGACCTGCCGAAGAATGACAGCCAGTTCGCGAGCTTCTTCCTCGATCCTGCGCTGGCGCGCGTCGTCAACGCGCTGACCGCAGGCGCTGTCGCGATCCCAGCGCCGCCCCGTCTTGACCTGCTACCGGTAGTGACCTATGCGCCGCCGATCGCCGCCACCGGCACACCCGCGGGGCCAATTGCCGATCTGCTGAGGTTGAACACTGGCGTTCCGGCAACACCTCCCGGAAGCGCGAGTCGCCTCGGCTTGCTCGGGGGTGATGCGGCGGGCTTCCCGAACGGCCGACGCGTATTCGACGACGTGACCGATCTCGCGCTGCGGCTGGTGGTCGGGGGGGTTCTTGCGGCGCCATTCCCGGGTTTCAACGCGAATATCGGCGGCAGACTGGGTGATGGCGTGAACGTGAATGACGTGCCGTATCGAACCGAGTTCCCTTATCTGGGGAGTGCGTCGCCCGGTCGGACTCGTCGACACGTCGATCCAGGCGAAGCATTCTGCACACCGCTGTTCGGGGGCGGCGCGCCATGCTTGCCATAAACGATTCCGCAGTGCGTCGCGTGGGGAGTCATGAGATGACGATAGCCACTGTCCGTTATTTCACGTGCGTTACGTTGGTCGCGTGTTTAGAGGGCGCCGCAGCGCTCGCTCAAACAGCCTCCCCCGCCGAACAGAAGATTGCGGCAGCGGAGCGAGTGGTGGCGTCGAATCCCGCCAAGTACGAGGCGTACAACCAGCTCGCGCTGGCGCTGACGCGTCGAGCGCGCGAGACGTCCGACACGGTGTACTACGACCGCGCCGACGCGGCCATCGCACGATCGCTCGAGCTGTCGCCGGGCAATTTCGAAGCGCAGAAGGCGCGGGCATGGGTGCTTCTGGGGAAGCACGAGTTTCAGAAGGCGCTCGAACTTGCGCGAACGCTCAACAAGCAGATGCCCGATGATCTGCTCGTTTACGGATTCCTGACGGATGCGAACGTCGAGCTGGGCAACTACAAGGACGCCGAGGAGGCCTGCCAGTGGATGCTCGATTTGCGGCCTGGCAACATACCGGCCTTCACACGCGCAGCGTACTTGCGGGAGCTGTTCGGGGACATCGAGGGCGCGATCGAACTGATGACAGCGGCCTACCAGCGTACGGCGCCGCTGGAGGTTGAAGACCGCGCGTGGATCCTGTCGCAGTTGGGCCATCTTGAATCGATCGCCGGCCGTTCCGACAACGCGGAGCGACTGCTGCAGGAAGCTCTGGCGCTGTTCCCGAACTATCACTATGCCCTGGCGAATCTCGCCAAGGTTCGTTCAGCGCAGAAAAGACACGCGGAAGCGGCCGATCTCTTGAAGCGGCGGTACGACGCCGCCCCCCACGCAGAAAACCTGTACGCCTTCGCCGAGGAACTCGAACGATCTGGTCGCCAGGCCGAGGCCAAAGCCGCGTTTGCCGACTTCGAGGTGCGCGCGCTGCGAGAGTCCGAGATCTGGGACAACGCCAATCGCGAGTTGATCTTTTATTACGCGGACCATGCTCGGAAACCGGCAGAGGCGCTTCGTGTGGCCCGCTTGGAGGTCGCCCGGCGGCACGACGTATACACCCTCGACGCATATGCCTGGGCACTGCACCGCAATAACAAATCCCGCGAGGCCCGCGAGTACATGCAGCGCGCCCTCGCCGTCGGCGTCAAAGACCCCGCCGTCCTGTCGCGCGCCGCCATCATCATTGGAAAGCCGGCCGTGATAAAGACTGCGCAGAAATAAGCGCGCGGCTACGGTAACCACGAGCTCCACAAAGACGGTTTGGCCACAAAGAACACAAAAATCTCTAATTCGTCTTGGTGACCTTTGTGGCTAATTCGTCTTCGTGGCCTTCGTGGCTCTGCCGCCGCAGGCGCGACCAGGCCCACATCAAGGGCCCTGACGCCAGGTAGGTGTACGCAATCACGACGAGCATCACCTCGTGCGCGGTCATCAGCGCGAGGCCGAGGGCGAGCAGCGCCAGCACGGGATACGCGCGGCGCGTTTTCAGATCGATCGTCTTGAAGCTGTAGAAGCGGATGTTGCTCACCATCAACAGCCCGGGCACAATCACCAGCGCAAGCACCGGTAAAGCCGCTGCCGGGGACTCGAATCCCAGGGGGTGGAAGAAGATTGTGGACGCAGGCACGCCTGCGGCTGCCGGGCTCGGCAACCCGACGAAGAAACGCTTGTCCACTGTGCCTGCCTGAATATTGAATCGCGCAAGGCGAATCGCGGCGCCTGCGACGAACACAAATCCCGCCGCCCATCCGAGACGGCCAAGCGGCTGCAATCCCCACTGGAACGCCAGGATGGCCGGCGCGACGCCGAACGAAATGATGTCGGCGAGCGAGTCGAACTCCACGCCGAAGGCGCTGGTCGTTCCCGTCATCCGCGCGACGCGGCCGTCCAGCATGTCGATGATGATCGCGACCCCGATGAGGGGCGCCGCCTTTTCCAGCTCCCCTCGCATCGAGTAGACGATGCAGGCGTAGCCGCAGAACATGTTGGCGAGCGTGAGCGTACTCGGAAGCAGGTACACGCCGCGGCGGAACCGCTGCTGCGTTCTGCCACGACGCCGCCCGGGCTTCAGGACCCGGATGCGCGACTGCGCGCTCTCTTCGTCGTGTTCGCTCATGCCTTTGCCAATCTCGCAATCACGGTGACGCCGCCGACGACCTTGTCGTTGACCGTCACCGCAATCGCCGCGCTGACCGGAATGAAGATGTCCATCCGCGAGCCGAACTTCATGACCCCGAACCTGTCCCCTGCGTGCACGACGTCGCCTTCCTTGACGCGGCAGACGATGCGCCGCGCCAGCACGCCAACGATCTGACGCACGATGATCGGCTGCCCGTGATGGTCGACCGTGACCTCGGTGTACTCGTTTAGATCCCCAGCGTCCGCGCGGTAAGCCGGCAGGAAACGGCCAGGATGGTACTCCACTTTGGTGACCCGCCCGCCGATCGGCATCCGGTTGACGTGCACATCCATCGGCGACAGGAAAATGCTGATTTGCTGCCAGTTGCCAGCTGGACAGGCCTCGCCCGTCGGCACGCCCGCCACCATCACGCGGCCGTCCGCCGGTGAGATCACGGCGTCAGCGTCCTTGGTGATCGACCGTTCGGGGTCACGGAAGAAGAACAGGAAGAAGCACGTCAGGATGAGGACGAGCACGGCGCCGCCTCCTCCGAAGAACAACGCGGCGAGGATTGCCAGGATCAGCGATCCGCCGATGAACGGCCAGCCTGCCGGATCGATGCGCATCAGTTCCATCGTACAGAAAAACGGCCGGGGGATACCCCCGGCCGTTCTGAGCTGCGTGCGGCGGGCGTCTTGTGGGGCGGGCCTTTCTTGCCCGACACGCTTCAGCGGCGTCGGCGCGGCCCGGATGAACCTGCCAGAACTCTCTCGGTCTCAGGAGGCGCGGCTGTGCTGACGCGCGTACTCGCGGACGATGGATTCCATCTGGTCCTTCAGTGCGAGCTTCTTTTTTTTCAGTGTGACTTCTTCGACTTGTTCGGTTTCTGAAAGGTAGTGCTTTTCGATGAGCTGATGGAGGCGATCGTCTAACTGATGATGCTGCTCGGCAAGTTGGCGGAATTGCTGGTCGCTCTGCAGCAGGAAATTCTTCACTTCCTGCGCTTCTGCTGCGCTCATACGCCGCCCTCCTTTATCTCGAAGGCCTGTTTATGTGGTCGCTAAACAAAACCTAACACAAGCAAATACTGAATGTCGAATATTGGATTTTGGCGGACGGTTTTGAACTCGACCGACAGCCTCACCACGAACGCACGAAGGAATCGAAGATCACTTGGCTTGTGGGTCCTGGACGTTATCGCGCCACAGAATGAGAGCGTCTTCGACCGGATTGGTGTAGTAGTTCCGCCGCGTCCCCGCGACGTAGAACCCAAGGCGCTCGTACAGACGCAGCGCACCGGCGTTGCCCGAGCGCACTTCGAGCGTGGCTCGCCGCGCGCCGAGGCGTTCCGCTTCGATGAGCACGTGGTGCATCAGCGCCGTGCCGTAGCCCTGACCGCGGTATTGCGGACGCAGCGCGAGATTGTTGATGTGAATCTCGTCGAACACCAGCCAGAAGGCGCAGAACCCGGCCACCCGGCACTCGGGCGTGCGCACGACGTAGATGTGGCACACGGCGCGGTTCTGGAGCTCCCAGGCATACATCTCGCGCGTCCAGGGGCTGGTAAACGATTCGCGCTCGACTTGGAGGACGCCGTCGAGATCGCTTTCCCCGTCAAGCAGCTCGATCGTGAAGGCGGGAATCACATTCATGAAATGTGGAATTTCGAATGCTGAATACCGAATGACTCGTGTTCAATGCACAAATGAGCATTCAGCGTTGTTGATTCGGAATTCCGCATTTCGTTGCTTCAGATCAGTCAGCGTTCGTAATTCGCAATTCAGCATTTCGCTGCCTGGCCAACTCCGCATCGGACCGCCGCACGTAGAGCGGCCGAATCGCATGTGGTGGCGGAAGGTTGCCGTTTCTGTACTGGATCGTTGCAAGCATCGCAATGATTCCGGAGAGGAGCGGCGACGCCGGTTCGGCGATTCGGGCCGCATTACCCAGACGCGTGAGGATCATCTCGCGATAGGTCGCCGCTCCATCTCCGATAAACAGAATGTCGTTTGCGGCGAGAACCGCAGGCCCCTGATCGCCGTAGGGCGCCCCTTTACGGCGCGCCAGGGCGTCCAGAAGATCCGCCGGGTTTGCGACCACCGGTTCTGCAGCCACCCGACCGTCCTCGTACAACGCGGCATACACGTCGCCGCGCCACGCATCGATCCAGGTCGCAATTCGCGACCCGAGAAAAGCCGGCGACGCAACGGCCGACAGCGCGGTCAGCGCCGATATCCCGATGAGCGGCTTCTCCGCAGCAAACGCGAGTCCCTGCATCGTCGCAATGCCGATCCGCAATCCGGTAAACGATCCCGGGCCGGTGGCGACGGCAAATGCATCGACGTCGCGCAGTTCGGCGCCGGCAAGGGCGAGCACCGCCTCCAACGCGTCGGGTAACTGCAGGGCCAACTGCCTGGACGGGTCGAAGGCGTCCTCGCGCAGGACGACACCCTCGCGCGACAGCGCACAGCTTGCGGCGCGAGTCGTGGTGTCAAGCGCGAGGATCAACATGTCATCGGGGATAATACAACCCAGAACACAACCACGAAGCTCACGAAGGTTGTTTAAACCACGAAGACTCGAAGAACACGAAGCAAAAAGAATTCTTCGTCTCCTTCGCGCCCTTCGTGGTTGATTTGACTTCGCGACCTCCGTGGTTAAGACAGCCTCCATGTCCTCGCCATCCACAGCAACGCCGGCCATGCGCCAGTATCTCGATGCGAAGCGGCAGCACCGCGACGCGATCGTGTTCTTCCGCATGGGCGACTTCTACGAGATGTTCTACGAGGACGCGCTGGTGGCGGCGCGCGCGCTCGACCTCACGCTGACGTCGCGGTCCAAGGATGCCGGCGGCAACGGCATCCCGATGTGCGGCGTGCCGTTCCACGCGATGGACGGCTACCTCGCCAAGCTGGTGAGAAAGGGCTTCCGCGTCGCCATCTGCGAGCAGGTCGAAGATCCCAAGAAAGCAAAGGGGCTCGTGCGTCGCGAAGTCGTCCGCGTCGTCTCGCCGGGCACGCTGACGGACGCGAATTACCTCGACGCACGCGAGCCGGCGTTTCTGATGGCGATCGTTGTTGGCGGGCCTGACAAGGCCCGCCCTACCGACAACCAATTACCCGCGGCGCGGACCTTGCCTGCCGCGCCGAAGCTAGGCGAAGGCGGGTCAGGTCCGCGAACCGAGGACATCTTCGGCGTCGCGCTCCTCGATCTCTCGACGGGCGAATTCACGACTGCTGAATACCAGGGCCCGGATGGACTGCAGGCGCTCGCGGACGAGATCGCCGTCCTCCGGCCGCGTGAGATCATCCTGCCCGCCGAATCGGACGTCGCCGGGAAGCTGCCCGAGATCGCGCGCCTTCAGATTCCGGTCACGACCGCGAATGCATGGAGCTTCGAGCCCGAGGCGGCGCGTCGCTCGCTGCTCGATCAACTGAAGACACACGGCCTCGACGGCTTCGGTCTCGATGGGCGCGTCACGGCAGTCCAGGCCGCCGGTGGCCTTGTCGCCTACCTCCGCGATACGCAGAAAGCCGACCTCGCGCACGTGCGCGCCATCGGCTACAAGGCCGTCGCCGACTGCCTGGTCGTCGACCCGATCACGCTGAAGCATCTCGAAGTGGTGACCGGCAGCGAGGGAGGACCTCAAGGCTCGCTGCTCAACGAGATCGACCGCACGGTGACGTCGATGGGCGGCCGGATGCTGCGTGCCTGGCTGCTCCGCCCGCTGGTCGCGCTCGAGCGGATTCGCGATCGACTGGATTCGGTCGAGGAGCTCGCGTTCCGTTCCACCGATCGCGGCAGGTTCCGTGAGGTGCTGAAGACGGTCCACGACATGGAGCGGCTCGTCGCGCGCGCCGCGCTCGGTACCGCGGGCCCGCGAGACCTGGTTGCCCTCCGATCCTCAATCACGGTCATCCCGCGTCTCAAGCTGTTGCTGGACGAAGTACAGGCGCCGTTGCTCACGAGCCTTCTCGCGGAGCTCGACGATCTCACGGATGTCCGCGACCTCGTTGAACGGACGCTCATCGACGAGCCGCCCGCCTTCGCGCGCGACGGCGGCTTCACGCGTGATGGCATCGATCCGGAGCTCGACGACCTCAAGACCATCAGCCGCTCGGGACGCCAGGTGATCGCGGAGATGGAAGAACGGGAGCGCGCCCGCACCGGGATCGCGTCGCTCAAGGTCCGCTTCAACCGCGTGTTCGGCTACTACATCGAGATCACCAAGTCGCACCTCCACGCGGCGCCCGCCGACTACCAACGTAAGCAGACGATTGCCGGCGGCGAACGGTTCACGACACCAGCACTGAAGGAATACGAGGAGAAGGTCCTTGGCGCCGACGAGCGGATCCTCGAGCGCGAGCTGGAGATCTTCGAAACCCTGCGCAAGGCAATCGCCGCCGAAGCTCCGCGCGTCCAGGACACCGCGCGCGCGCTTGCCACGCTCGACGTGCTTGCCGGTCTCGCCGAGACCGCCGCGATTGCCAACTTCACCAAGCCTCACGTGCACGACGGCGATGACTTTCTCGCCACCGACGCGCGGCATCCGGTCGTCGAGCGCTTTGCGACCGACCCGTTCGTGCCGAACGACATCGATCTGAACGGCACAACGCGGCAGCTCGTGATTCTCACGGGCCCGAACATGGGCGGCAAGTCCACGTACCTGCGCCAGGCGGCGCTGCTTCCGCTCCTCGCGCAGATTGGATCGTTTGTCCCCGCGAAGGACGCGAAGATTCCGATCGTCGACCGCATCTTTGCCCGTGTTGGCGCGTCCGACAACATCGCGCGCGGCCACTCGACTTTCATGGTGGAGATGCAGGAGACCGCCAACATCCTGCACGCAGCCACCGCGCGCAGCCTCGTCGTGCTCGATGAGATCGGCCGCGGTACCTCGACCTTCGACGGGCTGAGCATCGCGTGGGCCGTGGCGGAGTATCTGGCGAGCAATCCGAAAGCGCGGCCGAAAACGCTCTTCGCCACCCACTATCACGAGCTCACTGACCTCGCCGACTCCCTCCCGGGCGTCGTCAATGCCCACGTCTCGGCGCGCGAATGGAAGGACGACATTATTTTTCTGCGGAAGATCGTCCCCGGCCGCTCGGACCGGAGCTACGGTATCCAGGTCGCGCGGCTGGCCGGGTTACCGGCCAGCGTCATCTCCCGCGCACGCGAGATTCTCGGCGGCCTCGAAAGCGACGAACTCTCACGCGGCGGCCGCCCCACGCTCTCCGGAGCAGCGAGCGACCCCCAATCTCCTCAGCTCGCCTTGTTCGCGCGCCCAGCCGACTCGCCGACGGCTGTAGAGGCGGACCTTCAGGTCCGCCTGGCAAGGCGCGACAATCAAGTGATGACGCGCCTCAAGGCTATCGATGTGGACGAAACCACCCCGCGTCAGGCGCTGGAATTACTCGCCGAACTGAAAAAGCTGGTCGAGGAATGAACCGTTGGTTTTTCGGATGTCGGCCTTGGGATTTGGGTTTTGGGTTTTGGGTTTTGGGATTTGCCCTCTCTGGCTGCTCAGAACCCCGGGCAGCAGCGCCACCCGGCGCAATCATTGTCGGCGTTCGAGCCGCCCCCAACAACCTTGACCCGCGGTTTGCCAACGACGAGACATCGCAGCGCGTCGGGCAGCTTATCTTCAGCTCGCTGATGGACATCGGCGACGACCTTCGCGTCAAGCCGACGCTGGCCGAGCGGCTCGATAATCCCGATCCGCTCACCTACATCGTGACGCTTCGCCGCGGCGTGACGTTTCATGACGGCCACGAGCTCACCTCGAAGGACGTCGTCTACAACTACAGCCAGTATCTGGACCCCGCGTTCATCTCCCCCTTCAAGGGCGCCTTCAAGGTCCTGCAGTCGGTGCGGGCGCTGGACGACTACCGAGTCGAATTCACGCTGAAGGAGCCGTTCGGCGCCTTTCCGATACAGCTCGTGACGCCGCCGCTTGTCCCGGCCGGCGCGGCGCCGGACTTCGGCACCCATCCGATCGGCACCGGCCCGTACAAGTTCGTCCGCTACGACGTCGACGATAAAGTCGTGCTCGAGCCCTTCAAGGAGTATTTCGGCGGCGCTCCCGTCAACAGCGGACTGATCCTGAAGGTCGTTCCCGACGACACCATGCGCGGCCTCGAGCTCCGGAAGGGATCGATCGACCTCGTGATCAACGACCTGCCGCCGGACATGGTGTACGAGTTCGAGAAGGAGCAACGCTTCACGATCGCGAAGGCGCCCGGTCTCGACTTTTCGTATCTCGGGTTCAACATGCGCGACCCGCGCCTCGCGGACAAGCGCGTCCGCCACGCGATCGGGTACGCGGTCAATCAGCACGCGATCGTCGACTACCTGCGTCGCGGCATGGCCCGGCCGGCTGTCGGCCTGATCCCATCACAGGCCTGGGCATTCGAGCCCGACGTGCGGCGATTCAACTACGATCCCACGCGCGCCAAGCAGTTGCTGGATGAGGCCGGTTATCGCGACCCCGACGGCGACGGCCCGCTTCCGCGCCTGCGGCTGTCGTTGAAGATCTCAACGGTCGAGGAGACGCGCCTGCAGTCGACGGTCATCCAGGAAGACCTGCGCCGTGTCGGCATCGACCTCGACGTCCAGTCGTACGAGTTCGCGACCTTCTACGCCGACGTGATCAAAGGGAACTTCCAGATCTTTTCGCTGCAATGGGTGGGAGGAGCACTGGTGGATCCCGATATCCTGCGGCGTGTCTTTCATTCGACGCAGACTCCGCCAGCCGGATTCAACCGCGGCCACTACAGCAACCCCGAGGTCGATCGCCTGATCGATCTCGCGAGCAGCGTCGCGAATGAATCAGCACGGAAGAAGTACTACGGCGAGGCGCAGAAGCTGATTGCGGAGGATGCGCCGTACATCGCCATCTGGAACCGTACGAACGTCGCCGTCGCGCAGCGCAGCCTGTCCGGGCTTCACTTAGACACGGTCGGGAATTTCGAATCACTGAAGGACGTCGCCAAACATTAACCACGTCAAGACGAAC
>DAIRVG010000084.1:0-15082 GCA_036802945.1 Vicinamibacterales bacterium
CGCGTCAGGAGGGTCGGAACGGGGTGACTCGTGCGCGGGATCGGCTCAGCGCAGGCGTGAAGGCGTCGAGTGCGTCCGGGCTGAGCGAGTCGCGAGCGTTCGCACAGGACGCCTCAACTCGACTCAAGCAAGTGCTGGATGAGCTGACAAGGTTCGAAAAGGACGCCATGCAGCGACAACTGACCGACGCCGCGGCTCGTGCCAACGAAGCCTTTGCGTTTGTCGATGGCGCATTCGCGAGGCTGGATCGCTTGGCAACCGAGAGACCGGCGCTGATGCGCCCTGACATGGCCGCCGAGCGGGAGGCAGTCCAGCGTCAAGTTTCTTCTGTGCGCCGGAGATTCGACACCGCTCGGAAGGCAGAAGACGTGTCGTCCATCGTCGACGTGACTCGCCGGACACTCGAGAACGGGAATCGGCTGAATGCGTTGATCTCTGCATTCGGTCCGATGACGATCACTGACCGAGGCGTACCTGCCGCCCTTGCAGAGGGAGCCCGCCTGTTCTTCTCGGGTGAATATGAACAGGCGGTGTCCGTACTGAATCCAGAGGGGGGATCCGCCACGGATACTCCGCTCCAACTGCACGTTCATCTGTTTCGCGCAGCTGCGTCTTATGCATTGTTCCTTCGATCGCGCGAGGCCGATAAGTCGTTGCTCGCGCAGGCGCTGACCGAAGTCGAGGCGTGCCGGCAGATCGATTCCGCGTTTCAGCCCGATCCTCGGGCCTTCACGCCGACCTTTATCAGTTTCTTCCGCAACGGGAGCGCGGCCGAGACCAAGAGCGCCGCAACCCCTGCCTCGCAACGGTGAACTGCCGGGCGCTCCGGCAAAGGCCGTGGCACAGGCGGTAAACTAGGCCGCAGAAGGGCCATGATCCTCACGCTCGAAATTACCGGGCCGCAGGCGGAGAAGCTCGGCGCGATTCGCCGAAAGGTGTTCAACGCAACCGGCGGCACTATCGGTCGCCTGCCTGACAATTACTGGGCCTTGCCGGATCCCTATATTTCGAGCCGGCATGCGCTGATTCGGTACCGGGATGGGGTGTTTTACATCGAGGACACGAGTACCAACGGCGTCTTCGTCAACTCGCAGGACAACCGGCTCGTAAAGGGCCAGCCGCACGCACTGAAGTCGGGCGATTGGATCTTCATCGAGCCCTATGAGATCCGCGCGTCCATCACCGGTCCAGTAAAAGAGGCAGCTTCAACGATCAGCGATCTGTTTCCGGCTTCGTCCGACAATCCATTCGCGCCGCCGAGTGCGGTTACGCGAGAGCCGTTCGTCCCGCCGTTCGATCATCTCCCGGAGCCGATACCAGACGACGAACTGGATCCGATGAAGAAACTCGGTTTCGGACCGACGCCATCGCGACCCAATTCGCCCAAGCTGGCTGACTTAGCCGGTCAGTCAACATTGAAGGATCACTATCAGCCCCCCGGGCACATCGAGACGCCATCGGAACAGCCGCCAGGTGAGAACGTACCGTTCATTCCAGCTGGCTACAATCCACTCGACCCATTCGACGACAGCGGAGCGGTGCCTCAGCCGGTACAGAAAGCGCTCGGGGACTCACGCGTTCCACCCCCGCGGCGAGACCGCCGGCCCGTCTCGGCGACGCCGTCCGCGGCTCCCTCTCCGCCACTCGCGCCCCCACCGAAAGAGGAAGATGTTCCCAGTCGATCGCGTGGGGCCGTGGATCTACACGCAGTGCTGCTGGGGGCCGGGCTCGAAAACATCGACGTGACCCCTGAACTGGCGCGCAGCTTCGGTGAGATTCTGCGGGTCGTCGTCGCCGGGCTCATCGACGTCCTGCGAGCCCGTAGCGACCTGAAGAACGAGTTTCGGATGGACATGACGATGTACCGTCAGACCGCGAACAACCCGCTCAAACATTCGGTCAACGTCGACGACGCGCTCCACAACCTGCTGGTTAAGCGCAACGCCGCATTTCTGGGGCCGGTTGAGGCGTTCGAGGATGCATTTGACGATGTGAGGAACCACCAACTGGGAATGCTGGCGGGCATGCACGCTGCGTTTGACGCGTTGCTCGCAGAATTCGATCCCCAGCGTCTCCAGGCGGATTTCGATCGCCAGTTGAAGAAAGGTGCGCTGCTCTCTGCGCCGGCCAAACTCCGTTATTGGGACCTGTACCGAGAGAAGTTTCATGGTATGGTCAAGGACCCTGAGAGATGCTTTCGCGAGCTGTTCGGCAATGAGTTTGCGGAGGCGTACGAGGAACAGTTGAAGCGCCTCAAAGGCCAGGGCCGCGCCCCGAAGCGTTAGAGGCGGCCGTGAACATCACGCGACATATGATCTGCCGTTATCGGACGCTCGGTCTGGGATGGACGTTCGTCGGGGCGCTTGTTGCCGTCAGCTGTGGCAAGGCGCCTCCTCCGGCGCCTCCGTCTATCACGATTGCCGCGCCGCCGGACGCCCGAGTCAAAGCTCCCATGACGCTGGCCGCGAGCGCAGATACGAACCCGGACGCGACCGGCAGACCGTCGCCGGTTGTCGTGCGTGTGTATCAGCTGCGGACTGACGGCGCATTCGCAGGGGCGGATTTTTTCGCGTTGTTCGATGACGATCAGAAAGTGCTTGGACCAGAGTTGATCAGCCGCGATGAATTCGTGCTTGCGCCGACGGAGCAGCGCACGCTGGATGTCACGCTCTCGGGCGAGACCCGCTACGTCGGTGCCGTCGCAGCATTTCGTGACATTCGCAACGCACAATGGCGGGTACTGGTCCCCGCATCGAAAAACGCGCTGAACCTCGCGATTGAGCGGGCGCGAATCGTGCTCACGGTCGCGGCGAATTGATCATGACCAGCCACTGCAGGTTACGGTAGTCAACCTTTCAGGGCACCTCGGATACGTGAATGTCGGCTCATAACAAGGTCGTCTGGTCCGAGGGACTGTTCCTGCAACCGCAGCATTTTCAGCAGCAGGATCGCTACTTCGAACGCTTCGTCGAGGGCCGCTGCCAGGCCCTGATTCCGCACAGCTGGGGGTTCACGGAGATCGAGCTCGAACGCGATCTCCTGAGCATCGGCAAGTTCGCGTTGCGCCGTGCCGCCGGCGTGTTTCCCGACGGAACACCGTTCCGCATGCCTGATGACGACCCGCTGCCGGCCCCGGTAGATGTCGGCGCGCAGGTGCGGGACCAAATTGTCTACCTGGCGGTCCCGGTACGCCGAGCCGATGCCACCGACGTCGAGCGTGCGGCGAGCGCCGATGGACTGGTCAGGCACGAGGTTCGGGAGTGGGAGGCGCGGGACGCCACCTCGACATCCGGCAACGCCGCCCTTCTCGAAGTCGGCGCCCTGCGCACGCGACTCCTGTTCGCGAGCGATGTCACCCAGGCCTACGCCTGCATCCCACTCGCCCATCTGATCGAGTGCCGCTCCGATAAGCAGGTCGTGCTCGAGGAGGCATTCATTCCCACCGTACTTCACGCCCGCGCAGCGACGCGCCTCGCGACGTTCATGAAAGAGCTTGTCGGCCTGCTGCATCAGCGAGGCGAAGCGCTGGGAGGACGAGTGGCAGCGACCGACCGCGGGGGCTCGGCGGAGATTGCCCAGTTCCTGATGCTGCAGGCGATCAATCGCTACGAGCCGCTGGTCGCTCATTTCGCCGATTCGGGAGGCCCGCATCCCGAAGAACTGTTTCGCGTGTGTGTGTCGGCGGCAGGGGAGCTGGCCACGTTCACCGCCGCATCGAAACGGGCGCCTGGCCTCGCGCCTTACCGGCACGATCGACTGCGCGAATCATTCGAACCGGTGATCGCGGCGCTCCGAGCGTCGTTGAGCACGGTGCTCGAACAGAGCGCGATTCCCATCCCGATCGAGGCGAAGAAGTTCGGCATCAGTGTCGCCACCGTCGCGGATCGGACGCTGTTCAGCACGGCCGTCTTCGTTCTGGCGGCACGCGCCGACCTGCCGGCCGAGGAGCTCCGGAGGCGTTTTCCAGCGCAGCTGAAGATCGGTCCGGTTGAACAAATTCGCGATCTCGTCATGGCGGCGCTTCCGGGAGTGCCGGTCCACCCGGTACCTGTTGCGCCCCGGCAGATCCCGTTTCATGCGGGCTTCGTGTATTTCGAGGTCGATCAGTCGAGCGAGCTGTGGAGTCAACTCAAGGCGTCTGGAGGCGTGGCCATGCACGTTGCCGGAGACTTTCCGGGGCTGGCGCTGGAATTCTGGGCGATCCGCAGCTGAATTGAGGGAACGAGGCCGCGTCTTCGTGCGCATTCCGTTGATCAGGCGCCGCAGTTGGACGGAGGCGTGCGGTTCACGTTTACAGGCGACCTAGCCGATGCCGGATATCGACGATCCATTCAAGCCGTCAGATGCCACCGTGCTGCGGCCGCGGCCCGGCGCCGGGAAGCGCGGGTCGAGCGACGTCGCGCCTCCTCCGAGGGCGAGCGCTCCGCCGAGCTCGTATGCCGATCCGATTTCTGACGCCACGCGCGAGTCTCTGGGCGCCGGGCTCAATCCGCTGGCACAGGCGGCGAGTCCGCTGCTGCTGCTCGCGGGTCAACTGCGCGGAACCCTGGCGATGCCCGAGCTCGCAGGTCTGCGGCGTCATGCACTCGACGAGATTCGCCGGTTCGAAGAGCGCGCCAAGTCGCTGGGTGTCCACAACGATATCGTGCTACCCGCGCGCTACCTGCTCTGCGCCAGCCTCGATGAAGCCGTGTTGTCAACGCCCTGGGGATCTCAGAGCGAATGGGCCCAGCAGCCTCTGCTCGTCGCCCTGCATCGCGAGGCGTGGGGCGGTGAGAAATTCTTCGAGCTGCTCGATCGGATCTCGCAGGATCCCGCTCGACACGTCGACTTGCTCGAGTTGCAGTATCTCTGCCTGTCACTCGGCTTCGCGGGAAAATTCCAGGTGCAGGCGCGAGGAGACTCGCGCCTGGCGGAAATCAAGCACACGCTGTTCAGGACGATTCGCGATCAGCGCGGCACGGTGCCGCCGGAGCTGTCACTGCGGTGGAAGGGGCTTCAGGACCGGCGCAGCCGGCTGGTTCGTTATGTGCCGTGGTGGGTGGTCGGCGCGCTGGTGCTGGCTCTTCTCGCCATGACGTTCGCGGTGTACTACGCCCGTCTCGGGCGCGCCGCCGCCCCCCTCCATACTGAGCTCGCGAACGTGGGCCTCGAGGGCTTCCACGCACCGGTCACGGCGCCGCCGGCAGGGGAGCCGACACTCAAGATGCTGCTGGCGCCGGAGAATGCCCGCGGCGCGTTGAGCGTCGAAGAGGAGGGAGGCCGCACCGTGATCACGCCGCTCGCACCCGACCTGTTTACGTCGGGCAGCGCCACGCCGAATCCCGCGCATGGCGAGCTGCTGCAGCGCGTTGCGGAGGCGATCAACAAGGTGCCGGGGCGTGTGCTGGTTGAGGGACACACGGACGATCAGCCGCTCGCCTCACTGCGCTATCGGAACAATTTCGAGTTGTCACGCGAACGCGCCGTCAGTGTGGCGAGGATTCTCCAACGGGGCGCCGCAAATCCCGCGCGCATTGAGTGGAGCGGAGTGGGCTCATCCAAGCCGCGCTACCGTCCTGAATCTGACCCGGAGAACCGGGCGCGCAACCGACGCGTTGAAATTATCCACGTGCGTTAAACAGAGCATGAGCGACATATGTTGTCCTTTCTGAAGAGCCGCGCGTTCATGATCCTGCTGGGCCTGACCCTCCTGGCCCTGTTCATCTGGTATGCCGGGCCCTACTTTGCGTTCGCCGACTATCGTCCGCTCGAATCGGCGACGGCCAGACTCGTCGCCATCGGCGTCGTTGTCGCGTTGTGGTGCGTGTCGGTGTTGCTCAAGCGGCTGCGCGCCAATCGGGCCAGCGACAAGCTGGTCGCCGCGGTGGTCAAGCAGGCGACTGCCGACCAGAGGCCGAGCGCCGATGCGGTGCAGCTGCGTGAGCGCTTCGAGGAAGCGGTCGCGACGCTCAAACAGAAGCGCCGAAGCGGTCAAAGTCTCTACGACCTCCCGTGGTACGTGATCATCGGCGCGCCTGGTTCAGGGAAGACGACCGCGCTCGTGAATTCCGGCCTGCATTTCCCTCTGGAGCAGCGAACCGGGAGAGGCGCGCTGCGCGGAGTGGGCGGGACCCGCAATTGCGACTGGTGGTTTACGGACGAAGCCGTGTTCCTGGACACCGCCGGCCGCTACACGACACAGGATTCCGACAGTGCCGCGGACAGCGAGGGCTGGGGCGAATTCCTCGCTCTCCTGCGCAAGTACCGCGCCCGCCGCCCGGTCAACGGAATCATCCTGACGATCAGCGCGCAGGACCTGATGACGGCCGGCCACGCTGGCCAGGAGGCACATGTCTCGGCGGCGCGCCGGCGATTGAACGAGCTCAATCGAGAGTTACGGATACAACTGCCTGTGTATCTGATGGTGACCAAATGCGACCTGGTCGCCGGATTTACGGAGTACTTCGACGACCAGGAGCAGGAGGGGCGCGCACAGGTCTGGGGCGTGACGTTCCCATACGAGCACACAGTCAAAGGGGAGGCCGCCCAGTCGTTTCCAGCTGAGTTCGATGCTTTGAGCGCGCGGTTGAACGGACGCCTGTTCGGGCGCCTTGAAGAGGACCGGGATGTCCGTCGCCGCGCGAAAATCTTCGGCTTCCCTCAACAGATGGCGGCATTGCGTGACGCGCTCAGCCAGTTTGTGACCGACGTATTCGGGTCGACTCGATTCGATCAGCAGGTGCTGCTGCGCGGCGTGTACTTCACGAGTGGCACACAGGAAGGGACGCCAATCGATCGCCTGTTGGGAGCGCTCGGCCGCCGATTCTCGGTCGCGCCTGATGCGGTGATCCCCCAGGCCGGTCGCGGCAAAGCGTATTTCATCGAGCGGTTGTTGAAAGACGTCCTGCTCGCCGAGTCGGGGCTCGCCGGCGTGAATCGGCGCTTTGAAGTGCAGATGGCCGCAGCGCAGGTCGGACTCTACGCGGCGATGGCAACCCTCGCCGTGGTGGGGATCGTTCTGTGGACCGTCAGCTACAGCCGGAATCGCGCGTACATCGACGGAGTGGCAGCTGACGTGAGCCGATTACGCGAGGTGCCGCCGGTCGCTGCGGACTCGTCCCTCGACGCGGCATTGCCCAGACTCGACGCCGTGCGCGCCGTCGTCGATTCGGCGAGTCGCTACAGTGACGGCGCACCGTGGCCGATGCGGTGGGGGCTCTACCAGGGAAATTCATTGCGCGACGCCGCGCGGGATGCCTACGCGCGGGAGCTCGACGGAGCGATGCTGCCTCACGTGGCAGAACGTTTCAAGCAAAGGCTGATCGAGTCCGCAGCGGTGCCCGAAGAACTGTACCAGTACCTGCGGGGCTATCTGATGCTCGGCTATCCCGAGCATCTCAACAAACCGCAACTCGCGGCGCTCGCGGATTCAGAGTGGCAGTCCACCTACGCTGCCGATCCCGATCGCGCCGCCACGCTCACGAAACACTTCCGCAACCTGCTCGAGTACGAAGACTCGCTTCGTCCAATCGCGCTTGATGAAGCGATCGTCACCCAAGCGCGCAGCACACTGCGGCAGGCGTCCCAGGCCGGTCTCGTGTATCGAGCCGTCAAGAACTATTACGCAAGCGACGCGACCCGTGCGCTGCGCCTCGACCTGGTGGCCGGCCTCGGCGCGGAACGCGTGCTCCGGCGCAAGAGCCGCATCAGTCTCGCCGAGCCGGTGCCGAGCGTCTACACGAAGCCAGTGTTCGAGGAGATCACCGACAAAGGCACCGACGCGATCGTGAAACAGCTCACCGACGAGTACTGGGTGTGGGGCGACACGCGCCCATCGATTACAGGATCGGCAAAACTGACCGCCGACTTCCTGGACGTTTACGAAAAGGACTACATCGCCGCCTGGGATCGCATCGTCAACGACATTCAATCGACGCCTGCTTCGTCGTTGTCCGAGACCAAAGACGCTCTGGCGATTCTGAGCGGACCGACGTCACCGCTCCGCGGCCTGCTGAAGGCCGTCGATGACAACACCTACATCGTCAAGCCTCCGGATCCAGCGAAGCCCGGGATCATCGGCGGGATTGGAAGCCGCATTGGAGGAGCGCTTGAGAGAGGTCGCGCAAGGCTGGGCGTGCCCACCGTGGTGCCCGGGGCGCAGATCACGGCTCATTTCGAGCCCATCCATCGGCTGCTCGCGGGAGACAAGGGCAGCGCACCCATCGACGCCATCCTGAACAAGCTGCGCGAGCTCCAGCAGAAAGTAGAGCCGCTCGGCGCGCTAGGCGGTCCCGATGTCAAAGATCCTCAGGCGATCGCCGGCATCGGCGAGACCGCAAACGCGCTGAAGCGCGACGCGGTTGCGCTGCCGCCGAGCATCGGATCGGTGGTCACGCAGGTCGCCAACGGTGCGACCGCGGCGGTTCGCGGCGATCTCAGCGTTACCCTCGAGAGTCGCTATCAGCAGGACGTCGTCAGAGAGTGCACCGCTATTGTCGCCAGTCGATTTCCATTCGTGCCCGGCAGTCCGACCGATGTTCCGCTCGCCGACTTCGGTCGGCTGTTCGGCTACAACGGTGTCTACGACATGTTCTTCAAGACGGAGCTCGCGAGCCTGGTCGACACGTCACGAAGCCCGTGGGCGTGGAGACGCGATGCGTCCGGCGCCGCGGTTGGCGGATCGGTGTCGATGCTGCGGCAGTTCGAGGCGGCGGATCGCATCCGCACGATGTTTTTCCGGTCCGGATCACAGGACCCCGAGGTGCGCTTCTCCATCGCGGCAGTCGATCTCGATGCAGGTGCTGTGCGGTTTACCCTGGATGTCGATGGGCAGGCATTCGACTATCGTCATGGCCCCGTCATCGCCAAGCCGATGACCTGGCCGGGCCCGAATCCTGGGCGGGCGATTGCGACGTTCGAGGAACGCGCTGGTGGGCGTCCGAACATCGCAGCCGAGGGGCCGTGGGCATGGTTCCGACTGATTGACCAGGCCCAGGTACAGCGCGAGACGGATGCGGTCTATGTCGTCACTATCGAAAAGAGTGGCCACGAGTCGCGCATCCGTGTCGAGAGCATCAGCATCCGAAATCCGTACGGAAACCAGGCCCTGCAGCAATTCCGCTGCGGGTAGAGAGTTACGTCGGCAGTGTTGGAAGTAGGCTTCTACGGCAAGCTGCCGAGTCACGGCGATTTCCTGCGGCGCCGCGTGTCGGACGCCTTTGTGCGCGTCTGGGATGCGTGGCTGCAGGAATGCATCGGCGCGAGCAGGGCAAGTCTTGGAGATCGCTGGCTCGATGTCTATTTGACGAGCCCCGCCTGGCGTTTTGCATGCGCCGGCGGAACGTTTGGTCCGGCGCCAGTGATCGGATTGATGGTCCCGAGCGTCGACCGCGTCGGCCGCTACTTTCACCTGACACTCGTGGCTGAGCTGCCGCAGGATGTGAGCATCGTCTCAGCCGCAACCGGCTTGGAGGGGTTCTTCGAGAGCGCACAGCGACTGGTCATCGAGACGCTCGCCGCGGAAAGCGTCGACTTCGAGCGCTTCGACGAGGAGGTCGCCAGGATGAGCAGCGAGCTCGAATCAGCCTGCGGGCGCCCGCGGGTGCTCCTGGATCCCTCGGCCGAGGAGATCGTGAACGACGGCGGTCAGGCCGCCTGGCAGATTCCCATCGGGTCTCCGCTCCAGATGGGACACGTGCTCGAGCAAATCCTTTCACTGCGCCTGTACAAACTGTACGACCCACTGGTGATCTGGTGGACTGACGGATCTGCAGCCGTCGAACCCAGCTGCCTGATCGGGAAGGGGTTGCCGCACCCCGATGCCTTCAGCGCTCTGTTGGACGGAGCGTGGTCGGCGGCGCATTGGCGGACGATTACTGCACGTGTCGAGACGGGTCCGCTTCAAACGGAGGCGGAGGTCCTAATGGAGGATCTGACGCCGCCGCGCTACCGATCGGCTGGAGCGACCGACGTCGGTCGCGTGCGCACCATCAATCAGGACTCTCTGCTCGAGCGGACCGAGGTCGGCTTGTGGGCCGTAGCGGACGGCCTCGGCGGGCACAGCGATGGAGAAGTGGCGAGCCGCATGGTCTGTGATGCTCTGGCGGATTTCGTGCCGGACGCCAGCTTCGAACAGATGGTCGATGCCGCGGGAGAACGCCTGCACGAAGTAAACGACCATCTCGTTCGGGCGGCGGCACGCTCGCACAATGCCGTTGTCAGCGGCAGCACCGTTGTGGCGTTAATGGCGCGCGGCACGCGCTGCGCGGTGCTCTGGGCGGGCGACAGCCGCGTGTATCGCACGCGGGACGGCCGCCTGGAACAGCTCACACATGACCACAGCCTCGTGGCGGAGTCCGAAGGACTGACCGAAGTTCCCTCCAACATCGTGACGCGAGCGATCGGCGGCGAGCCGACATTGGCGCTCGACGTCTATCGTGACCGCGTGAGCCCCGGCGACAGATTCCTTCTGTGCTCCGATGGACTGACGCGGATGGTGTCGGAGCCGCAGATCCAGCAATGGATGGCACACGACGATATCCGGGCTGCTGTCGAAGGGCTCATCGCGGCAACCCTGACTGCCGGCGCCCCGGACAACGTCACCGTCGTCATCGTGGAAGCCTATTCCTGACGCGACGTCGCCCCCCAAATGTCCATCCAGGGTCGGCGCTTTCGCCCAGTCGGCCAAATCCACCTCCCCACTTTCGGCTTTGGACTTTTCGGGGAAGTGACTAGAATCCCATCCGTCTCAATAAATAGACGGGCCGGCCCGCGCTGGTCCATCAATACGGGCAGGCTCGGATCTGTGTTTTTCCGATTGCGGCCTGTTCGTTTTCGCCAGTTGTTTCGTTGTCTTATGTCGAGGCCAGCGCAAGAAGGGTTTGAACAGACCTCCCGGCGGGGCAGAGAGCTCTTATGAGTGCTCTATGGGGGGGTGACGATTTGCTCGGGCCGATTACATCGGACCGGCCGTGTGGGGAGAACCTGGAAGACACGCCGTTGCTGGCGTCGTTTGATACGTTTCGGCTGTTTGGCTCGGCGACACCGCTCGATGCCCGCCCGGATCCTCGTGATCCCGAGGGTAAGCGATCGCTGCCCCCTCCCGAATGGGGTGAGATCAAGAATCGGTCGATCGAGGCGTTGCGCAAGAGCAAGGACATCCGTTTGCTGGCTCACCTGGGCACTGCCTCATTGAGAACCGATGGATTGCCAGGGTTTGCCGAAGCGTTGGCGGTTGCCTCGCACTGGCTGGAGACACACTGGGCTCAGACCTACCCACTGGTCGACGAAGACGCAATCCTGCGACGGAACGCGCTGAATTGCTTCGCGGACCAGATGGCGGTGATCGACGGACTACGTCGACTGCCCTTGGTGAGCAGCCGTCAGCACGGAAAGTTCAGTCTGCGTGACATAGACATCGCTGCGGGGCAGCTGCAGCCGGGCGACGGTGACGCCAAGCGGGACGAAGCGCAGATCAATGCGGCGTTCGCGGAGGTGCCGCTGGACGAGTTGAAGCTGCTGCAGACGACTGCGGCGAACGCCCTGGCGGCGCTGAAAAGCATCGGGTCGGCGATGAGCGTGGCCGGCCCCGACGCCGTCCCGGACTACGATCCGTTGTCGCAGCAACTGACACGATTGGGCCGCGTGGTGCACGAGCAGCTCGGATTGCGTGGCGACCTGCCGGGCGAGGAACGTGCTCCCGGCGCGGATGGCGGAGCGGTTGCCGTGGGTGCTATCAAGTCCCGCCAGGATGCTATCCGGGCGTTGGACGCGGTGGCCGAGTTTTTCCGGCGCAACGAGCCTTCGAGCCCGATTCCATTGTTCCTGGAACGTGCGAAGCGCCTGGTCTCCAAGAATTTCCTTGAAGTACTCGCCGATGTTGCCCCTGACGCCGTCCCCCAGGCGCGGTCGGCAGGCGGTCTGGCGCAAGGGGAGTGAGCAGCTTGTGCGGTGTCGAAACTGAGTGAGTGGATGCATGAAAACGCGTCAGGAGGTTTCCCGTGGCTAAGGCAAGCAGTCAGAAATTCATCGCGCGCAATCGTGCACCTCGCGTGCAGATCGAGTACGACGTTGAGCTGTATGGGGCCGAGAAGAAGATCCAGCTTCCGTTCGTGATGGGGGTGTTGGCGGATCTGTCGGGAAAACCCGCGGAGCCGCTGGCACCGGTCGCGGATCGGAAATTTCTCGAGATCGACGTCGACAACTTTGACAGCCGGATGAAGGCCCTGAAGCCGCGGGTGGCGTTTCAGCTGCCGAACACCCTGACCGGCGAGGGCAATCTCAACGTGGAGCTGACGTTCGAGAGCATGGACGACTTCTCGCCCGCGGCAGTGGCACGCAAGGTTGATGCGCTGAATAAGCTGCTCGAGACGAGGCAGCAGCTCTCAAATCTCATCACTTATATGGACGGCAAAAGCGGGGCGGAGGAGCTCGTGAGCAAACTGTTGCAGGATCCCGCCCTCCTGCAGACGCTTGCGACCACGAAAAAGCCACAGGACGAACCTTCGTCGTAAACGTGAGCCACCGAGCGGAGAACAGTTATGGCTGACCCAAAATCCCAGCAGGAAGCACAGTCGACGACGGGGACGATTGAGGCGAATGAATTCGACTTTCTGCTGAAAAAGGAATTCAAGCCCAAGACCGACGAAGCGAAAGAAGCCGTCGAGCGCGCCGTGCGAACGCTGGCCGAGCAGGCGCTCTCGCAAACGAAGCTGATTAGCAGCGACGTCGTCAAGTCGATCGAGGCGATCATCGCGCAGATCGACACGAAGCTGACCGAGCAGATCAATCTGATCCTCCACCACGAGGACTTCCAGAAGATCGAAGGGGCGTGGCGGGGGCTGCACTATCTGGTCAACAACACCGAAACCGACGAAATGCTGAAGATCCGATTCATGGATATCAGCAAGAACGAGCTAGGCAAGACCCTCAAACGTTACAAGGGCACCGCCTGGGATCAGAGTCCGCTGTTCAAGAAAGTCTATGAAGCGGAGTACGGGCAGTTCGGCGGCGAACCGTTTGGCTGTCTCGTGGGCGACTACCATTTCGACCAGACGCCTCCAGATGTCGAGCTGCTGGGAGAGATGTCGAAGGTCGCTGCAGCGGCGCACGCGCCTTTCATTGCCGGCGCCTCACCCACCGTGATGCAGATGGACAGTTGGCAGGAACTGGCCAATCCCCGCGATCTCACGAAGATCTTCGGCACCCCGGAATACGCGGGGTGGCGCTCGTTGCGGGAATCGGAAGACGCCCGGTATATCGGCCTCGCGATGCCTCGGTACTTGTCTCGCCTCCCTTACGGGCCGAAGACCAGCCCGGTGGAGGAGTTCGATTTCGAGGAGGACACCGGGTCGGCCGACCACAGCCGGTATACATGGGCGAACGCCGCGTATGCGATGGCGGTCAACATCAACCGGTCGTTCAAGCTGTATGGCTGGTGCTCGCGGATACGCGGCGTCGAATCGGGCGGCTCGGTCGAAGGCCTTCCGACACACACGTTTCCGACCGACGATGGCGGTGTAGACATGAAGTGTCCCACGGAGATCGCGATTAGCGACCGCCGTGAAGCGGAGCTGGCCAAAAACGGTTTCATGCCGCTGGTACACCGTAAGAACTCGGACTTCGCGGCGTTTATTGGTGCACAGTCGTTGCAGAAGCCCAGCGAATACGATGACCCCGATGCCACCGCGAACGCGAATCTGGCGGCACGGCTCCCGTACATGTTTGCATGCTGCCGCTTCGCGCACTACCTGAAGTGCATCGTGCGAGACAAGATCGGTTCGTTCAAGGAGCGGGACGACATGCAGCGGTGGCTGCAGAAGTGGATCATGAACTACGTGGACGGCGATCCGGCGCATTCGTCGGAATCGACCAAGGCGTCGAAACCGCTGGCCGCTGCCGAAGTGCAAGTGGAGGAGATCGAAGGCAACCCGGGCTATTACGCGGCGAAGTTCTTCCTTCGTCCGCACTACCAGCTGGAGGGGCTCACCGTGTCATTGCGGCTGGTATCCAAGCTGCCTTCGGCGAAGGCCAGCTGAGACGCAGATACCTCCGCGCGGCGGAGGCTCACCGATCGATTGGGAAAAGAAGAGGAGCGTAGCGATGGCAGTAGATGTCTTTTTGAAGCTGGGGACCATCAAGGGTGAATCCAAGGACAGCGCGCATCCAGGCGAGATCGACATCCTCTCATGGTCCTGGGGAATCGCGCAGACGGGCACCATGGGCCACGGGGGCGGTGGCGGCGCCGGCAAGGCGAATTTCAGCGATCTGAACATCATGCACACCCTCGACAAGGCCTCGCCGGTGTTGATGGCGTCGTGCGCGAACGGTGAGCACATCGCGGAAGGGACGCTCGTGGCGCGCAAGGCCGGGAAGGGTCAGCAGGAATACCTCATCCTCAAGATGACCGACGTCCTGATCACGAGCGTTTCACCGTCCGGCAGCAGTGAGGAACCGACGGAGAGTGTCTCGTTGCAGTTCGGGAAAGTGGACCTCGAATACAAGCCCCAGAAGCCGGACGGTTCGCTCGATGCGGGACTGCACTTCAAATACGACATCACGGGCAACAAGGAAGGCTAAGTGATCGACGGACACGCCTTGACGGGCGGATCCGGCGATATGTTCCTGATGGTCAAGGGCGCCAAGGGTGGCCTGATCAAAGGGGAAACGCAGGACGACGCCCACAAGGGAGAAATCGACGTCCTGAGTTGGTCGTGGGGTATGCACGCGCGGCCTTCGCTCGGGGGCGGTGGCGCCACCGGCAAGGCCGCGGTGCACGAACTGAAGGTCGTCAAGAAGATCGACAGCGCCTCGACGGCGCTGATGGTAGCGCTGCGCACGAATGAGCTGATTGTCAAGGCCGTGCTCACGCTGCGCAAGGCGGGCAAGACACCGCTCGAATATCTCACGATCACCATTGAGCAGGGCCGGGTGACGTCGCTCACGATTGAGGCAGGCGACAAGAGCGGCAGCCCGGACCTGTTCGAGCAGGTCAGCTTCTCGTTCAACAAGATCACCGTCGAGTACGTGCCTCAGGGCAAAGACGGACAGGCGCTCGGCGGCATGACGTACACCGATCAATGGAATGAGGGAAGCTAGCGCG
>DAIRVG010000084.1:15182-17218 GCA_036802945.1 Vicinamibacterales bacterium
GCTCGCGCGCGTCACTGGGGAGCACACGATGAGCGCCGCCGATGCTGCCGAACAGAGTCTGAAGAATGGAGATCCTGCCGCGGCCCTCGCGCACCTGCAGGAGCAGGTCCGAGCCCGCCCTGCCGATCCCAAGCTTCGCGTGTTCTTATTTCAGCTTCTTTGCGTCGTCGGCCAGTGGGACCGCGCGCTGAACCAGCTCAAGGTGGCGTCGGACCTCGACGCCGGCGCGTTGGCCATGGCGCAAACCTACGGCGACGCGGTGCGTTGTGAAAGCATCCGGCGCGAAGTGTTCGAAGGACGAAAATCCCCGATGGTTTTCGGCGAACCCGAGCAATGGCTGGCGCTTCTTATCGAGTCATTGCTGCTCGCTGGACGCGGTGACCGCGCGAAGTCCGAGGAGTATCGGCTCCAGGCCTTTGATGAGGCCGAGGCGTCAGTCGGTGAAATCGATGGACAGCCGTTCACCTGGATCTGCGACGCCGACTCGCGTCTGGGGCCGGTGCTCGAGGCCGTGATCAACGGGCGGTACTACTGGGTTCCGTTCTCGCGCCTGAGCCGCGTGACGATGGAGGCCCCCGAAGATCTGCGCGATATGGTGTGGATGCCGGCCCAGCTGCAATTCGAGAACGGCGGCGAGGCGGTGGCGCTCATTCCGACCCGCTATCAGGGCTCTGAGACCTCGGCCGATGGGCTCATCGCGCTCGCGCGCAAAACGCTCTGGGAAGAGATTGCGCCGGACAACCACCACGGTCTCGGCCAGCGGATCATCGCGACGGACGCCGGCGACGTGCCGCTCATGGAGATCCGGTCCCTCTCGATCAATCGCCAGGCGGATGGCGCGACGGAGCCGCTCAGCGCTGATCATGGCTGAGCAGCTCACGCCCCAGGAGCGACTGCAGCCGGCACTGCTGGATCGTCTCACCGATGACGAGCCGGACAAGAAGCTGGAGCTTCGGGAGCAACGTGTCCTGTCGAAGAGCCGCATGCGGCAGGCGGTGCTGCGCGATCTCGCCTGGCTCTTCAACGCCACACGGCTCGAGGCGGAAGTGGATTTCACGAGCGCGCCGTATGCACGCCAGTCCGTCATCAATTTTGGACTGCCCTCGCTCTCCGGGCGATTGGCCTCGACGCTCGAGGTGGGCGATCTGGAGCGCGCCGTCCGGCAGGCGATCCTCGATTTCGAGCCACGCATCCTTCCCAACACGTTGCGCGTGAGTGCACTCGTGGAGCTCAGCGAGCTCGATCATCACAACGTGATCGGGATCGAGATCCAGGGCCAACTGTGGGCGCAGCCGGTCCCCCTCGACCTCCTGGTTCGTACCGAGATTGATCTCGAAACCGGCAAAGTCCAGATCGCGGATCTCACGCAATCGCGGGTGCCGTGATGGACCCGCGCCTGTTGAAGTACTACAACCTCGAGTTGCAGCACCTCCGCGAAATGGGCGCGGAATTCGCCCAGCAGTTTCCGAAGATCGCGGCCAGGCTGGGGATGAACGGGCTGGAGGTTGCCGACCCATACGTCGAGCGTCTCCTCGAGGGCGTCGGATTCCTCGCCGCGCGCGTCCACCTCAAGCTCGACGCGGAGTTCCCGAGGTTCACGCAGGCGCTGCTCGAGACAATCTATCCCCACTACCTCGCGCCGACGCCGTCGATGCTGGTCGCACGGTGCGCCCCCGATTCCACCGATCCGAACCTGGCCACGGGTTTTACCATCCCGCGCGGCAGCATGCTGCAGGGTCAGCTGGTGGGTGACGACGTGACGGCGTGCGAGTTCCGGACCGCGCAGGACGTGTCGCTGTGGCCCATCGAGATCGCGTCGGTGAGCTACTTCTCGTTTGCGCCGGACCTGCCACTCAACACGCTGCCGTTCGCTCAGCGCATCAAGGGAGGCATCCGGATCCGACTCAGATCAACCGCCGGCCTGAAGTTCAAAGAGACATCGATCGACCGATTGCGGTTTTTCCTGACCGGACGCGATGACGTCGCAAACCGGCTCTACGAGTTGTGCCTGGCGACGAGTCTTGGTGTGCTCGCGC
>DAIRVG010000084.1:17318-25262 GCA_036802945.1 Vicinamibacterales bacterium
GCGATCAACCTGTTCCCGAAGCGCACCGACCGGATACAGGTGTCCGACAACGCCTACGAGTATCACGTTGTCGCGGATCGGACCCGGCCGCTCGATTTCGAGATCTACGAGGTAACCGACGTCGTGGGGCATGCGATTGGCGCCGAGAGCGAACAGCAGTTTCTTCCGCTGTACTCGGCGTATAGCACCGACGAGCAACGTCAGGACTCCGCCTATTTCACGACGCGCCGCGAGCCACGGCTGGTGTCCGCCTCGCAGAAGCGACGCGGGACCCGCTCGAGTTATATCGGGACCGAGGTCTTTCTGGCGCTTGCCGACTCGGCACAGGCGCCGTTCAGCGGCGACCTGCGGCAGCTTTCAATCAAGGCGCTCTGCACCAACCGCGATCTCGTGCCACAGATGCCGGCCGGGATCGGCAGAAGCGACCTCTCGCTGGACATTGCCGCCCCGGTGACGAGCATTCGTGTCGTCGCGGGGCCGAGCCGGCCATATGCGCCGTTGGCCGATGGCGTGGTGGCGTGGCGAGCGATCAGCCATCTGTCGCTCAACTATCTTTCGCTCGTGAATTCCACATCCCAGGAAGGCGCCGCGGCGCTCCGCGACCTGCTCGAGCTGTACGCCGCGAGTGGTGATTCGAGCGCCAGGAAACAGATCGAAGGCATCAGGTCGGTGCAGGTGAGCCCGGTCGTTCGGCGGCTCCCTCCGCCGTCGGGATCGCAGGCGAAGGCCTCGACGCTTGCGTTCGGTCGGGGCCTCGAGATCGCGGTGGAGGTCGACGAGCTGGCATTTGAGGGTGGCAGCGCGCACCTGCTCGGGTCGGTACTCGAGCACTTTTTTTCACGCTACGTGTCGATTAATTCGTTTACCGAGACCGTCCTGAGGTCGCAGGGCCGGGGCGAAATCAACCGATGGGTGCCACAGTGGGGCGAGAGACCGATCCTGTAGCGTTTTTCGCCGCGTTGGCGGAGGCGCCGTACCGCTACGACTTCTACCAGACGCTGCGCCGGCTGGAATGCCTGTACGGCACCAGGCCGCGCTGGGGTCGTGCGCTGCGTCCCATCGACGAACCTATTCGGCTGGGACAGGACCCGGATCTGTCGTTTGCGCCCGCCCCGCTTGCGTCGTTCGATGCCGGCCAGGATGGACGGCCGCCGCGTCTTCAGGTGAGGCTCTTTGGTCTTCTCGGTCCGAACGGCCCCCTGCCGCTTCACTTCACGGAGTACACGCGCGAACGGCTCCGGCATGCGGGCGATCCGACGCTCAGTCGATTTCTCGATCTGTTCAATCATCGTTTCTTGACGCTCTTCTATTGGGCCTGGGCTCAGGCGCAGCCGCACGTCAATCGAGACCGCCCGAAGGACGATCGGTTTGCGGTGTATGTCGGGGCGTTTATCGGCGTATCAACAAAGGCATTCCGCGAGCGCGATACGCTGCCCGATCTCGCCAAGCTCCTTCATGTTGGCGCCCTCATTCGGCATTCACGGAATCCCGAAGGCTTGACCGCCATCCTTCAGCACTTTTTCCGCGTCCCCGTGCAGATTCAGGAATTCGTAGGGCATTGGATGGCTCTCGGCGGGAAGGAGCGTACGTACTTGACGCGCGAGGGAGCCTCACTTGGCGCCGGCGCCGTGCTTGGCGCCCGTGTGTGGGACCGTCAAAACAAGTTCCGCCTCTGTCTGGGTCCGCTGACCTTCGCCCAGTACGAGAGCTTTCTGCCGGGTGGTCCGATGCTGCAGAAGCTGGTCGACTGGGTGCGGCTGTATTGCTCGTTCGAGCTTGATTGGGATGTCCGCGTCGTGCTGAAACGAAACGAGGTTCCGCCGTTGCGGCTCGGTGGGGGGAGTGGCGAAGGCGGACTTGTCTCGCCGAAGCCACGGAGTGGCGAAGGCGGAAGACTTGGATGGACAACCTGGCTAGGCCGACGTACGTCGGAAGCAGACGCCGGGGACCTCTGTCTTGCTGCCGAAACGTTCGTCACACGCGCGGGAGCGATGGCCGCATGAGTGAAATCAGCCGCTCCGCGTTGTTCGGCAAGCTCAATAGCCTCGCGTACAAGGCGATCGAGGGCGCCACCGTTTTCTGCAAGCTCAGAGGCAACCCGTACGTCGAGCTGGTGCATTGGTTCCAGCAGATCCTGCAGACACCCGACTCGGACATGCACAGGATCATCAGGCATTTCGAGCTCGACCTGTCGCGGGTGGCGAAGGATATGACTGATGCGCTTGACCGGCTGCCGCGCGGTGCGACATCGATTTCGGACCTCTCGTCGCACGTCGAGAGTGCGGTCGAACGCGGTTGGGTGTATGCGACGTTGATGTTCGGCGAATCGCAGGTGCGAACCGGGCATCTGGTCGTCGGAATCCTCAAGACCCCCTCGCTGCGCAACGCGCTGCTCGGTATCTCTCGCCAGTTCGAGGGCATAAAGCTCGATACCTTGACGGAAGATTTCGTACGGATCGTCGGCGGCTCGCCGGAAGAGAAGCTCGTCTCCAGGGACGGATCGTCGATCGCGGCTCCGGGCGAGGCGAGTGATGCGATGGCGCCCGCGCAGATGGGCAAGCAGGAGGCGCTCAAGCGATTTGCGACGGATCTGACAGACAGGGCGCGCAAGGGCCAGATCGATCCTGTAAGCGGTCGTGACGAGGAGATTCGACAGATCATCGACATCCTGATGCGTCGGCGGCAGAACAATCCGATTCTGACGGGCGAAGCGGGCGTCGGGAAGACCGCGGTCGTGGAAGGGTTTGCCGTGCGTCTTGCGCGAGGCGACGTGCCGCCCCCGCTCAAGGACGTGTCGCTGTATACGCTCGACATCGGGTTGTTGCAGGCCGGCGCGAGCATGAAAGGTGAGTTCGAGAACCGCCTTCGGCAGGTGATCGACGAGGTGCAGGCGTCGCCGAAGCCGATCATCCTGTTCGTCGACGAGGCTCACACGTTGATCGGCGCAGGGGGCGCGCAGGGCACAGGTGACGCGGCGAATTTGCTGAAACCGGCTCTCGCGCGCGGCACGCTGCGCACGATCGCGGCGACAACGTGGGCCGAGTACAAGAAATACATTGAAAAGGACCCCGCCCTCACCCGGCGCTTCCAGGTCGTACAGGTAACCGAGCCGAGCGAAGACAAGGCCATCCTGATGGTGCGCGGCGTGGCGTCGGTGCTCGAGAAGCACCATCGCGTTCAGGTGCTCGACGAAGGACTCGAGGCGGCCGTACGTCTGTCGCATCGGTATATTCCGGCGCGTCAGTTGCCGGACAAGGCAGTCAGCCTGCTCGACACGGCGTGCGCGCGCGTCGCCATCAGTCAGCACGCGGTTCCACCCCAGCTCGAAGACTGTCGCAGGAAGATCGAAGGGTTGCAGACCGAGCTGGAGATCATCGGCCGCGAAGAAGTTGTCGGGATCGATGCGACCGAACGCAGAAAGGTTGCGGAGGAAAAGCTCGCTGTCAGCGAGGAGCGTCGGGGGGGATTGGAGGAGCGCTGGCAGGGCGAGCGTGAGCTCGTCGACCGCATTCTGGCCATTCGCGCGAAGCTGCGGCAGGGAAGCAAACCTGTCGAAGGGACTGGCAGCCCGCTCGAGCAGGCGGCGGAAGCTCAGAAGGCCGAGGCGACGGCGCCGTCACCAGAACAGCCCGCCGAGGTGCGGGACACATTGCTTCTCGAGCTCGCCGATCTCCAGGGGAAGCTGACGGATCTCCAGGGAGAATCGCCTCTGATTCTGCCGAGTGTTGACGAACAAGCGGTCGCATCCGTCGTGCAGGATTGGACGGGCGTGCCGGTTGGCCGCATGGTCAAGAATGAGCTCGAGGCGGTGTTGAACCTCGCGGAGACTCTCAATCAGCGGGTCATTGGCCAGCGTCACGCGCTCGAGATGATCGCTCAACGCATCCAGACCTCTCGTGCGAAGCTCGATAACCCCAACAAGCCGATCGGCGTCTTCATGCTGTGCGGTCCCTCCGGCGTCGGCAAGACCGAAACAGCGCTGACACTGGCCGAAGCACTGTATGGCGGCGAGCAGAACGTGATCACGATCAACATGAGCGAGTTCCAGGAGGCGCACACCGTCTCAACGCTCAAAGGATCGCCTCCAGGCTATGTGGGATACGGGGAGGGCGGCATCCTGACCGAAGCCGTCCGTCGCCGCCCGTACAGCGTCGTGCTCCTGGACGAAATCGAGAAAGCGCACTCGGATGTCCACGAGATCTTCTTCCAGGTCTTCGACAAGGGGTGGATGGAGGACGCCGAGGGCCGGTACATCGACTTCAAGAACACCATCATCCTGCTCACGTCGAACGTCGGCACCGATCTGATCATGGGCATGTGCAAGGATCCCGAGTTGATGCCACAGCCCGAGGGCATCGCGAAGGCGATGCGCGAGCCGCTCTTGAAGAAGTTTCCGGCCGCGCTGCTCGGGCGGCTCGTTGTCATCCCGTATTTCCCTCTGAGCGATTCGATGCTCGCCAACATCGTCCGGCTGCAGCTCACGCGAATTGCCAGGCGGGTGACCGAACACCACAAGATTCCGTTTACCTATGATGACGAGGCTGTTCGACTCATTGTCAGCCGATGCACCGAGGTGGAGAGCGGGGGACGCATGATCGACACCATATTGACGAACACCGTGCTGCCGGCGGTCAGCCGCGAATTCCTCACGCGCACGATGGCCGGTTCGCCATTGAACGGTGTGCGCCTGGCTGTCGCCAACGGCGATTTCGACTATCAGTTTGCGTAGAGGCAGGAAGCGTTCTGGGATCGACACACGCCATGGATCAGCCGTCGTCAACGCCGCGTGAGCTCACCCTCGACGAAGCGATGGCGTGTGCCGTGGAATGTCTGAAGAACGGACAGATGGACGAAGCTGAAGTCATCTGCCGAAAGATCCTCGAGGTGGCGCCCGATCACCCTGATGCGGTGCACTATTCCGGCATGCTGGCGTATAAGCGCGGGCGGCGCGAGGACGCGATGGCGCTGATGGCGAGGAGCCTCGAGCTGGCGCCGGACGAGCCGGACTGGCATAGCAACCTCGGAATCATTCTGCAGGCGCAGGCCGATCTCGACGGCGCGATCGCATGTTTCGAACGGGCGATTACGCTGCGGCCGTCCCATGCGAAGGCCCACAACAACCTGGGAGTGCTGCTGCGGATCCTTGGCAGGCATGTAGAGGCCGAAGCCGAGTATCGCGAGGCGATTGCGCTGAATCCCGACTACGCGGATGCCTACCACAACCTCGCGATTCTGCTCAGCCTGACCGATCGGACCCCGGAGGCGGTGACCGCATATTGCACGGCGTTGACGCTGAAACCCCAGTATCCGGAAGCGCGACGGCTGCTGGTGCTCGCCTACTGCGCGATCGGCAAACGCGACAAGGCGCTGACGCTGTGCGAGGAGTGGGTGAAGAACGAGCCCGACGATCCGGTGGCGCGGCATGCACTGGCGTCGGTGTCGGGCCGCGATGTCCCCGCGCGGGCGTCAGACAGCTACGTCCAGAAGGTCTTCGACAGTTTCTCGACCAGCTTCGAGGTCAAGCTCGCGCGTCTCCACTACCGGGCTCCGGAGCTTGTTGCCGCCGCGTTGGCGGATTCGGGCATCGCGCCGGTCAAGTCACTGGACGTGCTCGACGTCGGCTGTGGCACCGGGTTGTGCGGTGCACTGTTCGCGCCGTATGCAAGGCGCATCATCGGTGTGGACCTGTCGAGTGGAATGCTCGAGCACGCCCGGGAGAAGCACGTGTACGACGACCTCGTGCAGGCCGAATTGACGGCGTACCTGGGACGGCATCGCGAGGTGTTCGACGTGGTCGTCTCGGCCGATACCCTCGTCTATTTTGGTCCGCTCGAGGAGGTGGTCAGCGCCGCCGCGATGGCGCTGCGCCCCGGCGGGTCGTTCATCTTTACGCTGGAGGAATCGACGGCTCCGGACATTGCGGCGCCCTACTGCCTGCAGCCGCACGGCCGCTACAATCACCGGGCGGAATATGTCGAGCGCCTCCTTGCCGATGCCGGCCTGGTGGCGCACATCGGCCGCGCGGAGCTGCGCATGGAGCAAGGCCTCCCTGTGGCCGGCCTCGTAGTCAGGGCAACGAAGCCATTGAGCGTGTCCTCGAATACCGAACGCGACGTGACCGTCGGCCAGGCCATCGGAGAGCAGCATGCCTAGAGTGATGGAAATCACCACGCCGCTCGGCGCCGACGTGCTGCTGTTCCATGGCATGCACGCGCGCGAGGAGCTCGGCCGAATGGGCGAGTATCAGCTCGATCTCCTGAGCCGCAAGGGTGACATCAACCTGGATGACATCCTGGGCAAGAACGTCACCGTCAAGCTTGCGCTGCCCGACGACAAGACGCGGTACTACAACGGGTACGTGACGCGATTCTCTCAGGGGGGGAAGGACGGGTTCTATCATCGGTACTTTGCCGTGGTGCGGCCGTGGCTCTGGTTTCTGACGCGCACGGCGGACTGCCGGATTTTTCAGGAGATGACCGTCCCGGACATCATCAAGAAGGTGTTCGGCGATCACGAAACTGCCGATTTCAAGCTCGAGTTGACCAACCCGTACCGCAAGTGGACCTATTGCGTGCAGTACCGGGAGACCGACTTCAACTTCGTCAGCCGCCTGATGGAGGAGGAAGGCATCTACTACTACGTCAAGCACACCGACGGGCACAACACCGTGGTGCTCACCGATTCCTACAGCGGACACGCGACGTTTCCCGGCGCAAAAGAGATTCATTTCATCTCCCCCGAGAAGCTCGCCAGGCCCGACATCGAGCACATCAGCAGCTGGGACTTTGCGCGCGAAATCCAGCCAGGTGTCTACGTGCACGACGACTACGACCTCGAGCGGCCGAGCGTCGAGCTCCAGACCAAGAAGGTCGTGCCCCGCACGTACGCGCCGAGCAACTACGAGGTGTTCGACTATCCCGGGCACTACCTGCAGAAGGCTGACGGCGAGCAGTACGCAGGCGTTCGCATCGACGAGTACGGCAGCCAGTTCGAGGTTGCGCATGCCTCGACCAACGTGAGGGGTCTCAACGTCGGCTATCTCTTCTCTCTCCTGGACTGCGAGCGGACCGATCAGAATCGCGAGCACCTGGTTGTGGCGGCCACCTACGATCTCGAGTTCAGCGACTACGAAGCGCTCCCGGATCGGGGAGGGTCGAGCTACCGGTGCAGTTTCGTCGCGATGTCGAGCAAGCAGCAATTCCGGCCGAAGCGAAGCACGCCGAAGCCGTTCGTGCAGGGGCCCCAGACGGCCGTGGTGGTTGGGCCGGCGGGCGACGAGATCTACACGGACAAGTTCGGGCGCGTGAAGGTGCAGTTCCACTGGGATCGGCTGGGCAAGAAGGACCAGAACAGCTCGTGCTGGATTCGCGTCTCGCATCCCTGGGCTGGCAAAGGGTGGGGCTCGGTGGCCACGCCGCGTATCGGCCAGGAGGTGATCGTCGATTTCCTCGAGGGCGATCCCGATCAGCCGATCATCACAGGGCGTGTGTACAACGCCGAGCTACAGCCGCCGTTCGGGTTCCCGGCTGGCGCGGTGTTGAGCGGCACCAAGTCACAGACGCACAAGGGGGCCGGGTTCAACGAGCTGTCGATGGACGACACGGCGGGGAAGGAGCGTGTGTTCGTCCACGGCCAGTACAACATGGACACCGTCGTCGAGCACGATCAGACATCGACGATTCACAACAACCGCACCGACAAGGTCGACGTTGACGATTCTGAGACCGTAGGCGGCAACCAGAAACAGCACGTCGTCAAGAACCAGAACGTCAACATCGACATCGATCGGACCGAGGCGGTAGGGGCCAACGAGACGATCACCGTCGGTGGGAATCGCAGCATCACCGTCAGCAAGAGCGAGACGGCCACCGTGGCGCTACAGCGGACTCACAGCGTCGGGATCAACGAGACGATCAGCGTGGGAGCGGCGCAAGAAGTGACTGT
>DAIRVG010000085.1:0-25060 GCA_036802945.1 Vicinamibacterales bacterium
ATTTCATCACCGAGATCGACGGGCTGGACATTCATTTCATCCACGTCCGTTCGAAGGAAAAAAATGCGCTGCCGGTCATCGTCACGCATGGATGGCCGGGCTCGGTCACCGAGCAGCTGAAGATCGTCGAACCGCTCACCAATCCCACCGCGCATGGCGGTAGCGCAGCGGATGCCTTCCATGTCGTAATCCCGTCGATGGCGGGTTATGGTTTTTCGGGCAAGCCGACAACCACCGGCTGGGACTGCCCCCGCATGGCCCGCGCCTGGAACGTGCTCATGAAACGCCTCGGCTACACGCGATACGTGGCGCAGGGCGGCGACTGGGGCGCGCTCGTCACGGAGCAGATGGGCTTGCAGGCGCCACCGGAATTGCTCGGCATTCACGTCAACATGCCTGGCGTGTTTCCGGAAGACATCAACAACGCGGCGTTTTCCGGGGCGCCGCCGCCAGCGGGTCTCTCAGCCGACGAGAAAGTCGCTTACGAACGTCTGCAGTTCGTATATCAAAAGGGTATCGGATACGGTTTCCAGTTGGGGCTGCGCCCGCAGACGATGTACGGAATCGCGGATTCACCGGTCGGCCTCGCGGCCTATTTCCTTGATCACGACGCGCGCAGCTATGCGCTCATCTCGCGCGTCTTTGACGGACAGTCTGAGGGCCTCACGCGCGACGACATCCTCGACAACATCACGCTCACCTGGTTGACGAACACGGCAATATCTGGCGCCCGTCTCTACTGGGAGAACAAACTCGGGTATTTCAACGCCAAAGGCGTCTCCATCCCGGTTGCAGTGAGCGTCTTTCCTGACGAACTCTATCCGGCTCCGCGCAGTTGGACAGAGCGGGCGTTTCCGAAACTCATCCACTACAACAAGCTCCCCAAGGGCGGCCACTTTGCGGCCTGGGAACAGCCGAAACTCTTTTCGGAAGAGCTTCGCGTCGGGTTCGGATCGCTGCGCAGTTAGCGACGAGCGTATCGGGAGCCCGCAGACAGCGGTCTGCGGGCTTCATCACGCGTCGTCACTGGAGTCAAGCCATGAATGCAGCTGCAGAACAGATGAACAGTGACAAGACCGCCATGCGACCGTTTCGTGTGGATGTTCCGGAAGCGGAACTGACCGATCTGCGCCGGCGCATCAAGGCCACGAGGTTCCCTGAGAAAGAACCGGTCGCGGACATGTCGCAGGGAGTGCCGCTCGCAACGGTCGAGAAGCTCGCACGCTATTGGGTAAACGACTACGACTGGCGCAACGTCGAAGCGAGGATCAATGCGGTCCCGAACTTCATTAGCGAGATCGACGGCCTGGATGTCCACTTCATTCATGCTCGCTCGAAGCACGAGAATGCCCTTCCGATCATCGTCACGCACGGCTGGCCCTACTCGGTCGCCGCACTGCTCAAGATCATCGAGCCGCTGACCAATCCGACGGCATACGGCGGCGCTGCATCCGACGCCTTCCATGTGGTGATCCCGTCGATTCCGGGCTATGGATATTCCGGAAAGCCAGCTGCGACCGGCTGGGGCCCCGAGCGCATCGCACGCGCCTGGGCGGTGTTGATGAATCGCCTGGGCTACACGCGCTACGTGGCGCAAGGCGGTGACTGGGGCGCGATCATCACGGACCTGATGGCGGCCCAGGCCCCGCCGGGATTGATCGGCATGCACACGAACATGGCTGCCGTCGTTCCACCCGAGATCGACAAGCTGCTCTGGGCTGGCAGTCCGCTGCCTCCAGATCTCTCTGCCGACGAAAAGCTCGCTTGCGACATGCTGGCTGCCGCGTACAAGAGAGTTCAATACGCGCTCTACATGGCGTCGCGCCCGCAAGCGCTGTACGCAATCGCGGATTCACCGGTCGGCCTGGCTGCCTGGCTGATCGATTTCCCTTTTAGCCTGGACATGATTGCGCGGTCCATTGACGGGGTGCCGGAAAGCCTGACGCGGGACGACATACTCGACAACTGCACGCTCTACTGGCTGACGAACACGGGCGTCTCCGCCTCTCGTCTCTACCGGGAGAACACGTTCAATTACTTCGCCCCTAAGGGCGTCAACATCCCGGTGGCGGTGAGCGTTTTCCCGGACGAGCTCTACCTGCCGCCGCGAAGCTGGGCGGAGAAGGCGTATCCCAAGCTCATCCACTTCAATAAAGTCGCCAAGGGCGGTCATTTTGCGCCTTGGGAACAGCCGAAGATCTACGCGGAAGAACTGCGTGCGGGATTCAAGTCCCTGCGCAGCTAGTGGAAGAGGGTCCCGGGAGCCCGCAGACCGAGGTCTGTGGGCTTTCTGTGCGTCGTGTCAATCGGCCAGCTCGAGGAGCGGCTTTCCCTTATCAACGACATACGTGGCGAGCTCCGCCCCGTTGCCAGTGCCTACGTTCTTCGCCGCATGGATCGTCCCGGTCGGTATGAAAAGGGCCCCACCGGCCTTCAGCGTTACCGGCGGCTCGCCGTCCAGCCGATACTCCAGCATGCCTTCGAGGACATAGGCGATTTCTGCGCCCGGATGCAAGTGCCTGCCGAACGCCGCTCCCGGGGCGAAATCGACGCGCACCTGGATGACCTCGCGTCCGGGCACGTCAAGATCGTATCGCAGGACATCTACCTACGATCAGGAGCACTACCGTCATGCGTCGAGCCGTATTCATGTTGACGTCCTCGAGGGCGACAATCCAAGCTTCGCAGCCTTCGTCACCAGGTCGGCAAACGAATTCGCCTCCATCTTGCGCATCACCTTGCCTCGGTGCGCTTTCACCGTGATCTCGCTGATGCCCAGCCGGCCACCGACCTGCTTGTTAAGCAGGCCGGATGCGACGAGGGCCATGACTTCGCGTTCGCGCCGGCTGAGCGCCGCATATTCGGCCCGCAAGGCCTGCATCTCGGCCTCCGCTCTTAGGGCAGCGCGACTGCGGTCGAGGGCGTTTGCGATCGCATTCAATAGCACGGCGTCGTTGAACGGTTTGGTCAGGAACTCGACGGCGCCGGCTTTCATCGCCCGCACGGTCATTGGCACGTCGCCGTGGCCCGTGATGAAAATGATCGGCATGTCGATTCGCTCGATGGCGACCCGCTTCTGCAATTCGAGGCCGTTGAGGTCCGGCAGGCCGACGTCGAGCACCAGGCAGCTCGGCGCGTGGACACGGGGGCAAGACAGGAACTCCTGTGCTGTGGCAAACAGTCGCGACTGCCAGCCCGCGGAGTCGAGCAGCAGGTTGAGTGCGCGGCGCACCGAATCGTCGTCGTCAACGACGAATACGATTGATGTGGCATCGGGCATGGATGACGGCCTTATTCTGGTGCGGTCGTATCCTCGCTCCTTCGAAGACGGGAGCGCTATCACACCTTTCCACTAGATACGGCCGCACACTGTGCCGTCACAATCCTGGCTGAGCCAACCAAGGACGCCGATGAATGACCGCCCACTGGGCTACCGAGTCGCCGTAGTCGATGACGATCAGCGGATCCTGGAGTCGCTCAAGAATCTGCTGGAATCGGCGGATCACGCCGTGCGGCCGTTTGCCTCAGCCACAGCCTTGCTCGACAGTGGCTGTCTCCCGGAGATCGACTGCCTGATCTCGGATATCGGCATGCCCGGCATGGATGGATTCCAGCTGTTGCGCGCAGTTCAGGCGGTTCGGCCGGAATTGCCGGTCATCCTCATTACCGGGCACGCGGACCTGCTGAACCAGATGTCTCCCGTCGGCTTGGGTGAGTACCGCCTGTTCAAGAAGCCGTTCGACGGCGAAGAACTGCTCACGGCCATCAACGACATCGGTAACGGTCAAGTCGCGTAGTCCGCTGTTTCGAGCGTAGTATGCGGGCTATCTCTCGGTGAAGACCGCCGCCATCGTCCCCGAAGAACAAGATCTCATCCTCTCGAACCTGTCGCCGGGTCCGGCGCAAAAGCGCCTGGCGCTTTTCCTTGTGCTCTTCCTGTTGCTTGTCTATGTCCTGATCACGGTCGGGCCGTTTTCAGATGTCCGGACGAAGCCTGTCTCCGCATTTGTTCCGGCCTATGCGATGGCGATGTTCGTGTGTGATTCGATCACCGCCATTCTGCTGTTCACCCAATACTCCGTCGTGCGTTCACGCGCCATTCTCATCATCGCGAGCGGATATCTCTACACGGCGCTGGTCCTGATCCCGTGGATCCTTACGTTTCCAGGCGTGTTTACGCCAGGCAGCCTGCTCGGCGGAATGCAGAGCACGTCATGGCTCTACTTTTTTCAGCACGCCGGATTGCCCTTGTTCGTGATCGGATATGCCCTGTCGAAGGACGCGGATCCTGGCAAGCGGGTCCCGCACGGCAAGTTGAGCGCCTCGATCGCCGTGAGTGTCGCCCTGACGGTGGCGCTTGTTGCGGCGGTGGCGGTTTTCTGCATCGGCGGCGAAGCGATGCTGCCCCAGGTGGTGCTCGATTCACTTCATCTCGGCCCGTTGTGGCCCTATGTTTTTGCGCCCGTTGCGTTGCTGAGCGTTGCTGCCCTGGTCGTGCTCTGGCTGCGGCGGCGCTCAGTGCTCGATCTCTGGTTGATGGTCGTGATGTGTCTCTACACGATCGAGATCCCTCTCAGCTACTATCCCAGCCCGATTCGGTTCAGCGTCGGCTGGTACACCGTCCGCGTCATTGGATTCATCTCCAGCAGTCTCGTGCTGATCGTCCTGTTGTACGAAATCGAGGCCCTCTATACGAAACTACTCCGTGCAGTCCTTGCCGAGCGTCGTGAACGCATGGCGCGCTTGATGACCGGAGACGCGGTCGCTGCCACGATTGCCCACGAGGTCAAGCAGCCGCTGACCGCAATGACGACGACCGCCAGCGCGGGATTTCGTTTCCTGGATCGCTCGAGCCCCAATCTCGAGAGGGCCAAGGAAGCCTTCGAGCAGATCGTCGCCGATGGCCATCGTGCCGCTGCCGTGGTCGGCAGCATACGCGCGATGTTCAGGAATGATGTTCGGACGCGATCCGTCCTCGATGTCAACGAGTTGATTCGCGAGACGCTCGTTCTGGAAAGCGCGGATTTGCAGAGGCACAGGATCCTGGTTCAGGCCGCGCCGAGCGATCGACTGCCGGAAGTCGAGGGAGATCGTGTCCAGCTTCAACAGGTGCTTCTGAACCTGATCACGAACGCTATCGATGCAATGGCCTCCAGGAAAGAGCCGCGGATTCTGAGCGTGAGTTCCGAAGCCTACGAAGGCGACGGCATCATCGTGTCGGTTGCGGACACCGGCGCCGGAATCAGCACCCAGGACAGCGAGAAGATCTTCAATCCGCTTTTCACGACCAAGTCCGATGGAATGGGCATGGGACTTTCGATCTGCCGCGCGATCATCGAGGCCCATCATGGCCGATTGTGGGTCAGCACCAATTCGCCCCGCGGCACGGTATTCCAATTCACTCTGCGCGCCAATAGAGCGCTGTCCGCCGGAGCCTGAATCGGGGGATTGCGAGCGCCCTCATCACTGTTGCTCATGCCGTGAACGGGTCATCGGTATCTCGAGCGTCCCCGCCATGCGCACCAGCTCGGCGAGGGATTCGGCCTGCATCTTCTTCATGATCTGGCCGCGGTGAATCTGGATCGTGGTCTCGGTGATGCCGAGCTCTGCCGCAGCCTGCTTGTTGAGCAGGCCGCTCACGACCAGCGGCAACACCTCGCGTTCGCGCGGCGTCAGGGACGAGAGCCGCCGATTCAACGTGGCGAGCTCGGCTCTCCTCTGTCTCGCTGCGCGATCGAGCTCGATGGCGGCATGCACGGCCCGCATCAGCTCTTCCTGTCTGAACGGCTTGGCCAGGAAATCGACCGCGCCGGCTTTCATCGCCCGAACGGACGTCGGAACGTCGCCATGTCCGGAGATGAACACGATTTGCGGGTGATGACTCTCTTCGGTCCGGCTCTGGAGTTCGAGCCCGTTGATGTCGGGAAGCTCCAGGTCAAGTATCAGGCACGACGGAACCGCAGGCTTCGCATAGGCGAGGTACTCGGTCGCCGAGGGGAATGTGACTACGTTCAGGTCGTATGTAGAGAGGAGCGCTGACAACGAGTCACGGATCCTGTGGTCGTCATCCACGACATAGACGATGGGGTCCTGCGTCGTCACCTGCGCACTCTAGCATCGGCCGTAGGCAGCGCCGGCGCAACCGATACCTTGGTCCAATCGAAACGGTCCGGCGCGTCTGATGTGATCAGAGGGTGAAAACCGGCCTGATCCTGCTCGGTGCGACTCTCGCGGGCGCGATCGGAGCTGCTTTCGCGACCGTTGCTACCGTGAAGGACGGGACGGATCGGACGATGCTGTCAACCGTGCGGCTGCGTAACGAAGGCACGTTTCCCTCGCTCTCCGGCGCAACCGACTGGCTCAACACGTCGCCGCTGACCACGGACGACCTGCACGGCAAGGTCGTCCTCATCGATTTCTGGACTTACACCTGCATCAACTGGCTGCGCACGGCGCCGCACGTTCGCGCCTGGGCCGAGAAATACAAGGACCAGGGGCTGGTCGTGATCGGCGTGCATTCCCCCGAATTCGAGTTCGAGAAAGACATCGTCAACGTGCGGCGCGCGGTGACCGACTTGCCCGTCGGCTTTCCGGTTGCAGTGGACACCGACCATGCGATGTGGCGCGCGTTCAAGAACCAGTACTGGCCCGCGCTCTACTTCATCGACGCCACGGGGCGCATTCGTTACCACCAGTTCGGCGAGGGCGGGTTCGTCGAGGCAGAGCGCGTCATCCAGCAGCTGCTCGCTGAGGCGGGAGCCGCCGGCGTCAGCCGCGAGCTGGTGTCGGTCAAGGGTGATGGCATCGAGGCGGCTGCGGATTGGGAAAACCTGAAGTCGCCGGAGAACTACCTGGGTCTCGCGCGCACCCAGAACTTCGCGTCCAACGGCGGCGCCGTGCAGAACAGGCCTCGAACCTATGCCGCGCCAACGCAGTTGCGGCTCAATCACTGGGCACTTGCGGGGAACTGGGCCATGCGAGATCAGGCTGCCGCGCTGCATGAAGCCGGCGGTCGGATCATGTATCGATTCCACGCGCGCGATCTTCACCTGGTCATGAGGCCCGCCGTACCCGGTTCGCCCGTGCGTTTTCGCATTCTGCTCGACGGACAGCCGCCAGGAGCCGCTCATGGCACGGACGTGGACGATCAGGGCAACGGCACGGCAACTGAGCCGCGCCTGTATCAGCTGGTCCGGCAACCGGGCACCATCGACGATCGACTCTTCGAGATCGAGTTTCTTGATCCGGGCATCGAGGCTTTTGCGTTCACTTTCGGCTGAGCCGCTCGTCGCTCCGACCGATACCTTCGTCTAATCGTTTTTCTACAGGACATTTGGTCAGATGAGCTAGACGATGCCGGAGTTTCACGTGTCGAAGTCATTCATTCTTGTCATCGCCGTTGCCTGCGCCTGCATGTCCGTCGCGCGCGCGGAGGTGCCGTATCCGAACATGCCTTCGATCGCGCCGATCGGCGTAAAGATCGGCAAGTACCTGGATGTGCCGGCTTCGGCCAAAGGGCCGTCCATCGATCCTGCCAAGGGCTATCGCCTCCAGGATCTCGGGCAAGGCCTCTACCTGGTCACCGACAACATCTACCAGTCGCTGCTGCTGACCTACGACGGCGGCGTCGTCGTGATCGACGCGCCCCCGAGCTACGCGGCGCGACTTCCGGCGGCGGTCGCGGAGGTCAGCGACAAGCCGATCACGCACATCATCTACAGCCATTCCCACAGCGATCACATCGGGGGCGCGAAAGCGCTGGGTGGCAATCCGGTCATCATTGATTACATCGACCGGGTGACCGCGCAGTGCGTCAACACGCTCACGCCCGAGTGGTCGGGCAGGCTTGCCGCATTCGATGTCTATATCTGGGATCAATGCTACGCGATGGAACAGAGTCTGCGCATCGAATAAATCAACGGGAGATATTGCAATGAAGCGTCAATACGTCGCGTCCATGGTGATCGTCGTGGCGTCCACCTTTGTCGTCGGCATCACGCTCGCGGCGCAGGACCGGTTCACGCTGAAGGCGCCAAACGGCATCGCGTACTCGGAATTCAAGGACTACGAGACATGGCAGGCGATCGCGCCGAGTCAGCCCGCTGACGCCGGCGGATGCGGTTCGGCGCCACCTCCGGGATGCATCAAGGTGATTGCGGGGAATCCCGCGATGATCAAGGCATACAAGGAAGGCTTTCCCGCCAACGGCAAGCCCGTTCCCGACGGCGCGATGCTCGCCAAGATCGAATGGGCGAAGGAGACATTACGCCCGCCCGTGTCGGCTTATGAGGTGACCGTACCGGGAAAGTACATCGAGACGACGTTCATGCTGAAAGACTCGAAGCGATTCCCGAAGACCGACGGGTGGGGATACGCCTCGTTCAGGTATGACGCAAAGACCGACACGTTCAAGGCATTCGGCGACGGCCCGGAGTTCGCGAACACCTGTCACGCCTGCCACACGGCCTTTGTGAAAGCGCGCGACTTCGTCTTCACCGACTACCAGAAACGCTGAACGGATGACGGAATGCGCGGAGGTTAGTGCGCTCAACTTCGAGGAGATTATCGCGATGTCACACAACACGAAGAAGACGGCGGCGGGAAGCGTCGCGGCGTTGGCCGTCGTCGCCGCTCTCGCCATCCAGACGGTGAGCGAGCCCGCGCAAGCGCAGGCCCAGGCCGCGGCGGCGTCGGCACCGATACCCGGGCTCTCGCGGCAGCCCAGCGCAGCCGCCAGAGCGGCGCTTATGGATCCCAACGACACGGTCGTCCTTCTGCTCGACCACCAGACCGGCTTGTTTCAGACGGTCAAGGACGTTCCCATCCGCGAACTGCGGGCCAATGCCGTGGCGCTCGCCAAAATCGCCGAGCAGGCCAAGATGCCGATCATCTATACGGCGTCGGAACCCGGTGGCGCGAACGGCCCGATCATGGAGGAACTGACGGCGGCTGCGCCAAGCGCCAGGTACGTGGGGCGCAAAGGTGAAGTCAGCGCCTGGGACAACGCCGACTTCGTCAAGGCAGTCGAGGCGACCGGCCGCAAGACCCTCGTCATGGCCGGCGTGTGGACGAGCGTCTGCGTCGCCTTTCCCGCGCTCATGGCGAAGGCCGACGGCTACAAAGTTTACGCGGTGATGGACGCCTCGGGCGACGTCAGCCAGCTGGCGTTCGACGCCACGCTCGCCCGGATGACGCAGGCCGGTATCATTCCCGTAACCACAAATACCATCCTTAGCGAAACCCACCGGACCTGGAATCGTCCGGATGCCGCGCAGTGGGGCGCGCTCTATGAGGAGCTCGTGCCGCACTACCGCGCGGTCGCCGAGAGCTACAGGAAGGCTCAAGAAGTCGCAAAAGAGCCCCGAAACTAGAGGACGCGAAGCAGTCACGACGCCCAAGGTCTTGAAGGAGGATCCCATCAGGCGTTTCTTCTGCATCATCCGTTCCTCAATCATTGCGGTGTCGGCGTGCGCAATCGGGTCTGCGGGCGCAACTGCCCAGCAGCAGGAGCCTGCCGACCTCATCGTCTACAACGCGAAGGTCCACACGCTGAATGACGCGCTCCCCGAGGCGGAAGCTCTCGCGGTCCGGGGAGAGATGTTCGTCGCAGTCGGACGGAATGCCGAAGTAATGAGGCATCGCGGCGATCACACCCGCGTGATCGACGCGGACGGAAGGCGCGTCATTCCTGGGCTCAACGATTCGCACATCCACGCCGTCCGGGCCGGAAGGTTCTACAACCTCGAACTGCGATGGGACGGCGTCGAGTCACTGAAACACGGGCTTCAGATGATTCGCGATCAGGCGAAACGTACGCCCAAGGGCCACTGGGTACGGGTCATCGGCGCCTGGTCATCGTACCAGTTCACGGAACGGCGCATGCCGACTGTGGCCGAGCTGAACGCGGCGTCCCCGGACACGCCGGTGTTCGTCCTATTCCTTTACAGCCAGGCGCTGATGAATGCAGCTGGCGTCGAGGCGCTGCAGCTTACGCCGCAGAGTGTGCCACCCGACGGTGGGCGCTATGAGTTCGTCGAAGGGGGTGGTGCAATCCTGCATGCCGCCCCCAGTCCTTCCATCCTCTACACCACGATCGCCAAGCTTCCGCAGTTATCCGCCGAGGACCAGATCAACTCGACCCGGCACTTCTTCCGGGAGTTGAACCGCTTCGGCCTCACCAGTGTCGTCGATCCCGGTGGAGGCGGACACGTATTTTCGACGGACTACCAGGCGAGTTACGCCCTGGCGCGGCAACCCGGTCTTCCCCTCCGCATCTCGAACTACCTGTTCGCTCAGAGGGCTGGCAGCGAATTGCAGGAGTATGAGAAGTGGACAGCCGAAGAGAAACTCGACCTTAACCGGGCGGCGGCACGTCTCAACGGCTATGTCGTCGAAGGCGCTGGCGAAAACCTTGTCTGGTCCGCCGGCGACTACGAGAACTTCATGTCCGCCCGGCCCGCGCTGGACGAGAAGATGGAAACCGAGCTTGCCGCGGTTGTTCGCCTCCTCGCGAATCACCAGTGGCCGATCCGGATCCACGCGACCTACGACGAGTCCATCGGGCGCGTGCTTGACGTCCTTGAACCGATGTTCAGGGAGACCGGCTACAAGGCGCGTTGGTGCCTGGATCATGCGGAGACGATCAGCGACAAAAACCTGGCGCGCGTCAAGGCGATGGGCGGCGGCATTGCCGTGCAGGACCGCATGGCATTCGCGGGCGAGATCTTTGCTGCCCGTTACGGCAAGGAAACTGCCGCGCGGGCTCCTCCGTTGCGGGCCATCGTCCGTGCGGGGATTCCGGTGGGCGCGGGGACGGACGCCACGCGAGTCAGCGGACATAACCCGTGGATCGCCCTTTACTGGATGGTGACTGGAAGAACTGTCGGCGGGACGGAGCTCGGCTCGCCAGACAACCGCTTGTCCCGCGAGGAAGCGCTCCGCCTGTATACGGTTGGAAGTGCGTGGTTCAGCGGCGAGGAGATGTTGAAGGGCCGAATCGTCCCGGGCCAGTTCGCGGACTTTGCGATCCTTTCGTCGGACTACCTCGCGGTGCCGGACGAACAGATTCGCACAATCGATTCGGTCCTGACGGTCACGGGCGGCGACATTGTCTACGCGACGGGAGCATTCTCCGATGTCGCACCGGAGCCCCTTCCGCCGGTCAGCCCCGCCTGGTCACCGGTCGCACACTTTGGGGGTTTTCAGAACCGGAAATCGGCGAGCACGGCGCCCTGAGGGTACATCGGTCGCCGCCGCGGGTGGGCAATGATCACAGGCCGCAACGGCAGAGCCCGGTGTTCCCGACACCTGGCCATTTATGTCTGCGTCCTCTGGCCCTTTGAGGCCCACAGCACCGAGGAGACCACTACCGTCACCGGCAACTCAGCATGGTCCATCGGTTTTGATGCGGATTGGCGTGCGCGTTTCGAGTCGTCCCAGAACCCGGTATTCGGACTGTCAGAAACGCAGTCAGACGACTACTTGCTTCATCGATTGCAGCTCGGCGCTGAGATCGGAAACGACCGGGGATTTCGCGCTGCGGGACAGCTTGTCAGTGGACTGACCGCCGGGTGGACCGGATCTCCGCCGGCGGTGCAGGATGATCCGATCGACGTGCTGCAAGGTTTCGTGGAGCAGTCGTTCAGCGCGTTCGACGGCCCATTGACGCTGCGAGCAGGTCGACAGGCGATGAGCTTCGGTTCGTCACGACTGGTCAGTGTCCGCGAGAGTCCGAACGTCCGGCGCTCATTCGATGGCATGCGCGCTTCATGGAATGGTCCCGCAGGGACCCAAGCAGACCTGTTTGCAGTCAGGCCCGTGCTTCCAGAAGGTGGAACGTGGGACGACAGCAGTTCACAGGATCAAAGCTTCTGGGGGCTCTACGTCACCTCGGAGGTTTCCGCAGGCGCCGGACTGCACGCAGATGTCTACTATCTCGGCCTGCGCAGAAAGGACGCCGAGTTTGCGCAGGGGATTGCCACCGAGGTGCGCCACAGCATCGGGGCTCGACTATTCGGCGACCACGAAGGCGTTGACTGGAATATCGAAGCTGTCTGGCAATGGGGTACTTTCGGCGACGATGACATCCGCGCATGGACGTTGTCTGCGGACGTCGGCTATGAACTGACCGGGTTTCCGCTGACCCCGCGGCTCGGCCTCAAGATCGATGCGATCAGCGGCGATCGCAACCTGCAGGACAAGCGGCTGGAAACGTTCAATCCACTCTTCCCGAAGCTGCCCTACTTCTCGGAGGCAAACGTCGCAACCCCGGCGAATCTTCTCGACTTTCAACCCAGCATTACTTTCGTGGTCTCACAAACTGCAGTGATAAGCCTGAGCTGGAACGCACTTTGGAAGCATGCGAAGGAGGATGCGTTCTACGCGCCGCCGCTTTCACCAGTTGCGGGCACGGCATCTACCGATGGGCGAGCCATAGGACATCAGGCCAGCTTGAACCTTGAGTGGCAACTGACCAGGCAACTCGAGATCGGCGCCGCGTATGTGGACTTCGAGCCACGCAACGTCGCGCAGTCGGCGGGCGGCCGGAGCGGGCGATTCTTTGCGTTATGGGTTCAGCTTCACCTGCCGAATTGAACCCGGGCGCGACAGAATGACCCAAAGCAGTCATCCCTGGCAGCACTCGACCGATACCATGGTGCAATTGAAGCGGGCGCCGTCCCGTTACACGCTGAATTGCCTGCAGTCGCTTGGTCAGTTAACCGGACAATCATAGTGAGCACGACTTCCGGACGGTGGGTATCAGCTGCGCTGATCGGAGCAGGACTCGCTGCGAACGCTTCAATGGCGGGCGCGGCGGACGGCGAGTTCTACGGATTGCTCAGATCCCGCGACCTGACGCCTTTTGGCTTCCTGCGCCTGGACATGCGACCGGCGCACGCCATCGCCATCGAGCCTGGCAGCTGGGCGCTCGAGGCGGAGCTCGGTTATCAGAACACCTGGGCGTTGAGTCCGGAGGTGGAGGACTACCTGATTGCACTCGAGCCGCAGGGCCGGCGCGACCTCGGGCCTGCCGACGTTACGGCCATCCAGGCACTCCCTGGTGAAAATTACTTGCTGGATGTCGAGCAGGGTTCACTCGATCTGACGCTGCACTACAAGTTTTCGAAGAACTGGACGGGATACCTCACCGCGAGTGCGCTTTCGTACCAGGGTGGATTTCTCGACAGCATGATCGAGGAGTTCCACGACGCCTTTGGCTTCAGCACCTTTGGGCGCCCGGCGGTGACGCGCAACGAAGCCAATCTCATCTACGACCTGAAAAGCGCGCAGCTGGTATTTTTCGGCTCGCCGACCGATGGTGGCATGACCGATCCAGCCATCGGCGTTCGCTATGTCGGCGTTTCCCTGCCCGATCCGTGGAAACTCTCGCTCGAAGCTGCTGTAAAAGTGCCCGTCGCCGGGCGCCGCCTGCTGCTTTCCACGGGCCGCACGGACTACGGGGTCCAGGCATCATTGCAGCGCTTCAGCAACCATCATGCGCTATACGTCGACGTTGCCGCGGTTTACTACGCCGGCACGACCGAGCCTGCACCGCAGGAGTCGCAGATCGTCCCCACATTGGTCTTCGGCTACGAGCGCAAGCTCTCGGCCAACACCAATATCAATCTGCAGGGTTACATCAGCAAAAGCGTCTATTCGCACCAGACCACCGATCTCGACGAGTTGCTCGGCGAGAAGTACCAGCTGAGCCTGGGCATGCGTCACCGCATCAAGCAGTACCTGATCTCGTTTGGCATCACCGAGAATCTGCAGAACGTCAACAACACCCCGGATATCGGATTCCAGCTCGGCCTCGCGTACATTCCGCACCGCGCAGCCATCGACTGATTGTTTGCCGCCGGCGCCACCCGGGATGCAAACTTCGCCTGATGATCTCCTTCATCCTGGTGATGGCATGCGCGATCGCGGCCGGTTGGCTCGCAAACCGCGTCCATGTGCCCTATCCGGTTGTGCTCGTCCTGGCAGGCATCGGGCTCGGCTTCGCGTACGACTGGCCGGAAATTGTGATCGAGCCGCATCTGGTACTCGCCATCGTGCTGCCCGCGGTCCTGTATCCAGCGGCCATCGAGACCTCGTGGCGCGATTTCCGCTTGAGCCTTCGCCCAATCCTTTTGCTTGCCATCGGCCTCGTGGCCACGACGACGCTGGCTGTGGGGATTGCATTCAAATGGCTGGTGCCAGAGGCGCCGTGGGCGGTCGCATTTGCGCTCGGTGCCATCGTCTCACCGCCGGACGCGGTCGCAGCAACCGCAGTACTGAGGCGTTTTCGACTGCCGCGCCGGATCGTGGCGTTGCTGGAGGGCGAGAGCCTCGTGAACGACGCAACCGGCCTCGTGCTGTACCGGTTCGCCGTAGCGACCGCGCTGACGGGCCTATTCTCCGGCTGGGCGCTGGTCGGAGAGTTTGGCCTGATCGCCCTCGGCGGGATTGCGCTCGGCATCGCAATGGGATGGATCACCTCGAAGCTGCAGGAACGCCTGCATGATCCGATGCTCGAACTGGCGCTGTCCCTGACAACTCCTTTTGCGACCTATTGGCTGTGCGAACGGCTGCAACTGTCCGGTGTCCTCGGCGTGGTCGCCGTCGGACTGTACCGGTCGCAATGGTCTCATCAGGGCACGTCTGCGCTTGCGCGGCTCAATATTCGGACCTTCTGGAGTGCGGTCGTATTCGTGGTCAATTGCCTGGTGTTTGTTTTCATCGGCATCCAATTGCCGCTGATTGCCGATTCGCTCCTGGGGCAACAGGCCCTGTCCTGGCCACGGATCGTCGGCTTGATCGCCGTGTTGAGTCTGGTCGCGATCGGCGTGCGATTTCTCTGGATTTTCACGGCGACCTACGGCGTGCGCTTGCTGCTGCCGTCGTTGAGTCGTCGTGATCCCGCGTCCGCCCGGGTTTCAACCTTGGTTAGCTGGAGTGGCATGCGGGGTGTCGTTTCCCTGGCCGCCGCGCTCGCGCTCCCAGTCGCGTTGCCGAGCGGCGAACCATTTCCGCAGCGCGACCTCGTGATCCTGCTCGTGTTCGGTATCGTATTCGTGACGCTGGTCGGCCAGGGGCTGACGCTGCCGGCCTTGATCAAGGCGTTGCGAGTCGAGAAGGACACCTCCGGAGCGACTGAAACCGAACTCGCGCGCGAGGCGATGCGCAGTGCGGCGGTTCAGGCCGTGAACGAATTGGTCGCAGAACACGGTTTGCCCGCACACGAAGCCGTCGCAGTGAAGCGTTTCTTCAACAGTCGGTCACACTACCGCCCAGATGGCGCGCTTTCGCTCGACAGCGAGTCGCGCCTGTGGCTTGGCGCGGCAGCGGCGCAGCGCAACGCGCTGATCCAGCTATGGCAGATAGGCGAGATCGGCGACGACGTGCTGAACCGCCTCGAGCGCGAGCTCGACCTTGCCGAAGCGCGCTTTGTGCGCGAAGAGTTCTGATGGCTGACAAGGACGCAGCAGGCGTCCGCGGCATATGCTGTCAACGGTTTTGACGCTGGTGACGTGATGAGCACACGACGAAGTTTCCTTTCCACTCTTGCGGTCCCCGGCCTCTTGCTGGGCGCGGCGCCCGGCTTGCAGGCGCTCACTCGGGCGGCGCCATTCGTGCCGGAGGCGCAGGCAAATGACGCGGCCGTGTTCGCGGCGGCGCGCGAGCACTTCTTGATCCCCGCAGGCGTCGCCTACTGCAATACCGGCACGCTGGGCGCATCGCCGCGGGAAGTGGTGGATGCGCTGACCGAAGGCATTCGCCGCATCGAGACCGATCTCGCGGCCTGGCCTTACGAACAGCCCGATGGCGAACCGCTGACCGGATACCAGCAATTGCTCGAGGTCCGTCAGGCGCTGGGGCGGTTCGTCAATGCGTCTGCTGACGAGATCGCACTCACGCAGAACGCGACGATGGCAATCAACTTTCTCGCTAATGGTCTCGACCTGGCACCGGGTGACGAGGTCATCAGCACCGATCAGGAGCACGGCGGCGGCATCTCGCCCTGGCGTCTGCTGGCGAAGCGCCGCGGAATCGTCGTGAAGGAACTGCCGCTCGAGCCGGCCCTCGTGGGCGGGCCGGATGCGATCGTGCGCTTGTTCGAGTCCGCGATGACGCCGCGCACGAAAGTCGTGATGTTCAGCCACATCACGAGTGGGCTTGGCGTACTGCTGCCGACCCGCGATCTGTGTGCGCTAGCGCAGAGCCACGGCGCGCTCGCCATCTTGGACGGCGCGCAGGCCGTGGGTCAGATCCAGGTGGACCTGCAAGCGCTCGGCTGCGATGCCTACGTCGGCAGCCCGCACAAGTGGATGATGGCGCCGAAAGGCACCGGCTTCATGTATCTCCGGCGCGATGTGCAGGACCGGTTCTGGACGACGCTGGCGAGTTACCAGTGGGACAACCTCAAAGATGGCGCCTTTCGGTTCATGCAGTTCGGTACCGGAAGTGTTCCCGTGGTGGACGGCCTGATGGCGGCACTGCGCTTCATCGAGAAAATCGGCATGTCGCGGATCGAGCGCTGGGATGCAGGCCTCACGAAGCGCCTGCGCGACGGCCTGGCGAACATCCCGAATGTGCGTATCGCGTCACCCGCCGACCCGCGGCTGACAACGGCAATCACGACTTTTCGCGTCAATGGCGTGCAGGCCAAGGCACTCCAGGACGCGCTGTGGGCAAAGCGCGTGCGCGTCCGTGCGCAGAACGACGAGCGGGGAGTGCGGTTGTCGGCCCATATGTACGTCAGTCCGGCAGACGTGGACGTGACCCTCGACGTCACCCGCGAGATTGCCGCACGGGCGTAAGACCAAAGTCCATCTCGACATCTACCTGGACATTCTGCAGGCTTCAGGCAGGGGGGGTCCGCTCACAACTAGAAGCAGAGAATTGACAGTCACGTGTCGTTGCGCCGTGTCGTCGTCATCGTGCTTTCAGTCGCGGGAGCCTTGCTCCTCGCGATCGTGCTCTATGTCGCTTTCGGCGACCTGGGTCGACACAAGGGGCAGGTCGAGGCTTTTGTCACGAAGCAGATGGGCCGACCATTCGCGATAGACGGAACGTTCGAGCTCAAAGTGCTGCCATCCGTATCCGTCCTCGCCGAGCGCGTCCGCATCGGCAACGCGGAGTGGGGCACGAAGCCGCAGATGGTGGAAGTCGGTCGCTTCTCGACGCACATCGGGCTGTGGTCGCTGATCTCAGGCCCGGTGGATGTCCGTTCGTTCGAGCTGGCCGATGTCTCAGTGCTGCTCGAAAGGAATCGCGAGGGCGGCGATAACTGGACGCTGTCGGACGAGGATGAGGCTAAAGAAGAAGCCTCGCTCGACTCCGGCGTCACTGAGTTCCCGGTGGTCATCCAGCACGCGAAACTAAGCAAAGTGGAAATCACCTATCGCGAGCCCGGAGCGCCGGACCGCGTCGCGCTCCTCGAAACGCTGACCATCGAACCCGGTACCGACGGCCTGCTGGCGATCTCCGGCAATGGAAGGTTCGACGAGTTCAGGACGAAAGTGGACGGACACCTGGGGCCCATCGATTCGCTTTTCTCCGGGCGGAACATCCGCATGGAGATACAGGCTGCGATCGAGAGGCTGCAACTCGACATCAATGGCAGCCTCGGGCGTCTTGATCCGCTGGACGGTGCGGATCTCGCCCTCAAGCTCGAGCATCCGGATCTCGGCGGGATGCTCAAGAACCTTCGATTACCGGTCATTGCAACCGGTACGCTCAACGTCGACATCCGGCTGAAAGACGCCGGCGATCTGAGCCAGCTCGATCTCGACGCGAAGCTCGGCGACATCACGGCAAAAGCGAATGGAACACTGCAAACTCTCGGCCTTCCCGGCTCGGATCTGAAGTTCGAAGCCTCAGTCGCTGACGCGGCCCGGATCGCGCAGGTTTTCGATGTGAAAGACGTGCCGGCCGAGCGCTTTACGGCCGGCGGTCGAGTTGCGTCCTCGGAGGAAGAAATCAGAATCGACGGACTCAGCGCCAAATTCGCCGGGGCGCAGGTGAAGGCCGACGGCACGATCCGCCTGGCTCGCGACCGGGACGCCGACATCCGATTCGAGCTCAGCGCCGAGAACCTTCGGAGATTACGCAAGGCGCTGCCGGATGTCCCGCTCTCCATGAGCGGCAACTTCATCGAAAGTCGCGACAAATTTGAGCTCAAGGACTTCACGTCGCGTATCGGTGAGACCGAGGTCTCCGGATCGGCGTCGATGGCGCGAAATGACAGGGACAAGGGCCGCCTCGAAGCCGAGATTGCGTCGCCGCGTCTCGACCTCACGCCGTTTACCAAGAAGGAGGCGGACAGCAAAGCGAAGACGCAAGAGCAGAAGGCCAAGTATGTTTTTAGCGAAAAACCTATTTCGCTCGACGGGTTGAAGCGCAACGATGCGAAGCTGCATTTCGTGTTCAACGAGGTGAAGCTCGCCGACAGAACGCTGAAGGACGTTGATGGCACGCTGGTCGTCGAAGCCGGGCAGCTGGCGTTCGAAGGACGCGCGCGCGGCGGCTACGGCGGCACGATCGACAGCGTACTCAAGCTGACATCGACGAGCGACCAGGCGGCCGACTTCGACCTCAAGCTGAACATCAAGGACGTGAAAACCGGCCGTGGCGCCGGCGAGGGCATCGACCCCAGCCTCGGTCCGCCGACCAGCGTCGAGGCGCACCTGCGGGCAAGCGGCAGTTCAGCGCGCCAGATGGCCTCGTCCGCCAATGGGCTCGTCTTGCTGACGCAAGGTCCTGGCAGGGCCAAGAGCGGCGCTGTCGACGCGCTCGGGGGCGGCATCCTCGGCCAGCTCGCGGGCAAGCTGAATCCGTTTGCGGCGCAGGACCCGTTTACCCAACTGGACTGCACCGTGACCCGGGTCGACATCAAGGACGGCCAGGCGACGGTCGAGCCCGTGCTCGTACAGCTAGAGAAAGTCACCATCACCGCGGCCGGTAAAGTGGATCTTCACACCGAAGATCTCACGGTCGAATTCAACACCAGTCCGCGCGAGGGCATAGGCGTCAGCCCGGGAATGTTTACCAATCCCTTCATCAAGCTCGAAGGGACACTCGCGAGCCCCAGGATTGCGATTGGCGGCAAGGGCGTGGCATCCGGTGCGGTCGCCGTTGCAACCGGCGGCGTTTCAGTCGTGGCGAAAGGCCTCGTTGACCGCGCCCGCGGAGAAGCGGACTTGTGCAAGGAGTCACTCGAACAGGCGAAGCACCCGGCGGCACGGGCGGATGACAAGGCGATAGCCGGCGCCAAGCCATGACTGAGCCGCCCTTGGCGCATCCCATCTGAATCAATGGTTTAGTGCCCTTTGCGGGGGTGGGGGCCGGTCCATCAGATTCCGTACGGGTCTGGTGTAGGCTTTGCATCAAGCGATTCAGGGGATCGGGCACTCATCCATGAACTCGGCTGTCATCCGAGTCATCGTCACCGCCGTGGTAGCTGTCGGGGCATTCGGCAGCACAGCCTCTTTGGCCCAGGATTCGCGAACCGATGCTGAGTACGTATTGCGCGCCCGTTCCGGCACGCAGGGTGCGGTGCGTGTTTCCGCGGCGGCACTTTCGGCCAAGGAGAGCGCCGCCGTGTATGGCGCGCCGCTCGCCGACGAGTTGATCCAGCCAGTCTGGATCGAGGTCGAGAATAACGAGGATGTTCCCTACTGGTTGATGTTTGCGGGACTCGACCCCGATTTCATTCCTGGATCGGAAGCGGCCGAAGCAATGGCTCCACGAGAGTCAGGCCGCAAGCTGGAGGAGCTGGATCGCCGTTTCAGCGAGCTGGCTTTCAGGAATCCAGTTCCTCCCGGGGCCAAGGTGTCGGGTTTCGTCCTTACGAATCTCCACGAGGGCGCGAAGCTCTTGCAGATCGACTTGTTCGCGGATCGGCGCAGCCACAGCTTTTCCTTCCTGGCTGCGGTTCCCGGCCTGCGGACCGACTACCAGGAGAGCAGGGTCTTCGACAGCGATCATGTTGCGGCGAATGGCAGCATCGTCGACTTTACAAATGACACGGAGTTCGTGGCGGCTCTTGAGGCGCTGCCCTGTTGCGCGACCAACAAGGACAGCTCGCGCAATGGCGACCCGCTGAACCTCGTCATCATCGGCGGCGTCGAGGACGCTTTTTCTTCGCTCGTTCGCCGCGGCTGGAGCCCGACGGAGGTGACCTGGAAGGGATCGGTGATGCGGATGATGAGCTCCGCCATGTCCCGGGAACGCTACCCGTACGCGCCGATCAGCGACCTGTACCTGTTTGGCCGTCCGCAGGACGTCGCGCTTCAGAAGTCGCGTGACAATATCCACCAGCGGAATCATCTGCGGCTCTGGCGGAGCTCGATGCTTTACCACGGCAAGCCCGTCTGGGTCGGCCAGATCAGTCGCGACATCGGCAGCCGGATGACAATCCACTCGCCGACATTCACCACGCACAAGATCGACCCCGACGTGGACGAGGCCGCCAGGGCCCTGCTGGAAGATCTCGTCTATTCCCAGGGCCTTCGTGCCATCGGACTGGTCAAGGGTGTCGGTGCGGCGCCGAAGAGTGCCCCACGTGAGAATCTGACGACCGACCCCTATTTTACGGCCGGAATGCGCAGCGTCCTGCTGTTCGACAGCGTGCTGACGTCTCTGACCGACATTGAGATACTTCCGTGGCAACCCTTTGAACAGGGGTTCTTGAAGCAGCCGATCGAGACGGACGACCCATGAGCCTGCCCTCGGTACACGTTCGTCCAGCAGGAAGCCTCACTTGTCTGGCCTGGATGGTGATCGCTCTTTCCGGTTGCGCCACATGGACGGTACCTACCGACTCTGGCGACACGTTGTTGCGAGCACGGGCCGTCACGGAAGCAGGAAGTGGCGTAGTGGTCAGCGCCACGGTGCTCGGTCCCGAGGACAGCAGGCGCATGCTGGGGTCGGACGTAAACGCTGCCGGCGTGCAGCCGGTCTGGATTGAAGTCAGGAACGACTCCGAGCACATGCTCTGGCTGCTGCGTGCCGGCGCGGACCCGGATTACTTCTCGCCTTTGGAGGTGGCCTGGTCGGCGCACGTCAAACTGGCGCGCGAAACCAACGCGCGCATCGACGAGCACTTCAGCGGACTGGCATTCCCCAATCCGATTCCCGCGCACGGCACGAGCAGCGGAATCCTGTACACGAATCCCCAGCCTGTAATGAAGCTGCTCACCGTCGACCTGCTGGGCAGCAAGATGATGATTCCCTTCACCCTGTTTCTTCCGGTGCCCGGCGATGTTGCGAGCGCCAGGGAAGTGATTCATCAATACGCTGCCACGGAAATCGTCAATTACGACGACCTGGATGCCCTGCATGCAGCGCTCGCGAGCCTGCCTTGCTGCGCGGCGACGGCTGACGGTCGCCTGGTTGGCGAGCCGCTCAATGTCGTGCTCATCGGCAATCCCGATGACATCGCTGCCGCCGTCAACAGGCGTGGTTATCGGCGAGGTCAGTCGGGGGGGGATGTGTCACAGCAGGTGTTTGGTCGACCGGCGGACTTGACTGCCCGCAAGCGCGTCAAGGCCGGCGCGTCGGAAAGCTGGCTACGTATCTGGCGCGCTCCGCTAAGCTATCGCGACGACATGGTGTTCGTGGCCCAGGCCGGGAGGCCTATCGGAGGGAGATTCGTTGATGAAGCGACGCCGGTTATTCGCGTGCATGCCGACGTGGACGAAGTCCGCAATCAGCTGATTCACGATTTCATGTACTCCGGAGGCCTCGAGAAGCTTGCATTCGTGAGCGGCGTCGGCGTGGTCACGCCCGATCGGCCGAGGACTTTGCCCGGAGGCGGCAGCTACTTCACGGATGGGAGACGGGTCGCCCTGTTCCTCAGCACTCGGCCGCGGACGTTTGCCGAAGTGGAAATTCTGGAGTGGGAACCGATTCTGCCGGCACGTCCCGCCGAGGCGACAAAGGACGCGAGCGGTGCGAGTAACTGAACGTATCGGCGGCGTTGCCCGTCGCCGGCCAATGCTGCTGGCAATTCTCGCCGCTGTCGTAGTAAGCGCCTGCGCCACGACATCGCCGCCACCCGTAGACAAGTACACGATCGAAGTGCCGGACGGCGTGACCGATGCGCGCGGGCGCTTCAGGGAGATCTACTGCGCGGTCCTGCAGCAGCATGGAACCGATCTGCCGGACTATCGTCCCTGCGAGGAAGCCCTGACGCCGGTGAGCAATGAACCCGCGGTTACTGGAAGACCGGTGCCACTGGACTCGTCGCGCCGGCGGCTCGCCGCGGCTGTGGTGGCCGGCGTCGGCTACAGCTGCTTTGCCAAGTGGCTCGAACCGCCCGGCAGCGTGGCCGCACATCTGCGCAAGTATGAATACGACCAGTTCCTCATCGAGGTCGATGCGCTGTCGGGCATCGAAAAAAATGCACGGCAGATCCGTGACGCAATCATGGCCATGCCGGAGGAGCCCGGTCCGCCCCGGCTCGTACTCGTTGGCTATTCCAAGGGTACGCCAGACATCCTCGAAGCCGTGGTCCGCTACCCCGAAATCCATGGACGCATCGCTGCGATCTTGAGTGCGGCCGGCGCCGTAGGCGGCTCCGCGCTCGCAAACGACGCGGAGCAGGAGAAGGCAGAGCTTCTTCGACACTGGCCAGGCGCGACCTGCGACAAGGGCGATGGTGGAGCCGTAATGAGCCTGCGCCCGGACGTCCGCATGTCGTGGATGGCGCAGAATCCGCTGCCACCTGCGCTTCGCTACTACTCACTCGTCACGCTGCCGACACCCGACCGAGTGTCGCGTGTCATCGAGAAGTCGTACCGGAAACTCGGCGAGATCGACTGGCGAAACGACAGCCAGGTTATCTATTCCGACCAGATCATTCCGGGAAGCACGCTGATCGGGTTTCTCAACAGCGATCACTGGGCCATCGCCGTGCCGGTGAACCGCTCACACTCGGTCATCAGCCGGTCGTTGGTGAACAAGAACGACTATCCGCGCGAAATACTGCTCGAAGCCGTGCTGCGCTTCATCGAGGAGGACCTGCAGAGCACCCAGTAGTCCGGTGATCGCCCTCCCGGCCGACTGGAACTATTTCTCGCCGGTCATGACGGTGAAATCCTGCTTGCTCGTGGTCGTCGTCGAGCTCGTGGACGCCGGCTGGGTGATCACCATTGTCGTCCCCGGCACCACGACGGGCTCCGCCTTGCGCAGGAATTCTGGCGCCACCCGGATGACTGCCAGAATATCGTCTGCCGTGACCGTGGTCGCTTCTTCGCCGGAGACCATCAGCCAGCGTGGAATGGGCTTGCCGCTTGCCGGCGAAACCGGATCCTCGGCGGAGGACTCGAGCTTCGTCAGCACGTGCAATTTGAACCTGCGCTCCGGATCGATGAGCGTGAACGGCGCGTGACCGATCTCGATGCCGGCGCGGAAGACGCGGATGCGACGATCCTCGTTGGTGATGAGAATCGTGACGGGGCCTTCGGGCGCCAACTCCGGCTGCCAGGCAAACTCGCCTGTTCGCGGCAGGTCAGTCGCGAGCGCGCCCTTGGTATCCACCGGCGCCACGAGCCCCGGATGGGCAACGGTGTTCGGCGATACTTTTTCATCAGAGACGACGACTGTGAGCCCGGTCTTCGTCTCGCCGAACAACAGCTGGGCGAATTCATACGGCATGCGCACGCAGCCGTGGGATGCCGGATAACCAGGCAGCTTGCCCGCGTGAAGCGCGACGCCAGACCACGTCAGGCGCTGCATGTAGGGCATGGGCGCGTTGTTGTAAATATTCGAGTAGTGATCAGCGTTCTTCTGCAGGATCGTGAAAACGCCCGTGGGCGTTTCGTGGCCCTTCTTTCCGGTGGAAACCGTTGACGCACCGATGATCACGCCATTGCGATACACGTAGGCCAGCTGCTCGGGCAGCGACACGATCATCACGATTGGGCCTTTGGGCGACAGTTCCGGGTGCCACGCGTATTCACCCGGCTTCAGCAGCCCCGGCATGACCGTCTTGGCCGTACCCAGGGTCGAGGTGGCCTTGGGCGGCGTCTCGGCGCCGGCGGCTGGTCCGGGCTGGAGAAGCAGGCAGGCGACAGACGCCAGGACCGCTGGTAAGATGCGCGCCTCACGCATATCGGCGATCGAGAATATCTTGTTGATTCATAAACATTTATCAGCCTTCCTGCTGGCTGGATTCGCGTGTCTTTGCGTCCCTGCAACGCTGGCACGAGCCGAGGCGGAATCGGCGCTCAATTTCGATCGCGAGGCAGCGATCCGCGCGGGCGTGTCGGGACACATAGTGGACCTCGCGATAAGCGCCGTCACCTGCGGAGTTGCATCCGGCGACCTCGTGGCGCCGCCGACTCTGACGGTCATCAATTATTCGTTGCCGTCAGCCCACCCACGGCTATGGGTCTTTGACCTGCGCTCGGGCCAACTTCTTTTCAAGGAACTGGTTGCCCACGGTCGCAACAGCGGCGTTGTGGTGGCGACGCGCTTCTCCGACGAGACCGGCAGCCACCAGTCAAGCCTGGGATTGTTCCGGACTGCGGATACCTACGTGGGGCAGAACGGTTACTCGCTTCGCCTCGACGGGCTCGAGCCCGGTTTCAACAGCCATGCGCGAGCGCGGGCAATCGTGATGCACGGTGCGAAATACGTCGATTCAACCGTTGCCAGCGCCACCGGACGCGTCGGCAGAAGCTGGGGATGTCCTGCGCTGCGCGAGGCGATCGCACGTCAGTTGATCGACACCGTCCGCGACGGCGGCGTGGTCTTTTCCTATTACCCCGATCCCGCCTGGCTCGCGAATTCGAAGTTCCTGCGCTGCGACTCAGCGGGCGCCTGATTGCGAAATCGCTTACAGTCGCCGGCGGTAGCTTCCGCTAGGGGTCGATCATGAGCGACTGGTTCCGACGCTATCTGCTGCCGGGATTTGTATTCGAGGCGGCGGTCATCGCTGGCGGCTACGCGACGGGGCGCGAGCTGGTGGAGTTCTTCCTGCCGGCGGGGCCGTGGGGAGGCCTGCTCGGCATGCTGGTCAGCATGCTCTTCTGGAGCGCGGTCCTGATGATCAGCTTCGAGCTGGCGCGCC
>DAIRVG010000086.1:0-2181 GCA_036802945.1 Vicinamibacterales bacterium
AGACAGTCTGCTGCAGACAGCGACTCGCTGAGAAAGCAGGCGCGTGGTGGCTGACGTTGTTGGCAAAGGGGTTCCGCGAGATTGCGAGATGAGCGGTTCAGTTCAAGTGGGCTGCGTCGCTGCGTTTGAGGCAGTTCTCGATGGCGCGGAGCAGCGCGTCGACGTGAATGGGCTTGCGAAGGATGCAAGCGAAGCGCTTTGGGTCGAGGTCGGCAATGTTGTCCGAACCGGTGACGACGACGACAGGGATTCTCGCGGTTTCGGAGTGAGCGGCAAGTTCTTGATGGACATCACGGCCCGAGACACGCGGTAACTCAAGATCAAGCACGACAGCATCGGGCGGCCCGTTCCCGTCCAGGTAACGGAGTGCGTCGAGCCCGTCTTCAAAAGCAAAAACGCGATAACCGGCCGCAGTCAGCGACGCCCAATATAGAGTGCGCAGAGCGGCATCATCCTCAACAACAAGCACGCTTGTCTTGGGAACCGCGGTGAGCACGGTGCAATTTCATGCAATCTTTCAGCCCCAGAGCCGATGCGAAATTGCTCTTCCAAGGTTTGTGGGACTTCGCATAGGCGGCATCGTCTCTAGCGAAGACTCCGGGCGACGAGGAGGGCGTTGTAGCGCGTGTAGCCGAGGGCGCGAGCTTTTCTATAGCTAAGCCAGAACCGACGGAGCCGCCGAACCATAACTACTACTAGCGTTTCTTGCGGGCGGCTTTCTTCTTCTTGCGCGGGCTGTCCGCAGCTTCGGACAGGGGCGGGAACAGGACGTCGGCCACCTCCCGGATCGGCAGGACCAACGCGGGCGCTTTCTCCTTCGTCGGCACGGCGGCTCCCTCGGCGAGAAGAAAGTTCGCCACCGTGGTGCCCACGTCATAAGTGAGGCCCTTGATGAAGCGGCTCAACTGTATGCCGTCAATACTCCCAGACAGTTGTTTTGTAATGAGCACACGCATAGGGGAGCAGAAACCACCCAAAAACTACGGAACGGTCTGCATATCCAAATTTCGTTCCGTCAAGAAGTCCTGTGCAGTTTTGGGTCGCTGGCCGGCGAATACGTGACTCAGATTGATTTTCCGCCGCTTGTAGCAGATACGGCCGCATTGGGCGACCGTCGCGGTCCAGTCGTGCAGCGGATATGGACCTCAGGGCACACGCAACGAGGGCAGCCAAGGAAAACCCGTCCCCGTCGCCAGACGACGTTCTCTGGGATTTTCCACTGGCCACGCGTTCACCGAGCAGGTCCCTCAGTTTTGAGCGTTCCCTTGTAACGAAAGAACCCACCGCCGGCGCTCTTGATGCGCGTATACAGCTCCGTGGGAGAAACGCTCGCCTTGCCACCGAGGATGTAGTCCAGGCCGCCGAGCTTCTCACTCTGTTGCAGTTCGGCGGCGGCCCATAGATAACAAAACAGCACGAACTGCGAGCAGAAGAACTGGATGTTGGTGTTCGCGAACCTGTCGCCTTGGTTCCTCTTGTCTGCCGCCTTCAGCCAGTCGTCCAGCGTCGTCTCGAAGTATTTGAGTGACACGTCGGGCCCCCTCTTCCTGAGGATGGCGGTGTTCAGCATCTTCTTCAGGCCATAGCTGCCGGTGAGCGGTGTCTTGTCCTGGACTTTGTCCTGCTGGGTCCCGGCGTTTGTGACGTGCGTCAGGTCCCACACGAGCGCTGCCTTGTCGATCGCTTTCTGCCACAGGCCGTCATGCGTGCACTGGTAGACCTCGTATTTCTTCCCCAGGCGGCTCTCCATGTTCATCCGGCCTCGCACGAACCCGCGACCAGACTTGGTGACGATCTCCCACTTGCTCGCTCCACCTTCGTCGAACTCCAGCACGTCATCCGGTCCGGCGGCGACGGCGACATGTGTGATGTCTGTGGCCTCGGCTTCGGCCGGCATTCTCTGGAGCTCTACCTCACCCTTCGACGCAGCCTCGAGGAGCGCTTGTTTCGCCTCTTGGTAGTGAGGCGCCTGTCCCTTCCTGATCCGCTGGCTGATCCACCCATCGCTGGCGTGCTTGAACAGGATGTCTCCTCCGGCGAGGCCTGCGGGCAGGAGGGGCCGGTTGAGGTCTGTGCGGGCGTTCATCCGCGGTCGGAACGTCATGGGTGAAGCTTCCAGTCTTTTTCCGAAGGATGATCGGCTGATCGCAGGAGGCCGTCAACAGGATCCTTGTTCGACCA
>DAIRVG010000086.1:2281-14183 GCA_036802945.1 Vicinamibacterales bacterium
CCGCGCCCGCGACGGCTCGTACGGAGGGTGAGGCGACGGTCAGGAGCGCGACACTTGATCGGGCCGGGCGCGCCGCAGGAGTCGCTGGGGGCTTACGATTCCGAGCACGAGGTCCGGTCAGCGTGGCCTCACGTTGCTGCGTGACGTTTCAGACACCCAACAGGAGACTTCGAGCATGCCTAGGTTTCTCATTGAGGTTCCACACGAATCGGAAGTAGTTGCGTGCGCCCGCGCCGCCAAAGTGCTTCTGGAGACCGGCTCACATTTCTTAACGCATGCCGACTTCGGGTGTTGTGACGACGTACACAAGGCATGGATCGTCGTGGATGTAGACAGCCATGAAGAGGCGCGAAACATGTTGCCGCCTGCGTACCGGCGCCAAGCCTCAGTTGTGCAGTTGTGCAAGTTTGGACTCGCTGAACTGGACGACCTCATCAAGCATCACACGGCTGGATAGCACCTTCCCTCGTCTTCCTTGCGGGTCCTGCGACAAAAATCAGCCGCCAGATTCATTGTTCCAATCTGCTGTGGGCTAGCAGCCCGTGGTGAAAGGACCGCCGAAGCGCCTGGGTTGAGTCCGATTCATTGATCATCGTCACTGTCCGCCGAGGGATCTGGCGGCTGGTCGGCCGCACCTCGCGAAGCCCAGCGCTCGAAGCGCGCCGCGACGAACTCGTGAACGCCACGTCGCAACCGCTTGTCCAATGCGGGATCGTTCGGATCCAGCCCTTCAGCTAGCAGCACCGCATCCGCAAAAATGTCAGGCCCCTCGTGCGCGAGCGCAATGAAGCGGTCAGGATCGCGGACTGCCATGCTGAACCCGAGCTTTGTACATAAATCGTGAAGCAGCCACTCGATGTCTTTGGGATTGGTCTCCATTGTGATTACGTGCGGCCAATGCTGAATTGACGATCGACCCGATCGATCCGCGTACTACACTGTGGCCGATGGCGATGGGCAAACGAAGGCGACACACGAAGCAAGCGTCGATGTGGGTGGCGACGGAAGACCTGCCGCACAGTGCTGCGCATCCGTTCTACACGCGACTGAATCAGATCCTCGATGAGCAGGACTTCGACGGCTTCGTCGAAGGCGCGTGTCAGCGATTCTACGCTGATAAGGGCCGGCCAGGATTGCCGCCAGGACGTTATTTCCGACTGCTGCTGATTGGCTACTTCGAAGGCTTGGATGCCGAGCGTGCCATTGCGTGGCGCGCCGCGGATTCGTTTGCCCTGCGCGAGTTTCTCGGATTGGTGTTGCCGGAAGCGCCGCCGGATCATTCGACGATTTCCCGGACGCGGCGCCTGATTGATCTCGAGACGCACGAGGCCGTCTTCACCTGGATGCTGCAGCGCGTCGCCGATGCAGGATTGGTCAAGGGCAAGACCGTCGGGATTGATGCGACGACGCTGGAAGCGAATGCAGCCCTGCGAAGCATCGTGCGGCGCGACACCGGGGAGAGCTACCAGGACTTCTTGACGAAGCTCGCGCAAGCGTCGGGCATTGAGACGCCGACGCGCGCGGACCTCGCGCGAGTCGATCGGAAGCGAAAGAAGAAGGGCTCGAACGATGACTGGACGCATCCGCACGATCCCGACGCAAAGATCACCAAGATGAAGGACGGGCGAACGCACTTGGCCCACAAAGCGGAGCATGCGGTCGACCTCGACACCGGCGCAATCGTCGGCGTGACCGTGCAGGATGCGGACGACGGCGATACGCAGACGAGCATCGAGACGCTGATTGAAGCGGCCGAGCAGATCGAGGCGGTGCAGCCCGACGGTGATGGCCTCCAAGAAGTCGTGAGCGACAAGGGCTATCACAGCAATCAGTTGCTCGTCGATCTCGAAGCCGTCGGTGTGCGGAGCTACATCTCGGAACCCGATCGAGGACGACGGGCCTGGAAGAAGAATGCCGACGCGCGTTACGCGGTCTACCGTAATCGTCGTCGCATACGAGGCGTGCGGGGTCTGCGCTTGCTACGACTGCGCGGCGAACGCTTGGAACGGCCCTTCGCGCATCTCTACGAGACGGGCGGAATGCGTCGTGTGTATCTCCGCGGGCACGCGAACATTCGAAAGCGCCTGCTAATTCACACTGGCGGATTTAATCTCGGACTCCTGATGCGGCAGCTGATCGGCGTAGGCACGCCGCGAGGGCTGCAGGGGCGCCTCCTGGCCGTCGTGGCCATCCTGTGGGCGCTGATCCGCGCGCTCCGGGGCGCCGTGACAAGTCATGGCCGGTCGGCACACCGTGTTTTCCGATGGAGCGTCCGCTCGCTAATGAAATCCGCCGCCGTACTCACGGCTGTGCGAGAAATGGCTTTCACCACGGGCTGCTAGGACCAATTTTCAACGGAAAGGGCCGTTCATGCCGGGAATCCCGAGGAATCTCGAAGCTGGCGCATCGCCTGCGGCGAACTTGGGCTGCGAGCCGCGTCACCCGCGAAGGCTGCCCCGCCGTAGCGCGAAGCGCGGAGGCGGACACGACGTAGGCTTCAGCCTGCGTGGCCTTCGCCTACTTACTGCTCGGTGTGTTCGGCGCCACCAGCGGCCCGTGCGCGTCGGGCGGGATCGCATTCCCCAGAATCTTCAGGAACTGCTCGTGGCTGCCGGGCTGTCCGTGGATCGGCACGTGCTGCGCGACGTTTAAGTTGTGTTGACGGATGATCTGCCCGATCGCAATCGCACCTTCCGGCGGGGGCGACGGCAGTGGCGCGCCGGCGGCCGGCGGCGTATAGAGATCGGCGTTGATGAGAATCCGCTCCGCCGGGAGATACACCACGAGGAACTGCTCGTTGTGACTCGAGTACGGCGGCGATCCCTGGCCCACCTGGTAGAACTCCATGAACTTGGCCGGATCCGTCGTGCCGAATTGTCGGTCGGTGATCATGGCCGGCTGACCGGCGACGCGCACGTACTGCGGGCGAATGAATGTGCCCAGCAGCTCCTCGCGCTGCGAGAGCGAGTCTGGCATCAGGCGCCGCGGCAGGCCGAACATGATACGGCTGTAATACTCGGCGTTGTCCTCCGACGTCACGAGCTGGTTGGCGCCCGCCGCAACGAGTCCGCGCAGCCCCCCCGAATGATCCCAGTGGTAGTGCGTGTTGACGACGTAGCGGATCGGCTTGTTCGCCACGAGCCGGCGGATTTCGGCGACGACCGCCTGCGAGCGCTCGTCGTTGAGCGGTGCCTCGACGACGGCGAGGAAGTCGCGGAACTCCACGAGCACGCTGTTGTGGCTGCCGCCGCCCAGGAGCCAGACGCCGGGCGCGAGCTGGGTCGTGACAACGCGTACCGCCGGCCGGGTCGCCTGCACCACATCCTGCGGGACCGTAAACGTCTCCGGCGCCACCGTGACGTTCGCGCGTGCACTCGAGACGCGGAGCTGGCGGTTGTCGTTCTGGTTCGTGTCGATCATGTGCGAGTGGTCCTCGGTCCAGAACCTGAAACCGCCGAAATCCTTCCACTCGACGTATTCGTGCGTAATCCGCATGTCGCCGACCACCGGCGTCGGAATCCACGTCTCCACCATGCGGACGTAGTTGTCTTCGAGCGTGCCGACCACCTTGTACTTGCCGAGCACGTTGTTCAGCACGACGCGCCGCGGGCCGCCCCCCGGGACGAGCGTCGGATTGGCGCCAGGCGCCAGGGCGGTCTTGATAAAGCCGTGCGGCGTCAGAATGACCTCGATCCGCCGGTACTCACCCGCATCGATCCCCGCCAGGTACTCCCACTGGCGCACCGGCTTGCTGTTGACGACGTCCCAGGCCACGTTGCTGTGGTTGCGCAGATCGATCTGTACCGGCCCGGGATTCTGGATGAAGCCGCCGCCGCGCCGGAAACCGACGTCCGAGAGGTTGCCGTGCTCGGCGCCAGGGCCCTCAAGGCCGGGGTAGCGCCGCGGCGGTTCCGGCGATGTCCGCGTATACGCCTCGCGCGACGACATCGTCGTGTAGTCGATCGTCATCGTGTAATTAGTCACGGAGAACCGCGGCCAGCTCTCGGGGATCCCCATCTGGACGGGAATCGGCAGGTAGCCCTGTCCCGGCGCCGCGATCATTCCGGCCGCGGAGTATTCGAGCGTGGTCACGTTGTCGGCGCCGATGTTCTTCGAAACGGCCTGCAGCAGCGCGCGGACGTCCTGCGGCTGTGCGCCCTGCGCCTGCGCCGCCGGCCGTACCCACAGGGAGCCGGCGAGGATCACCACCACCGCGCACAGCAACGGAGTTGTTTTCTTCACAGTGCCCTCCTTGACGTCGGCCGATGACGGCGTGGCTGCGCGGAGTATATACCCGCAGTGACGGAGGACTGCGGCGTACCGGACCGCGGATTTGTTGGGCAACTCTTATCGCGATTTTCAGTTCGACGGGCCACGGAGACACAGAGGCACGGAGATGACTCCGTGGCTACGTGGAAAGAAAAGCGGTGTAGTGACCATCACCAAATCCTCACCCTGTCGGCCGGCGCGACGTAGAGCGCGTCGCCCGGCCGGACCTGGAAAGCCGAGTACCAGGCGTCGACGTTCCGGATCACGCCGTTCACCCGATATCGCGCCGGCGAGTGCGAATCGGAGACCAGCCGCTGCCGCAGCGTCTCGTCACGAATCTTCTCGCGCCACACCTGCGCCCACCCGAGGAATACCCGCTGGTCGCCGGTCAGACCTTCGATGACCGGTGCCGGTCTGTCCCTCAGGCTGGCGTGATATGCATCGAGGGCCAGCGATACGCCTCCCATGTCGCCGATGTTCTCGCCCATGGTCAGAGCGCCGTTCACATGTGCGCCAGGCAGCGGCTCGAATGCCGAGTACTGAGCACCGAGGGTGGCCGTCTGCGCCGTGAACTTGGCCGCATCGTCCGCCGTCCACCAGTCGTGCAGCGCACCCTCGCCATCCGACTTGCGTCCCTGGTCGTCGAAGCCGTGGCTGATCTCATGACCGATGACGCCGCCGATCCCTCCGTAGTTGATCGCAGGATCGGCATCGGGATCGAAGAACGGCGGCTGCAGGATAGCCGCAGGGAAGACAATCTCGTTGTTCGTCGCACTGTAGTAGGCATTCACGGTCTGCGGCGTCATGCCCCATTCGGTCTTGTCCACAGGCTTGTCCAGGCGCGCCACGTCCCTGTGCCACTCGTACGCGGCCGCGCGGGTTGCGTTCCCGTACAGATCAATCTTTGAAAGCGTCAGCGGGCCGTAATCCCGCCACTTCGCCGGGTAGCCGATCTTGACGGTGAATTTGGAGAGCTTTTCGAGCGCACGCGCCCTGGTGTCAGCCCCCATCCAGTCGAGCCGCTCGATCCGCGCTTTGAGCGCGGTCTGGATGTCCGCCACCAGCGCATCCATCTTGGCCTTGGCCTCGGGTGGGAAGTAGCGCGCGACGTAAATTCTGCCGACCGATTCGCCGATCGTACGGTCGACGAACGCCACGGCGCGTTTCCATCGTGCCCGCTGCTCTGGCTGTCCGCCGAGTGTCTTGTTGCGGAATTCGAAGGACGCGTCGACGAACCGCTTCGAGAGATACGGCGCGGCGCCGTCCGCGACATGGAAGGCCTGCCACGCCTTCAGCGTGTCCACCGGGGTTTCGGCGTAAGTCGTGGCGAATTTCGGGAACGACGTGTTCGTGGTCACCACGATCCGCTCGACCTTCGGCAGCTCGCTCTGCGCCAGATAGCGATTCCAGTCGAAGCCCGGCATCGCTCTGTTGAGCTCGACAACCGTCATCGGGTTGTAGGTCTTGTCGCGATCGCGCCGCTCCGCTCGCGTCCAGGTGTCCTGCGCGAGCCTGGTCTCGAAATCCACAATCGCCCGCGCGCTCTCCGCTGGCTTCTCCCATCCGATCATCCCGAGCAAGCTGGCCACATACTCCTGATATTTCGCTTTCTGCGTGGCGAAGGCCGGCTGCAGGTAGTAATCGCGATCGGGCAGGCCCAATCCGCCGGTGCCCGCCATGACCGTGTACCTGGTCGGCGCCTTGGCATCGGTCGCGATGTAGACCGGGAGAATGCTCGCGAACCCACTCGTGTTCGCGTTGCCCATCAAGGCGGTCATCTGGTCTTTCGTTGTCACGCCGCGGATTTCCGCCAGCTCGCGTTCGATCGGTTTTGAGTCGAGTTGGTCCGCTAGCGTCTCGTCCATGAAGGAGGCGTACGCCGCTGCTACCTTCGACGCGTCGGGATCGCTGATTTTGCCGGCTGCGGCGTCCTCGAGGATCGCGTGCAGCCGATTCTCGGACAGCTCCGCGAGTTTGTCGAAGTTGCCGTACCGAGTGCGGTCGGACGGAATCTGAGTGCGGTCCGCCCACTTGCCGTTCGCGTAGCGGAAGAAGTCGTCGCCCGGTTTGACCGACAGGTCCATGCCGGTGGCGTCGAACCCCCAGGTCCCGTACTTCGGAGAAGCGAGCGAGGCGGCTTCGCTGCCTTCCTGGGCGAAGAAAGGGGTGTTCGCGCTCAGCGCGAGTGCAACGAGAGCTGTCGCGGAGAGGAGAATCTTCGGCGTCCTGGTCATGGCATCGTCATGATACACGCCAGCACCACGGAAGGTTATCCGTCGACGCGCGCGTATCGCGTCTCGTAGCGGGACACCGCGCCGTAGCCCGATTTGAACCGGCAATGGAGGTTTGCAGACAGCGCCCGGGTTGGTTAGCTTGTTGACTCGTCTTGCTTGCTGGTCGGCGCCTCGAGCATGATCATGCCGTTCTGAGTAGCCGCCGGTCGGACAGAGTAGGAGATCTATATGCGAAGCGTGATCGAACGGCGCCTAATCGCTATGGTGGTGGTCCTGGCGTCGGCGTCGGTGTTCGCGCATCACGGCACGAACGCATCCTACGACTCGACGAAGGCCGTAACGCTGACTGGCGTCGTGACGAGGTTCACCTTCAGGAACCCGCATGCGTTCGTCGAGTTCGACGTCAAGAACGACAAGGGCGAGATGGTGCATTGGGTTGGCGAGATGAACAGTCCGACCGTGCTGCGGGATGCCGGCTGGACGGCCACCACGATCAAGGCCGGGGATGAGCTCACGATGACACTCAATCCCTCGCGCGCCGGTACGCCGAACGGCGTCGTCAACCGCATGCGCCCGGTCCTGGTCAATGGCAAGCAGGTGTTGGGCACTGGCGGCAGCAACGAGAACTAGCGCTCGGTCGTCGCTGGGGACGGTGGGACGTGCGTCCTCTGGGACGCTTATCGAGGTCGAGGAGCATATCGTGCGAGCACTCTCCGCTATCGCGACGGCGACGCTGACCGCCGTGCTGATGACGGCAACCTCAGGACGCGCTCAGACGCCGGCCGGCAGCGGAGGGAGACGCGGCGCCGGTGCCGAGGCCAAGCCTGCGGTGTCGGTTCCTCATAACCCGCGGGACCTGTCGGGCGTCTGGACACGAACAAGCCCGTTGCTGACACTCAGTCAGACAACGCCGCCCTTCACGCCCCTGGGCAAGAAGTTGTTCGACGCCAACAAACCGTCGTACGGCCCGCGCGCCGTGCCCCCGGCGGTCGGCAACGATCCGACGGGGAACTGCGACCCGCTGGGGCTGGTTCGCAACCTGCTGCTTGAGCTCGTCTCGGTCTACCCGATGGAGATTGTCCAAACGCCGAATCGGGTGTTTCAGTTCTTCGAATGGGCGCACTCGTACCGCCAGGTTTGGACTGACGGCCGGCCGCTGCCGAAAGACGCCGACTTGACGTTCAACGGCATCTCCACCGGCCGGTGGGAAGGCGACACGTTCGTTGTCACCTCCGGGTTCTTCGATGACCGCACCTGGCTCGACCACTTCGGGGTGCCTCACTCCACCGAGATGACGCTGGAGGAGCGTTATCGGCGGCTGGATCGCGACACGCTGGAACTGAACATGACGTTGACCGATCCGAAGATTTTCACGGCACCGTGGGTGAGCGAGCGGAAGGTCTTGAAGTTGGCGCCGCGCAGTCGAGAGATCGCCGAACAGTTCTGCGTCCCATCGCAGGAGACGGAGTTCAACAAGATCGTGCGCGATCCCGCTGGCGGGGTCATTCGTTAGGGCGTGGAGGGCCTATGAAATTCAAGGTCGCATTGACGATCGCCTTCAGTTTCGGCGCGATCGCCGCCGCACAGCAACCAAATACGTTCCTACAGCCGACTGCTGCAAAGGAAGTGATGGTTACCGCTATCCCTGGGGTCATTGCGGCGGGCGCCAAATGGAAACTCGTCTGGCAGGGATCCGATAACGCGGACGGCATCATCGGCACGAAAGACGGCGGTCTGCTGTTTGCGCAGGAACAGCCGAGCACGATTGGCATGCTCGATCCGAACGACAAGTTTTCCATTCTTGTCAGGGACACCCATGGCACAGGTGCCCTGGCGTACGATAACAAGGGCCGCCTCATTGGCGCGGAAAGAACATGTTCGGATCCGGGCGGCCGTCCTACCGAATGCAAAGAAGCGGCGGAACTGGTTGTCCTGCATCCCACACGGTTGGTCCTCGCAAGCAAGTTCGGAGACAAAACCTTCTGGCGTATGGGCGAAGTCGTGGCCGATTCCAAAGGTGGCGCGTATTTCACCGACGACGCGGGAACTTATTTCGTCAATCCCGCCGGCAGAGTGAGCCTCGTTGCGGGGAAGGAAGTGCGAACGAACGGGATGGCGCTGAGCCGAGATGAGAAGACTCTCTATCTCACGAATGGCCGGACTATCGTCACGTTTGATATCCAGCCGGATGGCACCACTAAGAATCAGCGGGATTTCGCGATGCTCCAAGGCGCCGCCGGTGGCGATGGGATGTGCATCGACTCCGAAGGTCGTTTGTACGTCACCGCCGGTGATACTGGTATTCAGGTGTTCAGTGTGGAAGGAAAACACCTGGGCATTATTCCTCTGCCAAGGTCCGCCTCGAGCGTTGCGTTTTCCGGACCCAACAAGAAGGTGCTTTACGCGAAGGGCGCGGGCATGACGACGCCGGACGGCAATGAGTACAGAACTCCCGAGGGCGTGAGGAATAACGCCAAGGCGATTTACAAAATCGACATGGCTGCTCAGGGATTCACGGCCCGCCCGAAATAACGAGTTCTTGCCACCTGTAGCTCACGCGACGTGCCATGCGTGAGCGCAGGGTGGCCCTACCGTGTCACCGAGCTCGGCGCCTCGGGCGCCAGTTTCTCCGTGACCTCGATATACGTTCCCCACGGGTCGGTCAGAAACGCGATCTTCGTCCGCGTGTTCGGAACGACTCGCGACGGCGCCTCGAACTTGATGCCAAGCGCGGCGATTCTCTTTTCGAACTCGTCGAGGTTCTTCACATCGAAGCCGAGATGATCGATGGCGCGCCCCTTCGTCGGCGCGAGCTTTCCCATTCCGGCTGAAAACGAGAAGTTGAAGCGATGGAAGTAGTCGACCTCGATGACACCAGGCCTGGCGACGCGCTGACGCTGGCCGGGGAAGCCACCGAACACCTTCGCGTACCAAGCCTGCATCGCCTTGATGTCCGCCTCGGCCGGATAGAGATGCACGTGATCCATGCTGACGGGTCCGGGTAGTGATTGATCTCCAAATACCTCTATACGAATCCCGCTGTCTGGCGCGAATACGTACCCCTGATTCGGGTTCACATCGCCAACGTCGTACTTGACGCCGCCAGACTTCCAGCGGGCGCGCGCCGCCTCGATGTCCTTGTAGACCAACCCGAAGTGATCGACGACGGATCCGGCGGGCGGTGCGGCGGCGTCGGCCTGCCGGAGCATCACGAAGATGCCGGGGAACTCGATCAACGTCAGCGGCCCGTTGGTCACGAGCTTTCCCCCGAGCATCGTCGTGAAGAACTGCTTGTTCGCCTCGACGTCCTTGACAGCCAGGTGCATGTGTCCGAGCGCCACGCCCATGTCATTGGCAGGCGCGAGTTGCGCAAGAGCCGCGGTCGACCAGGCGAGGGTTAGCGAACAAGCGACAGCAAGCACATGTTGTTTCTTCATGGCGCACAGTGTAGCCGAAGACGATCTACTATCCGCCCAGCCAAAACTCGGGAAGATCACCACGACGACTCGATCACTTGCGCTTGGATCGTACTCCGCGGAGTGCTGGGTTCTGGTTTTCCACTTTTACTGTTCGCCCGGCGGGCTTCAGCTTCAGACAGACCCGTTGCGTGACGCTGCCTTCGAAGGCTTCTTTGGCGCCGATCGTTACCACGTAGACTGGACGCCACCACTCGTCTCGCCTTCCTGTTTCGCTACACAAGTCAACTCGACTTCTCTACCGGAAACGGTAGCTCGTACCTTCCACCTGCGACAACAGATCGGCCGGCGCATCGGTCGCCACCGCGCGACCTTCGATGCGCGGTGCGACGGGCGAGTGCGTTGCGACATATTCGCTGAGCACGTCGTGAACCAGCGCATCCAGCCGCCTGGCATCCGCCACGTTCTGCAGCCGGCAGACGACGTTGTCCGGGTCGCCCTCGCGTTCGCACCCGAGCATGGTGTAGCGCTTGTTGACGACGAGCGGCACGCCGTTGATCTTCACGTCGCGCACGCGCGACCCTTTCTGGTTGCCGATGGTGAAGACAACCGTCAACCCCTTGAAGCGCACGAGCCAGCCGCCGAATCGCTTCGCCGGGTCCTTCGCAAACACGTTCTCCAACTCGTCCTCGAGCCAATCGCGGATCTGCTGCCCGGTGACCACGCCCGTCTTGAGAGCGGAATCAACCGGCAGCATGCTCCAGAGGTACTCATTTGTCAGAGCCGCTTCACCGCCCTCAGGCGGCACGAGGGGCGGGCAGAAGCGGAACCCATTCGACACGGCGAAATCGGTCTGGAACTTCCAGTGCAGCGCGTCAGTGATGAGATTGTCCATCGGGGTTTCAATCACGTAGTAGCGCATGAGGGGAGTGGTCGTCGCGCCGATGACCCGCTCGAGGTCACCGCGGTACGGCGCCTTTGCCACGGCCACCAGCGCCTTCATTTCAGCGTCTTCCGGATACCTATCGGGATTCACGTCGAGCAACGCATACGTCTGCTCCCGGATGCGCCCCCCTTCGACGACCAGATCGAGTTTTCCGACAAACGACGCAAAAGCTCCCGGCTCGGTCACCTTGGCAAAACGTCCGTCCAGCGGCTCGCGGATGCGTTCGTGTGTATCGGCGCCGAGAACGTAATCGACGCCGCGGGCATACGGTTGATTGGCCAGGTCGAGCTGCTGCGCGAGCCCCATATGCGCCAGGACGAATACCAGCGTGCACCCTTCGCGTTCGCGCAGCGTCGTCACGTGCATCGCCAGGTCCTCGCGCGGATGCGTAAAGCGAATCCCCTTCGAGTAGGCTGGTGATTGCCGCGTCGGCGTGAGCGGATCGTTATACCCAACGAAACCGAGCTTGACCCCTCCGACGTCGAACGTCTGGTACGGCGGAAAAATTGGAGCGTTTCCCGCGCCCGCGTGGAACATGTTCGCGCACACCTTGGCCGCCGAGTACGCGTTGAGGTCCGCGATCATCGTCTCCTTGCCGTAGACCACTTCCCAATTGCCGGGCAGCACGAGGTCGTAACCGAGGGCATTTACCAGCGGCACGATCGCCTTCCCCTGCGAGAGGGACGCGACAGCACTGCCCTGGAAACAATCGCCGCCGTCCACGAGGAGCGAGTTCCCCGGGTTCTGCCGCCGCAGCGTATTGATCATCGTGCGCAGCGTCGCGAAGCCACCGCGCCGTCGGAAGACCGGCTTGCCGCTCTCCCAGAAGAATTCGTCATGGATGTCGAGTTGCGCGTGGATGTCGGCGGTGTGCAGGACGGTGACGTGCCGAGCGCTTCCCGTGCGTACAGCACGACTCTGGGCGATCTCTTTCACACCCGCGCTGCCTTCACACAAGCGGGGTAGGACGGGCACGAGGCTCAAGACGGTACCCACACGCTTGAGGAAGTCACGTCGCGGGGGCCGTGATTGGTTGA
>DAIRVG010000086.1:14283-22140 GCA_036802945.1 Vicinamibacterales bacterium
ACCTACTCGGGGGTGATTTTGCGGAAGTCGGCGTCGCGATACACCACCTTGCCGCCGACCATCGTCATCATGACCCGCATCTGCGCTATGCGCTCGGCCGGCACTGTCATGATGTCCTCGGGCAGCACCACCAAATCGGCGAAACGTCCAGGAGCGATCATCCCCTTTGTGTTTTCCTCGAATGTCAGGTACCAGTGGTTGCGGGTCACCATCCGCAGCGCGTCCTCACGGGAGATCTTCTGGTCCACCCCCATGGGGCCGCCCGAAATCGTGTCGCGCGTGACGAAGTGGTAGATCACCCAGAGCGGCGAATAGGGGACGACGCTCGCGTCGGTGCCGCCCGACACTGGCAGGCCGGCATCGAGGTACATCCTCACCGGCGTGGTGAGGAACGCGCGCTGCGTGCCCCAATACCTCACGAGGCTCGGCCCGGCGAGATACAAGTGATCCTGCAGCGACAGCAGCAGGCCAAGCTTCTTCATGCGCGGCAGATGGTCAGCGCGCCCGATGAACGCGTGCTCGATACCCCAGCGTTTGCCGACGATTGATGCCTCGGCGTTGGCGGCTTCATAGCCGGTAAGCACTTCGTCGATCGCCGCGTCGCCGACCGCATGCGTGAACACGCGCCACCCGAGACGGTTGTACAGCTTCACCGTCTCGTTGAACTGCCCAGGCGGCATCGTCTGGAGGCCGCGGAACGTCCCGCCCTCGCCGTACGGTTCCTCGTACGGGTTCCGCATGAAGCCGCCTTCAAAGCCGCCGTCGACGGCCATCTTCATGCCGCCCAGGCGCAGCAGCGCATCGCCGTCACCGGGCGACAGCCCGGACGATTTGAGCGTCTGATCGATCGCCGCCGGCGTGCCACCGAGCCGCAGCAGCTGCGTCACGCGCATCGTCAGCAGGCCGCGGCGCTCCATCTCCTTCCGCATGCGGTAGTTGTCGATCGAATCGCCCGGATGGCGCACCGCGGTGAGACCGACCGCATTCAGCTTGTTGTACTCGGCAATCTGACCCTGAATGCGCTGCTCCAGCGTCCGCGGCTTGTCGGCGGGAAGGGCCACGAGCGATTTTGCCGTATCTACGAGCTCACCATTGAGCTCGCCGTCCGGATACCGTGTGATCCGGCCGCCTGCCGGCTGCAGCGTGGCTTTCGTGATGTTCCACTTCGCCAGCGCGGCGGAATTGAGCACGTATTCATGGCCTCCGCGCACGAGTACGACAGGAGTCATAGGCGCAACCCGGTCGAGGTCGCGCCGAAGCGGGAGCCGCTGTTCCTTCAACTGCGCCTCGTGCCAGTCGCTGTTCGAGATCACGACTTCGCCCGGCTCCGCGCGTCTGACTCGATTGCCGACTGCCTTGATCGCGTCATCAATGGTGCGGGTGCGCGAGAGATCGACGCCGGGTCCGCCGCCTGCGTTGTGCAGGTGGTTGTCGGCGAGCCCGGGAATCACCGTCATGCCGCGCAAATCGATCTGGCGCGTGTTCGGACCCGCGAGCCGGCGCGTTGACTCGTTGGTGCCGACGGCGCTGAACTTGTCACCCGTGATGGCGATTGCCTGCGCGTACGAGAACCGCTCGTCGACGGTAACAACCTTGGCGTTGTAGTAGATCACGTCTGGAGCGGGTCCGCCGCCCCGGCGCTGGCGTTGCGCCGGCAGGCCGGACGCGAACAGGGCGATCAGCAGGAGGGTCAATACCGCAGTGATCAACCGCTTGGAATACATCGTGCCCTTTCGCTGACGCCGTGCGGTGCGTCGCTAAGCATGACGCACATACGCGCGCCGATGCGATAACGATATACCCAGGAACTCAGCCAAATCGACCTTCGCCTCGCCGTTGCATCCTGGTAGACTCCACCACGTTTGGAGGATCGACGCTCAAGCTTCCACGATTGTTTCCCCTGACGGACTGAGGAGGATTTGCCGATGTCGATCGTTGATGACTTCTTTCAGAACCTTGTCGAACGCAATGGAGTTCGTCTGACCGGCGCGCTGGCCATTCAACTGGTCGACGGTGGCGTCAATGTCAGCGGTGCACTCCAGCCTGTCCTGCGGGACCAGCACAAGAACAAGGATCTCCTCAAGATCAACATCCCGGTCGTCGCCCGCATCAAGATTGGCGAAATCGTGATCCGGCTGCCGAATATTCCATGAGCGCCACGAGGAGACGCTGCATCGTGCGTGAGGAGGTAACGGATCATGTCTGACGTGAACACATTCATCGACGCGATTGGGAAAGATATCAACGCGACGGTGACGCCGCGCATCGACGGGCTGGTAAATGGGATCGAGCAACAGGCGGTCTCGGATTACGGGCCGAGAATATCCGCCTTCGCCAGTCAATTAGTGAAGGAGATCGTCGACGAGCAATCGGTCGTGGTCAATAACTTCGTGGCCACGCTGATCCAGGACCTCTTCGCGCGATACCGGCCGGAGGTGGTGGGCCAGTTGCGGACCACGATCGTCAACGGCGGCATCCAGGTGAACGGCGACGGCGTCAGGCTCGACCTGAAGCGTCGCGATACCGGCGCCGTGGTGTCGTCGCTGGATATTCCGGTGTCGTTGAAGATCCCGATCGACGGGCTGTCACTGAGCCTCACCGAGACGACGATCGGGCTGGACCTCGTGCGCTAGCTCGGATGTGGGTAGCGAGGTTTGGGCACTTGCCTATTAGGTTATTTGCCGGCAAAATATCGGCATTTGTCTGATAACCAACATGCCGCCAAACGCCTTGCCAGGACTCGGCTAATCATTTACGAATTGCTGGCCCAAATAACCAATAACTCCTTCGCGTCTCGCGAGCGGTGCCGGAGAATCGCGTGGGAGCTGCTCGACCTTTTGAAAGAGGAAGATACGCACCAATGCACGATCCGTGCGCCACGTTCTTCGGTTGACTCCAAGTCCCCGTCTTAGGTCAAACGATCATCCGATTTCGAACAGGTACCTCGGTCACCAATTCATCGGCCGTCTCGCGTCTAGGCGCGGCCAACCTTCAGTATCAAGCGTTGCCCGAACCTCTAGGACGCGCTCCTCGTCGCCCGCGTTCTCCGCTACCCTTCAGCGACAGTCGTGATTGAATTGGTGGAGCCGCATGAGCAAGGCGTTCACGAAGGAATCCGACGCCGAGGGCGACGAGCACGACCACGCCGCTGAAGAGGCCGCACACGCCCAGCTCGTCGGAGTCAAAAACTACATCACACCGAGCGGCTTGCAGCGACTCAAAGACGAGCGACGGTTTCTGCTCACCAGGGAACGGCGGGCCGTGACAGCGGTGGTGGCCTGGGCGGCGAGCAACGGCGATCGCAGCGAAAACGCCGACTATCAGTACGGCAAGCGGCGGCTGCGCGAGATCGATCGGCGGATTCGCTTTCTCACCAAGCGAATCGATGCCGCGGAAGTCGTGGACCCGGAAGCCCCGAGAGGTGGGCGGGCGGCGACGCAGGTCTTTTTCGGGGCGACCGTGCGCTACGCCAATGCCGCTGGAACGGAGCGGGTCGTGAGCGTCGTCGGCCTCGACGAAGTCGATCTGAACCGCAACCACATCAGCTGGATGTCGCCGTTGGCGCGCGCGTTGATGAAGTCCGGACCAGGCGACTGCGTAGTCCTTCACGCCCCGGGCACGACAGAGCAACTGCAGATCCTCGAGGTGCGTTATCAGCGCATCCCCGTTGAGCCCTTCAGCGAACCACCCGGGGCCGAGGCTGCGCCGAAGGCTCGTCCTCGCACCGGCGGCTAGACCGTCGGTCGCCTTGCGACCGGGTCGGTTAGTAATGATTCGGTTACCGTTCGGTACAACCTGATCATGGAGCTGTCAGATTTAGAGGACGCTGTCTATCTCCGTACCCAGTGACCAATCAGGGATGGGAGATCGCCCGTTGAATCGGCTGGCGTTTTTCGAGTGACGTGGGTGTCCATCACTTCTCAACCGCAGCGCACGACAGTTCTCGCGTGCGCGTGTGGCTGCAATCAATACCTCGCGGCGCGACCCAAAAGCCTCGCGAGAAAGTTTCCTGGGAGGGAGCCATTTTCGAACGAAGATCGAGGCGTGGTCGACCGTTGGAGCGAAGGTAAAGGTTTCTGCCGTTGCGATCGCGGTCAGCGCGAGAGCCTTTGAAGCATTCCAACCTCGCGATGCTGAGTAGTCCATCGAGCGCCCGCATGTCGGCGCAGGTGTGCTCCGTCCGACGCACTTCCGCTCTTGCCACTTTCCGCTTTGTCGCGAAGCCGTCACCAAGACGGCCCCGCGAACAAACGAATCGCTGAAGGGCTATGCCGCCTGACGATATACGTGTCCTCCACCAAGCTTGACGATCTCATCGACTGGACGGGTACTCTTCTCGTCAGCTTCGACAATGATCGCCGTCATGCCCGGACGCATCTCTGTGGTCACTGAGTCAACGAAGTCTGAATCCAGCGCGGCCATGACGGCATCGCCCGTCAGTCCGCTCGTCGCGCCCAAGGCCGCCCCCAATGCTGCACCGGGTGCGCCGCCGATGAGTCCGATCAGCGCGCCGGCGACGGTGCCGACCCCCGTTCCCCATAGAGGCCGCTCCTTGCTTTCCAGCACCGACAGATTTCCGCGATCGTCTTTCTTGACCATCACGCCAGCTCTGGGCTTGAAATCCGTGATGCCCTTGTCCTTGAGCGCTTTCAGCGCACTCGCCGCATCGTAGGCGGCGTTCGAGTTGTTGAAAGTTGCAACGATGATCTGGTCAGCCATGTATAGGTCCTCCAAAGTGCGAGTCACGAAATATCGTTAGTTGTCCTCTCCATTTCGCGGCCGATCTTCTGCACCGCGAAGCGAAGTCGCGGGTAACGATTCGGATTCTCATGAAAGCTGAGTCGTCCTACGTCCGCTGCCATCGCGACCAAGCAAAAGAAGTTCCCCTGATGCCAATCGTTCTCGACAACGTCCGCAAAACTTCTGACGTGCAGATCTGATTCCGAAATCAACGGGATAAGACCTGTTGTTCCAATCCCGAAGGAGAGTACTTGGGAAGCTAAGACATGCCGTCGATTCAGGGAGTTCGTGCTGCGAAACCTGGTTCGGCCGAGCGCTCGCGGCCAAGGTGTATATCGACGTCAACCATTACCACGAGGCGATGTATCTGATCCGCGGCACTGATGCGAAAGGCACGCTGCTCAACGGCACGCATCGCTATACGATGACATTCCCCAAAGACGGGCTCCCGCCGGTCGACGGGTCGCGTTCTGGTCGTTCAGCATGTACGACCGGGACTATTTCTTCATGCTGCCGAAATCACCCAACGGCCGCAACAATGTCGGCACGGTCTCACTCGACGCCAACGAACTGAAGTTCGCCGCGGATGGCTCTCTGACCGTCCACATGTCGCGCGAGGAACCGACCGACGCCGATGCACGCACGAATTGGTTGCCAGCCTGCCGATCAATTTGCACTGATCATTCGCGCCTACGTGCGGACGCAGGCGCTCCTTGACGGCCGCTACAAACTGCCGAACGTGGAAAGGAAGTGACCGCACGCAGCACGATAGTGCAGCCACGCGGCGATGTCGCCCTCCATGAACGTCTCGGGCGCGCCCACATGTCCATAGCCTCTGGGGGATGCCAACTGGGGTTCCACAGGGATCACACTTTACGATTCTGGCGTTCACATTTGAAACCGCGATCAGAAAAGTGCTCGCGAGTCACGGCCGTTATGCGGCATGGGCGCCTTCTTTCTGGTCTTCGCGTCAATGGACTGGAAGTTGCTGAGATTGGAGCAGAGGTCCCAATGAAAAGTTTGATACGGACGATATGTGTTGCCGCATTCTTGCTGACCAGCGGATCGGTCGTCGGGGCTCAGACTTCAGTGTCGATCGGAATCAATATTGGTTCGCCCCCGCCGCCGCCTCAAGTCGTTTACGTCGCTCCACCACCGCCTTACGGACCGGGATACGTGTGGGTGGATGGGTATTGGTATCCGGTAGAACACAAGCACAAGAAACACACGTACAAGTGGCATGACGGATACTGGACTCGGCCGCCGTACTCAGGTGCTCGCTGGGTAGCAGCACGTTATGACCGACAGATGTTCTTCGTAGGGTATTGGGAGGGACCTCGCGGCCGGATGGACCATGACCATCGGTGGGATGGCGACCACGATCGAGATTACCGTGATGACGGTCCCGGTCGAGGCCGAGGGCGAGGCCAGGGTCGCGGCAAAGGATAAGAGGTCAAGAAGGAATGTCGAGCCTCACCTTTGGTACGTATCGCGCCACGACGCGCAGAAGGTGTTCCATCTCGAACGGTTTCGCCAGCACCGCATCGATGACCACACCGGTCTGAGCGGCGCGTGCCTGCGCGTGCTCGGCTGCAGTCACGACGACGATCGGCAAGTTGCACCCGTAGCGGGCCCGAAGCTCCTTCGCGCACTGCGAGCCGTCCATCACCGGCATGAGCATGTCGAGCAACACGACCGCAGGCATCTTCTGTGCGATAGCCTCTATGGCTTCCCTGCCGTTGCAGGCGCATCTGACCTCGTAGCCCGATGAATGCAGCATGACCTGCATGATTTCCATCAGATCAGGGTCATCGTCCACGACGAGCACATCTGCGGGCGTATCCGTCATGTTGTTTCAAAGACAGCAGGAATCCGGATCTGAACGGTCGTTTCGCCGTGGTCCATGCGCTCTGTGAGTGTCCCGCCATGCGCTTCGACGATCGTCTCAGTCACGTAGCGGCTGACGCCCATGTCGTCGAAGTGGTCGTGGGCCTGAGACGCCTCCGCGGGCTCTCCGTCCGACGAACGAGGCTGCCGGTAAGTGATCCCAATCTGGGCCTCGGTACCGCAACGTTCCAGCCGGACGGTCACCGGTCCCCCCGGCACCGACAAGCGCGTGGCCGCATGGATCGCGTTGCGTAAGATCATCGCGAGCCGCTCGCGGTCCGCATGGACTCGCGGACGTGCGTCCAGTCGAACGTGGACCTCATGCCCCCTCGAAAGCCTGGCGACATCCTCGGCGACGTCCTCGAGCATAGGACGGAGATCGACGTCGGCCGGGTAGAGCTGAAGCGTTCCCGAGCGGATACGCGAGAGCGCCAGGAGGTTTTCGATCAATCGCTCGATGCGCGCGCACTGCCGCTCAATCACCGCCGTGGAGCGGCGGGCGTCCGCAGAGGCACAGGCTGACAGCACTTGCGTCGCGCTCTTGATGACGGTGACGGGCGTCTTGAATGCATGGGCCGCTGCCGTGAACAGCTCGTCCCGATGGCGATCGAGATGCTCCGTCGCTGTGATGTCGTGCATGACGCTCACCACGAGCTCGGCCGGCATTCCGATCTCGGTCCGAACGCCCGCAGCAGTGCAGAGGATGACGACTTCGCGTTGCCCGGGCGGGTACAGGATGGCTTTATAACGGATGGGACCGCACTCGTCGAACACCCGCTGAGACACGAATTGATCGGGCGGGACCAGATGACCGTCAGGGTACGACACATGGAACCGGCGCGAGAACTCCGCGGCGCCCATCCCAAGCAGATCGTCGAGGTTCGCCAGCCGGAGCATCTGGATCGATGCTGGATTGGCGTACGCGATGGTGCGTTCAGGGCCGAGTAGCAGTACGCCATCACCGATACTTTCCACTACTGCAGAAATCGTTCTCGTCGCCTTGCCGAGTTGCGCCGTGCTCCGCAGCGTCACTACGTAGAGGAACAGCCCGGCCAACGCGACGAACGCCCACCCTTTCGCGGTCTCGATGCGGGCCACGGTCGTGGGCTCCTGTATGACCGAATAGAGCAGCAAGTCCGTGAACAGGATCCACGCGCTTCCGGCAATCAGGAACGCGATAACCACGATGAGCGCGACTCGACGCTCCGTGGCAGGCCTGGCGAGCGGCCA
>DAIRVG010000086.1:22240-24468 GCA_036802945.1 Vicinamibacterales bacterium
CCCTTCACTGTCAGGTTGCCATTGATCGTCACGTTTCCGTTGAACTCCCCATCGCCGTTCACGACGAGGGAGAAGGTCGGGCGCCGGTTTGGGTCCGTGTTCAAACCAACGACCAGGCTTCCGTCCGGATAGAGGAGCACATGGCAAACCAGATCCTGTGCGGTAAACGGCACCCCATTTGGCCAGCTGGGGCTATAGGGCGGCGTGGACCCGTCTTTTCCCGTCTGCATCGACAAGCACAATCCACCGGTCCTTTCATCGAAGGTGATGAACTGTATCCCTGCCTGACAGGCCGTAAACCCCTTTGCCCCCCAGCCCATCGAGCAGATCTGCCCGACTATGGTGCCAGGGGTGTGTCGCTTGGCGAAATCAGGATGGTCGGCGTCGTCTGTGAGCACGCGACCGAGCCGAAGGTTGGCGGGATTGTTGACGTCGCCGAGCTGAATGCCTGGACCGATCAGGCGTCTGTGGAGCGGATCGTAAATGAACGCTCTTGGGACCAGCGTGTTGTCACTCGTACGCCAGTCGGAACGAGACGTGTGCTGGCGCAGCATCTGTAAAAGCTCGGTGTTCATGAAGGGTCGTCCGCCGAACACTACGAAAGACTGACCCGGAGACTCCTGCAGCGGCACCACCTGCATTGCTTCATCAGTCGTCTGCGCCGTCGCCGCAGAAGTGTTTGCCAGAAAGCTGAGCGCACTCACTACCAACCATCTCTTCGCGTCAGCAGGTCTCATCAAAGTTCTTGAAGTGTGGCTGCCACGATGACCCCTCGTTGTACTGGTTGCTTCGGTCATTTCACGGGTCCGATTTCTTCCACGCAGCATGCATCGATTGGACATGGCGTGCCTATGCACATTCGGCAATGAGGCTCGCGGACCGGCAGCGGGACACAACCGACTCACAGCCTGTTGTCACTGCTCTCGAGCGGTTCCAAGTCCGCCGGGTGCGAACGCTGCGACTCGCCAGCAGAATCGCCCGTTCTTGGCGACCTCCCAACCGCGCAGAGATGGCCGCGGTTTTGCCCGTGAGCAAACGACGTGCGGGATTGTGGGGATCGCGTGGGTCGTGCGGCACCGAGACGCCGGTACGTGTCTGCGCCTCTACGGTCCGCTCCAACTGTGGTTCGACAAGCCCTGGAAACCGGGAGAGATCGAGGAGGTGAAATGAGCAAACCAATCGAATCCAAAGTTAGAAGTCAACGAAGGGGTCCTCAGATGCAGATGGTCGCCGGGAAATCCGCGAGAACCGTTAAGCCGATTCTGTCCGTTGCTGCATTGGCCTTGATGCTTGGGCTGGGCGGGGCGCTCTCCGGAGCGAGAGCCGATGAGGGAGACGCCAAAAACCTGTTCAAGACCATGTCCGGCTACATGGCGGCGGAGAAGGCCATATCCTTCCGATACGACACCGTCCTCGAAATTGTCACCGATGACAAGCAGAAGCTCGCGCTAGCGAGTTCGGGAAACGTCACGCTCAATCGGCCTGACAAGCTCCGCGTCACGCGCACCGGCGGGTTCGCGGATGTCGAGTTTCTTTTTGATGGGAAAACGATGACGCTGCTCGGCAAGACGGCGAACCTCTATGGTCAGGTCGAGGTGCCCGGCACAATCGATCATCTGGTCGATGAGTTGAGGGATAAGGGGAGACCCGTGCCTGGCGCAGACTTATTGTTGTCGAATGTCTACGACCAGCTCATGCCCACCGTGATCAACGTCAAGGATCTTGGCAGCGGCGTGATCGGCGGCGTCGAATGCGATCACTTCGCCTTTCGAACGAAAGAAGTCGACTGGCAGATCTGGATTGCACAGGGAAGCCGTCCCTATCCTTGCCGCTACGTCATCACCAGCAACCAGGTTGCGCAGGCACCGCAATACAGCCTCACAATCAGTGATTGGAAAACCGGCGATGGGGTTGGGGCCAAGGATTTCAGCTTCAAGAATGCAACGGGCGCCAAAAAACGCGATCTGGCCAATCTCCCCGACTTGGATGAATTGCCGAAGATCTTTGCGGTAGGAGGTCACAAATGACTTTGTCTAAGCGATTCTGGGCTCTCTTGCTGGCCGGGATCATCGGTGTTTGTGCACTCGAACTTGGAGAGGGGCTCTCGATCCCCGGCCTCATCTCGCCTGCCGAGGCGATCGTGGGTCGTCCTCTAACCCCGGTGAGTGTTGCAGGGGTGGCGCGGCGCACCGTCCGGCGCTGCGCGGTTGGCGTTTACTGTTAGCGGT
>DAIRVG010000087.1:0-24452 GCA_036802945.1 Vicinamibacterales bacterium
GGCCTCACTATAGCTGACGCGCGCGGTTACACTGAACCTGTCCACAAGGAGCCTATGGCAAGCCTGATTGAAGCGATCGATATCAAGCGCAAGATGTTCTTCGAGTACGAGGGCGCACCCTTTCACTGCATCGACGTCGAGGTGTCGAAACCGACCGCTCGCGGCGGCCAGACGCTGGTGCGTCTCAAGATGCGCAATCTGCTGACGCGCGCGGTCTTCGACAAGACCTTCAAGGCGGGGGAGAAGTTCAAGGAACCGGACCTCGTCGTCGAATCGGCGTCCTATCTGTATGCCGACAGCTCTGGCTTCAACTTCATGAATCAGGAGACGTTTGAAACGCTTACGCTCAGCTCGGACGTGGTAGGGGCCGACGCCGGGCTGCTCGCCGATAACGTCAACGTCGAAATCCAGAAGTTCAACGGGCGACCGATTGGTCTCCAGCTTCCTCCACACGTGGAGCTCGCCGTGACCTATACCGAGCCTGGCGTCCGAGGCGATACGGCCAGCGGCGGCGTGACCAAGCTGGCGACGCTCGAGACCGGCCTCGAGATCCGCGTGCCGCTGTTCATCAAGGAAGGAGAGAAGGTGAAGGTTCACACCGAAACGCGGGAATTCGCCGGACGCGCGTAGGGCCTATTTCCTGAGACGGCCTTTCCCTCTTCCGCCTTCCTTCCCTCTTCCCCCTTCCTTCCCCCTTCCCCCTTCCCCCTTCCCCCTTGTCCAGTCCTTCCGCATTTGCGCAAGTCCTTCCATGTATACCGTCGCCTTCTCGCGCTCTTCCTCGCTCGGAAGGCTTTTGAGGAGCTCGACTGCGTGCACGATGTCGTGCTCGATCGTCCGTTTCGTCGTCTTGAAATAGATCTCGCGGATTTGCGCGAGCGCTGCCTTCGGGTCCTGCGGGCCCTGCTTGATCGACTTCAGAGCGACGAATCCCAGCGGTTTACTCACGGTTATCCCTTGTGCGGCCAAAGCCGGACACTACCGATTACTTCGATTGCGTCGAAGCAGCGGGCGGAGATCGTCGATCGCCCGCGTATTCAGCACCGCTTCCGGCGACAGCCACGCACGGCGCGCGACCTGCACCCCCCAACGCAAGTTCCCCAGCGCCGTCGTCGAGTGTGCGTCGGTCGAAATCACGATGGACGCGCCTCGCTCGTGCGCCAGCCGCGCGTGCGCGTCGTTGAGGTCCAGGCGGTCCACCTGGCAGTTGATCTCCAGCGCAACACCATATTGCGCGGCGGCATTCGTGAGGCGCTCGAAATCAATCTTGAACGCATCGCGCTTCAGCAGCAAGCGGCCGGTCGGGTGCCCCAGCACGTCGATCCACCGGCACTCCAACGCCTTGAGGACGCGCTCGGTCATCTGGTTCTCGTCCTGGCTGAAATGCGAGTGCACCGATGCGACCACGATATCGAGCTGCGCAAGACAGTCGTCGGCAAGGTCGAGGCGGCCGTCGGCGAGGATGTCACATTCGATGCCCGCGAGAACCGTCAGGCCGTCAAACCGCCCGTTCAGCGCACGGACGCGCGCCGCGTGGGCAAGAGCGCGGTTCTCGTCCAGTCCGTTGGCCATTGCCAGCGCCTTGCTGTGGTCGGTAATCGCAATGTAGCTGTGTCCAAGCCTGTGGGCGGCGGCTGCCATCGCGTTCAAGTCATCGCGGCCATCGGTGACTGTCGTGTGCATGTGGAGATCGCCGCGAAGGTCGGGCAGCGAAAGGAGGCGCGGCAGCTGCCTGGCAAGGGCCGCATCGATCTCGCCACGATTCTCGCGGAGCTCCGGCGGCACCCACGCCATTCCAAGCGCCTCATAAATCCCTTCCTCCGTCTCTCCAGCGACACGACTGTCATCGTCGACGCGGAACAAGCCGTACTCGTTCAGCTTGAGCCCTTGTTGGATCGCGCGGTCTCTCAGGAGGACGTTGTGCGCTTTGGAACCTGTGAAGTACTGCATCGCGGCGCCGCGGCTCTCGGCGGGCACCAGCCGCAGATCCGCCTGGTAGCCGCCGGCGATGCGCACGCTCGACTTGGTGTCGCCCTGGCCGAGCACACGTTCGACGTGCGGACACGCGACGAACTGCTCCATCAGCGTCGCATGGGCGCCGACCGCAAGGATATCGATGTCGCCGCAGGTCTCGCAGCCGCGACGTAAGCTGCCGACCGGTGTGAGCTCCGCCGTCGGTGCCTGCTGCCGCAGATAGGCCACCAGTTCCGCCGCGATAGTCGTCGTGTCGGACAACAGGTGACGGCCTGCGTCCTTCTGCCGTTCCACGACGGCCTTGAGGATCAGGGCCTCTTTCTTTGGCCCCATCCCTTTGAGCTCGCGCAAGCGGCCGGCGTGCGCGGCCGCAACGAGCTCGTCCACGCTCCGGATGTTCAGGGCCGAGTAAAGCAGGGCCACGGTTTTCGGACCAACGCCCTGCAGGCGGAGCAGATCGAGAATCGTCGGTGGAAATTCGAGCAGGAGGTCCTGATGGAAACGACAGGTGCCGGTGTCGACGAGCTCGCGGATCTTCTTCGCGAGATCCTTGCCGATGCCCGGAAGCTCGTGAAGCTGCCTTTCGTCCATGCGCGCAACGGGGTCGGCCCACGCGGCGATGGTGTCGCCGGCTGACCTGTACGCGCGGATCTTGAACGTGTTTTCGCCTTTGATCTCGAGCAGGTCGGCAATTTCTGAGAAGACCTGCGCGATTGGCCGGTTATCCACGCGTGAGGCCGTGGCGCTCGATCCTGTACTCGAGCAGCCGCGCCCCGCCGTCGGCGAGCGCCGCCGCGATCGCCGCGCGTTTCTCTGGCGGGCCGTAGCAGAACAGACACCCGCCGCCGCCCGCGCCACAGACTTTCGCGGCCATCGCGCCGGCTGCGATTGCGCGCGCGATCAGCGCTTCGATGACCGGAGTCGTGACACCTGGTGCCAGCCGCTTGCGGTTCTCCCACTCCTCGGCAATCGTCGTTCCAACACCCTCCCAGTCGCCCCGCGTCAGCCGATCGCGCATCGACGCCGCGGTGTCACGGATTCGCTCGAAGCAGTCGAATACGTGGCGATCGCCGTCGAGATGCTTTTTTGTAATCTCCCAGTTGTTCGTGCCAGAGTTGCGCGGCTCGCCCGTGTAGCACAGGACGATACGCTTCTCGAGATCGCCGTAGTCGATGTCGAGCGGGACGCGCCGCACTCCGTCGACCTCGAGCTCCAGCGCGGCGATCCCGCCATAAAGCGCGGGGCGATAGTCCTGCAACCCCGTCGGCACGGCGATCGTCTGCGCCTCCACATTCATCGCGACCTGCAGGAGCGCTTCCGGCTCGAAATGGATGCGGTTCCATTCTGCGAGCCCGGCGCACACAGCGACGTTCAAGGCAGAGGAGCCCGCAATTCCCGCACCGGCTGGTGATTCCGATGACGTCGCCAGAGTGATGCCACGTGTTTCGAAAAAATGTACGAGCAGAGAGAGCAGCCGCAGCTCTCGCTGATCGCGCAGCTCTTTCCAGTCCGCGGCCTCGACGGTCACTCCAGTGTCTTTCGATTGGATGACGATGCGGTTGTCCGTCCGGGATTCGATACGGGCCCGCGCGCGAAGGCTGATCGCAAAGTTGAGCGTCTGGGCGCCGGGATGGAACAGGTACAGAGGCCAGATGTCGATCGTGCCGCCCGCCAGATCGATGCGGGTCGGAGCCGAGGTCTCGATCACCACTAAGCCGATTATAGAACCACGAAGATCACGAAGTCTTAGTCAACCACGAAGGGCGCGAAGGTCACGAAGAATATGATTGTTCCTTCGTGTTCTTCGGAATCTTCGTGGTTTAATAAATTCCGTGCCTGCGTCACTCCGCCGCGAGATCGGTCAGCTGCTGATTGGCAGCCTGCCCGCGACGACGATCACCCCGGAAATACGATCGCTGGTGCGCGAGTTCCAACTCGGCGGGGTCACGCTCTTCAAGCGCAACATCGAGGCGCCCGAGCAGGTCGCGGAACTCGATGAGGATCTGCAGCAGCTGTCCTCCGACCTTCCCCTCTGGGTTGCTGTGGATCAGGAGGGCGGCCGCGTCGCGCGACTCCAGTCGCCGTTCACGGAGTGGCCGGCGATGGCGACGCTCGGACGCAGCGGTGACGTACAGCTCGCGTACCGGTTCGCGGCGGCGCTCGCGGCGGAACTGAGGGCCGTCGGAATCACCCTCGACTACGCGCCGGTCCTCGATATCCACACCAATCCAAAGAATCCAATCATCGGCGACCGTGCGCTCGGTGAGGATGCCGCGACGGTAGCGAAGCTGGGCGCGGCGATCGTCCGAGGTCTTCAGGAAAACGGCGTCGCCGCTTGCGGGAAACACTTCCCGGGGCATGGCGATACATCGGTTGATTCCCACCTGGAACTGCCGCTGGTAGAGCATCCTCCGGATCGCATCCGCCGCGTCGAGTGCGTCCCGTTCCGGGAAGCCATCCGCAACGATGTCGCGTTCATCATGACCGCCCACATTCTGGTGCCGTCCCTGGACGAGGAGAAACCGGCGACCCTCTCGGCGAAGATCGTGCGGGGGATGCTCCGTGAGGAGCTTGATTTCAACGGGGTCATATTGAGCGACGACCTCGAAATGAAAGCGCTTGCCGACCAGTACAGCGTGCCCGACGCGGCTGTGCAGGCCATTGCGGCCGGCTGCGATGGCGTACTCGTATGCCGCGCCACCGTCGCGGATCGCACACAGGACGCCCAGGTGCAGGCCGCCGTGCTCGAAGCGCTCGTGCACGCCGTGGAGGATGGCCGCATCCCGTACAAGCGGGCCGAGGACGCGCTCGCGAGGCATCGCCGCGCGAAGGAGCGGTTCCTTGCCGCCCCGGTCGCGCCCGGCCGAGCGCCAGCGCTCCGCCACGTGCTTGGCTGCGATCAGCACCGGCAGATTGCGGACGAAATGGCGCGGTACCTTTAGCCACAATGCTCAATGCCCAATGCAGAATGCTCAATGCTCAACGTGAGACGATTGGTATTTGTCATTGAGCATTGAGCTTTGAGCATTCATCCTTGATGAAACCACCCGCGGTGAGGCCCGGGGCCCGCATCGCCGTCGTGTCTCCAGCCAGTCCGTTTTCACGCGAAGAGTTCGATCGCGGCGTCAAGGAGCTGCGTCGTCTTGGGTACGAGCCGACCTATGACGAGGACGTGTTCGCGCGCACGGGCACGTACTTGTCGGGCGCCGCCCCTCTGCGTGCGGCGGCATTCTCGCGCGCCTGGTCGGACCCGTCGGTCGATGCGCTGATTGCCGTCCGCGGCGGATACGGCAGCGTGCAGATGCTGCCGCTCCTCGATGCGGAGGTGATGCGCCGCACACCCAAGCTGTTCATCGGTTACAGCGACAACACCTCCATTCTTTCGTGGCTGACCTGTCGTTGCGGGATCACCGCGCTTCATGGTCCGATGCTCGAAGGGCGCCTGGCCAAGGGCGCCGAAGGTTACGACGAGCCGTCGTTCGTGGCGCTCCTGCAAGACGGGTGTGGCCTCACGTTCAGCCCGGACCAGCTGGGCGTCGTTCGCGGAGGCGAAGCGGCGGGTCCACTATTCGGCGGCACCATGGCGCAACTGACCGCCTCGCTCGGTACGCCGTACGCCTTCGATCCTCCTGCCGGGTGCGTGCTGTTCCTGGAAGATGTCAATGAGCGGCCCTATCGACTCGATCGGATGCTCACACAGCTTCGCCTGAGCGGCATTCTTTCGCGGGCGCGCGCCCTCATCTTCGGCGAGATGCGCGGCTGCGACGAGGCAACTGGCGAGCCCGGCGCACTGGACGTCATTCGCACGTTCGCCGGTGATATCGAGGGACCGGTCGTCACCGGGTTCCCTTCAGGGCACACCACCGGCCCGTCCTGGACGCTCCCGCTCGGCGTCCGCGTCCGTGTTGTGACGGCCCCTCGGGCATCGGTGATCGTCGAGGAATCACCAGTTGAGTGAGAGCAGGCGCATTCATCTGATCGGCATCTGCGGTACTGCGATGGCAACGCTCGCCGCGTTGTTGAAGCGCCGCGGGTACGACGTGCGTGGATCCGATCAGAACGTCTATCCGCCCATGAGCGATTTCCTTGCCTCGGAGGGCATCCCGACCTTCTCCGGGTATTCCGCCGATCATGTCGGCAGTGACATCGACCTCGTCATCGTCGGCAATGCGATCTCGCGCGGGAACCCCGAGCTGGAATCTGTCCTGGAGCGGAAGGTCCGCTACTGCTCGCTGCCCGAAGCCATCCGCGATCACTTTCTGTGGGGTGCGCGATCCATCGTCATCGCCGGAACGCACGGGAAGACGACGACCACGTCGCTGACCGGTTGGCTGTTGACGCATGGACATCTGGATCCAACGGTGCTCGTCGGCGGTATTGCGCTCAACTTTGGTGACGCCGGCTCGAGTTACAAGGTCGGAGGGGGACGCGACTTCGTCATCGAAGGAGACGAATACGACAGTGCATTCTTCGACAAGACAGCAAAGTTCCTGAAGTATCTGCCCGACATCGCGGTCATCAACAACATAGAGTTCGACCATGCCGACATTTACGCCGACCTCGACGCGGTGCTCCAGGCGTTCCGGCGGCTCGTGAATCTCGTTCCGAGGAACGGTTTGCTGCTGCTTGGCGCCGACAGCCCGCACGCGGCAGCCCTCCGCCCAAAGGCCGTCAGCCCGGTCGAGACGTTCGGGACGGCGCACGACGCGGATTGGCTGGCGTCTGACCTCGAGCACGCCGACGGCCTCACGCACTTCAAGGTGCGCCACCGCGGCGATGTCATTGGGCAATTTGTATCGCCCCTTCTCGGCGCGCACAACGTCAGGAACGCCTTGGCCGCCATCGCGGTCGGACACCACGTCGGTGTCTCACCGGGCGATCTTGCCGACGGCCTGCGGCGCTTCAAGGGCATCAAGCGCCGGCTCGAGACCGTCGGGACGGCCTCGGGTGTGACGATCATGGACGATTTCGCCCATCACCCGACGGCGGTGCACGAAACACTGTCAGCGTTGCGCACCGGTTATCCCAATCGTCGAATCTGGGCTGTGTTCGAGCCGCGCTCTGCCTCGTCCTGCCGGCGCATCTTCCAGGATGACTTCGCCCGATCGTTCAACGCCGCGGACGAAGTTGTCGTGGCCGCGGTGTTCCGATCCTCGCTGCCGGAGTCGGAGCGGTTGTCCGCCGAGCAGCTTGTGGATGATCTGCGGGCGCGCAAGCAGCACGCGCGCTACGTGCCCGACGTAGAAGGCATCATTCGCACGATTGTCGACGAGCACCGCCAGGACGACATTGTCGTGCTGATGTCAAATGGCGGCTTTGGAGGCATCCACCTGAAGCTGCTGCAGGCGCTTGCGGCGTGAGCAGTTCCGGGATTCGGGAATCGGGATTCGGGATTCGCGACGCGGGTGATTCGGCGGTGCTGCTCGAGCTGGATGCCGTCATCGATCCGGGCGTGAATGCGCGAGCGATCGGCATTGCGCACGCCGTTGCGGGTCGCCGTTTTGCGGGAGTCCGGGACGTCATCCCGACGTACCGTTCGGTGGCCGTGCACTTCGACCCGCTTGGGACTGACGTGGCGGCAGTGACACGCGCCATGATCGAAATGGCCCATGCGTCGCCCGCGGCGCGCGAAGGCGCGCTCGTCGAGGTGCCAGTCTCCTACGGCGGGGCGGATGGTCCCGATCTTCGCGACGTTGCCGCATTTGCCGGTCTCTCCGAGAGGGACGTCATCGATCGTCATTCCGCCGTGGAATACCGTGTCTTCATGCTCGGGTTTCTTCCGGGCTACGCGTACATGGGAATCGTTGACGAGGCTATTGCCTCGCCAAGGAGGGCGACCCCGCGAACACGTGTACCCGCGGGGAGCGTGGGCATCGCGGGGAGGCAGACCGGCATCTATCCTCGTCAATCACCCGGAGGATGGCAGTTGATCGGCAGGACATCACTGCCGGTGTTCGATCCATCAAAAGACCCCGCCTCAATTTTCGCGCCCGGCGATCGCGTGAGGTTTGTGCCCGACGATCGGAGAGGCGGACTTTCAGGTCCGTCTGTGAATCGCGATCATCGCGGACCCGACTGGTCCGACCTGCCTCGCTCCATTACAGTGCTTCGGCCTGGCCTCTTCACAACGATCCAGGACACAGGCCGATGGGGATATCAGGATCGCGGCGTGCCAGTTGCCGGTCCGATGGATGTGGTCTCGCATCGCGTCGCCAATGCGCTTGTCGGAAACTCGCGCGACGCTGCCACGCTCGAGGCAACGGTGATTGGTCCTGAATTGCGATTCGAACAGGCAACTGTTGTTGCCGTGACTGGCGCCGATCTCAGCGCGTCGATCGACGAAGCGACATTGCCGCTCAACACGCCACGTTCATGCGCCGCCGGCGCTGTACTGCGCTTCGGCGAGCGTCGCGCGGGTGCGCGCGGGTACATCGCCTGTGACGGCGGAATCGCAGTGCCCCCTGTTCTCGGCAGCCGCTCGACGCACGTCCTGAGCGGTCTCGGCGGAGTCGATGGCCGGGCGCTTGCCGCGGGCGATCGTGTGCCGCTCGGCGATTCGCGGACCCAAGGGGTCCTCGTCGGAGCAGACCACCTCAGGGAGCTGCGGCGCGGACCCGATGGGTTCGCGGAACGTCCCGGCGCGCGTCTGCGAGTGATGCGTGGCCCCCAGGACGGCTGCTTTGACGACGCGGCATTCGAGATCCTGCAGCGCGCCCGCTTTACGGTCTCGCCGCAGTCGGATCGCATGGGCTATCGCCTCAACGGCGCTCCAATTCACTATAAGGCGGGTTCTCTTGAAACCGCCGCGGAGATGATTTCTGACGCGACATTCGCTGGAGGACTGCAGGTTCCACGCTCCGGCGACCCGATTCTGCTCATGGCAGATCGCCAGACAACGGGCGGCTACCCACAGATTGCGACCGTGATCACCGCGGATTTGCCAGTGGCCGGCCAACTCGCCCCGGGCGCCTGGGTGGAGTTCGAGCTCTGCACGCGTCAAGAGGCGATCGCGGCGTTGATCGCCCAGGAGAATCGGCTGCGTGGCCTCGGCTAATCCAGGCGTGCCGCCAGCAGCAGGCGTCCCGCTCGCGCCCCTCTGCACGCTGGGCATCGGCGGTCCCGCGCGGTGGCTCGTGCGCGCGACTTCGAGGGATGAGGTCGCCGCCGCTTATGCATGGGCGGCCGATCGCGGTGTCCCGCTGTTCGTGCTCGGTGGCGGCAGCAACGTAGTGATCGCGGACGAGGGTGTGGACGGACTCGTGCTGCACATCGCGTTGACCGGCGTTGAGGTCTCGACAGCAGGGGCCGACACGCTCATGACCGCCGGCGCCGGGGAGGCCTGGGACGCCGTGGTGGCCGGAGCGGTGACGCGAGGATTGGCGGGGGTGGAGTGTCTCTCCGGGATTCCCGGCACCGTCGGCGGCACGCCGATCCAGAACGTTGGCGCGTACGGGCAGGAAGTCGGTCACGTCATCGAATCCCTTACGGCATTTGATCTCCATGAGCAAGGGATGGTTCGTCTCGATGCGTCTGAGTGCGCGTTTGCCTATCGCATGAGCCGGTTCAAGCGCGCTGATGCTGGGCGGTTTGTCGTGTGCGATGTGACCTTTCGTCTGCGCGAGGGGCCGCCGACGACCACCTATCCCGACGTCGTCGACCAGTTGGCGAGGGATGGAATCAAGACCCCCGACGTCCGCCAGACGCGAGAGGCCGTGCTGGCGATTCGAAGACGTAAGGGGATGGTCATCGACGCTGTCGATCCCGACACGCGCAGCGTCGGCTCGTTTTTCATGAACCCGGTTGTCTCTCGCGCGTCGTACGATCGTATCGCGGCGATCAATTCCCATGTCCGCGTCCCAAGCTACGTGATGCAGAATGGCGGTGTGAAGATCCCCGCCGCGTGGCTCATCGAGCAGAGCGGATTCGCGAAGGGCCATGCCGAGGGGCGCGTCGGTCTCTCGACCAAGCATCCCCTTGCCCTCATCAACCGCGGCGGCGCGACGGCACGCGACGTCGTGACCGTCGCAGGGCGAATCAAGCGCGCTGTCATCGATCGGTTTGGCGTGTCGCTGCGTCCGGAACCGGTATTCGTGGGTTTTTCGAACGATTCCGACGTGGAGTTCCTGATCAACCACGAAGGACGCGAAGAGGTCTGACGTGTCGACACTTCTGATCGAAGGCGGTCACCGCCTTGAGGGCCGCGTCGCGGTCGAGGGCAACAAGAACGCCGCGCTGCCGCTCCTGGCAGCGTGTCTGCTCACCGAAGACGAATGTGTCCTGACGAACGTGCCGCGGATCGGCGACGTCGAAGTGATGGCACGCCTGCTGCTCGACCTGGGCGCGGAGGTTGACGGCATCGGGACGACGACCCTACGGGTCCGCGCGAAGCACATCACAACGCATGTGCCGGACCGGTCGCTGGTCGGCCGGCTGCGCGGATCGGTTCTGCTGCTGGGCCCGCTCCTCGCACGCACGGGACGGGCGCACATCGCGCCCCCAGGCGGTGATTTTCCGGCGCGCCGCACGATTTCGACCCATCTCGAAGCGCTGCAGGCGATGGGCGCGCGGATCGTATCGGGCGACGATCATTTCCTCGAGACGTCGCAGCGTCTCACTGGCGCCTCGATGTACCTGTACGAAGCGTCGGTCACCGGGACCGAGACCGCGCTGCTTGCCGCCGCGAGCGCCTCGGGCACAACCGAGATCCGTCACGCCGCCACCGAGCCTCATGTCGCCGAGCTGTGCGAGTTCCTGGGGAAGATGGGCGCCGGCGTCAGCGGGATCGGCAGCTCCAAGATTCGCGTTGAAGGTGTGTCGCGTCTTCATGGGGCCGAGCACCGGCTTGGCGGCGATTACATCGAAGCGGGCAGCTGGGCGGTCGTCGCGGCCATCACCGCCAGTGAGCTCGGGATCGAAGGCGCGCGCGAAGAAGACATCGAGGTGGTTGCCGCGGTCCTCAAGCGGATGAACGTCCAATGCGGAATGCGCGACGGCACGTTCGAAGTCAAGCCGTCGAAACCGAAGGCGGTCCGGCGGATCACGACCGGTCTGTGGCCCTCATTTCCGAGTGACCTCGTGAGCCTGGTGACCGTACTCGCGACGCAGGCCGAAGGGCGGACGCTGGTACACGACTGGATGTACGAGCTGAGGCTCTTCGCGCTCGAGCAGATGAGCGGCATGGGCGCCGACATGTTCCTCGCCGATGCGCACCGCATCATCGTCACAGGGCCGACGCAGCTGCGGGGCGGTCGTATGCTCGACACGCGCGATCTGCGATCGGGGATGTCGCTGATTGCCGCGGGACTCGCGGCAGATGGGCAGACCCGCGTCGCGCCCCTCGAGACGGTGGAGCGCGGATACAGCCACCTCGTCGAGCGGCTGAAAGCGCTCGGCGCGAAGGTCGCCAAGGTCGAGTAGGGCGGCCGGCCCATGCAAGGCCGGCCACGCAATCTATCGAGCCGGTGTGGGCGTGGGTGCGAGCGTTCCTGGGATTGGCTGCGCCGGTTGCTGCGGTGGCGCAGGCACTGCGGGCTGCGGCGGCTCGATCTGCACCGGCGGTGTCTGCGGCGTGATGATCGGCAGGTCGATGAGCGGCGCGTTCCCGTCGTTGCTCACACGGAAGGGCCTCAGGTCGTCCGCACTGAGATCGAGCACCCGGATGATGTGCGGTGTGATGGTCAGGACGATGTCGGTCTGTTCCGTGGACTTGCGATTGTGCGCGAACAGGCGCCCGACGATCGGCAGATCGCTGAGTCCAGGAATCCCATCCATGATCGTCCGCTCGTCATCACGAATCAAGCCCGCGAGCAAGTTGGTCTCGCCATCACGTAGCCTGATCGACGTGGTGATTTCCCGGTTCCCGAACGTCGGCAGGCCGCCGAACCCGGTCCCCGACAGGCTGTTGACAACGACTTTCAGCACCAACGACACGTCGTCGTCATGATGCGTGCGCGGCGTGATGTCGATGTTCACCCCGATGTTCTGGTACTGGAATGACGTGATGGGTTGCTGGGCGATGCCTCCGGTGGCAATCGGCGAGAACGTGGTCACCGGAACGGGAATCTGCTCGCCGAACCTCGCCTGGGCGGCCACGCCCTCCGATGTACGCAACTGCGGGTTGGCGAGCGTCCGCGAGTTGTTATCGCTCTTCAGCAGACGGTAATAGAGCGTCGGCAGATTCGTGAGGATGATGTCTGACTGCGACAGGTTAAGGAGATTCTGTAGCGTCAGGTTTTCGCGGTTGACGTCGGCGACGCCGTCAATGCCTATCGGCGGGTTCGTAGGCGACGCGAACTGGAGGCCGTACTCGAGCAGCCGCGTGCGGTTGACTTCGAGGAGCTCGACGTCGATGACGACTTCGGGACGCGCTTTGTCGATCGCCTGGATGATGCGCCCGGTCGCGGCCACGCGCTGGGGCGTGTCTTTGATCGTCAGCGCGTTGGTCCCGGTGAGCGGCGCAATCCGCCGCGCGTCGACGACGATCCGCAGGAGGTCGATCGTTTCCTTCAGGTCCGCATTGCTCAAATAGAAGGTGCGTACGACTTCCTCTTCGTACTCGCGGCGCTTCGCGGCGGTATCCGGGATGATCGTGATCGTGCGCTGCGCCGTCATCTTGTAGAAAGTGCGGGTCGCGGCCGAGATCGCGGCGAGCGCCTGGTCGAGCGTGACGTTGCTGATATCGATCGAGATCCGTTCATCGCGGAACAGCGGGTCGAACACGATGTTGAGATTCGCGTAGCGCGCCAGCACCGTGTAGATGTCTCGCACGCTCGCGTCACGGAAGAGGAGAGAGGCGGGCATCCGCACGTCGGCCGGGAGATCCAATCCGGACGGTCCCAGATTCTGGGACTGCTCGATGAGCGTCTCCAGTTGCGTCTTGCCTTCGCGCGCGACGAGAACCTTCGTGCGCAGCTGCGTACGGACGCCACGAAGGGCGTCGTCGATATCCGCGCTTCCGGGATTCAGCTCCGCCGCGATCTGCAGTTCGACCATCGCTTCGTCGAGCTTGCCCGTGGCCTCGAACCGCCGCGCGCGCGCGTAGTGATCCTGCGCGGCACGCAGCTTTGCGCGCTCGAGCGCCAGCTGTGTGGTGCGATCGTTCGGGTGTCTTTTGAGCGTTGCGGTGTATTCCGCGACCGCGCGGTCGTAGTCCTGCTGACGCTCGGCTTGCTGGCCGGAGCGGTACGAGGCAGTTGTGGCGCACCCCGCAAGAGCGGTGGTGAGCGCCAAGGCGGCCGCGAAGCAGCTAGTTCGGTGAGCCATCAGTGATGACGTCGACACCTCGTGGAATACGGAACGCAAACTCCTTATCGGATATTCGCTGATTCTCCTTCAAATTGCTAAAGATCAGCGTCGAGTCGCCGCCCTGGCGATCCCGGGTCGTGAGGGCCCGGATCTGGAGCGAGGCCGGGTCGACCGCCACCACAAGATACTCGTAATCCGGCTCATTGCGCCGCGGAGTGAGCTTCAACGCCACCGTCCCAGGCAGCGTCGGATCCGCGTAAGTGGCTGCGAAATCACGAACAATATCGCCTTTCCCGGCAAGGAACAGAGCGGGCGTCCTGGCCTCGTCGTTCGGAGGCACGCTGCTGACGATGACCTGTCGGTCCTGGGGAATGTAGGAATAGATTTTCACGCCGTCCGAGACGAACTCTTTCTTCTCGGGTGCGGTGTAGGTCCAGTGCATGCGGCTCGGCTTCTTGACCGTGACCTTGCCGCGCTCCTGTGTCTGCGTTTTTAGGACGCCTCCGCGATAGCTATGGACGAAGTCGGCTGAGAAGTCTTTGATGCCCTGGTACCGCTGCTGGAGAGACCGTGCAAGCGCATCAGGCGCCGGACGCGACTGCGCGCCGACGATCACCTGTGACGCGATGCAAACCGTGAGGACGAAGGGGAACAGTCGAGTCGGCAATGCGTTCATCAATAGTCGTCGGCGGCCCTGGCTGTCCCTACGATAACAGCATTAGGGCGATAGCCGTGCGAATGACGGTGATACGGATGAGATACGGTAACGCGGTCCAGGGGAGTAGAGGCTTGCCGCATAGAAGGGAGGCGAAGGGCGCGCGGACCGATCGAACCAGACCAGGTTCACGCCACGCTCGAGGATCAGGACGTGCTGGCGCCCGCGAACCACGTGGCCAAAGCCAGCCCGCCGGAAGGTATCCGAGGGCAGCCATGACTCCATACGGACAGTGAACGGCTCGTCGAGAAGCCGGAACTCCGCGCGGAACGGCCGATCCGCAGACCGTGTCACCTGCGGCGCCTCGCCGCTGAGACCCGCGATCAACTGATACGCACCGCTCGTCGCAGCCGGGGCGTGCCCCCCAGTGAGCGTGGTGAGCGCGGTCGCGAAACGCACTGGATCGAGATGTTCCTCGCGCGGCGGCGTCAACAGGCATAGCAAATACGGCGTACCTGCGGGCAGCTGCGCCACGGCCTCGCCGAGGTCGGGCACGGGCAGCAGAGGGTCAGGTTGAAGCGGAAACAGAGGCCCGTACGCGCCTGTCATGGCGTGGGCGGCGTTCGAATCCATGACGATGTCGCGCGAGATGGCCTCGTTGTCGCGCACCAGAAATGGAAAATGCAGCATCACGTCGGGAAGGCGCACCCACGCGATGTCGCGCCGCTGGTGGCGGGTGAAATAGAGCAGCGCATTTTCGAGCTGCCAATTGAGATCGGTGACGAGCACCGCGTTCTGCTGATTCACGCCCAGAGTCAGGCGAGTGACAAGCGCCTCGGCCCGCCGATCGTCATGCCGATCGATTACAGGCCAGGTATCCCAGCCGCGCCATCCGGCGTAGAGGAGTACGGCAACGAATGCAATGGTTGCCGTCACCCGCGGACCTAGTAACGTCCGGGCCGCAGGTGACGGGGTCCGCGCCGCAGAATGTTCGGGGCGGGCCTTCTCAGGCCGGTCGAACCATGAGAGCGCTGCCCCCGCCATGAATGCGGTGAACAGGTGGCCTGGCAGATAGAAAACATGCGTGTCACCGACGTTGTAGGTCAACGCGAACGCCGTATTGATCGCGTACGCGGACGTGACGAGCGTGGCCCACGGCCGGGAAATCATCCACAGACGCGCGACGCCGACGACCGCGAGGATCAGGCCCGCGACGCCGAACTGCTGGCGCGCGTCGAACCACCACATGCCTGCGCGACCGGCAAGCTGATCGCCACGCACGCCGAGGAGCATCGACTCGCGCCAGTCGGCCTTGGTCGTGTCGAACCAGAACGTCGCGATGCGGTCGGGCCATGTCGCCGGTCCGTCAGGGACATGCCAGGTCGATGTGAAGTTTGGCCAGTACTGAAGGGCAGCAGCCGCGGCGAGTGTCACGGCCAGCGCGATCGTTGCCGGCCTGAAGAGCGATCGCGCCTCCGGTGCGACCTGAAGCAGAAAGACCGTAAACGGCACCAGCAGCAGGATCATCGAGAGGTGATTGCCGAACGCCACCGCATAGATTGCGAAGAAAATCCCCAGACGTACTCGTGACGGCCGCAAGGCATACACGTACAGTGCGAGACAACACGCGAGCACGAGCGTCAGGTGCAGCGTGTACACCTCCGCGATGATTGCCTGGCTCCAGAATGTGTAGGAAAACGCGAGCAGCAGGCCCGCGGTGATCCCGGCTGCCCATGACTGCGTGATTGCCGCACAGAGAAATACCAGGAGCCCGACAGAGGCGGCGCCAAAGATCGCGGAGAAGAGATTGAGGCCGCGCGCGGGATTGGCCGCACTCACCGCGCGTACAAACGGCCGCGCAAGCCGGTAGTAGAGCGGATACGCCTGCCGCGCGCTGACGTCCGGCGACAGTACTGCTGCCTGGAAACCTCCCGTGTCACCAAGATCGACGCCGGGCAGCAGCGTCTGGGTGTACGCCCAGAAGGACAGTGTTGCGACGAGGCAAGCGACGGCGACACGGTTCGCGTGTCGCGGACCCACAGGGTCCGCGCCGCTAGCGACAGGGTCAGCGTTCGCGCCGCTCGGCAACGTGCTAGTCATGGCGCGCGCGCTTGCGGGCAACGAATGCGCGGACCTCGTCCACGCCGCGGGCATTCAGCACATGTCGCGGCTCGATCCAGCCGCGCCGCGCGGTGCCGACGCCAAAACGCATCTGCCGCGCCAGCCATTCGGCACGGTGACAGTCGCTGTCGATCGTCACCTTCACGCCGGCCGCGGCAGCCCGCCGCGCCAGCGCCCCATCCATGTCGAGATGTCCGGGCGCTCCGTCGATTTCCATCGCCGTCCCGGTTTCTGCCGCGGCGGCGAAGAGCGTATCGAAGTCGATGTCGAAGCCCGGCGACCGTGCCGGCGATCGATTCGCGGGGTGCGTGATGACGTTGACGAGCGGGTGATGAATGGCGCGCAGGTATCGCTCGGTAAGTTGCGCGCCATCCTGGCCGTCGTCCACGTGCAGCGACGCCAGGACGATGTCGAAGCCCTCGAGAATCGCGTCCTCGAAATCCAGATCGCCGTCGGGCAGGATGTCGACTTCGATGCCGTGCAGGATGTCGATGTCTGAAATCGTGTGGCGGAGAGACGCGATTTCATCGCTTTGCCGCGGCACATCATCCACCGACAGCTTGCGGCTCGACCACGCACGCTGGGAGTGGTCCGTAATCGCCACGTACTCGTAGCCAAGCTGTTTAGCCGCGAGCACCATCTGCTCCGTGGTATCGCTCCCGTCACTCCAGGTCGTGTGCATGTGGAGGTCGCCCCGGATGTTGACTTCGGTGATGAGCTGGGGGAGGGTGTGGCGCTCGGCCGCCGCCAGCTCTTCGTCTCCGGCGCGCAGCTCGGGAGCGATGAAGGGCAGATCGAGACATCGATACAGGTCATCTTCCGAGGGACACGCGACCGGAACCCCCTCGCCATTCTGCAGCCGGCCGTCGGACAGGTCGAGACCACATTCGCGTGCGCGCGCCTGCAACAGCTCCACGTGCCGGCTCGAGCCCGTGTGCCACGCCAGCGCCGCGCCGGCTTGATCGGGCGATGTGAGATAGACAGTCACGTCGCCGCGTTCAGTAGAGAGCCGAATGCTGCGGTCGTTCGGCTTCTCGAACCTGAGCACGGAGGGCAGACGAGAGAGCGCCGCGAGGACCGTACGCCGGCTCGAGTCGGCCACAACGCCGAGAAGACGGACGGACTCGACCGCAGGCTCGAATCGACGCACATCACCAACAGCAATCAGCGAGTCTACGCGGATGCCGACGCTTCGTGCTTCGCGGATGGCCGTCGACGCGAGCACATGCGCGCGTCCGAGAGGGATGGCCATCCAACGATTCTATTTCAATGATTGAACGGCCAAGAACCCGGGAGGAGGCATGGCGCATCCTCCCGGGTTACATCAGAGCGACAAGCGCATCCTACGGGTCGACGCGCACAATCGTTGGATTCGGCATTCCCGCCGTGCCCGAGTACGCCACCGAACCGAGGTACTTCGTTCCACTCGTGAGGCCGCTGAACGTCAGATTGATGGTGCCGCTGACCCCGAGCGTAGCGGCGGGCGGAGCGGTGACCGCCATGTTACCCGCAGGCGTCGATCCAAGCAGCCACGAGAACAATCTGAAAGTGGCAGTGCCCGGCACGCCGTAGCCGTGGACATAGACGACATAGTCCCCCGCGGCGGGATTGAGGAGATTCACCTCTTCTGCGGAGGTGCCGCCACCACTGGCGCCCACGAGCGTCGTGCCTCTGTAGACATACAAGTCGATATCACTCGCGGGCGAGACATTTGCGTCGAAGAGAGAGAAGCGCGCGAGCGTCGTCCCGGCTGCAATCGTGACTGGGACTGCCACAACGCCAGGACCGCCGATGCTGAAACTATTGCCCGGGTCGTCGGCCACCGTTCCGTCCGTGGTCGCGGCAGGAATCAATCCACGGGCGGCTGCGGCAAACGGTCCTGAATACCCGAACGTGACGCCATAGCTGATCGGGCCGCCCGATCCGGACACCTCGCGCGGCGCAGCCAGCGGTACCGGTTTCACAACGATCGGCACCCGCACCGCATGCGTCCCGTCGCTCCACGTCAGTTGTCCGCCTGTATAGGCGTTCAAGGTGGCTGCTGAGCGCGTGAGGGTGACCGTGAACGATTTGCTCTCGCCTGGATTGATGGTCAGGGAAGCAGGGCTGATGTTGACGGTGATGCCTGACATGCCGGTCACCGACGGCGCATACGTCGCCGATCCACCTCCCACGTTGGTCACCGTCCGCTTCACGGTCTGGATGCCGGCGAGGTCGCCGACTGCGATCGAGGCCACGTTCAGATTGCTTGGATCGCTGGAATATCCGGCGCCTGCAAGCGCAGCGCACACATCTGCCCGCACGCCATTCGTCGTGCCACACAGGAACGCGAGCCAGTCGTTGAACCCGGCGTTGTACACGAGGCCGGGATCGGCAGCCTTGTTCGGCGCGACATGTCCCGCGCCCTGGCGGAAGATCACGAGCGGATTCGTGTTCGGCCCGTCGAGGACGTCGGAGGCACTCGTCATGAGCGCCGACTTGATCGTCATCGGCGACCAGTCCGGGTGCAGATGCTTGAGCAGGGCGGCCAATCCTGCGACGTGGGGTGCGGACATCGACGTGCCGCTGTACACGTTGAAGTCGCGGCCGCCATTGCCAGGGGGCGCCACGGCCGCGAGGATGTCCTGCCCAGGAGCAATGAGATCGGGCTTGAGAAGATCGCCGCCGCCCGTGACCAGCGGCCCACGGGACGAGAACGACGCCGTGAACGGCGCCGGCGCGTTGTAGATGAGAGTGGCCTGATTAATCGTCGCCGTCGCGCCGACGGTTGCCGCGTACGCCTTGACCGCGGCGCGATCGGTCGATTGCAGATGCACAGTCGGAACCACGTGGAAGTCGGCGTTGATGGAGTTGATGCTCGTGTTCACGAGGATCATCCCGGCGCCGCCCGCTTCCGCTACCGCAACGCTCTTGTTGACGCGCGCCGTGACACCGCGATCGCAGACGACAATCTTTCCGGCGACCTTCGCGGGATCGAGCACCGCCACCCCGCCGTTGTCGACCTTCGCGTAGCAGAGGCTGACCTTGACGGGATCCGCGCCGGCCAACGCAGCGGCGGTCGAATCGATGAGGAGCGCGGGACCAACCGGAGTCGCGAGCGAGGCGCCGTAGTATGTGACGCCGTTACCAAGCGTGACCGATCCCTGGCCGTCGCGATTATGCGTGCCGGCGGCGACGGTCGTGAGCCACGGGCTTGGGTGTGCGACGGTACTGGTCGTCGGACCGCTGTTGCCTGCGGAGGTCGAGACGAACACGCCCGCGTCGGCGGCGAACAGAAACGCCACCTCAACGGGATCGAGAAAGTTCGTCAGCGTTCCGCTGATCGAGTAGTTGATCACGTCCACGCCGTCGGCCACTGCCTGATCGACTGCGGCGACGAGGTCCGAGGTGAATCCGCTGGCCGTCGCCGCATCCTCCGTGGACCACAGCGCCTTGTACGCCGCGATGCGCGCATGCGGCGCCATTCCGCTGACAGGGCCGAAGATCGTCGCCTGGCCCGTCGTCGTGACACCATGATTGCCACCTGCTGTGGCCGCGGTATGCGTACCGTGGCCGTTATAGTCACGAGGCGAGGTGAATTCCCACGGCATATTGGCCGCGATGCCGGCGTCTCCGCCCTGGGCTTCGTTGAAGCGCTGGGCGCCGATCAGCTTTTGATTGCAGTTGGACGCGGTGAACTGCTCGCCAGGCGTACATTTGCCGTGCCAACCGGGAATTTGCCTGTAATCGAGCTTCCCGCTCTTCGAGGCATTACCGTTGGTTCCAGTGCGGTCCGAAAAGCTCGGGTTCTCAGGCCAGATACCGGAATCGATGTCGCCGATGATGATCTCATCGCCCGCGCGATCGGTCCCGCCAAGCTGCTCCCAGAGGCCGCCGGGCGCATCCAATCCAAGGAAGGTTGGCGTCGACGAGGTGTCGGCGAACTGCAGGTCGTCCTTCGTCACTCTGAGGACCGCGGCGTCGGTGCCCAAGGCCGCCGCCTGCGCCTCGGTCAGTTCCGCGGCGAATCCGTTGAACGTGTAGTGATAGTCATAGATCTTCCGGCCTCCCCCGACAGCGGCCAGCGATTCATCGTGTCGCGTGTCCAGATATGCCGCGTACTGCACGACCGCGGCACTCAGCGGATCAATCTTCTGGCGTCCATTCGGCTTCGTCGCCGGCAGGCCGTTGGTGCCTCCCGCGTAAGAAACCACGGGGAGCTCCGCCATCTGTACCACGTAAATGTTGTTCGTCCTGCGATTGCTGTTCGCGTTGGCGTTGTCGCCCGGCTGCCGGCCCTGCCCCTCGCCCTGCTCGGCGAAGATGTGGACGGGCACGTAAATGGCCGCGGCAAGAATCGCCGCCGCGGCAATCCTGTGCGTGCGAAGAAGCATGAGGAGTCCTCCCCTGAAAAAGGGTCACTTGGGGGGCGAATTGAAGTGAAATGAAATTAGTTCCCGCGTCAACCGTCAGTCAAGAATGAATCGTCCGTGCGTCACGGAACTTGTGCACGCGCGACGAACCCCGGTGTACGCGAAAAAGCCGGGAGCAGATCCCGGCTCACAAAAATGTTGGTGGACGGCGGGGGGATCGAACCCCCGACCTCTGCATTGCGAACGCAGCGCTCTCCCAGCTGAGCTAGCCGCCCGAATTGAAGAAGGCTTGATGCGAGCGCGCGGTCACGGATACGTCAATCCGCGCAGGCACGAACGCAAAAGTGTACCACGCGGATGTACCCGGGGCAACGCATGGATCGTCGCGCTATACTCGACGCGATCTCCTTACTTCTTATTTCTTCTTCGACCTTCTTTATCCACGCCTCGCTTGAATGCCCACTATCAAGAAAATTGGTGTCCTGACCGGCGGCGGTGACGCTCCAGGCCTCAACGCCGTTATTCGTGCCGTCGTGAAGACCGCGTCGAACGCCGGCGCGATGGTCATCGGGCTCGAGGACAGCTTCGACGGGTTGATCTATCCGGAAAAGTCGCGCGTGCTCACGCTGAAGGACGTCACCGGCATCCTGCGCCTCGGCGGCACGATCCTCGGCACCGTCAATCGCGGCGATCCGTTTGCCGAGCCGATCATCACGCCGGCCGGCACCTTCAACTATGCCGACCGCGTGATGGAGATGTTCCAGGAGATGGAGCTCGACGCGCTCGTCTGCATCGGCGGCGACGGCACGCTGGCGATCTCGTACGAGTTCTACAAGAAGGGGATTCCGCTGGTCGGTGTGCCGAAGACGATCGACAACGACATCTACGGGACGACGAGCTGCTTCGGCTTCGACACCGCGGTGAGCTTTGCCACCGACGCGATCGATCGCCTGCACACAACCGCCGAAGCGCATCGCCGGATCATCACCGTCGAGGTCATGGGCCGGTACGCCGGATGGATCGCGCTGCACGCCGGCGTCGCAGGCGGAGCGGACGTCATCCTCATTCCTGAAATTCCGTACGACCTGGAGAAGGTCACGGAATGCCTTCGGCGGCGCGACGAGCGCGGCGCCCGCTTCAGCATCGTGGTCGTCGCAGAAGGCGCCAGGCCGAAAGACGGCAGCGTCTCGATTCTCGAGGAAGCGCATGTCGGGTACGCCGAGCGCCTCGGTGGTGCGGCGAAGTTCTGCGGAGACGAGCTGGGCCGCCTGACCGGCAAGGAGACGCGGCACGTCGTCCTCGGACATCTGCAGCGCGGCGGGGCACCGACGGCCTTCGATCGCACGCTGGCGACGCGGTTTGGAGGGAAGGCGGTGGAGCTGATCCTGAATGGCCAGTTCGGGAAGATGGTGGCGAACCATCCGCCCGACCTGGTACCTGTGCCACTTGGGGAAGTTGTGGGCCGGACGAAATTCGTGCCGCTCGACTACGACCTGCTGCAGACGGCGCGGATGATGGGAGTTTCATTTGGTGATTAGTGATTTGTGATTCGTGATTGCCAATCACGAATCGCTAATCACCAATCACTAATGTCCGAGGAGGTCCTGGTCCTTCTTCTTCTGCAGCTCGTCGATCAGTTTGACGTGATCGTCGGTCATCTTCTGCACGTGCTCGAGGCCCTTCCGCTCGTCGTCTTCTGAGACCTTGTGCTCCTTGAGGAGCTTCTTCAGGCGCTCATTCGCGTCTCGGCGGACCTGACGGACGACGTTGCGCCCCTCCTCGGCCTGCTTGTGCACGTGGCGCGAAAGCTCCTTGCGGCGCTCGTCCGTCAGCGGCGGAATCGGGATGCGCACGACCTTGCCATCGTTGGCGGGGTTGAGCCCGAGGTCGGACGAGCGGATGGCTTTCTCGAGTTCTTTGATGACCGAGGGATCGAACGGCTGGGCCACGATCAGCGCCGGCTCGGGCACCGACAGGCTCGCGACCTGATTGATCGGCACTTTCGACCCGTACGCTTCCACCTGTACGTTGTCGAGGATGCTGACCGTCGCGCGGCCGGTGCGCACGCCCGCCATGTCGCGCCGGACGCGCTCAATGGCCACGTCCATGCGCGTCTTCACCTCGGCAAACATTCCTTTCAGATCGTTGAAATCCATAGTCTCTCGGATGGCATTGAGGAATTGACGTCCAGTTGCGCTATGACACGGTCGTGCCGATCGGCTCACCCATGACCACGCGCCGGATGTTTCCGGGTTCGCGCAGGTCAAACACGACGATCGGCAGCTCGTTGTCCATGCAAAGCGAAATGGCAGTGGCGTCCATCACCTTGAGCTGCCGCTCGAGTACCTGCAGGTAGGAGATTGTAGGGTATTTCGTTGCATGCGGATCCAGCATCGGGTCGGCGGTGTAGACGCCATTCACCTTGGTGCCCTTCAGGATCACTTCGGCCTTGATCTCCATGGCGCGCAGCGCGGCTGCCGTGTCCGTCGTGAAGTATGGGTTGCCGGTACCCGCGGCAAAAATCACGACGCGTTTCTTCTCGAGATGGCGGATGGCCCGGCGGCGGATGAACGGCTCGGCCACGGCCCGCATCTCGATGGCGGTGACAACGCGCGTCAGCACGTTCTGCTGCTCCAGCGCGTCCTGAAGCGCCAGAGCGTTGATTACGGTCGCGAGCATTCCCATGTAGTCGGCGGTCGCGCGGTCCATGCCACGCGTGCTCGCCGCCAGGCCGCGGAAGATGTTCCCGCCGCCGATGACGATCGCCGTCTCGACGCCCATCCCCTGAATCTCGGCGATGTCCTGCGCGATGCGCGTGGCGACCGCGGGATCGACCCCGAACTGCTGGTCGCCCATGAGCGCTTCGCCGGACAACTTGAGAAGGATTCTGTTGTAGAGCGGCGGCGGTTCAGCGGAGGGCACGAGACGGGATTATATGTCGTTCACGCTTCGCGGTTCTGTCTTCTCAGTTCGTGTTCAGGTTCGCCGCTGCACGGCGAACCGAACATGAACGTGAACACGAACGGAGCAGTGAGAACGGAGAAGGGTGAACGCCGGCGTTAGTCCGTGTCGCCGACGCGAAAGCGCACGAACCGGTTGACCTGGATGTTCTCGCCGGTCTTCGCGCTCGCCAACGCAATCAGCTGCGAGATCGAGACATTGTTGTCGCGGATCGACGGCTGTTCGAGCAGCACGAATTGCGAGTAGAAGCTGCCGAGCTTCCCCTCGATGATCTTGTCGAGGACATTGGCCGGCTTACCGGTATTCTCCATCTGGGCGCGGTAGATGCTCTTTTCCTTTTCGATCGCCTCGGCCGGCACGTCCTCGCGTCGCACCCACCTCGGGTCGGCGGCCGCGATGTGCATCGCGACTTCCTTCACGAGATTCTGGAAGTCATCCGTGCGCGCCACGAAGTCCGATTCACAGTTCACCTCTACAAGGACGCCGATCTTGCCGCCCATGTGGATGTAGCTCCCGATCATGCCCTGCGCGGTCGCTCGTCCGGCGCGCTTGGCCGCCTGAGCGAGGCCGCGCTTGCGGAGCACCGTGATCGCCTCTTCCATGTTGCCGTTGGCGTCCGACAGCGCCGCCTTGCACTCCATCATGCCCGCGCCGGTCCTGTCGCGAAGCTGTTTGACCTGGTCTGCCGTGATTGTCGTCGTGGCCATTTCTAAATTCTCCGTCGTCTACCGTCTTCCGTCTACTGACTACGGTCCTCGGCGGGACGGTAGACCGCAGACCGTGGACGGTAGTCGTACAAAGTCTGTACACAAAAAACGCCGGCCCATGCCGCGAGCCGGCGCGAATGCTTCCGCGTGGCGCTAGGCGACGGGCGTCGGCGTCGTTTCGCGCCGCTGGGGACGGACCGCGCGGGTGAGGCGCGCGGCGGCATCGGCCTGGGCCGCTTCCTCGACGCGCGCGGCGTCTTCTTCGGCGATCCGCGACTCGCGCATGCCGCGCCCTGCCGTCACGGCCTCCCCGATCTTCGAGGCGAACAGCCGGATCGCGCGCAGCGCGTCGTCGTTGCCAGGGATCACGAAGTCCACTTCGTCGGGATCGCAGTTGGTGTCGACCACGCCGATGACCGGAATCTTCAGCTTGCGCGC
>DAIRVG010000088.1:0-24150 GCA_036802945.1 Vicinamibacterales bacterium
TTTCTTGGCGATTGTGTGTTACCGCGGACTCTGGCAGTATTCAGGCGGCAAAGGAGAAGTCCATGCGCGTGGCTTCAATGATGACGCTCGCTGTCGTGCTGCTGGTGCGGGCGGTCTTCGCGCAGGAATGGGTCGAGTACACCAGTCGCGCCGATCGGTTCACGATTCCCGCACCGGGGCAACCGAAGATCGAGACGATCGCGTGGGAGTCGGAGTACGGCGCCAAATTTCCAGGCCGCCTGTATGCGTGGCAGCAAGGGGGCACCCGCTACTCGATCACCGTCGTCGACTACTCCGATGCCCAGCGGATCCATGCGGCGTTGAACCACATCGCGTACTCAGGAGGCCCGGGGCCGGGGGGCGTCTACTGGTTGGTCGACATCGCGGGCTCGGTCCCCCATGCCGCGACAAGGTACCGGCAGAAGCCAGGTGTTACGGTCACGTACGACGCCTTTCACTATATTGAGTTCGTCCCCGGCCTCGAGCTGCAGCTCACGAATCCGGACACGACGCGCACCTACGCCGGCATCTATCTGCACGAGAACCGGCTGTACATTCTCGATGCCACGGCACCCAGGGACGCCGCACCGCCGATCATCTTTCAGCAGTCGTTCGGGTTTCTCGACGCGGAGGGGAATCCCGTGAGGTATCGTCCTTTCTATGTCAACCGCTTTCCGGAGCCCCGGCCCGTTCAGGGCAGCCCAAGCGCGACGCCGCAGGAGTATCAGCAGCCGCCGGCACGATGATCGTCCGGTTCCGCGAGTAAAGCGACACGTCGCGCCTCAATCGCGCTTAGATTGCGCGATCTGATCCTTCGTCCGCCCCGTCGACGAATCGAGGATCGCGATTCTGAGACGGCTTATCGCCAGACGTTTGGTAACGATACGCCGGAGGATTGAGGAAACGGCATCCGCGAGCCGTCCATGCGGTGGCGGTGGCAGTGGCGGACTTGTCATCGTGCCCCGAACGCCATATCGTGAACCGCCATGCGCAGACGTGCGAAATGGGTGCTCCTGCTCTCGGTTGTTCTGCTGGGGCTCGCGCATGCCGACCGAGATGCGGACTCCGTCAGCAACTGGCGGCTCGCCAGCCGCGCCCCAGTGGGCCTGGCGCCGGATCCCGCAGAGACTCCTGAGGCCGTCGTGCAGGTGTACGCGGCGCGGGCAGCCCGTTGGCGCGGCTACTTCGGCGTGCATACATGGATTGCCGCCAAGCCAACGAACGCACCGGCGTTCACGGTGTATGAGGTGACCGGATTCCGGGTCCGGCGCGGGGGCCCCGCGGTCAGGATAAGCCAGCGGTCTCCCGATGGGCGGTGGTTCGGCAGCGCACCGGATCTGCTTGCCGACATGAGGGGCGCCGGCGTCGATGCGATCATCGGTCGCATCGAGCAGGCGATCGCGACGTACCCGTACGAAAACAGCTATCGGATCTGGCCGGGCCCGAACTCCAACACGTTCACCGCGTTTGTGCTGCGGCAGGTACCGGAGCTCCGGGTCGATCTCCCGGCGAACGCCGTCGGCAAGGACTACCTGGGCGCACGCGTGTTCGCGCGGCCGCCGAGCGGCACGGGGGCACAGGCAAGCATCTTCGGCGTACTCGGGTTGCTCGCTGCCGCCGAGGAAGGGCTCGAGGTGAACGTTCTTGGCCTGACGTTCGGCCTGGATCCGAGCGATCTGGCGCTGAAGCTGCCGCTCGTCGGCAGCATCGGGTTCGACGCTTGGGACACGCCTAACTCGCAATGACTTTGGACATTCTGGATTTCAGCCAGGTCGACGATGATGGGTGCGGAGTCGCCTATGAAGAGCGAGCGTTGGCGTCAGGTAGAGGAACTCTTCCATGCCGCGCTAGAGCGCACGCCCGAGGAGCGCCAAGCGTTCCTCGGACAAGCCTGCAGCGAAGATACCGAGCTTAGGCTTCAGGTCGAACACCTCATTTCCATCGACCAGCGTGCCGGAAGCCGCCTGGAATGGCAGGTTATCGAAGAGGTCACCGCCGCTCTGGACGCTGATGCGCCACTCGAAGGCGCGCAGGTGGGACCGTATCGCATCCTTTCACCCTTGGGCGCTGGCGGGATGGGCAAGGTTTATCGGGCGCGCGATACGAAGCTGGGCCGGGACGTCGCCATGAAGACGCTGCCCTCCGAGTTTGCGCGCAATCCGGAGCGCCTCGCGCGCCTGCGCCGTGAAGCGCGGACTCTGGCTTCGTTGAACCACCCCAATATCGCGGCGATCTACGGAATGGAGGAATCCGGCAATTCCGACTGGCTCGTACTTGAACTGGTGGAAGGGCAGAATCTCCGCGGGCCCCTCCCAGTCCCGGAAGCGTTGCGCATTGCCAAACAAATCGCGGAGGCGTTGGAAGCCGCGCACGAAAAAGGCATCGTTCATCGCGATCTGAAACTGGCCAACGTGAGAGTCACGCAGCAGGGCCGCGTGAAGGTTCTGGATTTCGGTCTTGCAAAGGCAGTCTGGGCGGAGGGCCAACCCCAGCCAAGCCAGAACCAGGATGTCTCCCGGCCGCCCGCCGGAACAATATTCGAGTCTCTCGCCGGCCGCATCATGGGAACGCCTGGTTATATGAGTCCCGAGCAGGCCCGGGGCCGGGACGTTGACCATCGGACCGATATCTGGGCCTTCGGCTGCGTCCTGTACGAGCTGCTGACCGGCAAGCGCACCTTTCGTGGCGAGACCCAAACCGAAACGCTCGCGGCAGTGCTGGAACGAGAGCCGGACTGGCAAGCGCTACCCCCCAACACTCCCGTCAAGATTCGCGATCTGCTAAGGCACTGCCTTCAAAAGGACCCGGAACGCCGCCTGAACGATATTACGGAGGCGCGAAAAGCTCTCGACGCGGCGTTGGGCGGATGGGACCGCTGGAAGGTCGCGGCAATCGCTGGTGCGGCTGCTGTCATCGTCTTCGGCGGCGTGGCAGCCGCCGTCTGGCCGCGCGACCCCCTCCGTCCCACGGATCAATCGCAGTGGGTGCAACTCACCAAGTTCGCAGACTCCGTTTCGCAACCCGCTCTTTCACCCGACGGCCGGATGGTTGCCTTTATCCGCGGCGAATCCACGTTCTACGGACCGGGACAGATCTACGTCAAGCCTCTGCCTGACGGCGAGCCGGTGCAGTTGACGCACGACGTCCTGGACAAGATGAGTCCTGTGTTCTCTCCCGATGGCGCGCGCGTCGCTTACACCACCGTCAACCCGGATTTTCAATGGGACACCTGGACCGTCCCTGTACGCGGGGGCGAGCCGCAAATCATGCTCAAGAACGCCTCCGGTTTGGTCTGGACCGGCCCGCGCCAGATCCTGTTTTCCGAAATACGAATGGGCGTTCACATGGCGGTGGTGAAGTCGGAGGAAAGCCGTATCGGCCAGCGCGATGTCTACGTGCCCGCGGACGAACCCGATATGGCGCACCGTTCTTATCTTTCGCCGGACGGGAAATCGGCACTCCTGGTGGAAATGGATATCGACCACTACTGGGAGCCTTGCCGTGTGGTTCCCTCGGACGGCAGCTCGACGGGGCGCAAGGTGGGTCCGCCGGGAGGAGGTTGTACATTCGCCGCGTGGTCGCGGGATGGGAGGTGGATGTATTTCACATCGAACGCGGTGGGCGCAAATCACATCTGGCGGCAGCGTTTTCCTGATGGCAATCCGGAGCAGATCACCGCTGGCCCAACCGAAGAGGAAGGCATCGCCATGGCGCCGGATGGCCGCTCTTTCGTCACCGCCGTCTCGCTGCAAGGCGCTTCCCTGTGGCTCCACGACGCGAGCGGCGACCGGCAGATCTCGGTCGAGGGAAACGCCGCGACTCCGGCCTTCACGCGCGATGGCAGCAAGCTCCTGTACCGCCTTGTGAGGGAGCAGCCCAACGAATTCGCCTATTATCGGGACCTTGGAGAAGTGATGGTGGCCGACCTGAAGTCGGGGCGCTCGGAACCCTTGGTGCGAGGTTTTCCGGTCCTCAATTTCGACACCTCGCCTGACGGCCGCGAGGTTGTGATGGAAGCGCCCGACAAAGCCGGCCGGGCGCGGCTTTGGCTGGCGTCCCTCGATCGCCGCGCGCCTCCGCGCCAGATCCCGAATGTGGAGGGAGGGCAACCGCATTTCGGTCCTTCCGGCGAAATCCTCTTCCGGCACAATGAAGGGACGTCCACCGCTGCCGGAAGCCTCGGTTTTATCTACCGCGTTCTCCCCGACGGAACCGGATTGCAAAAGGTGTTAGAACAGCCGGTGAGCCTCTTCAACTTTCCCAGCCCGATATCGCCCGATGGCCGGTCGGTCTTCGCCTGGGCTGCGCCCCCGGGAGGCCGCGAGGGCGGCCAGGTGCTCTCGCTCGACGGAAAACCGCCGATCTACCTCGGCGGCAATGGACAAGTCACTTGGGGAGCCGGGGGAGCGTTGGTCTCGTACTATGGCGCGTCCGAGGCTTTCTATTTTCCATTGGCGGGTCGCCAGACTCTGCCCCCTATTCCGGCGGACGGATTTCGCTCCGGCGAAGAAATCGCCCGCGTGCCCGGCGGGCGTAGAATCGAGGGCCGGCTCATTACGCTCGGTCCGACCCCCGATGTATACGCGTTCTATCGCGGTAACACGCAGCGGAATCTTTACAGCATCCCGATTCCGTGAGCCCGCCTATCTTCCAGGCTGGGGATTGAAGCTGTATGTTCCATCCCAGTCAAACAATAAACCGTTCGCTTCTTGGTTGTCAGTCCACCTCACGTTGACGCGAGCGGTGAATCCGGCAAGCCGGCCAACCCCATCGGTTAACGTGCATAACCCCACTGGCCCCGGAGTGCCGATGTTGTTGGGACCCGTACAGCGGCCGACTGCCCACCGCTTCTCGCTGACGAAGACGAAGATATTGGTGTCGAAATAGCCAGGACCTGCAAGGCCTTCGATAGGGCCCTGCGGAACGAACGGGCCGCCAGGCGGAACGTTGTAGAAGATCCTCGTTCCCGCGGGGAGCTCCGATAGATTCGAACTGACGATCGTGCAGAAGTCTGTGCCGGGTTGCCCCGATTCCCCAGTGCAATCCTTCACGATATGAAGCCCTCCGTTTCGTCCGTTCTGAGCGGCGAGCGGGACCACAAGCGCACCCGCCGCTAGGGCTCCGAGCGGGGCAGCGACAGCGATCATTCCAAGCAAACGATGCAGTTTCATGGCGTTTCTTGCCTCCTGCATGTAATTCCGCGAACCGGGGCAAAACCGGTTAACACCCGCTCCGATCGTGTTAAAACTCTCCGGCGTGACCAATCCGGACGGGCAGGACATCACGGCGATGCTGGCGGCCTGGAACGGGGGCGACGGGCACGCGCTCGATCGCTTGATGGAAATCGCGTATCCGGAGCTGCGCCGGGTGGCGCGCCAGTATCTTGCAGGACGGCGCCCGGGAGACAGCCTGGAATCGGCCGTCCTGGCGAATGAGGCTTATGTCAAATTGGTGCGTTCCGGTGGAATCCAGTGCGAAAACAAGGCGCATTTCCTGGCCCTGTGCTCCCAGATCATCCGCCGCATCCTGGTGGATCACGCTAGAAGACGCGGCTTTGCCAAGCGTGGCGGAAAAGCCCTGCGAGTCTCTCTCGATGATGTGCTGTTGGCGGCCGAGGAACGTGGAGTCGAGCTGTTGGCGCTCGACCGCGCGCTCGACGAACTGGCAAGAATCGACGCCCGCAAAAGCCGCGTAGTCGAACTTCGTTACTTCGGCGGATTGAGCATCGAAGAAACGGCCGCGGTCCTCAATGTTTCGATAGACACCACCAAACGCGACTGGAGGATGGCTAAGGCGTGGTTGATCTCGCAGCTTTAACCCGTAGCTTGGGGCAGAAAGCGTAAGGAGCGCAGCGCCCGCGTTTTGGATAGGTCTGACGGCGAACCCGGAAGTCGGCCTCTTTTGAAGATAGAACGCGCAAAACGGCGATCTGGCGATCGACGCCCAACCTGCGGGATTCGTCGACCCTTCGCGACTTAGCGCGATCTACTCAAGAGATTATTGCGCTCCGCTAAATTGTCAGCGGATTCAGTCTAGATTGATACAGGTTGGACGTTCGAGCGGAACCCTCACTCCCCGCTTTTCAGAAATTCACTTGTCAATCTGGCGCAGCGTTCAGGCTGATCCATCCAAGCCCAACGCCCCGCATCTGCCACGACTTCGCAGCGTGCTTCTTGCGCCATGGTCGCCATCTCCTGTCCCAACGTCGGCGGCCCGTGGTCAGTCTGTGCGATTCGTGTCGCCGCTGCGCGCAGCTCATTTGGAACGTTACCCGCGATAAGCGTCCGTACTGATTAGCGTCTCTGGCACACGACATCGCTCGTCGCTTCGCCGACGTTGATCAGCCAGCCACGATGCGGCCGGATCCTCAACGTGCCGGCCACCGGCCAGCAGTAGGGCAAGCACCCCCTATGTGCTCCGCTCCGCGGTTGCCGATAAGGAGACCGTGCCCCCAGTTGTAGAAGCCACAATTGCACTGTCGCGGGTGTATGTGAACAGCGACGCAGTAGTTCGGTTCGAGGTCGTGAAGGTTCGCCGCTTCTCTGGCAAAGAGCGGCATCGTGAAACTTACTGCTTCCGAGGCAGCCGGCCCTCATGAGAGACCACGTGCGCTGGGACCCTCAAGTACAAACGCAACGCCACGCGCTCGTCCTGACGACCCGTGACTGCGGGCCCGGCGGTGACAGTCGTCGTCGCACGCGCTCGGACCGGTGGCTTCAGCCAGTCGGGAGCCGCTGATGGAATGGGGCGCAATTGCCGTAATCGGCGTGGGGCTCATCGCGTTTGTGTGGCGGCGATCTCGACGCTCTGTCACGTTTGATGTTGGCCCGTTGAGCAACGGCTGGCTGGCGGAGCAGAAGGTCAGCCGGGAAGGATGGCGGCCATAAGTTGCGCCAAAGGGGGGATATACCCCCCACCTAGTCTGAGCGCCACGAGCACAAACATGGCTGCCGGAACGCCGCCGAGGCCGCAACCCTTCACCACGATCCCGTCAACGTCGCCCATTCCGATGAGCGAACGAATGAAGCGGCGGCCCGCTCCGACGTAGCTCGTGACCCCGGCAGGCCGCTTACCAATGAACGCCAAGTGCCAGACATCGTGGCATTGCGGCGCTACTTGATTATCCAGAGATAGACACTGCGTCCCTCGACCTGAATCGCCTCGTCCGCGGGCCACTGCGCGCCCATACTGAAGGACTGCGAAACGACGCGCGAGCCGGGCTTCAGCTCCTTCTGCAGCTTCGGCATCAGTTTTTCGTTGAGCGACTGCAGCAGATACAGCGTCACGACCGTTGCTTCACCGATCGGCGTCGTGAAGAGATCCTGGTTCAGGAAGCGTACGCGGTCGCCGACGCTCGCCTTGCGCAGATTTTCATTGGCTTCTCTGATCCGCTGCGGGTCGATGTCGATCCCGACCGCCGACTTGGCTTTGAACATCTGCACCGCCGCAATCGGGATGCGGCCGTCGCCGGAGCCGAGATCGTAGACGACGTCGTTCAGGCCGACCTTGGCCAGCTTGAGCATGGCCTCGACCACCCCGGGCGGGGTAGGCACGTAGATTACGTCCGGCGACCGCAACTGCGCCGGCTGAGAAGTCGTCTGCGCCCGCGTCGCGTCGGCGACGAGGACGGTTGAGAACAGGACTGCGAGGATTACGCCTCGGAATCGCATAGTGCTCACCCTTCCTGTATTCGATGACGTTCGATTTTACAGCACAGATCGCGCCTCGCGACGCTACTCTGGGGTGGAGGGAATTTGAGCACCCAGGTCCCTCCCGCTTTCAAGGTCCCGATCCTGACGCAGCGCGCGCTCGCCAACGTCAGAGCGTCCGCGAAAGGATCGCTTCCATTCCCAGGGCGCGGGCATGATATTTTTGACCGGTCCGGGCGGCACGCGGCGCCCGCGTGGAGGGTTCAGATGTCACGACGTACGCTGTTCGCGCTCCTGGTCGGCCTCGTGTTCAGCGGCCTCACCGCGCTCGCACATCACAGCGTGGCGGCGACCTACGACGTCGACCACAAGATCACTCTGATCGGAAAGGTGACGCAGGTCGAGTGGAAGAACCCGCACGTCTTCTATTACATCGACGTGACGGATACTTCCGGAAAGGTCACCAACTGGGCGATTGAAGCGTCAACGCCGAATCAGCTCTACCGCGCCGGATGGCGCAAGGACGCCTTGAAGAGCGGCGATGCGGTGACGCTGGCCGGGTCGTCGCCCGCGCGAAACGGATCGCCCAAGGCGTCCGGTGGCACGCTGACGCTTACCGACGGCCGCAAGGTATTCACCGGGTCGCCGAGCTCGGATCAGTAGGCTTGCCCGCCGAAGCGCGAAGCGCGAAGGCGGGTTCGTGTCATTAGGAACGCCGCTAAGGCGTTCCGGTAGACAGCGTCGGGAACGTCGGCGGTTTCTTGTGCTCGGGTCCCTGGACGCCAGGCACGGCGTCGGCGAGTGAGCGCTCGTTGTCGGCGCAGCGCGCGGGCATCAGCCGCGTGTCCTTCGGCATGCGCCGCACGTTGCGCCCGTAGGTGAAGGGCTTCGTATAAAACACGGGATCCTCGATCGTCGTCGTCAGGCGAATGGCATCGGGGCCGGTCTTCTGGAAGCGCTCCGTGATGTGCAGCTTCGCGCTGTGCTCGAAGCCCGCCGTATCCAGCCACGTTTCCTCACGCATCCCGATCGTGTCGACGACGAGCGTGTCGCCGTCCCACCTGCCGATCGAGTGACCCATCCACTCGGGATAGTCGAGGATGTCAGCCGGGTGCCCGCGGCCATCAAGGTAGATCAACCGGTAGTCGATGTGCTCGGTGATGATCGCGATCAGATCCGGCGTCTGGATGATCTGAAACGGATTGGTCGACTGCAGTCCTCGTGTTGGCCCGTACGGCAGGCACTTGTAGGCCGGCGAGTTCGCCTGGTCGACCTTGCGGTACCGGTCGGCCCCGTACGGCGTCAACGAGACTTCTTCACGTGGCAGCAGCACGACGGAGATGTCGGCCGTCGGACCGATCCAGAGTCCCTTCAGATCGGGGCGTGACTGCGCGTCGGCGGCCGCGGCCATGCCGAGTGCGAGCGTCACAATCGCAAACGTCGTTCGCATGGGTGGCGAATTATACTCGCGATACGCCGCCGCTCGATCGACGATAAATCTCGCGCACGGTCTCAATGGTGTCAGCTTCGGCCGCCATTTTATCGGCCCGATAGCTCTTCACGCGTGCGAATCGCAGCGCAAGCCCACCCGGGTAATGCGGGCTCCCCTGCACGTCGTTGAACGCGACCTCGGCGACGAGCTCAGGCCGGACGTACACGGTGTAGGCATCGCGCGCGACCTCGAGCTGCAGCAGCTTCTCGGTCTGCCAGGCCAGCATCTGATCCGTCATTCCCTTGAACGTCTTTCCAAGCATGACGAACCCTCCGCCAACCGGATCACGCGCGCCCAGGTGCAGGTTGCTCAGCCATCCCCTTCGGCGGCCGTGGCCCCATTCGGCAGCGAGGACGACGAGATCCAGCGTGCGCGCGAGCTTGACCTTCAACCAGTGCTGACCGCGGCGGCCCGCGGCGTAGCCGGACGCGAGCGCCTTCACCATGACACCTTCGTGGCCGCGCTGAAGCGTTTCCTCCACGAAGCGCGCAGCATCTTCGCGAGTCGGCCGCAACAGGCTCGGCACGATCGCAGGACGCGCAATCGCGGTGAGCGTCCGGAAGCGTTCCGCCTGCGGCTGGTCGACGAGCGATGCGCCGTCCACGTACACGCAGTCGAAGAAGAATGGCGTTAACGCGAGCTCCGCCCTGAGCCGATCGACGTCCAGCTTGCGGCCGAACCGCTGCATCGTCCGCTGGAAGGTTTCCGGCGTGCCATCGGGGCGCAGCGCGATCACCTCACCGTCGAAAATCACCTCGTGGGCTGGCAGCCGTCGTGCCGCTTCCACGACTTCCGGCACCGCCGCCGTGACCTCCCGCAGATTCCGTGAAAACACCTTGACCTCGTCGCCGGCCTTGTGCACCTGAATGCGGGCGCCATCGAGCTTCCATTCGAGCGCGACATCCTCTTCGAGATCGGCGAGCGCCTCGTCGATGCCAGACGCGGTCTGGGCCAGCATCGGTTGCACAGGCCGGAAGATCTGCACCGCGAAACGAGCGAGGCCCGACTCACCCTCGACGAGCACGGCGCGTGCGACCGACGTCAGCTCGCCGGCCATCATGACGGCTCGGCGCACCGCGCCAGGTGACACATTCGCGGCGCGCGCCACCGCTTCGAGCAGCACGGCCTCGAGCGCGCCTTGCCGGAGCTCGCCAAAGAGCAGCCGGATGAGGAAGTCCTGCTCGTCGCCGGTTGCTCGCGCCAGCAGCTCACGAAGCATCCGCACGCGGTCGGCCGGCGAACCGCGGCCCGCTGTTGCGGCAATCCGCTCGAACACTTCGTCTATGTCGATCAGTTGGAGTGCGGAGCTCGCCGCGCTGGCGAGCGGTCTCGCATCACGAATTGCCGACGGGCCGATGCCGATTCGTCCCTGCCGTGGCTCGCCCGCCAGGAACGCGATGGCGATCTCGACCTCCGCGGGCGCGAGACGTTGAAGCAGGGTTGCGAGCTGGCCGATTTTGACGAGGCGGCTGCTCGCCTGCGCAACCGCCGCACTGGTCACGACGAGCTCATGAAGGAGCACCCTCGAATGGTACCCCTTCGGGTTTTGTGGAAATATTCGGCCCATGGCCGATATCCGCCTGACGATCGCGTTCTGGGACTACGACCGGGTGCGGCCGCTGATCGACAGAACGATCAGACCGCGCGGGATCGATCTGAACCCGATCATCTCGAGGCCGAGCGAGACGTTCTACCGGATGCTGCGCCACCAGGAGTTCGACGTCTCGGAGTTGTCGCTCTCGAACTACACGATGCTCCGATCGAGAGGCGATGACACCTTCATGGCAATTCCGGTGTTCCCGTCCCGGTTGTTCCGCCATTCATGCATCTACGTCAACCGGAAGGCGGGCATCAACACGCCGAGCGACCTGATCGGCAGGCGTATCGGCGTACCCGAGTACTCGATGACAGCCGCCGTGTTCGCGCGCGGGCTTCTCCTGCACGAGTACGGCGTGAAACCCGAGACCATCGAGTGGTTCAGTGGAACGCAGGACGGGTTGCAGCGGCCGACGCGAATCGACTTCGAGCTTCCCGGCGTGAAGCTCACACGCATGCCGCTCGAACAGGACATGGGTCCGATGCTCGAGACGGGTGAAATCGACGCGATCATCTCGCCAAACGCACCCAAAGCGCTGGGGCGGCCCGACTCCCCGGTGCGCCGGCTCTTCCAGGACTACCGCAACGTCGAGAAGGACTACTTCGCGAAGACCGGCATCTTTCCGATCATGCACACGATCGTGCTGCGGAAGGACGTTTACGAAAAGCATCCCTGGACCGCCGCGAGCCTGTTCGAGGCGTTCGAGCAGGCGAAGACGTGGGCCTACGATCAGCTCATGGAGACAGACGCCCTCAAGCTGACGCTGCCATGGGTGGTGGCGGAGACGGAGGAGACACGCCGCATCATGGGCGAAGATTTCTGGCCCTATGGCGTCGAGGCCAATCGTCGCGCGCTCGAAGCGTTGCCGCAATATTTGTACGAGCAGCACCTGGCGCCGCGCATTGTGCCGATTGAAGAGCTCTTCGCTCCGGTGTAGTATCCGCGCAGGCCGACTATCGTTACTTTCAGGAGCGGAGAGCTATGAAGCGTTCCTTGTCGATATTGGCAGTCGCGTGTGTCGCCGTCGCAGCTCCGGCCTGGGGTCACCATTCGTTCAACACCTTTTATGACATGACGCGCACCGTTCAGATCGAGGGCGTCGTCAAGTCGTTCAAGCTGGTCAGCCCGCATTCGGAAATGATCGTCGAGGTCGCAGATGCGGGCGGCAAGACCGTCGAGTGGCGCATCACCGCGAGAACCGGTGCGGTCAACGCGAAACGCGAAGGGTGGAAGACTGAAGATTTCATCGGCAAGAAGGTAAAGATCGCCGGCAACCCGACCCGCCGGGAAGGTGGGACGGCGATGGCTGCAGGCGTCGTGACGTTCCCCGACGGCAAAGTGGTGTGTCTCGGCGGGTGTCCCGGCGGCCCCCCCGTCGAGTAGTCCAGCGAGGCACCCATGACTGGTCCACGATGCGTGGCGGTGGCTGGCGCTGTCCTTGGCCTGGTGCTGGTGATCGGAACCTCGGATGCGGCCGCTCAGTCCGACGAAGAGTACGAAAAGATCCTGCCGTTCATCGGGCACTGGGATTCGGACGTCGTCGTGCCCGATGGCCAGGACAGGGGCAATTGCGGAGGCCGCACGGGTGACTACGGCGAGAAGCTCCTGAACTGCTCACTGCCCGTCGATCAGCTGCCCCTGAACACCCGGGGAGAAGCGTGGTTGAAGTACGTGGACATCTTTCAATCGCCGGTGACGGCCGAGTGCGCGCAGCTGGGGCTACCGGCCTTGCTGACCGACGGCGGCTACATTTCCGCGTCTCCGGGCCGCGTCGAGATGCAACATCCGACCAACAACTACGTGGCGCGTACGGTGTGGACGAATGGAGGCGGTCCCAGGCCGCTGACGGGACAGTTCTTTCAACACGGCTTCTCGGTCGGACACTTCGATGGGGACGACTTCGTGATCGAAACCGACCACTTCACCTTCGACCCCGACGGCATCGACGATCACCTCCACATGGCCTCGTCAGTGCGAAAGAAGGTCACCGAGCGCTATCACCTGATCGACGACGAGCACCTGCGAATCGTCATTACCCTGGAAGACTCGACGTTCTTGAGCAGGCCGTTCACGTGGGCGATCCACTGGTCGAAGAAACAAGGAGGGCTTCCTCCCGCATGGCGGTCGTGCGACGCTGATGCAGCGCGGCGGGAGCTCGAGTTCGCGTATCCGGGCAACAAGTATCCCGATACAAAGTAGAGGAACGGCGATGAAACGACGTGTGGCATGGGCGTGCGGCGCGGCACTCCTTTCAGGGTCGTTGATCGGTCATCTCCATGCGCAGGCCGCCGCGGCCACGGGCCACGTGGACGCGGCGCGCGCCGCCATCGCGCCCAAAGGCGCGGACCCGAAGAAGACGCCGCCGTTCCATGTCTTCCAGGCGCTCTTCGATCAGGCGTGCCAGGAACCGAAGTTGCCGGATGTCATGCGCACCAATGATCGGTCGGCCGTCGTGCCGCGCAAGGACTGGTTCACGTGGCCGGCGAACATCTTCGACAACCTCTACTTCATCGGCACCAAGACCGCGGGAGTCTGGGCGGTCAACACCTCGGAAGGCATCATCGTCATCGACGCGAACTTCCATTACTCGAGCAAGGAGCTGGTGCTCGGTCTCCTCAATTTCGGACTCGATCCCAACAACATCAAGTACATCGTCATCACTCACGCTCACGACGACCGGTATTGGGGAGCGAAGGCTCTGCAGGACGCCTATCCGAAGGCGCGCATTGCCATGTCGGCTGCGGATTGGGACCTCGTGGCGAAGGACAACTCACCGGCGCAGTTCAAGCCGCGGAAAGATATGGTCGTCACCGATGGTCAGAAAATCACGCTCGGTGGCGTGACGGTCACTACTTACATCACCCCGGGCCACACGCCAGGGACGCTGTCACTCATCATCGGGCCGCTGACGAACAGGAAAAGCGTGGCATCCGACAATGGCGCGCATGTCGCGAGCATCTGGGGCGGGACCGATCCGAGCATCGGGCGACAGGGCGTCCAGTACTACCCGGACGGCCAGACGATGATGCGGACCCACGTCGCGTCGTTGAGACGCTTCATCGACCTTGGAACGAGGGCTGGCGTGGACGTAGTCCTCTCACCGACGTTGACCCACGCGAATTTTTTCCAGAAGCTCCGCGCCTGGAGATATATGAACCCCGATGAATCCGGAGGGGGCAACCCGGACGGTGTGCTCGGCGAGTGGCTGAAGCTGCAGGGGGCGACACATCCCTTCGTCAGCAAGGAAGCGGTCGAGAGGTACCACCGAGTGCTCCTCGAATGCTACGAGGCCCAGCTCGCATGGAGGACGGGGTCGTAGCATCCGGAGATGGCATCGGTTCTGGCCCAGCTTGAACAGTCCGGCCTCGCCACCTGGATTCACGAATCGGGACTCCTGTACGGCTATCCGCTGATTCTGTTCCTTCACACGCTGGGCTTGAGCACGGTCGTCGGCCTGAACGTCGCCATCGACCTGCGGCTCCTCGGCGTCGCGTCCAGAGTTCCACTCGCGTCGCTGGACAAGGTGTTCGGCCTTTTGTGGGCGGGCTTTGGAGTGACCGCAGTGACCGGCGTCCTCTTGTTCGTCGCAGACGCCACGAAGCACGCGTCGAACCCGGCGTTCTTCGTCAAGCTGGCGTTCGTTGGGGGTGGCGTAACGATAGTGGCGCTTCTCCGCCGCCGCGTCTTTCACGGCGGCGAGCACGGCAGGTTCCTCGCGGCGGCGTCGCTCGGCTGCTGGTTCGTCGCTCTCACCGCCGGCCGTCTCATGGCGTACGTCAGCGAGTTCATCTCATGAACCTGGCGCATGTGCATCTGCTGCTGAACCACGTGCCAACCATCGGCTTTGGGTTCGGCATCGGATTGCTGGTCGCGTCCCTTGTCCGAGACAGTGCAGATCTCAGGCGCGCCAGCTACGTGGTGTTCTTCGTCGTCGCGCTTGTGGCGATTCCTACCTATTTGAGCGGCAACGCGGCGGATTTCGTTCTGCGGACCCAGCCGGAGCTGCTACAGGACGTCGTCACCGCGCACCAGAACGCGGCGATGCTGGCGCTCATCCCCATGGAGATCGTGGGACTCGTGAGCTGGCTGGCCTTGTGGCAATCCCGGCGGTGGCACCAGCCGGCGGTCCTGGCGTTGTCGATCGTGACCTTCGTGCTGATGGCACGGGCGGCCAATATCGGCGGACAGATTCGCCACCCTGAAATCGTGGCGGCGGGGACTGCCGCGTCTGCGCCGTCGTGGCCGAGCCCCGCAGCGATGGGAGCCGCGTTCGTGCTCGACCATCCGTGGGTCTGGCCAATCTGCGAGGTATTCCATTTCGTCGGTCTCTGTCTGCTCTTCGGCGTGACGCTGCTCGTGAATCTGCGACTCGCGGGATTCATCAGCGGCTTCCCGCTCGCTGATCTCAACCGGCTGCTGCCGTGGGCGGTGGCGGGGCTCGGCATCAACATCGTCACCGGCATGCTGTTCTTTCTTGCGGCTCCCGAACAATACACCCAGAACAGCGCATTCACGTGGAAGATGGGTCTCGTACTGCTCGGAGGACTCAGCCTGCTCTACCCGACGATGTTCGATGAGGAGCCTGACTCGGCGTTCGACATCCTGCACGCGGCTATGACGCGCAGGCTGATTGGCGTCTGCTCCCTGGTGATCTGGATCGCCGTCATCTTCTTCGGCCGATTCCTTCCGTATCTCGGGACGGAGTAGGTTCGGAGAGCGTCGTGTAAAATCGCTGCTTCATCGGAGTCAGGGGGATGCGCATCATGCCGTCGGCCCAGGAAAAGCCGATCATCAGGGTCGCGCCGAACAATCCGGTCTTCGACCTGCCGGTGATCGTCGCCATCGAGGAACGGCTGTTCGAGGCGGCCGGCCTCGATGTCCGCTTCTCGGCGACTTACGCGGATCGCGAGAAGGACAGGGCTGAGCGCCCGATCATGTCGCGACTCAAAGAGCAGATGTTCGAATGCGGGTCCGCCGACAGCTACAACGTCTGCGAATGGGCGAGCATAGACCGGCTGGAACGCGGCGCGCGCGCCGGGAACATAGCTGCGCTGCGGGCGGCCGTGGCCGCGCAGGCCATCCTGACGTTCGATGACACACTGCAGGTGCCACGCGATCTTGCCGATGTGCCGGTGGTCGTTCAGGAGCTGACTGGCTCGCATTACTGCACGTTGCAGATGCTCGAAAGCGCGCTCGGGCCAGACCATCTCAGGATCGAGCGCGGCGGCCTGCCGCAGGCGCGCTGGGAGGCGCTCAGGCGGGGAAGCATCCGTGTGGCGACGGTGATGGAGCCCTTCATCAGTCTTGGGATCAAGGAGGGCGCGCACGTCGTTGCCGCCTGCTTCTATCGTGGAGGCGAGGTGATCTCCGCCGATCTCACGTCCGAGCAGCGCACCGCGTACTACGCTGCGGAGAACCAGGCGGTCGATCGTATCAACGCCGACTTCTACACGTACGCCCATCACGTGGTGGCGCACGCCAACGGCGCCCTCGAGCCGCGCGAACTGTTGCGGGCGTTCGTCCGGTACAAGCACGTGGACTACTACGATCCGGCGCTGTTCACCCGCACCTACGACTGGATGAAGGCGCGGGGGCTCACCGAGGGCGGCAGCGACCATGCCGCGCTCGTTGGCTGAGCGGTCATGCCTGTTTCGTAGGCGGACCTGAAGGTCCGCCTCTACGGGAACGTAGAGGCGGGTCTTTAGACCCGCCTTGGGACGGGAACGTAGAGGCGGGTCTTTAGACCCGCCTTGGGACGCATGACCTCAGAACATGTATTTGATCCCGAACTGGAAGATCCGCGGCGTGCCCGCCTGGGTCGTGATCTGGCCGAAGTTGCCGGCGTCCAAATTGACGGTATTGGCGTTGCCGCCGCCGCCCAGCGGCGGACCCGGATTGCCCCAGTTGAAGTGATTCAACAGATTGAAGGTCTCTACCCGGAGCTCCATGTTCTGCGCGGCGCCAAGCGGAATCCGACGCGACAGCGCCAGATCCGTGCTCCAGTACGCGGGTCCTTCGATGCTGTTGCGTTTGTGGGTGCCCAATTGCCCCGGTGCCGGATACGCGAACGCGGCGGGATTCAGGTAATTGTTGAGCGTCTTGTCCCCGTACGGGTTGGCCAGCACCTGGTCGACGCGCTGTTGCAAGATGCCGTTCGCCGCGATATCACGGAGCGTCATCACAGTCAGCCAGGCGCCTGAGCGCGCACTGATAATGCCCGCCACGTTCCACCCCGACGCCAGGATATTCAGCCCGCGGTTCGCGAATTGCGGCGTCTCTACCGTCACCGTCGCGTTGGCGATGTGGCGTCGGGAGAGCGAGCAGTTGCCAAGATCCCAGTCGGGGTCGTCGGGGTTCTGCAGACTCTGGCCGCCCGTAAAGAACGTTGTCTGCGCGAAGTTCCCCACACAGTAGGCGCGGGTGTAATTGCCGCTGAGGCTCACGCCACTTGCCGCACGCCGCTGCGTCGACAGCCGCAGCGCGTGATAGGTCTGCGTACCGATCGCCTCGTGACGCTCGATCGAGCCGATCAGCCGCGACGCCTGCGGGTTCTCGAGCGACAGCAGGCGCCGCTGGTTCAGGTTTGCCGTCGTCGTGCACGTCGGATAGAAGACGCCCGCGAGCGTGCATGGCCCGGTGCCCATGAAGACGCCGGCGTTGCGCTGCACCTGCGCCCAGATCCGATCCGTGTAGCTGCCAAGATAGCTGGCCGATACCTGCCACGCCGCACCGATCTGCCGTTCGACGATGACATTCCACGACTGGATGCGGGTGGAGTTGTTGTCGGGGTCGACCGACGCGAGCGCGCCGTAGGCCGGAAACTGAGCGTCCGGACCCGGAGTCTCCGGATATGGATGCGGCGGCCCGCCGGGGAAGTCGCGATACGGATCGTCGAAGCCGCCCGGCAACTGGGTCACACGCAGCCGGCCTCCGAAGGGTGGCGCCGTCGCGCTGATGAACAGGTAGGACGCGCCCTGAAAGTCGTAGCCGAGGCTATACGAAGAGCGCACCGCCGTTCGGCCGTCGCCGGCCACATCCCACGCCATCCCGATGCGCGGCGAAAAGTTGGTCCACTTGTTGTTCAGCCCCGACTTGCCTGCCGGAAAATCGGCGTCGCCGGGATACAGAAATCCAGGCGGCGCGTTGCGAAAGAGCGTGCTCGTGGCGCCCTGGCGGAACCGGTCGAGATTGAAGTTGGAAATCGCCTTGTTCTCGATGCGCGCGCCGAAAAACGGCTCCCACCGGACCCCGCCGTTCAGCGTCACGCGCGTGGCAACGCGCCACGTGTCCTGGGCGTACAGGCCGAGGTACCTCTGAGTCATGTCGAGGACGCCGGGCCGCGCGTGCTCGAGACGGGCCAACCGTCCCGTGAGGAAGTCCGCCATGCCGAGCCCGGTGAACGATCCGTCGAAGGTCCAGAGACCGACGCCACGCTGACCGTCGACCGTGTAGTGCGTCCAGTACGCCACGTTGCCGCCCAGCGCGAGCTGATGGCCGCCTCGCACCACCGTGACGTCGTCGGAGATCTGATACGCGTCGGTATCGCCCTGGAACAACACCGACCCTCCGGATGCGGTGGCGAATCCGCCGCTGACCTCCAGTCCGATCACGCCAGGTACGTAGTTGTGAAAGCCTCGGATGCCGAGCGTATCGGCGCCGAAGAACGGCTCGAGGTTATAGTGCGCGCGGGTGCGGTTCCACGCCACGCGAGCCGCATTCACCACATTGGAGCCGAAGACGCGCGTATCGCCGAGCGTCAGCGAATGCGCGCGATGTCTCTGCGCGGCGTCCTCCGGCCTCGTGGTCAGCACGCTGCCTGACCCGGGCCACGCCGGGAGCTGCTCGTCGGACGTCAGCATGTAGCGGCCGAACATCGAATGCCCACCGCTCTGCTGATAGTCGATCTTGGCGACGATCTGGTTCTGGTCGTAGTGCACGGGCGCGGAAAACCGGACGTCGCCGCACGGATCGGCCGTGATCGGCAGCTGCCGCGCTATCGCCATTGCCGCCGGACTGAAGAGGCTTGGATCGATCCGGTTGCCCGCAAACGGGCCGCGCAGCGCGACCTGCTGACCCCGGTTGCAGGCCGGCGAGGCGAACGCCGTGAAGTCGCCGGCCAGCATCGCGGGCGTCGGAATGCGCGTGATCGCGTCGGGCGGCGTGACACGGAGGAACGTCCCTTGATAAGCGCCGAAGAAGAACAAACGGTTGTTCAGGATCGGCCCCCCGATCGCGCCGCCTGGCTGATTCCGCTTGAGGCCGTCGTTCAGGCGCTTGCCGTCGGGACCGATGGGCGCAAAGACCGCCTTGGCGTTGAACCGCTTGTCGCGCAGGAACTCGAAGAGCGTGCCATGCAGCACATTCGTGCCCGACTTCGTCACCGCGTTGACCGTGCCGCCCGAATGGACGCCGTTGTCGGCGGAGAGCCCGCTCGTCGAGACGCGGAATTCCTGCAGCGCGTCGGGAAACGGCAGCGGCATGTTCAGGTTGTCGTACGGGTTGTTGTGCGCTGCACCGTCGAGCAGGTACGCCACACCGAATGGCAGGCTCCCGGCCACCCCGGTAAAGATCGACCCGGGCATGCTCTTGTTGTTAGGCGCCTCCTGCACCGCGGCGCCCGCGAGCACGATCAGGTCTGTGACCTGACGTCCCTGCAGCGGCAGCTCGAGTATCCGCTCCTGCTCCACGACCTCGCTGATGCCGGTGCTCCGCACGTCGACGAGCGGCGCCGCCGCCTCCACCGAGATCGTTTCCTGGAGATTGCCGACCGACAGCACCACGTTGATCGTCGGCGTCGCGGCCACCTGCAGGACGATGCCGGTCTGCGCGTAGGTGCGGAACCCCTGCAGCGCGACCTCGAGCCGGTAGGGACCGGTCGGAAGGCTCGAGACCACGTAGAGACCGTTCGCCTCCGTAACGACCGAGCGGGTGAACCCGGTATCGGTCTGCGTTACGGTCACAGTCACTCCCGGCAGCACGCCGCCGCTCTCATCGGTGACGCGTCCGTTGAGTTCTGCCGTCGCCTGGGCCCAGGCGGACGTGCCCGTCAGAAGAAGAATCAACCCAATAGCGAGATGCCTCGGAAAACGCATGATTCTGTCCCTCCGCGTCGAAACCGGATTTGATGCCGAACTCTGGAGGCCGTGCCCGCTACCAGGCGGGCTGGATTACGTCATCACTGCGTAGACGTTTTCTGCGCGTCCGAATCGGTGCACTTCCCGGCGCGGCACCGATCGTTGTCGTCGCAGATGAACTCGAAAATCTTCCAGGTCGGTTTCATCTGCATCGACCAGTTTTCAACCCACGGCGCGGTGAAAATCGCAGGGTCGTCAATCGTGACGTCGTAGGACGCGTTCAGTCGATCGGTGAATGTGATGCGTTCGACGACGTGCGCCTGATCGCTGTGCCATCGCGATCCCCCGTCTTCCGGGTGATAGGCATCGAGCAGCCACCTGTTGAGACGCACCGTGTCGATGACCAGCGTGTCCCCGTCCCACCAGGCGATTGAATCGCCCATGTACGTGGGCTCGATATCCTCTGCATGGGCCCGGTTCGGCGCGCCGAACGGAATCACGCGGAAGAAATGCATGTACTCGTACAGGATGACGAGTTGATCCGGCGTGTGAATCCACTGCTGCGCATACGGCGACGGAATCTGGCGCGTCAGGCCATTCGGCAAACAGACGGCGGTGGGATCATCGATTCGAACGTCGCCCGTGTGGGGCCTGTACAAGAGCGACTTCCCCTCCGGTTTGATCGGGGCCATCTTCGCGTCCGTATAGAGCCTCACGTTGGGGCTATCGGTCTCTTTGCCGGTGTGTCTGAAGCCGGGGCCCGCCCAGACGCCGGTGAAGTCGGGCTTGCCGTCCGGTGTACGCCGAATGTCCTGCGCGTTCTCCGCCTTCTGCTGCGGCGCCTCGCTGGCGCCCGAGCAACCCGAGAGGCCCGCTGCGGAGAGAGTCCCAATCGCCGCGAGCGCGACGATCGAAAAGGTTCGGACACGATTCTGCATGGCTGACTCCTCAGTCGGGCCGAGCGTCCTCAGCCGATGCGGTAAAGACGCTGCGGCCGTCCGCAAACGTCACGCGACCACCGGAAGCGTTGTGGGATCCGTCTCGCGCCCTGAAGCCCTCGACCTTTACCACGTCGCCAATCTTCATGACATCCTGGCGGATCCCCTGGCGCATCAGAAACGCGGGAGGTCCACCCGAAAACCCCCACGTGACTATCCTGCCGCCCGCATCCTTGACGTCGACGTAGAACCAGATGTGTGGATTCCGCCATTCGACCTTCTTGACCACGCCGGTCACTGACACCGGTTTGGTCCGGTCGTACTCGGTGGCGAACGAGTGGTGAGCCAGGACGGGAGGAACCGTGACGAGTGCGACGAGTACTGCGGAAACCGCACCCATCGTTTTCACCCTTCTCTGTAACATGCCCGTCTCCTTCTGATTTCTGGTTTGACTGTCTCGAACGAACAGTCGGGAACCGGCCGTAGCCTACACCCTGAAGGACTCTCTCCGCCAATCCGTAATAGCTAAAAACAAAAGCGCTAATACAGATCCGTTCTGGTAACATCGGCTCCGTTTTTCGTCCACCCGGCCGTCGAAGGAGTAGACATGATGCGATCCTTCATCACCCTGGCTGGCGCCCTGACCTTTGTTCTCAGCACCGCCCCCGCGTGGGCACAACTCTCCACGGCACAATTGAGCGGTCGCGTCACCGACGAGAGCGGCGCCGTACTCCCCGGCGTCACCGTGACCGCGACGCAAACCGACACGGGATTGATGCGCAGTGTCACGACCGACGCGACCGGTTCATATGTCCTGCCCAACCTTCCTACCGGTCCGTACCGCCTGGAAGCGGCTCTCCAGGGATTCCGCTCGTACGCGCAGACCGGTATCGTGCTGCAGGTGGCTGCTACGCCGGCCATCAATGTCGTGCTCGCGCTCGGCAACCTCCAGGAAACCGTCTCGGTTGAAGCGGCGGCGCCGCTGATCGACGTGCAGAGCGCCGGCATCAGCGACGTCGTGGACAACGAGCGGATCGTGGAGTTGCCGCTGCAGGGCCGTCAGGTGACCGACCTGATCGTGCTGGCCGGTGCGGCGGTCCAGACCGGCGTCGTCGGCACTCGAAACTTTTCGGGCGGCGTGAATATCTCCGTCGCCGGAGGTGTGCCAACCGGGGTCGGGTACCTGCTCGACGGCGCGACGCACAACAGCCCGCAGAGCAACGTGAACCTGCCGATGCCGTTCCCCGACGCGCTGCAGGAATTCCGCGTGCAGACGAGCGGGTTGTCGGCGCAGAACGGGATGCACGCCGCCGCGTCGGTGAACGCCGTCACGAAATCGGGCACCAATACGTTCCACGGCATCGGGTTCGAGTTCCTTCGCGACCACCGCCTGAACGCGAAGAGCCCGTTTGCCGCGATTGGCGCCGACGGCAAGCGCCAGGATGACGGGCTGCGGCGCAACCAGTTCGGCGGGACGATCGGCGGTCCGATCCTGCGCGACAAGCTGTTCTTCTTCGGCGGCTATCAGGGCACAAGGCTGCGCTTCCGGCCTTCCGACCAGATTGCCTTCGTGCCCAGTGCCGCGATGCTTGCCGGCGACTTCACCGCATTTGCCTCGCCCGCGTGCAACAACGGCAGGCAGGTCAACCTGGTCGGCGGGTTCGTCGGCAACCGCATCAATCCCGCGCTCTTCAGTCCTGCCGGGATGAACCTCGCGCGGCGTCTGCCCACCGCGACGGATCCGTGCGGCCAGATTACGTACACGACGGCGGACGACAGCAACGAAGGCCAGGGCATCGGGCGCATCGACTATCAGTTGAGCCAGGACCACTCGGTGTTCGGCCGCTACATGGCCACGTTCGTCAAGAAGGCGCCGGCGTACGAGGGCGGCTCTGACAATGTGATCAAGGCGGCCAATTCCGGCATCGACAATCTTGCCCACGCGTTGACGCTCGGCGACACGATGGTGTTCGGACCGACCATGGTCAACGCCATCCGCGTGGCGTACAACCGGACGACGGTGAACCGCTACAACACGCGGTTCTTCGATCCCTCCGATCTCGGGATCAAGTTGTACCCCTACGTCCGCGGGCAGATGGCGATTCAGATTCCCGGTGCTTGGGAGATACCGGCCGGCGCGACATCAGCCTTCTTCCGAAACAACTTTTACCAGGTGGCTGACGACCTGACGCTCGTTCGCGGTTCGCATCAGTTCGGGATTGGCGGCAACTACGCGTACTGGAACGGGCACTACAATTCCTCGTCGCGGGCGGCCGGAATCTGGATCTTCGACGGAAGCGCCAGTGGACTGGCTTTGGCCGATCTGCTGCTCGGACGCGTCACATCGGTGGAGCACGGCGGCCCCCAGGACGTGCCGATCCGCAGCAACTACATCGGATTCTACGGGCAGGACACCTGGCGCGCGAGCGACCGCGTGACGGTGAACCTGGGTCTGCGCTGGGAGCCGTACTTCGGCGTCAACGTGGATAACAACGCGGTCTACAACTTCAACATCGACAACTTCCGCCGCGGCATCAGGAGCAAGGTGTTTGTGAACGCGCCCGCCGGTCTTCTCTATCCGGGTGACGAGGGTTTCCCATCAGGAAAGACCGGCCTCAACAAACAGTGGACGAACTTCTCGCCGCGTGCCGGCGTCGCGTGGGACGTGACCGGCGACGGCCGCATGGCGCTGCGCGGGTCGTACGCGTTGGCCTACGACTTCATGTCGAGCGACTATCACCAGATCAACTCCTCGGCGCCGCCGTTCGGCAACCGCTCGCTCATCACCGATCCGCCGGGACGCATGGACGACCCGTACGCGTCCGTCGGGGGCGATCCCCACCCGATTGTGACCAACAGCAACGTGACGTATCCCGCGTTTGGCTCGTTCGGCACCATGAATCCCGACATCAACTCGCCACGCGTGCAGAATTGGAACGTCACCTTCGAGCGGCAGATCGGGGCGAGCTGGGGCGTCACGGCGAGTTATATCGGCAGCTACTCCGACCGGCTGTGGGCGCAGACGTCCATCAACCCCGGCATCTATATGGGGCTCGGACCCTGCACGCTGGCCGACGGACGGACGTATCCGGTCTGCTCGACCAACGCCAACCTGAATGTCCGGCGCCTGCTCTACCAGGAGAATCCGAGGGAGGCCGCGTTGATCGGCACGCTGGATCTGAACGACGACATCGGCTGGCAGGCGTACCGCGGGCTGAAACTATCGGTGCAGCGTCGATCGAGTGGCGGCCTCAGCCTGAACGGCAACTACACGTGGTCGCGGTGCATCGGCACGAAAACGCCGAACACGTTCAGCCAGATTGCGTCCGGGTACACGAACCCTGCCGACCCCGAGTTCGATAAGGGCTACTGCGATCAGGATCGCACGCACCTGGCGAGC
>DAIRVG010000089.1:0-10459 GCA_036802945.1 Vicinamibacterales bacterium
CCCAGAAGTCCTTGCTCAACAGCAGCACAAGAACGGAGCCGGGAAACGACCCTGCTCGCGCGATTCATGAGCCAGATGACTGTCGTCGTCAGCGGGAAGGTGCAACGCGACCTCCTCGGGAGAACCCGGTCGAAGTCGATCGTCGTCCAACTCGCCGTGAAGACCATGAACTGACCGCGTCAACGCGGCCCCGTTTTCACTGACTCACGTCCCAATTCCCAAGTCCTTGGGAGTTGGGGTTTGTTCGCCCCGCATCCTCCTCCGGTACAATCCTGACTTACACCCTTGGGAGGATCGGTCGAATGCACCGCCTGAAAACGTCGTTGAAGCAAACCTGCTCTTGCCTCGCCCTCGGTCTCGTGGCGATAGCCGTGAGCGCAGGGGCCTCATTCGCCGATCCGATTCCGGCCGGATCGAAGATGTCCAACATGCAAGTGATCGGCTACAGCGACATGCAGGGCCGGCCGCCCTTCAAGCTGGCTATCAAGCGTGTCGGCGATCGCTGGTATCTCTACACCGGACATCTCTGGCACGACGGCTGGAGCATTGTCGACGTTACGGACCCGGTGAACCCGAAGTACCTCAAGTTCATCCCCGGCATCGCCAACAGCTGGAATATCCAGGTCACGCTCCATGACAACCTGATGATCGGCGCAGTACAGCCGAAACCTCCGACGTGGGGCGGCGATCCGAAGCAGCCTGGCGGCGAAGGGATCATCATGTGGGACATTTCGGACCCGGTGAACCCGAAGGAGGTGGCCCGCTGGAAGACGGGCGCCGGCGGTACGCATCGCAACTCGTATCCCGGCGGGAAGTACGCCTTCCTTTCCGCAGGGAGAATGGGTTTCCAGGGTGGCAACATCCTCGTGATTCTCGACGTGAGCGATCCGAAGAATCCGAAGGAGGTGGGGTACTGGGCCCAGCCGGGCATGAACCGCGCGGCGGGTGAGACCTTGAAGCCGAACACCCCGTACGGCTTCCATGGTCCGGCGAATCTGAGTCCGGACGGCAAGACGATCTCGATGGCATTCTCGCCGGGGATCGTAAACCTTGACATCACCGACCCGACGAAGCCGAAAGCGATTGGATCGCTCGACTTCAGTCCCCCGTTTCTCAACGCGGGATCGCAGTCGCTCCACACGGTGCTCCCACTGTGGGATCGCAACATGCTGTTCGTGGCCTCGGAGGCGAGCGCCGAGCGCTGCAATGAGGGGCTCAACTTTGCCGGCCTCGTCGACAACAAAGACATGTCCAAGCCGCGGCTGCTCTCGCTTTTCCCCCTGCCACAGCCGCCGGCGGGGGAGGCGTACAAGAATTTCTGCGAGAAGGGGGGACGCTTCGGTCCGCACAACACGAACCAGGAGATCCACCTGCCCGATGTGGAGAAGCCGGGAAACCTGATCTACCTGACGTATTTCAATGCGGGGCTGCGCATTTTCGACATCAAGGATCCAGTGAACCCGAAGGAGGTTGGCTGGTTCATTCCGTCGACGCCGGTGAAGCGGTACGGTCCGCAGCCGCCGAACGACCTGGTGACTCAGACCGAAGATGTGCTCGTCGACACGCGCGGCTACATCTACGTGGACGACAAGCACTGGGGACTGTTCATCCTGAAGTACACGGGGCCGGATCAACCCGCGCCAACCGCGAGGTGAATCCCGATTTGGGATTTCTCAACGCGGCCCGGTCATCAACGCGGCCCTGTCTTCATTGACTCGCCGGATGGCGCGTGTTAGGTTCGCCCCGCTTCTTCCCAATTCGCTTTCCTGATTCGTTGGTTGCGTCGCAGGTTTGCCTTTCCGGTCCCAGAGCGAGGTTTCTATGAGGCAGTGGACTTGGACCGCGTCGATTGGTGCTGTCGTCGCGCTGGTGGCCGCGATCGAGGTCGGGCACGCGCAACAGCCCTCCGCGGATCTGATTCTCACCAACGGCAAAATCATCACGGTCGACGAGAAATTCACGATCGCCCAGGCGGTCGCCGTGAAGGGCGATCGGATCGTTGCGGTCGGCACCAATCAGCAGATCGTCCAGATGGCGGGTCCGAACACCCGGCGGATCGATCTGCGGGGCAAGGCTGCTATCCCGGGGTTGATCGACAACCACATGCACCTGCTGCGTGCGGGCACGACGTGGGCGCACGAAGTACGGCTGGACGGAGTCGAGTCGCGAAAGCAGGCACTCGACATGTTCGCGGCACGGGCAAAGGCGATTGCTCCTGGCGACTGGGTCTACACGATTGGCGGGTGGTCGGTCGATCAGTTTGTGGACAGTCGCAAGCCGTTCACGCGGGGGGAGCTCGATCAAATCGTCCCGAACCATCCGGTCGCGATTCAGGAGTCGTACTACCGCACGTATCTCAATAGCCGCGGTCTCGAGGCGGTTGGCATCCGGGACGACGCGCCCAATCCGGAGGGATTCCCGTCGAACACGGTCCTTCGCGACGTCGCTGGACGGGCAACTGGGGTCGTGGAAGGTGGCATGGGAGCCGTGCGCACCATCGCCGCAAGAATGCCGCGCGTGCCCGACAACGAGATCGAGGCGAGCACGCTCGCCATGATCAGGGACATGAACCGTGCCGGGCTGACCACTTTCGGCGTCGCAGGCTGCGATCCGAATCTCGTTGCGATGTATCGCAAGTGGGAAGCGCAGAACCAGCTGAACGTCCGCATCTTCTGCATCGACGGCCAGGGAGCGGGAACGCCAGAGCAGGTGGATCGCGCTCTTCCGCGAATCGCGGAGATGAAGCTGTTCCAGGGCGACAACTACATCGACCAGGTGCTGTACGGCGAAAGCGTCTATGGGCCGCTGCACGACCCGATGTTCGACTCCAAGTCGGATCCGAAGCCCGAGCAGCTCGCGCAGTGGCGTCGCCTGGCGATGGAGATCGCGAAGAACGGCCTGCCGCTGCACGTCCACGCGGAGCTGACCAACACCATCGACGCGTTCCTCGATCAGATCGAGGCGGTCAACAAGGTCTATCCCATCAAAAACCTTCGCTGGATGCTCGCGCACTTCAACCAATCCAATGCCGCCCAGCTCGAACGAATGAAAAAGCTTGGGATGTACGCCGCCGTTCACCCGTGGAACGTAATCAACGGCGGCATCATGCACGAGATCTTCGGGGACGATTCGTACGATCAACCGCCCCTGGCCACGATACAGAACAGCGGCATCATGTGGGGCTTTGGAACGGACGGCAGCGCCGCCAATCAGTACATGCCGTTCATCACGCTGGGTTGGGCCGTGACGGGCAAGATGACGAGCGGCCTGAAGGTCATGCGGCAGACGATTAGCCGCGAAGACGCGCTGATTGCTCACACGCGGCGCAACGCCTTCCTCGTTTTCCAGGAAAACAACGTCGGCGCGATCCAATCCGGGAAGCTCGCGGATCTGCTCGTGCTCGATCGCGACTACCTCACGGTCCCCGCCGACCAAATCAAGGACATCAAACCGGTGTTAACGATGGTAGGCGGCAGGATCGTTTACGACGAAACAAGTTCGAAGGTCGAAGTGCGAAGTTCAAAGTAAGTGGGCCCAGAGGAGGGTCGATGACTGGACTCATTCGTCGGGTACTTCTGATTGCCGCGATCATCGCTATGCCGATGCCGGTGCTCGCTCAGGAAGCGGTATTGACCGGGACCGTGAGCGATTCCACGGGTGCGGTGCTCCCAGGCGTTACCGTGACGGTGGTGCACGAGGCGTCAGGGAACAGGTTCGTTGCAGTCACCGACGAACGCGGCATTTATCGCGTTCCCGCAAGGGTGGGCGGTTACCAGATCGCCGCGGAGCTTCAGGGCTTCAGCAGCGCCCAGCGAGCCGGCGTGGAGCTGCTCGTCGGGCAGACCGTCGTCGTGAACCTGCAGATGGCCCCGAGCGGAGTGGCGGAGACGGTGACCGTCAGCGGCGAGGCGCCTCTCATCAACATTTCAACGTCGTCGCTTGGCGGCAACATCGATCCTCAGCAGGTGCAGGAACTGCCGGTCCAGGGCCGCAACTGGATGGCGCTTGCGATGCTGGCGCCCGGGAGCCGCATGACGTCTGACACCCAGAACACTCCGATCGCGAACAGAGGCGCCGCAGGAGAAGTGCGACAGTACCAATTCAGTCTCGACGGGCAGCAGGTGACGTCCGAGATGGGTTTTGGCAACCAGCCGCGGTACAGCCAGGAGTCGATTGGCGAATTTCAGTACATCTCGAACCGCTTCGACGCGACGATGGGGCGTTCGGCTGCCGTGCAGGTCATCGCGGTCACGAAGTCCGGGACGAATCGTTTCACCGGGTCCGCCAGGGGCAACTTCCGTAGCACTCGCCTCAACGCGCCCGATCCCGTCCTGCATCGTGTCGTGCCGATCGACAATCAGCAGCTCGGGCTCACGCTGGGAGGTCCGATCCTGAAAGACCGCCTGCATTTCTTCTCTCACTTCGACTACGAGCGCGAACCGAAGACGAGTATCTGGAACACTCCATATCCGAGCTTCAACGTCGAGCTGCACGGCCCGGAAACGATCAAGATGGGAGGCGCGAGGCTGGACTATCAGTTGTCGTCAAACATGCGGCTGATGGGTAAGTTCACCGACGCCGAGCACTGGCAGCCGTTCACGGCCGGGAACACGAGCCATCCGGCGGCCACCGGGTCGACCCTCGAGACAAACCGCGAGTATGCCGCGCAGTTCACGCACGTCGTCAGCAATCGCGCGGTCAATGAGATCAAAGGCGGAAAGACCAGGTGGATCTTCGCAAACGCGAATCTCACTACGTGGTCGAAGCATTGGCAGGCGGCCAACGGGGTGACGACCGGGTCTCCCCGAATCACCTTCAGTAATTTTGCGATAGGCGGGAATGCCTTTTATCCCCGTTTTGGTGCGCAGGACAACTGGAGCCTGCGCGACGACTTCACCTTCTCGTACGATGCGCGCGGACGCCACGACATGAAGGCGGGCGCGGATCTCGTGTACATGATTGACTCCGGGAACAACTGCCAGTCGTGCATGGGGCAGATCGACGCACGCGGAGGCACGCCGTCGGCCGCGGAGATCCAGGCGTGGTTTCCCGACGCATGGAACGCCGACACCTGGAACCTCGCGGCTATCTCGCCGCTGGTGCGGACGTACAGCATCGGGGTGGGCGACTACTCGACACACGATCGCCGTCCGCAGTACGGCACCTGGCTGCAGGATGACTGGCAGATTTCGCCCAAGGTCACCCTCAACCTCGGAGCGCGTTACGACTTGAGCATCAACGCGAACGGCAACAACTACGCGGTTCCCCCGTTCGTCGACAAAGGACGTCCCGCCGACAAGAACAACATTCAACCGCGCGCCGGCTTCGCCTACAGGATGACCAACCGCACCGTGGTGCGCGGTGGAACAGGGCTGTACTTCTCCACGCCGCTGCAGATCGACACCTTCTTCATGGCGCAAATCGACCGCCTCGTGGTGGTGCAGTACACGAATGACGGCCGCGCCGACTTCGCCGCCAACCCCACGAACGGCCAGCCTCTACCCACAGTCGCGCAGGGTCAGCAGCAGTTCTGCCACGTGCGGAATGTTCCGGGCTGTCTTCGCCGTTCTTTGCAGGAGCTGGTTGCGCCTGGCGACTACTCGACGAACCTCGCGCGGAACTGGCAGACGTCGCTCGGCTTCCAGCACCAGATCGGAAACACGATGGCGGTCGAAGCCGATTACGTCTACAACCAGGGGCGGAACGAGAAGGACGTCATCTCGAACATGAACCTGACGTTCAACCCGGCGACCGGCACGAACTATCCGTTCTCTGATATCACGCGGCGTGCATATCCAGATTGGGGCGCGATCTCGATGGTGGTGCGCACCGGCCGCTCCAGCTATCACGCGCTGCAGACCGCGATCACCAAGCGCTTCAGCAATCACTGGCAGGGTTCTGCCACGTATACGTACTCCGGCCTCTGGGACGCGTTCCCGGTTGCATTCAGCGGGGTAAATCCGTCGCCGGTCCCGACCACGCCAGATCTCGGCGGTGAATGGTCGTTGTCCTCCGGGGATCTCCGCCACCGAGCCGTGTTGAACGGCATCTGGCAGGTCGGCCGCGGCCTGCAGATCAGCGGCGTGTTCTATACGGGCATCGGGGAGCGGGCGACGACGACGTACGGCACGGACGTGCGCGTGATCTCGGGCGTCGGCGGCCCCGAGTCGTCGAGCAGGCTGCGTGCCCGCGCCGATGGTACGGTGGTCCCGCGCAATTCGTTTGTTCAGCCGCCCCGCCGGAAGGCTGATCTGCGGCTCCAGCAGCAGATCTCACTGCCCCACCGCATCTCGCTCGAGGGGATAGCCGAGGTGTTCAACGTGTTCAACTCGCCAAACTGGACGTTCACCACGGTTGAGACCAGTCCGCAGTACGGCCAGAGGACGTCGGGTCAGTTTCGTACCGCGCAACTCGGATTCAGGCTGACCTTTTAGAAAATCCCAAAACCCAGGGATTTGGGATTTCCTCAATTCGAGACCGAGCCAGCGACGATCTGCCAGCGGTTGTTCTTCTTGACCCACACGCGCATGAATTTCAGCGTGACGCTGGCTTGCGCGCTCTCGTAGGTTCCTGTGCACGTGACGACGGCCGCCGTCCCGTGGTCGACGACCTTCAAGTCGCTCACCTCGACGCGGGTGAACTTCGGCACAATTCCGGGTTGGTGCGCCTCAACGACCTTACGCTTCGCGAAAAACGGCTGGCCGTCTTGACCAACCAGCACCACATCCTCCGCTAGGACCTCCTCGAAGAACTTGGGATCCGGACCAAGTTCCGCCCGACGAAGCCGCTCTTCGAGTGCGGCAATGTCATCTTGCACTGCGTTCATACAAACCTCACGAGGCTGGAGGCGATTCTCCCGCGATGATTACGATCCTGGCAGACATCGCGCTTACGACGAAACCCCAGTTATCCGCGTCCGTCCTTCAGTTCCCGCTCGAGCCAATTGTCTGCGCGACGGTCGTGCGGCGTACACGTCCTGGGGCACTAACGTTGCGTGCTGCACAGGTTATTGACCTAACGTGCAAGCGATTCAAAAGCTTTCAGCCCCGCCCGCCGGCGCCATTTCAGCCCGACCCGAAAAATCCGGTACAATTCGCGCCGCCCAGACTGCGACACTCGCGCTACCACGCAAATTGAAAATCGTGACGTGATCGACCGGAGGCCCCGTGAGGAATCAATTTCTCTCTCGCATGATTCGGCTCGCGATCGTGGTGGTCTTGTCGCTGATGGCGGCACCCGCACGGGGCCAGGCCCTGTTTTCGCGAGACGCGCCGAAGGAGCCAGGCGCCAAGAGCTGGGCGCTGGAACGCGCGAAACTGCCACCGTTCGTTCCGCCACGAACCGACGATGGCACGCCTGACTTGCGAGGCCGATGGGGAGGCACGCCTGGCGGCGACGACCTCGAAGAGCATCCCTACGTGGATATCAGCTCGCCGCCCGAGGAAAGCTTCGTCTCTGATCCACCCGACGGGAAGATCCCCTACCAGCCGTGGGCGTTGACGACGCGCGCCGAGCATCGCGCGGGCCTGGCGCGAGGATGGCCAGGCGAGAAAGGGCGGTTATACACGGATCCGCAAACCTACTGCCTGTACACCGTCCCACGCGCGACCTATCGCGGCGGGTTTGAGATCATGCAGGGCGCAGGCTACGTGCTCATCGCGTTCAATTTCGGCCACTACTATCGCTTCATTCCCACGGACGGGCGTCCGCACGCGGTCGGAACGGACGTCAAACTGTGGATGGGGGATTCGCGGGGTTCCTGGGATGGCAATACCCTGGTGGTCGATGTCACCAATCTGAACGCCAAGAACTGGCTCGATCAGGTCGGCAATTTCTTCAGCGACAACGTGCACGTCGTCGAGCGCTTCACGCTGGCCGCCGAAAATATCATCGACTACGAAGTGACGATCGACGACCCGACGGTATTTACCAGACCGTGGAAGATCCGTCTGCCCATCAGGCGCGCCCGCGCCGACGCCAACGATCCGTATTCGAACGAAACCTGGGAGAACGCGTGCTACGAGGGCAATCAGGCCGGAGAGCACTCACAAAGCCTCGGGTTCAAGTGGTTCAGCGGCGTTGTGCCTCCGAAGTGACAGCCAATACGCCTGGCGGTCCTACTTCTTAGCCGCGCCCCAGAACTCTTGCGACAACCCTCCCAGCATGTTGCCTTCCCAGACGGCGTTCTCCCACTGCTCTTCCGCCTTCTGGCGTCGGAAGTCGACCCGCAGCTTCCATGGTCGGGTGTACACCTTCGGATCTTCAATCGTGACGATGTACACAATGTGATCCGCCGAGGTGACGGTCCAGCGTTCAACCAGGTGCAGGGCGTCGGAGTGAAATGAGCCGACGATGGCGAACCAGGTCTGGCCGTTGTTGTTGGCGACATCAACAACCAGCGTGTTTCCTTCCCAGCGCCCGCGCGAGTCGCCCATCCACAGCTTGACGTCTCCTCCGACGTGCGGACGACCATCGAGCGGGATGACGCGATAGGTGTGATGGTAGTCGTAGGTGATCACCACCGTTCCCGGAAACTGCTGGATTTGAAACGCCCCCTGATAATTGATGCGCGGAAGACCTTCCATGAACCCTCGGCTCACCGGGTCGAGATACTCGGGTTTCGAGGGCTTCCGGTGCTGCTCGTGCAGGAAGGCGGCGAACTTCATAGCCCAGGGCTGATACGGGATCTTCCCGTCGGGCGGATCGATGATGGGCCGGCCGACCATCGGCCGCTGGCCGCTGATCGCCGTATGCTCGGCACGTTCCAATTCCGGATCTTCGATGCTGTACGTGATGATGTCGCTGGCCTGACCCCATTGGCCTTCGATATTTGGCTGACCGTCGGGGGTGCGGGCCGGGCTCCAGTTCGGATCTGCCTTGGGTGGATTCCTGGGGTCGATCCAGTTCGGCGGGGGCGGGGCCTTCGGCGGAGGGGGTGCCTGCGCGGCGACGCGTACCGCGGCGGTGGATAGGATCATCCCAGCAAGGATTGCAATCACGGCACCGAGGAACCGATTGCTCATAAGCGCTTCCTCCACGACAACCGCCGAACCCCGCCTACTCTAGCATTCACACCGCCCCCTGCGCGAGGCTCTCAGTTGGGCACCGGGGCATGAAATTCGTTGTCAAACGCATAGCACTCGTATTCCAGAAGCTGCACGTTTTTTTCTTTGTGACGATAAAGAATCATGCTCATGCGCCATGGCCTCGTGAACACCTGCGGATCCTCGACCGTCACTTCATACGTGATGTGATCGGGGTCCGTGAGCGTATAGCGTTCGACGAGGTGCAGCTGATCGCTGTGGAAGTTTCCGGCCCGGTCGAACCATGTCTGATCGTTGAAATCGACGACGTCCACGACCAGCGTATCTCCTTCCCACCGGCCACGTGAGTCGCCCATCCACCAATCGATGTGACCCGGCGGATGCGGCGTCCCGTTCGTGTGGATGAAACGGGTCGCGTGAACGTACTCGAAGAGCATGGTCAATTTCGCCGGGGTCTGAAAAATCTGAAATGGAAACGGCATGTACATGAGCCGCGGAACGCCCGGCAGATAACACTTCGCTTCAGGATCAGCGGTCTCGCGGTTCTGAAAGTTCTCGCGCTTCCTGGCCAGGGCCGCCGGCTGATACGGGATCTCGTTGCCTTCGACCACACCCATCCCGGCGGGCACTCCCTTTCGGGCTTGATGGTCCTGAATATCCCAGGCTGCCGAATTCATCACCTGCCAGATGCCGGTGAAATCGGGCTTGCCGTCTTGTGTGCGGGGTACGTCCGTTGCCCGAGGCGAGGCCGGGACCTGTGCCGCCCCTCGAATCAGCACGAACGACAAGACAGCCCCCACGATTATCGACATCGAAACCATGGACCGGAGACCCATCTGACGAACCTCCTATATCTGCGGCGCGCCAGCATGCCTCAACCGAGGTTTCCGTGTCCAGAGCTTGTTCGGCGAGTCGACTATTCGATGAGCCTGCGCGCGCCGCGCTCGAGCGCGAGGAGTCGCTCCTTGATCGGAAGCCCACCGCCGTAGCCGGTGAGCGTGCCGTTCGCACCAATGACGCGATGACAGGGAATCACGATTGCCAGCGGGTTGCTCCCGTTGGCAAGGCCGACGGCACGTGAGGCTGTCGGTTGCCCGATCCGCGCGGCGAGCTGCCCGTACGAGATCGTGACACCGTAGGGAATGGCCTGAAGCTCACGCCAGACCCGCCGCTGAAACGGCGTCCCCTCAGGAGCTAAAGGCAGCTCGAACCGCTGCCGTTCGCCGGCGAAGTACTCTGTCAGCTGCGACACCACATCGTCGAACGCGTCAGTGCTCTCGCGCCAGCTTGGATCAAGCCGCGGACGTGGTCCGCGGTGAAAATTGATCAGACGGAGCTCCCGTCCCTCGCGTGCGAGGAGCAGCCGTCCCACGGGCGTGTCGAGATAGCGATAGTCCACGTCAGTCGCGTTTCAA
>DAIRVG010000089.1:10559-24103 GCA_036802945.1 Vicinamibacterales bacterium
AAGAATCTTTATTAGACACCCTTGACGATGGGATCCGTGTCTTGACTCCCGTACGCCAACTCTGTATACATCCGGCCACCCCAATCGCGACTCAGTGAGGAGAACGTCATGACCCGTTTCCTTCGGGATCTTTCGGTCGGCGCTGTGCTCCTTCTTCTCGCAGGTAGCACGTCATGGGCGCAGGCGACGGCCGAGCTGAACGGCCGCGTGACCGATGAGAGCGGCGCTGTGCTTCCAGGGGTCACGGTCACCGCCACCCAAACCGACACGGGGTTCACTCGCACCGTTGTGACCGAAGGCTCTGGGACCTACGTGATGCCGAACCTCCCGACCGGGCCGTATCGGCTGGAGGCATCGCTGCAGGGTTTCCGCACCTACGCACAGACGGGCGTCGTGCTGCAGGTCGGCGCCTCGCCGACGCTGAACGTCGTCCTCGCGCTAGGGAATCTCGCGGAGACGGTCGCGGTGGAGGCGGCCGCGCCGCTTGTCGACGTCCGGAACGCAGGCATCAGCGAGGTCGTCGATCAGGAGCGGATCGTCGAGCTCCCGCTACAGGGGCGCCAGGTCACCGATCTCATCGTGCTGGCCGGAGCGGCCGTCGAGACCGGACGGCCGAACAATCGAAGTTTCCAGGGCGGCGTGAACATCTCTGTGGCCGGCGGGCTGCAGTTCGGCGTGGCGTACAGCCTTGACGGCGCCGTGCACAACGATCCGCAGAATTCCGGCGGCCTGCCGCTGCCGTTCCCGGATGCGCTGCAGGAATTTCGCGTCGCGACCAGTGGCCTGTCCGCGCAGAGCGGCATGCATTCCGGGGCTTCGGTCAACGCGGTGACGAAGTCGGGCACGAATCGCTTCTCCGGAAACGTCTTTGAATTCGTTCGAGACAAGCGGTTCAACGCGACGAGCCCGTTTGCCGCAATAGGGCCGGACGGGAAGCGACGTGACGATGGCCTGAAGCGGAACCAGTTCGGCGGCACGGCGGGCGGCCCGATTGTCCGCGACAGGCTCTTTTTCTTCGCGGGCTACCAGGGCACCGTGACCCGCGTGACGCCTGCCGATCAGATCGCTCACGTGCCGAGCGCCGCCATGCTGGCCGGCGACTTCACGGCCTTCGCCTCACCGGCATGCAACGCTGGGCGCCAGATCAATCTCGGAGCAGGATTCGCGAACAACCGGATCGACCCGACGCGGTTCAGTCCTGCGGCACTGAACCTCGCGAAGAAACTGCCGATCACAACCGATCCGTGCGGTGAAACGCTGTTCAGCCTGCCGGACGATCGCGACGAAGGACAGTACGTCGGCCGAGTCGACTATCAGCTGAATGCCAATCACTCGCTATTCGGGCGCTACATGGCCACGCGGGACAAGAAGCCGTCCGCTTTTGCGAAGACCGGCAATGTGCTGACGACGGTGAACCCGCACATCAACAATCTCGCGCAGTCGTTTACCGCCGGCGCGACGCAGGTCGTCGGTTCAAACGCGGTCAACAACGTACGTTTTGCGTTCAATCGAACGGCTGTGAATCGCGACAACGATCCGTACTTCGATCCCCACGACCTGGGCATCAACGTCAACAGTTACGTGCCGCACCAGATGATCGTGGTCGTGACCGGCGGGTTCAACATCGCGGCAGCGACTGCGACCAGAGGCATCGCCCAGAACAACTCCTTCCAGGTGAACGATGACGTCGCGCTGGTTCGCGGAAATCACCAGCTTGCATTCGGCGGGAACGTGACGCGCTTCACCGTCGACCAGAAAACGTGGGCGCGGGGCGGCGGGCAGTGGAACTTCACCGGCCAGGCATCAGGGTCGGGGCTGGCGGATTTTCTCCTCGCCCGCGTCTCCATGCTCGATCAGTCCGGGCTCGCCGGCGTCGCGTTCTACCAGTGGTACCAGGGTGTGTATGCCCAGGACACCTGGAGAGCGACGAGCCGGGTGACCGTGAACGCCGGCCTGCGATGGGAGCCGTTCTTCAGCCAGAACCTGACCCGGGGCGCCAACTCGATCTTTATCCACGACAACTTCCAGAAGAACGTGAAGAGCACGGTGTTTCACAACGCGCCGGCCGGGTTGATTTATCCCGGCGATCCTGGATTTCCGTCAGGCACGTCAGGCTTGAACAAGAAGTGGTGGAATTTTTCGCCGCGCGCGGGCGTGGCGTGGGATGTCCGCGGCGACGGCCGCTTGGCGGTGCGGTCCTCCTACGCATTGATGTATGACTTCCCGACCGGCGAGTTCTTCTCCAACCTGGCGGCCGCGCCGCCGTACGGCAACCGCTCGCTCGTCACCGATCCCGCGGGCCTGTTCGACAATCCGTATCGAGACGTTGGTGGAGATCCGCACCCGATTGTCACCGGCCCCGATACGCTCTTCCCGGTGGCCGGGACGCTGTCGACCATGAATCCCGACATCAACGCGCCGCGTATCCAGTCGTGGAATATCAGCCTCGAGAAGCAGATCGGAACGAACTGGGGAACGTCGATCAGCTATCTGGGCAGCTACTCGGATCGCTTGTGGGGGCTCGTCGAGCTCAATCCAGGCGTGTTCCTCGGGCTCGGTCCCTGCACGCTGCAGGGAGTCGTGATTCCCGTGTGCACCACGAACGGCAATCTGAATCAGCGGCGCGTGTTATCGCGGTCCGGTGAGAACCCCGCATCGGCGGCGCTGATTGGCAATTTGGACAGTCATGCCGCTGTCGGCACCCAGACGTATCGCGGCCTCAAGCTGTCAATGCAGCGTCGTGCGGGGAGCGGCGTCAGTCTCAACGGGAATTACACGTGGTCCCGTTGCTTTGGCCTGGAAATGCCGACCGGTGCTCAGTTTGGTATCGGCTTCACCGATCCCTCCAATCCTGATTACGATCGCGGCCATTGCGACGCAGACCGCACCCATCTCGCCAACTTTACGGTGGGAGCCCAGACGCCACAGTTCGGTAGTCCGGCGCTGCGCGCCCTCGCCTCGGACTGGCGCGTATCGGGTATCCTCAACGCACGCTCGGGGAGCTGGCTTACGGTAGTGAGCGGCCGCGACAACGCGTTCAACGGCATGGCCAATCAGCGTGTCGACGAGGTGTCCGGCGATGTATATGGCGCCAAGACGGTGACGAACTACCTGAATCCAGCGGCATTCGCTCAGCCGGCATCGGGCACATTCGGCACCCACGTGCGCAACAGCATCAAGGGCCCGGGCTTCTGGAAGGTCGACTTGGCCCTGTCGAGACTCGTATCATTGGCTGCGACCAGCAATCTGGAGTTCCGCGTGGAGGTATTCAACCTCTTCAACCGTTTCAACTGGGGACTCCCGAATGTGAATCTCGGTGCAGGAACCTTCGGCCGGATCACGACGATGACCGGCGATCCGCGCATCATGCAGTTCGGCATCAAGTACGGTTTCTAAGGAAACGCCTGGGAGGATTGACGTGAGAAAAGTTCTTGTCATCTCGATAACGCTCGCCGGGCTGTGCGCGATTTTGCTGACGAACCTGCACGCGCAGGGACGCGGCGATGGGCGTGGCGCAAACAGTCAGCCAGGCCGCGGAGACGGCACCGAGACGAACAATCGGCAGGGAGTGCTGACCGACAACGGGGGCGTGCGCTACATCAACCCCGGTAGTCCGACCGTGCCCGACTCCGAGGTCAACAGCCAGCCGATTCCCCGGCTGCCCGACGGTCACGTCGACCTGACCGGGCCCTGGGTCGGTGGCGGTTCCAATGGCGACATCGAGCGCGACGGCGGACTCAAGCCCGGCGAGCTTCCGCTCCTGCCGTGGGCGAAAGAGCTGAGGGACAGGCGGCTGTCGAAGGACGAACCGTATACGGCCTGCCTCCCGATGAGCGTGCCGCGCGTCAACCCTTATCCGTGGAAGTTTGCCTTCTCCTACACGTCGAAGGGCCTCTCGCATATCTATGTGCTGCATGAGACCGGCGACGCTGGCGCGCATCGCGTCGTCTACATGGACGGCCGCAAGCACCCGGACGATCTGATTCCGTCCTGGTGGGGGCACTCGATCGGGCGGTGGGAAGGCGACACGCTCGTCATCGACACCGTCGGCTACAACGACAAGTTCTGGTTCGACAGCCGCGGCACACCGCACACCGAGAAGCTGCACACGATCGAGCGGTGGACGCGCCTCAACTACGGCCGAATCGTCAACGAATTCACGCTCGAGGATCCGGGAGCGCTCTCGAAGCCGGTCCAGTTGAAGTTCACCGGCAGGCTGCTGCGTCCGAACCTGAAGACCGGTGGCGGCGAGCTGATGGAGTTCATCTGCCTCGAGGACAACGAGTACGGCGCCGCTGCTCAGATCAAAGTGGGCACGGGCACCAGCAATAAGTAGGGTGGGCACGGGCGTGTTGAAGCGCCCATCTTTTTGGAAGTTGGGAGTTGTCATAATCCGTCGTGGGCGCATTCATCTATTGGGAGGTCCCGCAATGAAAAGGAAGCTCGGAGTCGTGGTAATCGCTCTCGGCCTCTTGTCTGTAAGCGTGCCGGTGCTGGCTCACCACGGATTCGACACGGAGTACGACGCGAAGAAGAAGGTCAAGCTGACGGGCGTGGTGACAGAGGTTGCGTGGAGCAACCCGCACATGCGGATCTACATCGACGTCACCGGTCCGGACGGCAAGGTCACCAACTGGAACATGGAGCTCACCAGCCCGAATACGATCCGGCGGCAGGGGTGGGGCCCGACCGATCTCAAGGCCGGCGACAAGGTGGTCTTCGAAGGCTTCGGCGGCAAGGTGGTCGAGAGCCGCGGCTCGCTGCAGACGATCATGAAGGTGAGCGACATGAAGCCACTCTTCGGCCCAGGTGGACCTGACGCCGCGCAGGCGCAATAGATCCTGACATGCGTACGACTTCAGCGGCCATCGGATTCGGGATCGTGTGCTGGCTGGGGATTGCCGTCTCGGCAGCCAGCTCGCGTGCGGACGCCCTTGCGCAGGCGGGTTTAGGCGCCGAAGCCTTGGCGGAGGCGGCCCAGGCCGCGCCAGCCCAGACCCCACAGATGTCGGACGCCGTGTTCAAGAACATTCAGGTGCTCAAAGGGATTCCCGTCGATGAATTCATGGACGCGATGGGGATGTTTTCCGCCTCCCTTGGCTATGACTGTTCCAGCTGCCATTCACCCGAAATCCGCACGGACCGGGCGGCGTTTGCGGTCACGACCCCGCTGATCACGAAGGCGCGCCAGATGCTCGCGATGATGAACGGCCTCAACGAGGCGAACTTCGGTGGCCGGCCGCGGGTGACGTGCTTCACCTGCCATCGCGGGAGCCCCAGCCCCGAAGACGTTCCCAGTCTCGCGCTGCAGTACAGCGAGCTGATCGACGATCCCAATGCGATGACGATTTCTCGTGATCGCAACACAACGGCAGACCAGGTCTTCAGCAAGTACATCCAGGCGCTTGGCGGGGCGCAGCGGCTCGCGAGCCTCGCGAGCTTTGTCGCGAGCGGCACGTATGGCGGCTTCAACACCGGCGGCAGCGACGTCCCCATTGAGATCGCAGCCAAAGCTCCGAATCAGCGGACCCAAATCGTCCGTGCGCCGGATGGAGATGCCGTCAAGACGTACGACGGTCGCAACGGGTGGGTCGCGGAAGGTTGGCGGCCGCTACCGTTGATGACATTGACCGCGGGGAATCTGGAAGGCGCCAGGCTCGACGCGTTGACGGCGTTCCCGGCAGGCATCAAGGACGCCTTCAGTCGATGGCAGGTCGGGGCCACGACCATCGACGATCGCCCTGTGAAGATCCTCCAGGGCACCAGCGCCGGGCTTCCCGTGAACTTTTACTTCGACGAGTCGGGTTTGCTCGTGCGGACCCTGCGGTGGAACAGAACGGCGGTCGGCACCGTGCCGACGCAGATCGACTACACCGACTACCGCGACGTTGCCGGGGTCAAGATGCCTTTCAAAACCGTCGTCACCTGGACGGACGGACAGAACACCATCACATTGAGCGAGGTCCGGCCAAACGTCGCGATCGACGGCGCACGGTTCTCCAGGCCAACCCCTTTCCAGAAGAAGTAAGCGCCATAGCACCGCACACATTTTTTGTCTGCGTTGACGAAGGGCCTAAGCCGGCCAATCACGTCGGTCACTCGGGAGGCTCAATGAGACGTTTTCTCCGCGACGTCACCATCGGCTGGTTCGTTCTTCTTCTCTCCAGCTCCATCGTCTCGGCGCAAGCGACCGCGCAACTCGGAGGCCGCGTCACGGACGAAAGCGGGGCCGTACTCCCTGGAGTCACGGTGACCGTCACGCAAACAGACACCGGCTTCACGCGAACCGTGGTGACCGATGAGACCGGTACTTACGTGATGCCCAACCTGCCAACTGGTCCCTATCGGCTGGAAGCGTCGCTGCAGGGATTTCGCAGCTACGTCCAGACCGGAATCGTGCTGCAGGTCGCCGCCACGCCGACGATCAACGTGTCCCTCGCGCTTGGTGATGTCGCGGAGACGATCACTGTCGAAGGCGCCACTCCGCTCATCGACGTGAAGAGCGCCGGCATCAAGGACGTCGTCGAGAACGAGCGCATCCTCGAGCTGCCGCTCCAGGCGCGCCAGGTCACCGACCTGATCGTGCTGGCGGGCGCAGCCATCCAGACGGCCACCGCAGACAGCCGGAGCATGCAGGGCGGCGTGAGCATCTCTGTCGCCGGCGGGCTGTCGTTCGGCGTGGCGTACCTCCTCGACGGAGCGATGCACAACAATCCGCAGAACAATGCCAACCTGCCGCTGCCGTTCCCAGACGCGCTCCAGGAGTTCAGCGTCGCCACGAGCGGCCTGTCCGCCCAGAACGGCATGCACTCGGCTGCGTCGGTCAACGCCGTGACGAAATCGGGCAGCAACAGCTATCACGGCAACCTGTTCGAGTTTCTCAGGGACCATCGGTTCAACGCGACGAATCCGTTTGCAGCGATCGGACCCGACGGCAAACGCCTGGACGATGGTTTGAAGCGCAACCAGTTCGGCGGGACGCTGGGCGGGCCGATCGTGAGGGACAAGCTTTTTTTCTTCGGTGCCTACCAGGGCACTGCGACCACGCAACGCCCCGCCGCGAATAAAGCCTTTGTCCCGACGGCCGCGATGATGTCCGGCGACTTTACGGCGTTCGCCTCACCCGCGTGCAATGCCGGCCGGCAGGTCCCGCTGCGGCCGCCATTCGTGAACAACGTCGTCAACCCCGCGCTCTTCAGCCCGGCGGCGGTGAATCTCGCCAAGAGATTGCCCACCACGACCGATCCGTGCGGTGAAGTCACCTATGTCACGACCAACGACAGCACCCAGCGTCAGACGATTGGCCGCATCGACTATCGGTTGACCGCCAATCGCACGCTGTTCGGCCGATACATGGCGACGTTCCATAACGAACCCGCGCCGTTCAGCAGGTCGAAGAACGTGCTGACAACGGGCACTCCGGGCCTTGACAACCTGGCCCAGTCGCTCGCCATCGGCGATACGTCGGTCTATGGCAACAATATGGTCAACGCGATTCGTTTCGCGTTCAATCGGACCGCGATTCACCGCGGCACGCCGCCATTTTTCGAGCCGCACGATCTCGGTTCGAACGTCTACAGCTACAAGCCAGGCGAGATGGTGCTTGCAGTGACGGGGGGATTCAACATTTCAGCGGGGACAGCCACGACAGGTATCTTCATCACGAATGCGTCCCAGCTTGGGGATGATCTCACGCTGGTCCGCGGGAACCATCAGCTTGGCCTCGGCGGAAGCGCGGCCTACTGGAAGATGAACTTTCTGACGCACGCACGTTCCGGTGGCAACTGGGCCGTCAATGGCCAGACCACCGGTCTTGGGCTGGCGGACTTTCTCATCGGCCGGATCTCCAGCCTGGAACATGGAGGGCCCGGTGCCCTGCCGATGGATATGTGGTACGTGGGGCTGTATGCGCAGGATACCTGGCGGATGTCGAGCCGGGTCACGCTCAACTCCGGCCTTCGCTGGGAGCCGTACTTCGGGCAGAACGTCGAGAACGACGCCATCTACAACTTCAGCCTGGACAACTTCAGACAGAACGTGAAGAGCAAGGTCTTCGTGAACGCGCCGGCCGGTCTTCTCTACCCGGGCGACGCAGGCTTTCCCGGCGGCAAAACAGGACTGAAGAAGCAGTGGTTGAATTTCTCGCCTCGCGTGGGAATCGCGTGGGATGTGAACGGCGACGGCCGCACGGCCTTTCGGTCCTCGTATGGAATTTCGTACGACTTTCCGACGGCGGAACGGCACAACATCAACGCGCAAGCGCCGCCATTCGGCAACCGTTCCCTCGTCGTCGATCCTCCGGGAGGTTTCGACAATCCCTACTCGGCCATCGGCGGCGATCCACACCCAATCGCCACGAACGCGAATACGCAATACGTCCCGTTCGGCGCGTTTGGCGCCACTGACCCGAATATCAACTCGCCGCGCATCCAATCGTGGAATGCCACTGTCGAACGAGAGCTTGGAAAGGACTGGGGTGTGTCCGCGAGTTACCTCGGCAGCCACTCGGACCGTTTGTGGAACCAGTTGCAGCTGAACCCTGCTACGTTCCTGGGTGTCGGTCCCTGCACGCTTGGCGGGGTGTCGTATGCAGTCTGCAGCACTACCGCCAACGTGGACGCGCGGCGCGAGTTGACGTTGTCTGGAGTGAATCCGGATGCCGCAAAACTGATCGGCAATCTGGATCTCCACGTCAGCGTCGGCAAGCAAGATTACCGCGGGCTGAAGCTATCGCTCCGACGTCGCTCCGTTGCCGGCGTGAGCCTGAACGCCAACTACACGTTGTCGCGTTGTTACGGCGACAACACGACTGGTGGTTTCCCCCAGCTCGGGCAGGGCTTTACCAACCCCGCGAACCCGGCTATGGATCGTGGTTACTGCGATCAGGACCGGACCCACCTTGGTGGCTTCACCCTGGGGTACAAAACGCCGCAGTTCACCAACGCCGGGCTGCGCGCCGTCGCGTCCAACTGGAGAATGTTTGGTATCTTCAGTGCCCGTTCAGGCAGCTGGCTCACGGTAACGACCGGCCGCGACCTCTCCCTGAATGGCCAGCGTTTCCAGGAACAGCGGGTTCTCCAGGTGCTCGACAACCCTTACGGAAACAAGAGCATTACGAACTATCTGAATCCAGCCGCATTCGCACAGCCGGCACCGGGCACATTCGGCAATCACGTTCGGAACAGCGTCAAGGGGCCGGCCTTCTGGTCGATCGACATGGCGGTGTCGAGACTCGTCGCGCTTGGTACTCAGAGCGTCGAGTTCCGCGTCGAGGCGTTCAACCTCACGAACCACATGAACTGGGGCAATCCCAATACGACCTTGAGCGCGGGCACCTTCGGCCAGATCAGGTCACTCGCTGGTGCACCTGGCAGCTCGAACGCGGCAGGGCCGCAGGCTGAGCCGCGCGTGCTGCAGTTCGGGATCAAATATGGGTTCTGATATGGCGCGAGCGACCTGATTACTTCTCTCCGGGGACGTGATACCGAGCGGGCCTCGCGAGTCAGGATCTGGCTCGCTCTCAGTGTTTACCCCACGCACAGTCGGTGTGTTCGACGAGCTCGATACGCACACCGCCTGGCGCTTCGACGTACGCCGTGCGATGGCCGAACTGATTCGGCTTCGGCTGCGGCGCGGCGGTGAACGTCACCCCTTTCGTCTTGAGATCGGCCGCCAGTCCATCCATGCTCAGCGGGCCAAAGCCGAGATGGTCAATCGCACGCCCCTGACTCGGCGCCGTGCCCTGGCCCTGCACGAGGAGCAGGTACGTCTGGCCATACCGCAGCGCATCGAGCTGCCCCCCAAGCTTGACGCGCTCGCCGCCAAAGGCCGAGAGGAACCACCGTGTGGTCGCCTCCGGGTCCGCCACCCGCAGTGCGATGTGATGGAAACCCAGAGCGTTTCGATCCTCGACCAGTTCGATCTTCACGCCAAACGGGTCCACCACGACTGCACGCTTCCACAGTCCGGGCATCTCGCGTACCGGCGCCACGACTTTGGCGCCGGCCGCTTCCAATGTCTTGACCTTCGCTGCAACATCGGGAAACGACAAGCCGATGCTGTCGATCACGCCGCCCTCACTGGGCGCGGCGTCCGGCGCCTTGATGAACATGAGCTGGAGCGGCAACGGCCGGCTACCCGAGAACCGCTCGAAGATCATTCGTCCTGCGTTCTCGCCGGGCTGTCCATTCAGATTCGCGACGTACCAGTCGTACGCCTTCTCGGGATCTGCCGCCGCCAAGTGAATGTGATCGTACGGCACCGTCTGTGGCGCCTGTGCCCCACCGGATATTCCGAGCAGGGCCACGAACACGCCGCACAGTAGTCGCTGCATTTTCATCGTCGGCTCACCTGTTTTTCCCCGTTCATAGTGTCCCAGAGTCCGGCGACGTCCAATTCAGAACGTGAAGCGGACCGCCAACTCTGCCTGTTGCCGTGGCTGCACGCTCAGAATCTGGCCGAACGCATCGGACAGCGCGTTCTCCTGCCAACCAAGCTCGGTCAGTCCCAGGTTGTCCCGTCCGAAGAGATTGAACACCTGGGCGATGAACTCGACTTTGCGAAGGCCCATAACAACAGCCTTGCTCGCCCGGACATCGAAGCGGTTGTACTCGTTCGTATGGAGACCTGCCTCCAGGATCGGAGCGCGCCCGTTCTGTGCCCGCCACGCGTTGACCGCCGCGAGCATGGCCGCGTTGTCTCGATTACCCACGTTCCGGGTGGTGCCCGGGACGTAGTCGGTGTTGGCCGCACCGTCGTTGTTCAGGTCGCGTCCCGCGCGCGCGCTGAACGGCATCGTCGAGCGCAGCGTCCACACGGCGCCGACGTTGATGTCGAACGGCAGCCCCACCGAGCCACTGGCTACGAAATTGTGGCGCCGATCGGCGCTTCCGGGACCCCAATCGAGTCCAGGGTTGTAGAAGTCGGTGACGGCGGGCTGCGTTCCCGCGCCCGTGTTCTGCTGCTTCGACAGCGTGTACGACACCAGATACTGATGCCGGCTTGCGTACCGTTTCTCGAGCCTCGCGAACATTGCCCGATACTCGTGCTCGCCGCCGGACTGCAACCTGACGATGCGCCCCCATGTCGGCAACGGCCGGGCCCCGGTCGGCGTGACAGGCGTGTTGATGTTTGCCGTCTGGGTCATCGTATCGACGTTCGAATAGATGCCGTCGATATGAACCGCCAGGTTGGCCTTCAGCTCCTGTGAGTAGCCGAGCGTCAGCGACCGCGCCCTCGCGTTCTCGAGCGCGTCGTCCGTGGTGTTGACGTTCGGCGGCGCCGTGGAGGCAAAGGACTCCGGAGAACGCCCGCCATACGGATCCGGATACGTGGGATTGCGGATGACGATGCTGGTCTGCCGCAGCGCCGTCAGCTCGGGCCGCAGTCCGCCCTGCATGACGTACTGGTAATACGTGCCGTAGGCTGCGCGCACCACCGAGTGCCCGTTATCACTGATATCCCACGCCACCCCGAGCCGCGGGCCGACGTTGTTGTGATCGCCGCGTACGGTCGGATTGATCAGTTCGCGCAGACGCGGCACCGGCGTCAGGTCGAGATGATTGTTGAACGACTTGTATTGGTCGTCGAAGCGCAGCCCGAGGCTCACCGTGACGTTCGGTCGCATCCGCCACTCGTCCTGGACATAGGCCTGGATCCAGTGGTTCTGGAGGTTTCGCAGAAGGGGCGGGAACGCGGCGGTGAACTGAATCGGGTTCCGCAGGTTGGCCATGGCCGCCGCCGATCCATCGAAGAACTGGTCGGTGTCGAACAACCACGTGCCGATATTCCCGGGTTGCTCTTCAAGAGAGAAGAGACGCACGTACCCGCCACCGATTTTCAACCCGTGGTCGCCCATCGTGATCGTAAAGTCGTCCCGGAACTCCGACCGGTTGGTCCAGTTCATGGCCCAGGCATTGGAGCCCCAATTCAGGCTCGGGAACTGGTAAATCTGCGTGTAGCCCTTGAACCGTTCGGCCGGGAATTCACCCTTCTTGCTCGGGGGCCACAGCTCGGTTCCGGGAGGGCCCGTTCGGTTATCCAGATGCGACGGCGGGATCTGCGCCCGGATCTCATTCAGCATCCGCGAGCCGATTACCCATGTGTGGCCGACCAGGTTCGAATCGCGCGGCGAGCGCAGGTCGGCGCCGTAGAACGCCGCGTTGAAGCCGCCGCAGGTCTCGCACAGAATGCGCTCCATGTCCGTGACGTACCGGACGAAGAGATTCTGCTGCTGGTTGATCTGGAGATCGCCGCGCAGGAACCACGAGAGGCGCCGGTACTCGCGTGGGAAGCTGCCTTCCAGCCTGGAGTAGAACTGCGGCTGTCCTGTGTTGACGTTCGCCGTCGCCTGTTCGGAAGAGCGTTCGATCGCCGCGAAGAAGTGCAGGCGATCGCGGACGATGGGGCCGCCAAACGCCCCACCCTGCGAATGCCGCCGGTAATCCGGCTTCGGGTCGCCCAGCCGATCGTGCCGGTCCTTCTCAATCCTGTCCATCGCATTGAGGCTCTTGTCGCGGAAGAACTCGAACACCTCGCCGCTGTACCGGTTCGTGCCGCTCTTGGTCGCCGTCAGTACCACGCCGCCGACAGCGCCATACTCCGCCGACGACTGGCTCAGGTTGACCCTGAATTCCCGAATTGCCGACTGCGGCACCTCCAGGTGCTGCTGGCCCGAGTTGTTCGACACATTCATCCCACCATCGACGTGATAAAGGTTCATCGTGTTGGCGGAGCCGCCCGCGCCGATGTTGGCCTGCGATCGGCGCGCCGATGTCTGGTCCATGCTGGTCCCCGGCAGCAGGAGGGCGAGCGAGATCGGCTGGCGATTCGCGATCGGCAGCGACTCGATCTGCTCCTGCGTCACGACGGAGGCCACCTCGGTCCGCGTCGTCTCGACCACCGGCGATTCGCCGGTGACGGTCACGGTTTCCTGCACCCCCCGAGGCGCCATCGTGAGGTCACGCTGCATCTCGAGGCCGATCGTGATCGTGATGTCCGTGCTTTCAGTGGTCGCAAATCCCTGCAGTTCGGCGGTCAGCTGATATCGCCCCGGCGGCAGGCCCGGCAGACGGTACGTACCATCCCCTTCAGTGACGCCCGTTCGTACGACCCCGCTTTCCACGTTGCGCAGCGTCAGGGTGACGCCCGGAAGGGCTCCGCCCTGCGCGTCTTTGATCGTGCCGACGATCACTCCGCCAGCGCCTTGTGCCGCAATCGGCAGCGTCAGCCCCATCAGAGATGCAAGGACCAGCGTGATCTGAAGAACCCAACGAATCCGACGCCAGATCTCCATGAAATCCTCCCTCTATTTCCTGAGTGATTCACGCGAGAACGACCGGGGGTCCAACCTGCGCCTGAGTCTTTTGTCGGAGCGCAGTCAACGACGAAATTGCGGTTGAGCCTTTTCTTACCTCACGCCGGTGGACGCGACACCGGAGCGGGCCTCGCGAATCTTGCCGCGTCGACCGGCACGTTGGGCTGCACGTCGGTCAGATCCACGTTCATTTGCATATAGGTCTGGCTCACGCTCCGATGAAACGGAA
>DAIRVG010000090.1:0-2100 GCA_036802945.1 Vicinamibacterales bacterium
CGAGCAGCAGACATGGCGCCGTGCCGGTGAAGTTCCTCGCCTGCCACGCGGCAAAGTTCGCCGCCTGCGCCGTTGAATGACAGAACTGGCTCTGCGCCTGCTCGTAGGTCGGCAACGGCTGCCCGTTGAGCGGATTCGCCGCGAAGTCGGGCCGGCCGTCGTTGTTGACCTGGATCCGGGCGATTTGCGCGTTGTAGTACGGCCAGAAGGCATCGACCGTCAGCGCATCGGCGAAGTACAGGCCGGCACCTCCGCGAAGCACGCTTCGATCGTTGAGCTGGTACGCAAAACCGAGTCTCGGCTGAACATTGTTCTTGTCGTCCGGTCGGTTCGCTCTGTAGAACGGCTCGACGGCAATCTTGTTCGCCCACGCGTTGATGCTGAGGTCGTACCGCACCCCGAGATTCAACGTGAGTCGGCCGGTCGCGCGCCAATCATCCTGAGCCCAACCCGCGTACTTCGGCTGCTTGTAGGCATTGGGGAATCTCCCGATGCCGATCGTGTAGCTCCGAGTAATCGGCGACAATGCCGCGAAGTTCCACGTGTCGGCGTGCCAGGGGTCTGGGAACAGCGACTCGATGTTGGCCGGAATCGGCCCGTTGTTGGCGAGAATCGTGCCGCCGCATTGCGCGCAGTTCTCGCTGTCCTCGTCGTGGCGCACGAACTCGAAGCCCAGCTTCAGGTCGTGATGGCCGATCGCTTCGTACGACGTCGTGAAGTCGTCGCGAAGCTGCCAGACGTTCTGGTCCCGATGGCGCGGGGCGTTGGCGTTGGCGTTAATCGCGAAGCCGGTGAACGTGATGCGCGGATAACCATTGGTCACGCGCGGCGCCTGCCAGTGCTTCGACCAGTCGACGAGCGTCTTGTTGGAAAAGCCGTAGTGGCTGTAGCCGCCCCTGACCTCGTTCAACGCGCGATTGCTCAGCACCTGCGTGAACTGCCCTGTGTATTCCCTGTTTTTCTCATCGGTATCGATGGTCGACGCGGGATGAGTCGTCGACGAGCCGGCGCCAAACGGATCATAGCTTCGTTGGCCGGATACTTTGCCCATCACCCGTGCCCGCGGCGACAGCTGATAGTCCATGCGCAGGCCAGCAATCTTTCTGGAGCTCTTGCCCGACAACTCGACGTTGAAGGTCGGGTACGGCGTAGTCCAGACGCTCGTCCTGGGTTCCCGTTCGTACTCGAAGTTGCCGAAGTAGTGCAGCCGATCCCTCAGGATCGGCCCGCCGACCGCTGTACTGAACTGCTGGTTCTTGATTGGCACGACCTTTTTGGCGAGCGGATCGGGCGCGTTGAACCTGCTGTCACGGAAGTTCGTGCGGAATAGGCCGGACACCTGATTGGTGCCCGACTTGGTAATAACGTTTACCTGCACTCCGGTCGACCGGCCCTGCGTGGCGTCGAATCGGTTGGCGATGTACTGGAACTCCGAGATCGAGTCCGAGCTGAAGCGCGGCTGATTGCCGGTGCCGAGTTCGGACGAGATCTGCTGTCCGTCCAGGTTGAGCTGGAACTCGCGGGCCTCGCCGCCATTTCGATCCGGCAGCGGCGCATTGGCGTTCGTAGGAGACGTGCGGGCGCCCGGAGCGAGCAGGGTCAGTCCCATCCAGTTCCGTCCGTTCGACGGAAGTTCCGCCACCTGCCTCGGATCGATGTTGCCCCCAACGCTCGACGTCGTCGTCTCGATCAGCGGCGCTTCGCCGGTGACCGTCACCGTCTCCGCCAGCGTCGAGGGCGCCAGTTGGAGGTTCACGTTTCGCGTTTCGCCTACGAGCAGGACGACGCCTTCACGGTTCACGGTGCTGAACCCGGGGAGTTGGGCGGTGATCTTGTAAGAGCCCACACGCACGGGCAGCCGATACACGCCCAGCCCGTCCGACACTGACTCGAAGCTGTTACCCGATGCCTCGTTGACGGCTTGCACCGTGACGCCGGGCAACACCGCGCCCGTGGAGTCCGTGATGGTGCCCGTCAGGGTTGCTTCCTGCGCGAACACCATTGCGGGGAGTGCCATCACGGCACAGAACAGAATCAGCCGCCTTACTACGCTCGACTGCATTGGGATCCTCCTCCCAGAAAGGGACTAAGCGCCGACTA
>DAIRVG010000090.1:2200-7583 GCA_036802945.1 Vicinamibacterales bacterium
CAAATCCCAAAGAAATCGGGCCCGGAGGTCATGGCGGACCCGTAAAGGCGCAGGAGATGCTCAACGACTCGATCGTTCGATCGAAGCCGGGCGGCAATGCCGGGTATTCGCCGTCCGCCTGGAGCACGAAACTGTTTCCACTCAGATTCTCGCCGGTCCAGGCCGTCACCGTCGCGGCCGGACCCGGTTGGGCGCTCCTGATGCGCCTGGTCCAATCCTCCCCATTTGCTAGTACTTTCAGCGTCGGGTAGCTCCGAGGGCCGTTGACGAACTGGCTCCCTCCGGTAAACCGCGGACCGTCCCACAGCTGAACGAAGCACCCGGCGGGGTTCGGCATGGTTTTGACGGATTGTGGAGCCGGTGCACACGCGAGGGTCGTGAGCGCCAGCACTCTCACGAATCGGCAGGTTACCAGTCGACCAACCCAGGCCACTCGGCACATCATACGGTCATGAGATCCTACGGGCGAAGGGTGACGGGAGCAAAACATGCGACGTGCTGTAACTCGTAGACGCATTACAAAGCTTGTCGTCGCCGCGACCCTTGTCTTACACGTTGGGACCGCGGCCGTTCCTGATGCACGCGGCCAAGTGCCTGCCTTTCGCGTCGGCGTCGACGTGATCGCGCTCAACGTGACCGTGACCGACGCGTCTCGACGATTTGTCACCGATCTGACTGAACGCGATTTTCGAGTTCTCGAGGATGGCCGCCTACAGGAGATGGTGCTGTTTCAGAGAGTCGCGCCCCCCCTCGCCGTGGCCCTGTTGATCGATTCGAGCGCCAGCATGGAAGGTTCGCTCGGCATTGCGCAGGAAGCCGCCATTGGATTCAGTCGACAACTCGAATCGACAGACATGGTCTCGGTTGTGGACTTTGACACCAGAGTGCGCGTCGCTCAGGATTTCACCAAAGATCGCGTGACGACGGAGGACGCCATCCATTCAACGGTGCCGGGCGGATCAACCGCGCTCTACAACGCAGTCTACATCGCGCTGCGTGAGCTGACCCGGGTCGCCCCGCCGGAGGAAGGAGGGCAGGTGCGTCGACGAGCCATCGTCCTGCTCTCGGACGGCGAGGACACATCGAGTCTTGTCACGTTTGAGGAGGTCCTGGATCTCGCGTCACGCTCCAATACCGCAATTTACGCAATCGGTCTTACGTCGAACGCACCGGGGACAAATCGCGGAGCTCAAGACGCGGAGTTCGTGTTGCGGAGGCTCACCCAGCAGACGGGTGGACGTGCATTCTTTCTGAGGGAAGTTCGCGAACTGAGCGGCGTCTACGCGGAGATCAAGGCGGAGCTCGCGAGTCAATACCTGCTGGCGTACCAGACCAGCAACCCAAATAGAGATGGCCGATTTCGAAACGTGGCGGTACGTCTCGAGCGACCAGGTCTGATCGCACGAACACGGCCCGGATACTACGCGCCTGCGCGATGAACGCCGGCCATTTCCAGACGTCAATTCCCGATTCCCAACCTCCAACTCCCAAGGAGCCTTTCTGATCACGTCGTTGCCCAGGGCGAAGGCAAGATGAAGGAATGATCCGATACTCCGTCTGCACCACACTCCCTGCGCCAGACTGCGCCACAACCAGCGCAAGCCAACGCGAGCGTCGCGATCGCAATTCGTAATTTCGGGTCCCGTTCCAACACACGCACCACTCCAGCTGTTTCTGTAAGTCATTCGTTCTAAACGCCTAAGGACAACACCTGAGTCTGGCGTGCCTATTGCGCTCTCGCCGGGCAATGCTCGAAGAACTTAACGGCCCACCGAAGCGACTCGACGGGGACGACGGCTTCTCGCTGATCGAAGTGCTCCTTGTCGTTGCGGTGATGGGGATTGTCGCGGGAATGGCGATCCCCTCGACAACCAGCACGATGCGGGGGCACCGTTTGAAGGGTGACGCTGAAGCGGTCCACAACCTCGTCGCGCTCGCGAAAATGAGGGCTGCGTCTCAATTCTCACGGTCGCGAGTGTTCGTCGACCTGGGCACGAATTCCTACTCGCTCCAGACCTGGAACAAGACGACCAACAGCTGGGTCACCGAGGGCCCCGTCACCCAAACCTCGCAGGGCGTGACGTTTGGGTTCGGCGCCGTCGCTGCGGCTCCTCCAAACACTCAGGCCGCGATCGGCCAATCGCCAAATTGCACGGACAACGCAGGAGCCGCCGTCGCCAACACCGCGTGCATCACCTTCAGTTCGCGAGGGATGCCGGTCACTAACGTGCTGCCCCCGGGCGGCGGAGTAGTCGGCAATAGCGCGCTCTATCTCACGGACGGGTCGAGCATCTATGGGACAACCGTCACGACGACTCCGTTGATCAAGTTCTGGTGGGCGGGCAGGTGGAATGCCGCGTGGGTGAGACAGTGAGGATGCACATGCGTTGGTTCCGAGGGGATGAGGCGCGTCGGGCGGAGAGCGGCTTCAGCCTGATTGAGACAATTATCGCGCTCGGCGTGCTGGCCGTGGTCGCCGCGGGTGTCCTGCCGCTGGGGGTCATCGCGACCAAGAGCACGGAGAACCAGGGCCACTTGATGGCCCGGAGCACGGAATACGCGCAGGACAAGCTCGAACAACTACTGGCCCTGGCGTGGGGAGATATCCTGACCGATACGCGCACCTTCCCGGCGACCGCCCTCGGAGGCAGCGGCCTGGCGGTCGGTGGCACCACGAATACCGCCGCGCCAGTCGCGGCCTACGTCGACTACCTGGACATCAACGGAAACACGCTCGCAAGCGTCGGCGGGGCACCGCCTGCCAATTGGTTCTACATGCGCGCCTGGCAGGTGACGAGCCCGAGGGCCAACCTGAAACAGGTGACAGTGGTTGCCAGGGTCAGAGCATCGGCACTCGGAGGCCCGGGCCGCGTTCCACAGTCCACGGTCAGCGCGCTCAAGACGTTCCCGTTCTGACGAGCATTGTTGTGATGAATGTGATGACCAGAAAACACGCCGGTGAGGCTCGACGGAGCGACGAGGGGTTCACCCTCGTCGAGATGATGATCACCGTTCTGGTCCTCATGATCGTCAGCGGGACCGTGATGAAAGGCGTGCTCGACCTCACGAACCTGCACAACACAATCATGAACCGGACCGACATGCACAGCGGCGTTCGGAACGCCACCGAACTGTTGACGCAGGAGGTCGGTCAGGCAGGACGAATAGCCCTGCCTGCAGCCGTGACGGTGACGGCTGCGAGCGTGGTGGGCGCCGTGGTGCTGAACGTCAGCTCCACGGCGGGCATGTTCGTCGGGGTGCAGCTGAACATCGATACAGGACAGTTTCAGGAAACGGCGGCGGTCACCGCCATAAACGGCAACCAGATCTCCGTGCCCGCGTTGACCAAGGCCCATGCGAATGCCGTTCCTGTCAAGGCGTCGGGCGGGTTCGCAGCCGGCGTCATACCCACCACGGTCGCGAACGGCTCGACGGGCGCGCTGCTCAAGATTTTTGGCGACATCAATGGCGACGGAAACATGGTCTACGTCGAATACAGGTGCGATACGGTCGCGGGACGGCTGTACCGGAACTCGATGCCGTTCCAGGCCGGGGCAAAGCCGGCCGTCACCGTCGAGCAGATCCTTATCGACAACATCTTGCCGAATCCGGACGCCACGCCGTGCTTCACCTATCAGACGCAGACGATCAACGGGACCACGTATGTCCTCGACGTCGCCATTACCCTCACCGTGAGGACCCAAAACCGCGATCTGAACACAGGACAGTTCATGACCGAGACGAAGGCGCTGCTCAACGTCTCGCCCCGGAACGTGTTCAACGTGTGGCAGCTTGCGGGATTGGGTGTCACCAACCGTGTGCAGCCGATTCCGCCGACCGTCCAGGCACTGCTCCCTTGAGGAAATTAAGAACGTGAGAACCCATATGACTCGATCAAGTGAGAGCGGGATCGCCATGATCATCACATTGTTCATGGTGCTGATCCTGTCGCTGCTCGGCTCGACGCTGATGTACGTCGCGCGAACGGAGACGCTGTCCAGCCTGAACTACCAGACGATGTCGCAGGTGCGGTACGCGGCGGAATCGGGCGTCCACAGCGCGGCCAATCAGATCCTGTGGACTTACGTGCCTCCTGCCGCCGTAGGCGCCGATCCGCTCGGCGCCTACGTCACGGCCACGTCTCCAGTCACTTTCGCCGGCGCGGATGTCGTGCTGTCCAGCGACCCGACGGTGGCGTCGAACTACCCGGTCGCGGCCGTTCGTGACGCGTTTGCGGCGGCCACGCAAGGCACGCTCAACGTCGACAGCGGATCGGTCGCCTACACCGCGGTCGCACGGCTGATGTCCATGCGGACGATCAACGACGCGTTCACGGGGCTGCCCGTGACCCTCCAGACGTGGGAAATCACAGGTACTGGCAGTGTCGGCGGTGTGGGCGCCGCGCGACTGCAGGTATCGGCGACCATCGAGCGCCAGGATACGCCCATCTACAAGTACGCGGCATTTGCGACCGACAACGGCTGCGACGCCTTGAAATTCGGCGGTAGCGCGCACACGGACAGTTACGACTCGGTCGCGTACGCCGCGTCCGGGGGGGTAGGCAACCCCGCGATCAGCGCATCGGGCGGCAACGTCGGAACGAACGGGAACCTGAACGAGTTCGGCAATAGCCAGATCGCCGGAACGCTTTCAACGCCTCGGTCGGGGGTGGGCGCCTGTTCCGCGGCCAACGTGACGGCGCTGACGGGCAACCTCGCAGGGGTCTCTGGTGGAATCGTCCAGCTTTCGCAGGCTATCGCCTACCCGACTCCTCCGGCGCCGAACCCGCTGCCGCCCACGACGGCCATCAGCTTCTCGAAGAATGGCGGTTGTCCCGCGGGGGCCGGGGCGTATTGTTCCGCCTCCGCGAATGGAGCCACATTCACACCGCCAACCGCGACGACCGTCGTCACCCTGGGCAATGTCAGCGCGACTGCGCAGGCAGTGCTGCACTTGAGCGCCGGCATCTATGTCGTGAATAGCCTCAGCTTGGCGAGCCAGGTCGAGATCGTTCTCGATGGGCCTGGGCCGGTCATCTTCCAGGTCGCCGGGGTGGGTGTGGCGACGCCGCTCGACATGACAGGCGGATCGTTGACGAACGCGACGTTCAGCCCCACGCAGCTGCAATTCATCTACGGTGGAACGGGCAACGTAAAACTCGCCGGAGGCTCCACCAGCGCGGCCCTTCTCTACGCCCCGCAGGCCACTGTGACGATCACCGGCAACGCCGACTTCTACGGGGCTGTTGTCGCCGGAAAGGTGACGGACATGGGGACCGCGGCCATTCATTACGATCGCAGCCTCCAGAACAGCGCCACCACGGCGGGGAACCCGATGATGGACGAATTCAACTGGAAGAGTTATTGAGGACGCTCCACTGACC
>DAIRVG010000090.1:7683-24024 GCA_036802945.1 Vicinamibacterales bacterium
AACCCGATGATGGACGAATTCAACTGGAAGAGTTATTGAGGACGCTCCACTGACCGGTGCCGATGGGTAGATAGGGATCGGGGATCGGTAGATAGGGATCGGGGATCGGGGATCGGGGATCGGGGATCGGGGATCGGTAACTCCCAACTTCCAACCTCCAACTTCCAAGCGCCTTGGGAGTTGGAACTGGGAGTTGGGAGTTTGTATTTGCGGGTTACCCAATGTATCGCACAGAATTGAAGCGCGTGAACGTCTCGCCGCGCTCCCCTCACCCGACGGCGGGTGTAATCGCAATTTTCACGGTAGCACTGCTCTCCGCTGTCGCACTCGTTTCGTTCCACGACAGAGGTTACCAGTGGTACGTCGCGGCCGTCACGATCTCGACGCTCGTCGTCTGCCCGCTCATCCTGGCTTCGCGCGTGTCGCGCCACCGCGACTCAGGTGACACTCCGGGCGCAAGCGCCGAACCCGCTCAGCCGCCACCGGTCGAAGAGGCCGACACCTCCTCGTGGCCGCAGCGCGTGCTCGCCTTCGCGATGGAGATGCGCGGGTCACTGTCCAGCGATCGTCTGTATGAGATCATCGAGCGCGAGCTACCGACACTCGCCGGAGTCGACCAGATCTGGATCGAGACCGACATCGGTCACCGGCGACTGCTGACCGCGACGCCGGACGGCGGCGACGCAGCTCCGGCCAATCCGCTGTGGGCGGCGCCGGGTGAATGGGCGACCTTTCCGTTGCAGGCGGGGGACGCGGTCGTCGGCGTCCTCGGTGTACAGATCGCGCAACGCCCGCTGTCGGCGTCGACCAGGCGCACACTGGAGGCGGTCGCGCCGCTGATTGGCGAGAGTCTCCACACCGCGCACACGATCGCGCACCTCCGCGAATTGAGCACGATCGATCCCGTGACCGGCTGCGGGACCAGGCACGATGGCCTCGAGAAGCTCCGAGCGGAGTTGAAGCGCGCGCAACGCGCGTCGCAGGAAGTCGCGATCCTGATGCTGGACCTCGACTACTTCAAGAGCATCAATGATCGGTACGGCCACCAGTGCGGTGATTCGGTGCTGGCGGCGATCGGACGCACGATCATGCAGACGCTGCGTGTCAGCGACGTGCGGTGCCGGTGGGGGGGCGAGGAATTCCTCGTGGCATTGCCGGAAAGCGGACTCGAGCAGGCGATGCGTGTCGCGGTCACGCTGGCCCGGCGCATTGCGGGGACCGTGACCGAATACGACTCGGCCCGGATCCAGTTGACGACAAGTGTCGGCATCACGATTGCCACCCCGGGCGAAGAGGATCCGGATACCGTTCTCGCGCGGGCCGATGCCGCGCTCTATCGAGCGAAAACCGACGGTCGCAACTGCATTCGGATCATGCTTGCCGAGGTCGGGGCCGTCGCGACAGCGCCGGCGTCACCTGCCCCATTGCCGTTTCGCGACCGCCGCGATCCATATCAGGGCGACCGCCGCGAGCATCCGGGGCCGGGACGGCGCACGACCGATTCCGCACACGCAGGCCGGCCCGCGACCGCGGGCACGTCGGCGGTTGACGACTCGCAGACGCCCGTGTAGCAGCGGTTTATCCGTGCGCAGCGTCGAGCGGTAAGTCGATCGAGACGCGCGCGCCCGCGCCCGCTCTCAGGATCGACACGCGGCCGTCATGGGATTCGGCGATACGCCTCAGCGCCAGGATCGACACATGAGCGGCGGCGAGCCGCGGATCGACCGGCGCGGGGGCCCCTGGCCGATCGACAGACGGCTCCTCGATCGCCATCCGATCTTGAGACACGGCGATGACGAGGCGGTCGCCGGCGGCGGTCGCCGTCAGAAGAATCCGCGCGCCGCTGACGCCGTCGAGCACCGCGATGGTCGCGAGCAGCAGCGACGACAGTCCATAGGCAAGCAGCTGAGGATCGCCATGAAGTGTCTGCGCGTCTGCAACGGTAATTTCGGTATCGATCGACAAGCTGCGCAGCCGCCGTTCGGCCTCAACGGACTCGAGCACGCGCCGTACCACCTCGCACGGAACCACGCGGCCCATCGCGGGCGTGACGCCGTATCGCACGATCCGGGCCGCCTGAAACACGCAGCGCGCGCGCCAGAGCTCCGCCTGGATGAGATCGGCCGCAACCGTGCGCGTCAGGCTCGGCGTGAGCGGCGCCAGAAGGCCGGCACATGACGTCAGCGTACACAGCGCATCGGCCATTTGCGCGTCGGAGAACGCGGTCAGGCTCGAGTGGGCCGCCGGCGCCGACGGCGACGGTTGGGACCGCAGCGCCTCGCGCAAGGCGCGGGCCCTGTCGTCGCCGACGTGATGCACGAGACACGGAACATCACGAAGGCCCGCGGCGCGCGCGGACGCCAGCCGCTTCTGCCCGGCGATGGTTTTGTAGGTGCCGTTGTTCCGCTGAACGATGAGCGGCTCCAGCACGCCATGACGCTTGATGGATTCCACGAGCGACGGCAGCGCATCCGCCGCGGGCACATCGCTGACATCGATCGCGTGCACGGCGATGTACTGAATCGTCACCGCCGGGGTGGGTGCGTCGAGCTGCTCGACGTAGTGGGCGTCGGCGCGCATCCTGAACGCGGGAGGCAATCCCTCGCGGCCGCGCGGCGGTTCCGTCGGCGCCGGCAACCCATCTGTCTCAGTGAAGGAAGTGAACGGATCGGACGGACCTGGCGTGAGACTGTGGTTACGGTCGGACACTGCGGACCCCAGAGAAGTGATGAGCCAGAAATTGTGAAAAAAGAACGTGCAAAGTGTAACCGACATTCACCGAGTTGGCCCGATTTTTTCGCGCCGCGCTCACGATCGTGATCCCTGATCGTTGATGAGTGACCGGGGATCAGGGATCCGGGATCCGGGATCGGGGATCCGGGGATCCGCGATCGGAGATCGCATCGACGTGCCTGCGGCGCGTGACCAGCACGAAGTAGCAGACTGCGACGAGGTCACAGAACGCGATCGTTGCGACGCGTTCGAGCCCTGTGGTCCCGACATATTTCGCCGACATTTCTGTGCTGGACGAGCCAGCGCTGATCTATACTGCGCGCTCGGCGTCACCCAGGGTGCCCCAGGTAACCATGGTGGCCGGCACGTTCCGGCGCGGAGGTCACATGAGACCGCGCTCTCTCGACGAGTTCCTGACGAAATCGCGCGTTCCGTACACGACCTTCCGTCACCCTCCCGCGTTCACCGCCATGCACGCGGCCGCCGTGTCGCACATACCCGGACGCTCCTGGGCAAAGACGGTCGTCTGCGTCACCGACGCCGAGGTGATTCTCGCAGTCGTGCCCGCACACTACACGATTGAGCTCGATCGGCTGCGTGAGCTTGCTGGCGCACAGGCACTCCGCCTGGCGGAACCTCGGGAGATTACCGACCTGTACCCGGACTGCGAAGAGGGGGCGATGCCGCCGTTCGGCGAGCTGTATTTGCAGCGCGTCTTCGTGGACAAGAGCTTTGTCGGTGATCCGGAGATGGTGTTCAACGCGGGCACCCACACCGACTGTATTCGGATGCACTACGGTGATTTCGCGGATCTGGCGCGTCCGACCGTCGGCTGTTTCAGCCGCCCGCGGCACGTTCAGCCGGAGAGCTGAGGTCCAACTATCAACCTCCAACTCCCAACTCCCAACTCCCAATTCCCAAGGAGAACGTTCCGCGAAGGGCGCCTTGGGAATTGGGCGTTGGTGATTGGAGGTTGGTGGTCGGTTCCCACCACCAACCGTCAATCAGTTAGTTGACCGCCACGTCGCCGGGGACTTTGCCGGCAGTTGCGGTGGGCGGTGGAACAGCTGCCTGCGCCGGGGCTGGCGCATGCGTCACCGGTTTGCCGAGCCGCGCCTTCATCAGCTCCTCGGCGCCGGCGAACAGCTGCTCCTTCGTGATCTTCCCCGCGTCCACGTCGGCGAGAATTGCACGCTGCGCCTTGTACTCGCGGTTCTCGATTCCCGCCTTGCTCTGCAGCATCCGCCACGCCTTGCGGCGCTCGACGCAGAACAGCACGAGCTGACGCGAAAGCGTACGGAGCTCGATCTCGCCGCCGGGTCCCTGCACCTTGATGTAGACGCCGAAGTCCGGCACGTAGGAGCGATGCTCGGGCACCAGGTATCGCCGGTAGACGACATCCTGCTGCGTGATGCGGACAAGCATGTTCTCCAGGGAGATACACTTCGCCGCATCCTCCTTCTTGATCTTCTTCAGGTGATTCCTGAAGCGCGCCTCGGTCGCGCACCAATGTGCCACCGTGTAGCGGTACGGTTCGTTGCCCGCCTTGAACTTCGCTTCGTACCAATCCAAGTCGATCGATGGATTGCCTTTGACGTCGAGCGCCTCCGGGTAGGTCTCGCCAAGCCGCGGGTTGAAGACGAACTCCGGGGCGCCGCGCGAATCGCGCACGCGCTGCGCCTGCGTCAGCGCCATGTCGTCGGCCACGCCGTGCTCCGGCTGACAGGTGGTGAAGCACTGCAGGAACGCCGTGCCGCGGTACTCGATGCCGTCAAGGATCGAGCGATACAGCTTCGGGGCGTTGGCAATCGAGATCTGCGCTACGTAGGGCGACCCATGGCCGGCGAGGAACGTTTCCGCGACCGTCTTCTTCTCGACGTTCTTGCCCTGCGTGGCGGTGCCGAACATGTTCATGTCGTTGCCGCCGAGCATCGGCGTGGAGTCGGAGTTCTGCCCGCCGGTGTTCGAGTAGACCTGCGTGTCGAGCATGACCGCCTTCACGTTCGGGCGGTTCTGCAGGATCACCTTCGACATGTTCTGGTAGCCGATGTCGCCCATGCCGCCGTCGCCGCCGACCACCCAGACCTTCGGCATCTCGAGGATTTCCTGGTCGGTCATCACCGCGTCGCTGAAGTGCACGTACTCGTAGTACTCGCGCGTGGTGATCACGTCCTTCTCGCGATTCATGAGCGCATCGAGGAGTCGCTCCGGGATCACCGAGCGCCGGCCGTGATCGACGATGAAGCTCTCCCCCAGGAGCCAGCCGACGGTGATGCCATCCTGGAAGAGCGAGTTCATCCAGGGATACGGATGCGGGTTGTTCGGCGGCGTCGAGCCGTACACCGTGTTGCAGCCGGTGTGCGCGGCCATCGCCATCACCGACATGCCGTTCGGCAGGCGTCCGTCGATCGGCTGCAGGTTCTTGTGGTTGAACGCTTCCTGCCTCAGGATCGCGGTGATCGCGCCGACAATGTCCTTGTCGGAGATCGCGCCGTGCGCGGCCATGCGCCCTTTGGTGTCCTTGTCGTCCTCGCCGCCAAGGGCCATCAACATGTGCGCGACGGCCTGGCGGAACATGTCGTACTCGTCCTGGCTTCGCGCCTTGATCGCCGCGAGCTTCTGCTCGCCGATCTTCTCGAGCTCGTCGGCCTTCCGCCGGAAGCGATCGGCCTTTGCGTGATAGAGCGGCCGCATGTACGCCTCGGTGACCGCGGCTATCGCCCGGAGGATGCTCTTCTCGCCGCATCCCGCGCAGGCGCCGTCGCCTGACACGAGCGCGTCGTAGTTTCTCCGGACCATCAGCATGTTGCGCAGCGTGGCGGTCTTGGAGTCCTGCGGGCGCGTGTCGTTGTAGAGGCCGAGGTACTTCTGCGGCGTGTCCGGGAGCAGATCGAGGAACGCGGTCCCGCTCTCGTGCTCGGCATTGACATCTTCGGTTTCCTGCACCATCCGCAGCGCGCGATGGTCGCCGCAGGCGGTGACGCACGCCGCGCATCCTTTGCACAGGTCCGACACGAAGATTGAGAAGATGCCGCCGGCGCCCGGGGCTTTCTTTTCAGGCGTCGCGAAGATCGCGTTCGCCTTCTGGTACGCCATCGGCACCTTGTCGATCACGGCGAAGAACTCGTCTTTCGCCTTCGGCGAGAAGCCGTTGACCTCGTGGGTGACCTGGCGGATGAATGTCTGCGCCGGGGTGCGATCGTTCTTCGAGACGGCGTCGCGCATCAGGTCGCGCGTCCGCTTGCCGATCTCTGGCAGCAGGTTGAGCATTTTCTGACGCTCGCCGCCGTCGGTAACGTAGTTCGAAACCGCGGTGCGGAGGATGGTGTCGATGTCCTGCGAGCAGTTCGGCAGCGCCGTATCCGGACAGACGGCGATGCACTCCATACACTGCGTGCAGTTCTCCGGAATGTAGAGTGGCGTCTCGCGACGCGCGACGTACTTCGACGCCGTGTCGCCGCTGCCGGCCGCCATCACGCCGAGCGACGCCAGCGGCGATGCCGGCTGGTTGTAACCGAAGGTGGAACGGAACTCGGAATCGAACGCCGCGATGCGTGTGAACGGTGTGCGCTCCTCCTGCCCTTCGGGAATGGCGTGCGATCGGCAACCGGACCCGCAACTGTCCCCGTCGCCGCTTCCGTTCCCAAACCCGGGGACGACCGGCAGCAGCGCCTTGCCGCGCAGCGTCGAACGATCCGCCGCCTCCATCTCGCCGATCTTGATCTCGCGGACGAGCTCGAACCCCTTGGTCATGACCTCCATGTTGGAGTTCACGACGGCGTCGCCGAGCTTGCCGAACTTCTTCACGTACTGTTTGTGGACCGCGTCGCGGAACTGCTCGGGGGTGATGCCGAAGTCCTTCAGCATCGGCGAGACGGCGAAGAACGCGCCGAGGAACGCGTTGCCCTGCATGCGCAGCTGCAGGTCGCCGCGATCGGTCGCCTCGCGCGCGATCTTGAAGCCGGGCAGCGTGAAGACGCGGATCTTCTTGTCGATGATCTGCTTACGCGCCCAGAGCGGCAGCCGCTCCCACGCCTGCTCGCCTTCTTCGTCCGACTCCCACACCAGCGACCCGCCCTCGGCCATTCCGTCGAGTGGATTGCAATGCGTGAACGCCTTCGGATCGCAACAGAGGACGACGGTCACATGGCGCAGATCGCAGTTGACGCGGATACGATCCGGCGCGGCGATCATGAAGTAGGAGGTCGGCGCGCCCTTCTTTTCGGACCCGTACTTCGGGTTCGCGCTGACGTGGATGATCTCCTTCGGGTTCCCGAACTCGTCGACGATCTTGTCGCGCTCGTAGAGAAGATCGTTGAGGTCGCCGATGATCGCGCCGAGGTTCTTCCCGGTCGTGATCGCGCCCCAGCCGCCGACCGAATGGAAGCGAACAGCAATCGCGCCCTCCGGCAGCAGCGACGGCGTGTCGTCCGCTCTCACCTCGTACGGATGGTCCACCCCGAGCACCATGAACGAGACGCCGTCCGACGCGCGTTTACCATCCTTGCGCGCGCGCCTGCCGAGCGCAAACTCGTACGCGCCAATCGTGTGCTCTGGCCTGAAGTCGCGTGAGCCGAGCCCGTAAATACCGGCAAAGAGCGTCGGGACCTGGTCCGGCGTGATCTTCGGAATGCCTTCGACACCCTGCAACGCCTTGTTCAGCGCCGTGCGGACGTCGCGCCCGATCGGGTTGTCGCCCGCCATCGGCTCGTCGGTGCGCTCGAGAATGATGACGTTCTTCTTCCCCGCGAGCGCCTTCACCACCGCCGCCTCCGGGAATGGACGGAAGACGTTGATGTGAATCGAGCCGACAGTCGCCTTCTCGCGCTCGCGCAGGTAATCAACCGCGGCCTCGATGTTCTCCGCCGCCGATCCCAGCGACACGAACACCGTGTCGGCGTCGTCGCACTTGTACTCGGTGATAAGGCCGTAGTAGCGGCCGGTCAGTTCCGCGAAATCCTTGTACGCCGCCTCGAAGAACTCGAGGATCGGCTCGACGAAGTTGTTCCGCCGGGCGACCACGCCCTGCATGTAGTGCTCCTGGTTCTGCACGGGGCCCAGCAGCACGGGGTTGGCGAGGTCGATCATCTTCGGCACGCGCCGGCGCGTGGGTCCGAAGAGCACCCGCTGGCTCTCGGTCGGACACTCAATGATGTCTTCCGGAGCGCCGAGGTAATCGCGGATCAACTGTGATTCGTGTTTGTAAAAGGTCCGCTCGAGATGCGTCGTGAGGAAGCCGTCCATCACGTTCATCCCCGGCGTGAGACTGAGCTCGGTGACGCGGCGCAGGATCAGGGCCTGGTCGGCGGCCTGCTGCGCGTCCTTGCCGAACACGATGATCCAGCCCGTATCGAGCGCCCCATACACGTCGTCATGGCCGCAGTGCACATTCAACGCGTGCTTCGTCAGCGCGCGCGCGCCGACTTCGAGCACCATCGTCGAGCACTTGCCGGGCGCGTGGTAGTACTGCTCCACGCCGTACACGATGCCCTGGCCGGACGTATAGTTGACGACCCGCTTGCCGCAGACCGAGTGCGCGATGGCGCCGCCCTGGGCGGCATGCTCCCCCTCGGCCTCGACCGCAATCGTGTTCTTGCCGAAGACATTCAGCTTGCCTTCGGAAAAAGCCTGTTGATACAGTTCGCCGCCCTCAGTGGACGGCGTAATGGGGTAGAAGACTCCGGCGTCTGCGATGCGCGTTTCGGTGTGGTACGAAACGAGCTGGTTTCCGTTGGCAGTGACCCGGATCCCCGGGTAACGAGGTCTCAGTGTCATGGGGTCGTCCTCCGCGCTCACCCGTGAGCCCGGCATCAATGGAATCCGCGAGTTACGCCCTGGATGTAGGTAATTGGGGATTCTAGTTCAATTGGGTCTATTCCATTTCAGCATCGCCCCCATCATCTAAGGGCATCGACGGTCATTCGGTGACGAAGGGTGCGAAGGGTGCAAAAAGTGCGAAGGGCGCACCAACGGCGCGGGCGTGACGGCCACGCACCACTATCGGCTTGATGGCGACTGCGTCGCGAAGACGGACGCGGCCGCACGCTGCGTGGCGTTCACCCATGGCCCGGGATACGCGCCGATGCCGACGACACCAACGATGCAGATGACGATCACGACGCCGAGCAGAAACGGTACGGGAACCGGCTCTGGACGGACGGGCGCTTCGATGTACATGCGCCTGGCGACGACCAGGTAGTAGTAGAGCGCGACGACAGTCAACACTGCGCCGAGGAAGACAAGCCCGTACATGCCCTGGTTGATGGCGGCGAGAAACACGTACAGCTTCGCCCAGAAGCCGGCGACGAACGGGATGCCGCCGAGCGACAGCAGGAAGATCAGCATCGCCAGCGCGAGCAGCGGCGAGCGCTGCGCCAGCCCGCGATACGCGTCGATATCGTCGGATTGCTCGGATCGCGCCACCACCTCCACGACAAAGAACGCGCCCATGTTTCCGAACAGATACGCGACCAGGTAAAAGAGCACCATCGCGACGCCGTTGCTCGTCAGCGCCGCAAGGCCGATCAGCATGTAGCCGATGTGCGCGATACCGGAGTACGCCAGCAGCCGCTTGATGTTGTGTTGCGGGATCGCCATCAGATTGCCGGTGACGATCGTCATCCCCGCCACCGCAGCGACCGCCGGGGCCCAGACCAGCGTCGCGGCGCCGACACCCTCGATGTAGAGGCGGATGATCGCAATGAAGCCGGCCGCTTTCGGCGCCACGGCGAGCCACGCGACAAACGGCGTGCTCGCCGCCTCGTACGTGTCGGGCGCCCACATGTGGAACGGGAATGCGGCTATCTTGAATCCGAGCCCGGCGAGCAACAGCGTCATCCCGAGCATCATCAACGGATCGCCGACGGCCAGCGCGGCGGGGATGGCCGCCAGCTCGGTCGTGCCGGTCACGCCGAAGACGAACGACATTCCGTAGACGATGACCGCGGACGACGCAGTGCCGACGAGAAAGAATTTCAGCGCCGCTTCCGGCGCGACATCTTCACGCTTCACGAACCCCGTGAGCACGTAGAGCGGTATCGACATCAGCTCGAACGACACGAACAACAGGATCAGCTCGCGCGCCGAGGCAAGGACGAGCATACCGAGCACCGACGTCAGCAGCGCGAAGTGATATTCGGCGGCGCGGCGGTTGAAGCTGGCCTGGCGCAGCGTGAGCGATCCGAGCACGCTCAAAGCCGCCGACGACACGAACAGCTTCTTGGCGAAGATCGCCAGGCTGTCGTTGACGAATGAGCCACTGAAAAGCGACGTGCCCTCGCGCGCGAAGAACGTCAGGCCGAATGTCCCGAGCAGCCCGACGAACGTGATCCAGCCGATGGCGCGTCCAGGATCTCCCTGCTTCACGAGGCCGATGAGCAGGACGAGAACCGCGAGCACGAAGAGCACGAGCTCCGGGACGAACGGCAGTCCGAGGTCGAACGTCATCGGACGGGACCCGCGATGGTGGTGGGCTGCGGCAGATTCTGCAGGAGCGGTACCGTCGCGGAATCGATGTGTCCGACCGCCAGCCGCGGCGCGACGCCGAACAGGACGAGCACGAACACGAGGATGCCGAGCGCCGCCCACTCGGTGCCACGCGCGTCAGGCAGGTGCGCGAAATGGGGATCGGGACTCTGGACCCCCCAGAAAATCTGCTTCGTGACGCGCAGGACGTAGATCGTCGTCAGGAACGCGCCGAAGACGCCCGGGAACAGCCACCACGGATGCGCGGACGACCACGCGCCGAGAAACGTCAGGAATTCCGCAACGAACCCCGCGGTTGCCGGCAGACCGAGCGACGAGAGGCCGGCAATCGTGAATGCCGTCGCGATGCCGGGCATCATCACGCCGAACCCGCCCATGTCGAAGATCGCGCGCGAGTGCGCCTTCTCGTAAACGAGGCCGACGAGCGCGAAGAACAGCCCCGTCATGATGCCGTGCGCGAACATCTGGAAGACGGATCCGTTCAACCCCACCACGGTGAGCGTGGCCGCGCCGAGCATGACCACGCCCATGTGCGAGACCGACGAGTACGCGATCACGTATTTCAGATCGGTCTGCGCCATCGCGCTCAGCGCGCCGTAGACGATGTTGATGCAGGCGATCGTGCCGACCAGCGCCGCCCAGTAGACGGTGCCCTCCGGCAGCATCCCCATGCCGAGGCGCACGACGCCGTACGCGCCGAGCTTCATCAGGACGCCCGCATGGAGCATCGAGACCGCCGTGGGAGCGGACGCATGGCCGTCCGGCGACCACGTATGGAGCGGCCAGATGCCGGCCAGGATGCCGAAGCCGATATAGAACGCGAGGAACACCCACTTCTGCAGCGTCGGATCGTACGGCACCGACTGCAGCTCGAGAAACGAGAACGTGCGTGATCCGGCCGCCGAGTACAGCGTGAGGATTCCGACGAGGATGAACGCCGACCCGAAGAGCAGATACAGCGTCAGCTTCATCGCGGCGTATTCCTTCGTGCCGACCCCGGTCCGGCCCATCGCCCAGCCGAATATCCCCTGCGGCTTCACGAAGCCCGACGATCCCCAGATGCCGATCAGCAGGTACATCGGTAACACGGCGATCTCGTAGAACAGGAAGAAGATGAACAGATCGAGCGACACGAATACGCCGTACACGCCCGTCACGAGCAGCAGCAGCAGCGCGTAGAACTCCTGCCCGCGCTCTTTCACCGTCCACGACGCGAACACACCGGCAAAGATGATGATGGAGGTGAGCAGCGAGAGCAGCGCGCTCATACCATCGAGGCCAACCAGGTACGAGATCCCCAGCGACGGGACGAGCGCCATCTCTTCCTGGAACTGGAACCCCGCTGCGGCACGGTCGTACTCCACGTACACCCACAGCGACGCAACCAGCGACACGAACGCGCCGAGGAGCGCCGTCCAGCGCACGAGCAGCGGGCGGTTGCGCGCGAAGAACATGATGATGATGGCGCTCACGAACGGCGCCCAGGTCATCACGGAGAGCATCGGCAGTCCCGTCATCAGACGAACACCAATCGCATCAGCAGCACCAGCGCGAGAATTCCCACGGCGACTCCGTAGACATAGTCCTGCGCGCGTCCCGTCTGAATCCCGCGCAGATCGTCGCCGAGGACAAGCGTCCATGCGCTCATCACGTTGAGCACACCGTCAACGAGGTATCGATCGACCCATCCAACAATGCGCGAGAAGCCGAGAAGCGCGTACTCGTAAATCGCTTCGAACAGATCGTCAATCCAGAACTTCGCGATGGCCGCGCTCCGGATCGGTCCGAACATCGCCGCGAGATTCCCCGCATCAATGGCACGCTTTTGATACGTGAGCCACGCGAGCAGGATGCCGGCAACCGCGACGCCGACGGCGCCTGGCGTCAGCCACGCAGGGGGCGCTGCTTCGGCTTCCCCATGGTTGAACGTGAAGTAGATCCCCACGGCCATCGTCATGATCGCGAGCGTCCACAACGGGAGAAGCATCGTGGTCGGCGGCTCGTGCGCATGGGGCGGCTCGTTGACGTGCGCCGCTTCTGGCACGGTCTCGTTCTGCAGCGCGGCGTGCGCGACTCGCGGCGGCGCGGCCGGAGTTGTCCCGTGAGCGGTCGCATGCGCAACTGCGGCCATCGAGGCGGGCGGTCCGAAGAAGGCCAGAAACACGACGCGGAACATATAGAACGCCGTGAGGAAGGCCACGAGCATCAGCACCGCGAATGGACCGCGAAGACCTCCCGCCCACACGGCGCCGAGAATCTCCTCCTTCGACAGGTACCCGCCGAAGAGAGGAATCCCCGCGAGTGAGAGCGTGCCGACGATGAAGACGATCGCGGTCTGCGGCATCCGGCGCGCGAGGCCGCCCATGCGCGGCAGATCGTTGCTGCCAACAGCGTGAATCACCGAGCCGGCGCCGAGGAAGAGCAGTGCCTTGAACAGCCCGTGCGTGAGCAGGTGGAAGAAGCCGGCGGCCGCGGCCCCCGCGCCGATGGCCGTCATCATGTAACCGAGCTGCGAGACCGTCGAGTACGCGAGCACGCGCTTGATGTCGTCCTGCACGCAGGCCAGGACCGCCGCGAGCAGTGCCGTGAACGCGCCGATCCACGCGACGATGAGCAGCACGTCGGGCGTCAGCGCGAACAGCCACTCGGTACGTACCAGCAGATACACACCCGCGGTCACCATCGTCGCCGCGTGAATCAACGCCGAAACCGGCGTGGGGCCTTCCATGGCGTCCGGCAGCCACACGTGGAAGGGGAACTGCGCGGACTTCCCCATCGCGCCGAGGTAGATGCAGAACGTGATCACCGAGAGGCCCGCGAGCGGGAGCGCGCCTGACGCCGCCAGCGAATGGAGCTCGGTGAGATCGAACGTTCCGGTTTGACGCCAGAGCAGCACGATGCCGATCAGCAGGCCCACGTCGCCCGCTTTCGTGATCCAGAACGCCTTGACCGCCGCACGAGCGGCGGCGGGGCGCTGGTACCAGAACCCGATCAGCAGGTACGAGCAGAGGCCGACCAGCTCCCAGCACATGAACAGCTGCAGGAGGTTTGGCGCGAGCGTCAACCCCATCATGGAGAAGGCAAAAAGCGACTGATACGTGTAGTAGCGACCGAGCGCGGGCTTCGGCTCGTCGTGCAGATATCCGAGCGAGTAGACCTGGACCAGCAGAGCCACGAGCGAGACGAGACAGAGCATGATCGTCGAGGTCGGGTCGACGAGCACGCCGACGTCGGCGAGCGTCTTTCCGTCCGATGGCAGCCACGGCCAGACCAGCCGCAACGCGTCAGGGCCACCGTGATTCCACGCAATGACCGCAGCGGCGAACGACCCGCCGGCGCATAGGATCGAAAACCATGCCGCTGGCCGCCCCAGGCGTCGCAGCGGTGCCACGACGGCAAGCACGAGAAACGAGAAGGCCGGCAGGAGCAGCGCGATGAGGGCGTGGAGGCCGGCGTCGGTCATCATCCCTTCAGTAGATCGAGGTGATCCGCCATGACTGTGCGACGGACGCGGAAGAGCAGGATCACGAGCGCGAGACCGATCGCCGCCTCCGTCACCGTGATGCAGATCGTGAAGACGGTGAAGACCATGCCGGCCGCGTTGCCGGTGAACCGCGCAAACGCGACGAGGTTGATGTTGACCGCATTCATCATCAGCTCGATGCCGAGCAGAATGCCGATCGTGTTCCGGCGCGTCGTCACGCCGAACAGACCGATGCAGAAGACGACCGCGGACAGGATGAGATACGCCTGGAGTCCCATCACCAACCCATCACAAGACCGTTTTTGACTGCGACGGAACACCGAGGCAAAACCGGAAAAACACTCCTCGGTGTCGCAGTTCAGCACGCCGAAGCCGTGAGGCGAAGGCGGCTGTCTCGGTGGTACGTGGGAGCGTACGACGCATCTACTCTTCCGGTCTCGCGAAGTAGATCGCGCCCAGCAGTCCGGCGAGCATGAGAACGGCGAGCAGCTCGAACGGCAGCACGAACCGGGTGAGCACGGCTTGACCAATCGCCTGTGTCAAGTCGCCGGCCATGTCCGGACGCGTCATCTCGAGGGGCCGCTTCCGGATCACCGTGACAACGAACAAAAGCAACACGGCGGAAGCGGCAGCGCCGCCGCCAATCCGCATGTTCGTCTGAGTAAGCCGTTCACCCACCAGCCGCTCGGTTACGACGATCGCAAAAACAACGATGGTGATGATGCCCCCTGCGTAAAGGAGCAGCTGCACCGCGGCGAGGAACTCCGCGTCGAGCAAGAGAAACACGCCGGCGGTGCCGGTGAGCGCGAGCGCGAGCCAGAGCACGGCATGAAACAGGTTCTTGGAGAGCACGACCGCGAGCGCCGATCCGACGAGGACGATCGAGAGTCCCCAGAACGCGATCGGCTCGCCCGTCATGCTTCGGCCCCGGTCTTGGGCGCGGCGGTATCTCGCGGACCCGCGCCGCCTTCGCCGCCTTGCGGCTTCGGCGTGCCAAGAGGGTCCGCGCCGCTCTGGCCCTGGGGCGGTTTCGGCGCGGCATGGGCAGGTGCGGCAGCTTTCGGCGGCGTCTGCATGTCGCGCAGCAGGTTGCCCGTCGCCCACGACGGTTCATGCTGAAGTCCGATTGCGTGGAGCCGATCCTTGTCGAGGAGCATCTCCCGGCGGTCGCTGGTCGCGAGATCGAACGACTTCATCATGATGATGGCGTCGGTCGGACAGACCTGGACACACAGCTCGCAGAACTCACAGGCGTAGAGCTCGAGCGTGAACGTCTTGGCGAAGTTCCGCTTCTCGGCCTTCAGCATCTCGACCTTGATGACGGCAGGCGGGCAGACGTACTCGCAGAGGCGGCAGCCGATGCAGTTCTCCTCGCCGGTTTCCTTGTCGTAGGTCAGCGCCAGCAGGCCGCGATAGCGGTTCGGATACGTGCGCGGCTTGTCCGGATAGTGAACGGTGATCGGCTTGCGGAAGAAGTTGCGAAACGTCGCTCCCATCGCGCGGAGGACTGAGGGAACGATCATGGCGAGATCAGAAGCCATTCGTCCTCCAGACGACCACGGTCGCAGTTGCGATCAGCAGCGCCAGCGTCGCGGGCAGCAGTGCTTTCCAGGAGAGCGCCAGAATCTGGTCGACGCGGATCCGCACAAAGCTCCACCGGATCCAGGTGACGAGCAGGAACATGAAAACCATCTTCAGCAGGAACCAGACGGGTCCGAGGTATTCGGGACCAGGTCCCGACCACGCGCCGAGAAAGAGCAGCGCCCCGAGGAACGACGAGCCAATCATGTGCGCGTACTCACCGAGCTGAATGAGCGCGAACTTCATTCCCGAGTATTCGACGCGGAAGCCGGCGACCAGCTCCGATTCGGCCTCCAGGATGTCGAACGGCACGCGATTCTCGGCAGCGAGCGTCGACACAACGAACATGATGAAGGCAAGCTGCCCGATGACGGGGTAGAAGATGAACCAGAACCCGCCCTGCTGTACCGCCGCGATGTCGCCCAGCTTGAGTGAGCCCGTCAGCAGGACCGGCACCAGCGCGGAAAAGATGAACGGCAGGTCGTAGGAAATAATCTGGTTCACCGCTCGCATCGCCGACAGCAGCGCGTACTTGTTGTTCGATCCCCAGCCGGCCATGAACAACCCGACGATTTCCATCGATGACACGGCGAGGAAGAACAGGATGCCGATGTTCACGTCGGCAACGCCGAGTCCCGGCGCGAACGGGATGGTGGCGAAGATCAGCATGCACGGGATCAGGAAGACAATGGGCGCGAGGTTGTAAATCCCCCGGTCCGCCGCGTGCGGCACGATGTCTTCCTTCATCATCAGCTTCAGCGCGTCGGCAATCGGCTGCAGCAGCCCGTGCGGCCCGACACGGTACGGTCCGATACGCGACTGCATGCGCGCCGCGAACTTGCGCTCGAGCAGCGTGATGTACGTCACGAGTCCGATGACGACGTTCAGCACGACGAACGGCCCGATCAGCAGCGTCAGCCAGGCGGGAATCACAGTCGACCGCCTTTTTTGAAAAGCGTCCTCGGTGTCTCGGTGTCTCGGTGGTACGTCGAGACGTCACGCATTAGCGATCCACCTCGCCGAACACGGGATCGACCGAGCCCATGATGGCGACGACG
>DAIRVG010000091.1:0-1176 GCA_036802945.1 Vicinamibacterales bacterium
GTGACGATCAACGGCGACAGCCGGCTGGACCTCCACCTGATTCGACGCTGAGCGGCGAAGACGTCGTTCCCACTCCCCTCCCGCGCATCGGCAACCGCGCGCCGAATCATGGCGAAGCCTCGCCGTTTCATGCGGCAACGCCAAGGCGGGTGATTCGGGCTCGCACAACGGCATGAGGGACCACGGCAACGAATCACGATTTTCGTGCATGAGCGAGCCCTGGTCATTACATTTTCCGTGCTCTCAGCGGAGCGTATTCACTCGTGTGGGGCGCTGCGCACGAACAGGGCCCGCTTGGTTAAGTGCAGCGTTTGCCAACTTTCTGTGAAGGGTTTGTGGACGGTTAACCGTGTCCCGTCGCGGCCCACACGACGGCCCCATCAATCAGAAGCGCGATTCTGCGGCTGTTGGTCGCGATGGTCGCGGCATTGCAACGGTCCTGCTTGGCAATGGTCTCGAACATTCCATCTCCCACGGCCTTTGTAATCGTGGCGGCCTCCGGAATCCTCTCGGCGACGTTCGTCGCATCCGCAGCGTCCCAGGAAGCACAGCGCGACAACCTCGTCTCACAGGCGGCTCGTGAACGCGCCACCGCTGCCAATGCCTCATCCGCTATACCCAAAGTGGCGGGTTTCTACACATTGCCGAGCGAAAATGGCGAGGGCTTGCGGGTCTCATTCGTTCAGAAGGTGGATGTGTTGACCGCCATCTGGATGAATCCGCAGGGCGAAGTTTACGGTCGCGGAAAGTATCGATGGGATCCCGTCACTGGCTCTTTCAAAGGCACGTCGACCACCAAGCATCTGTGCCTGGACGACCAGGGTCAACCGAGCGCCACCGTTCTCGTCCGGGAAGAGCTCTATGTGATGAACGACCGCGAGCTCCGGGATCGGTGGACGAAACCCCTCGACGTGGATTGCTCGTCGGGCCTGATGGAGGTCTTCAAGTGGGTCGACCAGACATGGCTTGCGACCGACAAAGATTGGAAGCCGCTCCGTTCACGGCAGGAGTCGCGAGAGACTCTCGTCGGCGCTAGATAGTCCCATCCTGCGACCCAGCTCGCGGGACGCGTTCGCGCCCCTGTCCGCATCCCCAACCACTAGCGGCACTAACGCTCGAGCGGACCTGAAAGGTCCGAGCACTAGCGCTCGAGCGGACCTGAAAGGTCCGCGCCGC
>DAIRVG010000091.1:1276-11195 GCA_036802945.1 Vicinamibacterales bacterium
ATATGATGCGGCGTATGAACTCGACAGGCAGCGCCCCCATGCGCCAGGACCCGTCTCGCCGAAGCTCCCAAGCGAAGACGGATCGACGCGACTTCTTGAAAGTGACAGCCGGCGCGTACACCGCCGCTGTGCTGGGCACGCAGGTTCAGGCGGCGCAGGTTCCGAGGCGACCTGACGACCTCACCGCGCTGTCGCTCAAAGACGCGAGTGACCTCCTCGACGCGCGGAAGGTGTCGCCCGTCGAACTGACCAGGGCCTGTCTCGCGCGCATCGAACGTCTGAACCCCACGTTGAACGCCTTCATCACCGTCACGGGCGAACAAGCGCTCGCGGATGCGAAAGCCGCAGAGACCTTGATCGCCAGCGGGAAGCGACGGGGACGGTTGGACGGCATCCCGATCGCGCTGAAGGACCTCTTCGACACCGCCGGCGTCCGCACTACTGCTGGCAGCGCCATCTTTGCGGATCGGGTGCCAGAGCGAGACGCGGAAGTCGTGCGCCGGCTCAGAGCGGCTGGCGCGGTAATGCTCGGCAAGCTGAACATGCACGAGTTCGCGTACGGCGACAATTCTGCGCAGAGCCACTACGGTCCGGTGCACAACCCGTGGCAGCGCGATCACATCGCCGGCGGTTCCTCGGGAGGCTCCGGCGCCGCAGTTGCGGCGGGACTCTGCTACGGCGCGTTGGGATCGGATACCGGCGGATCGATCCGTCAACCCGCCGCGTACTGCGGCATCGTAGGCCTGAAGCCGACGTATGGCCTCGTCAGCACTCGCGGCGTCGTGCCGCTCTCGTGGTCGCTGGATCACGTCGGCCCGCTCTGTCGCACCGTGGCCGACGCCGCGCTCCTGCTCCAGCCGATCGCAGGGTACGACCCGCTCGACACCAACAGCCTCGCCGCCACGGTGCCCGACTACACCAACGCGCTTCGGCAGAAGGTCTCGACGCTCCGCATCGGAATCCCTCGCGCGGTGTTCTACGAGACGCTCGATCCGGAGATCGAGCAGGCAGTGAATGAGGCGCTGCAGGTCCTCCGCCGCCTCACCGCGTCCACCCGCGACGTGGAACTGCCCGCCTATCAGACGCTTCCAGTGGTCGGCGCCGAGGCGTATGCCTTCCATGCGCCGTATTTCACAAAAACGCCGGATCTGTATCAACCCATGACCCGGCGACGGCTGGAGGCCGGGGCGAAGGTGTCGGCGGTGGCCTATATAGAAGGGCGCCGTGAGCTGGACCGGCTGAGACGCGAGGTCATGACGGTGTTCTCGGCGGTGGATCTACTGGTGACTCCGACGACTCCTATCCTCCCAGCCACGATTCAAGATGCTGCCGCCGATCCAGGCACTCCTCCGGCTGGCGGAGTCGCACGGTCTCTGCGCAACACCCAGCCGTTCGATATCTACGGACTGCCGAGCATCTCGGTCCCATGCGGCTTCAGCCGCAGCGGGCTGCCGATCGGTCTCGAAATCAGCGGTCCGCGCCTCGGCGAGCCGCTGGTGCTCGCCTTGGCGCAGGCATACGAGCGGGAGACGGAGTGGCATCGGCGCACTCCTCCTGTCTGACTGTGGCGAAGCGCACGCGGCGCGGACCTTTCAGGTCCGCTCGAGCGCTAGAGAGTCGAGAGTGATGTCGCGAGGTCAAGAACTCGCGTCACTCACGCCTGAAAACGAGGACCCACACCGCCATTACCATCACCGAGACAGCCACCATCCATTGAGCAGTGGTCACGCTCACACCAATCGTCAGGAATGCGACGCCGAACAGGAACGCGAACAGACTGGCTACCAGGAGGGACGCCGTCAGCGAGCGACCATATTCGGGTGCCGTCCGACTGAATCGCGCCCATCCGTAGAGCGTGGGCAGAATCCATGAGAAAAACGTTTTGTAGAAGACGCGCGTCCCAAGGCTTTGCCACGCAGGCAATTCGCTGGCGACGCTGCGCTCGAATCGCATCAGCGCCAACGTCCCAAGCTCCAGCAGCACCGGTTTCGGAATCTCCTCAACGAAAGGACGGCCAGCAACCCGGTAGCGCTTGAACAAGTCCAACTGTGGCTTTGCCGCGGCCTGCGCAGCCAGCGCCACGATCAGTCCATCGTGACCCTGGACCGCCGCCTCCCACGCGACACGTTCGCTCGAGAACGGCGGCGTCCCGGCAAGAGGTGTTGTGAGCACTCCATGGTGTCCCCACAGTCGCTCCTGCTCCAGTGCGTCATCGATGACCTGGCGCCACTCGACTTCCGCGATCTCCAGCTGGCCGGCTTCAATCAGCGCACTCAACAAACCTTCGAAACCGGCATCATTCAAGGCGTGAACGTTCCAGAGCTGTTGGGCGAGGCGCGTGATCGTCGGCGCATCAGTGGATTTGAACATGGCGGCGAGCCGCGCTTCGAGCACCTGTTGCGACGGCGCCGAACGCGGCACCTTTCGAATGCGTTCCTTCGTGAACGTGCACTCGACGATCTGGCAGAGCGCGTCGATACGACCCCACATGATGTCGTTCGATCGCCAGGGTTTCTTGAAGAAACCGCCGAAGGCTCCAAGCGCACGGCCGCAGATCTTTTCTTCGATCCCCCGAGCGCTCAGCCCGCGTTGCGCGTCCGCAGGACTGAGACGCACCACCTGGATGATGTCCCGCGTGTGCGTACCCGCCGCGTACTGCAGCGGAAACACCTGGCGGTCGATGTCTACGAATCCGGAGTACAAAGCGGCTATCTGGTCGCTGCCAACGTCTCGCGTGAAGTCCCGGAGCAGCGACCGAACCGCGGTGTCGATGCGTTGCAGCAGGTTGGCGGACGTCCCTGGTGTGCTGCCCGCATTAACCACGACCTGGCGGCGAGACACCATGGCGGTGTAGCACGACGTCTCCTGGGTCGTGTCGCGGATCATCTCGTCTGTAATCGAATCGTTCGTGAGAAGCGCCGTTAACGCAAGTTCGATCTGTCCCCACAGACGTTTGGATACCGCGGCGAGATCGGCTTTGGACGGCTCGACTTCGTTGCCATGTTCCTTGAATTGTTCATGCAGGAATTTCCACTCGATGTGCGACTGGTCGACGAGCGCTTCCATTTGTGATTGAGCGACTTCGAGGAGCTGGATGAAATGGTTGATGTCCCGCCATAGCCGACGGTAACGCTCGACAACTTCAGCTGAAGGACGCTCGCGATCGTAAAGGAACGATCTCAGGGCATACGTCAGGTGGTAGAGACGACGAATTCGGAAGAACACGTCGAACTGGTCCAGGGTCTCGATGTATGACCCCTGCCATTCGGTAAAGCTGTCAACCACGATTCGCGCGGCGCGACGCTCTTCGGTCTTAAGAAAGAACGGCCGCCGCTTGCCTTCGTTCAGGATGCCTTCGACGGCGCGGTTCCTGAGCTGTGTCAACCGGGACGCTTTGTAGACGTGGCTGTCCTCTGAAACGCCCGCGAGCGTCGATTTGGTCTCCTCGAGGAATTCGGCGCCGCGCGAAGTCGGCACCGTGGCACGGATCAGGCCCTCGAGCCGACACACAACCTCGTTGTGTGTAGCAATGCTTTCGAGATCCGCTGCGATACTTTCATAGCCCGGAATACCGACGAGTGCCTTCATGGCCGCGGAGAGTGCGCCAGGTACGATCACCTTGCCGGCCGGCATGAATCGCTCCGGATTCGGCTCAACGTAAAAGAGCAAACGCTGGACGTCCCGATCCGCTTTGCGGCTGAAAATCGTGTCGACCGCGTACGAGAATGGCTTGTTGTCCAGGATGCCGCCATCGAGAAATACGGCAGGCTCTGTGAGCTGACCCCACCTCGTAAGGTAGGGGTGATCGGTCGTTGAGACTTCGACTGGCGCAAATGCCAGAGGAAAGCATGACGTCAGCCGGGCGAGCGTCGCGAGTTCTGTAACAGCCTTTGGATCGAAATCATTCTTGCGTGACCCTCGAAACTCCAGCTTGAACACCGCGCGATGGTTCTTGACGTCAATGGCGTGTCCCGCGTCGTCAAAGACCGTGCGGACGCTTCCTTCGACGTCGGTCCCGGTGGCAAACAGATCGAGTTCCGTCACTGTGGATGGGATACTGCCCTCGCGCGGTGTCCACTTTGGAAGCTTCTGGAGCGCCGCGGCGAGCTGCTTCTGGTAGTAGCCCTCACTGTCAAGCAGCGACTTGGTCTCAGGATCGTCCTTGGTGCGCAGCAGGCGTGCGATGTCCCCTTCGTCACGCCAGAGGCCCGCAACCGACGTAAAGTCCAGGTCGTTTGCGAGCGCGTAACCGAGCATCACCCCATTGACGCCACCAGCGGACGTCCCGCTGATGACGTCGACGACGATGTCGGAGTCGGTGAGATCCTTGAGGAGCGCGTAGATACCCTCGCCGCGGATCGCGCGACAAAACTCCTGGGCAACGCCATTCTCGTACACGGCGAGTGAGACCCCTCCGTAGAGCACGAGTCCGATCCGAACCTCACGACTGTAGCCAGCTTCCATGACCTCACTCCTCGCGATTCTCCCAGGCGGACCTGAAGGTCCGCCTCTACGACCGAGTTGAGAGTGCTCCTCGCGCAATTTCCCAGGCGGACCTGAAGGTCCGCCTCTACGACCGAGTTGAGAGTGCTCCTCGCACGATTCTCCCAGGCGGACCTGAAGGTCCGCCTCTACGACCGAGTTGTAGGACAGACACGGTCAGATTTCTGCGTTGTGCCTCGTCTCAAATCTGCATATTATCTGGCGCACACCCCACCCTAAATACATGGATATCCCGTCGATCGTGGACGGCATCACGAAGCTGTCTGCGGACATCGCCGCCGGATCAGGTCTGGCGGTCCTATTGGCTGTGGCCGTCGCCCTCATCCTCGGTGTGTACTGGGCCGTCCTGAAGAAGGTCGCAGAGGAGACGCTGACGCCTTGGGTCAAGCGCCGATTCCTGCGCCTGGCCGTCGTGACATTCCTGTTGATCGTGGCAGCACGGCTGCAACTGCCTATTGCCGCCGCACTGGTCATCCTGTTGTGGCTCGCATTTGAGTACCTCGTCGCGCGGAGGGGCCTGCCGGCGGACACCGCGTACATGCGTGCCGCACAGATCGCGGTGCCGGTTGCGCTTTTCGCGCTTGGCGCTGCCGCGGACACGTGGATGCGCCGATCGGCCGACGATTCGACCAACGTGTATCTCATGGTTTCGTTCGAGACCGATCGCCCGGTCTCCAAGGACGATTTGCTGTTCGCCTGGAAGGAATACGGTGAAACGCTGCGCGAAGCGATCGACGGCGTACCGGGTGTGGCTGTGCGGCCGGACGTATTGGATCAGAGCATGTATGAGCGGCTCGATCGTGGGAGCAGGCCGAAGCAGGCACTCGATGAGGCCAGACGGGCGCGCGCCGATTTCATGCTGATCAACAAGGTCAACATTCAGGAGGGCGGGGACGCCGCTACGCGCAACTTCATTGGGATCCTCGGCGTGTACGCAGTGAACGACGATGGACAGCCTGTCGAGGTGGTCGATCTGCCACGCGTCGAAGCGAAGTTCAGTCACGTGAAATACATCGCGCTGCAAACAGCATGGGCGTTCTTGTCTGAATTGAAGAAGAACCAGCTGCTTGGAACACTTCAATTGGACGAGGCCGCTGCGTCCCGCATCAAGAAAAACCTGCTGCAGTCCTATCTGAAGTTTCTGGCGGTTGAGAAGGAGCCTCCGTCGGATCTGCAAGCCCGGATCAAATCCCTGCTGGCGCTGCCGATGATCTCTGATGCCGACGTCACCATGCTGCTCACCAGCTTCGTGGTGCCGGAGGCCGGGAGCGAACACGTAAAAGAGGAGGAGGCACTTCGACAGGGCTTCCTGGAACAGCTCAACATCGGGGGCTAGGTACGACGTCGGATGGCTTCCACCAGATCGATCGGCGAAACGACCTCTCCCGAATTTGTTCATTCCGGATCACCGCCGATGGTCAGGCGGCTGCGGCTGTTTGCGGCGGTCATGGTGGCTCTCAGTGCCTGGGTCGGACTCCAGCTGACGGCCAGGCGTGTGCTGAGGGCGGACGAATTACGGTACGTGCCACCCGGCTACATGAACCTGGTGGCGACCGGCACCATCCGTTCGACATGGGCCGGCATGGAACTGCACTTCGGCCGGGTCTTTCGCGAGGAGACAAGCCCGGGGCCTCTTGCCACATCGTTTCGCGGGTTACACGACTCGCTGGAAAAAAAGGGCGTGAACATCCGTGCTCCGGAGGACCTCGCCGGGTACGGTCTCGACATCGACCGCGGGATCGTTGCGGCACATTACGGCGCTGACGACCGTACGTCTTCGCTCTATGTCGTCCCTATCCGGCCGAAAGACACGCTGGACTCACTGCTGGCCGCGTTTCCCGAAGGGGGACCACCGACCCCCGGCACTCCAATCGATCAGTTTCCCGTGACGCGCATCGGGCAGATGTTCCTCACGCGTCCGGATCCTACGGCGGCGCTCGTCAGCGATGATGAGGCTCTCCTGCGCCTCGGCATTCGGGGGATCGCGTCGAACCTCGAACACGCCGAGCGCAGCGATCCTCTGTATGAGGGCATCAAGGCGATGGACGGCCGCCTTCTTTCTGGCGCGTCAACGCTCTTCGTGATGCCCTCCGCCCCCGCGCCGCTCCGCCGCGGGTGGGTCGTCGCTCGGCTCGACGGCGATGCATTAGACATTGATGGGCACCTCGAGCTGCAATCGGCGCCCTGGAAAGTACTGCGCCAGTTCCTGGCACCTGCGCCGCGCCTTTCGTCGTGGGCCGATCAATTGTCGAACGACACGGCGGCCGCACTCGTGCTCGATGATGCCGCGATTGCAAGCTACATCCGGTTCTTCGGCGACATGTCCGCCGCGCCAGACGTGCTGCGTAAGCAGTACGGCGGCGTCCTCTGGGAGCTCCAGAACGTCCGGAACCTGACGCGTGCCGCGGTCGTCGCCACCGGCTATCGTGAGGGGCTGCCGGACCTGATGCTCGGTGTCTCGGGCGATGCAGATGACCTCGAGCGCCTCGTCGAGCAACTGCGGACGAGATTCCGTGTCCAGCGCGACCTCCTCGTCATCACCAAAGCCATAGACGCCGCGGGCGCTGTCCCTTCCCAGGCCAGCGCGTTAAAGGCCGGCGGCTTCCTGCAAGACGAGACGGGCGCACTGGATGGATACACGATCCAGCCAAACGCGGTCGTGCCTCCCGCTCTCGATGGCTCCGCATTCGAACGCGAGGGGTACAGCAGCCGTCATGGCGACGCAACCATCCGCTATCTGACGCCGCCCATTACTGCGAATGATCTGAGATATCGTCCGGAGTTGAAGGCGCTCCTCACGCTTCCCGACAGCGAGAAGAATCGCTATCGCATCGGCGTGACTGTGATCGGCGGTACGTATTGGTTTGCGACAAACGCGCGCGATCTCGAGCGCCTGCTGGACGCGGGCAGTGACGATTCGCTGACGTTGCAGGAAGCACCGCAATTCACCGCGGCCTCGTCCGCCTGGAGCCGTGACGACCGGCTGCAGCTGTTTATCAACATGGATCGCACCATCCGGCTTGGTCTGCTCAGCCCGGACAGCGCGATTTACGGCGGCGTGAAACAGTGGCTCTGGGAGCTACGCGATCACCCCGGCGTGTCGCTGACAATCGCGAGCGACGCGACGGCCGGCCGCGTGCGACTGAGGATGCGGCTGATCCCCAGAAGGGCGCTGCTCCCATGAACCGTCCTGATGTCACTGCCATCCCTGTTTCTCCCGCGCCGTTGGTACGATTCACGGGAGTTCAGAAGCACTACAGCCGCCGGTTCACGTTGCACATCGATGACCTGACGCTCTGCCGATACGACCGTCTGCTGCTCATTGGTGCGAACGGCTCGGGCAAGTCCAGTTTCCTGCGCGCGCTCGCGGGTGCGATCACGGTGAATTCAGGACAGTTATGGCGTGACCCGGAGTGGGCCACGCTGCGGATTGCCTATGCGCCGCAATCCGGCGGCCTGTACGGCGAGCTGACTGTCGCGGACAACCTGGCGATCCGGCGCTCATTCTATCGGTGGTCGCACGCGGCCGAGGGCTCGTCCGGTTCACTGTCCGTCGGTATGGGCGAGTCCTGCGTGGAACGCCTTGGAATACAGTCGGTGCTTCGCACGCGAGTCCGCGCATTGTCGGGTGGCCTGCATCGCCTTGTTTCGCTCGCGGCCGCGCTCCATAGCGAGCCGGACGTGCTGATTGTCGACGAGCCGTTCGGGGACCTCGATGATCGAGGCATGGAGGCAGTGCGGGCGGTACTCAGTGAAGTCGTGCCGAAGTTGACGCTGTTCGTGGCGGCGATGCCGATGGACGCGCCCTCGCTGCCCGTCAACAGACGACTCCAGATGCTGGACGGGAGGCCGGTGTACGAACCGGCCGTGTCGATATGAGCCGGCCCGAGCGTCCTGTCATGCGGCGTGTAGTGGAGACTCTTGGGCACGCTGCAACCCTCCTCGTGAAAGATCTGGGAGAGCTGCTGTCGAACGCGCGCGCGATCTTCCTGGCACTGATCCTCCCCTGCGTCTTTCTGTATCTCGTAGGCCAGCTCCGCACGCAGTCCATCGAGGCGCGTGTGCTGCTCGCTGGCGCCGGCAAACCCGGAACCAACGAGCGAGCGGCCGCCGATGCGGTTGCAGCGGCGCTGGCGGAGCTCTCGGGCATCGAAGTAGCGGTCGATGAGGGTGTTCCGGACAATCTGGGAGCGCGCCTCAAGGAGGGCCGTTTCGACGTGCTGGTGCTGAGTGGCGGCGCCACCTCGCTGCTCTACACGGCGGGTGTCGATCCGTTCCGGATCGGCGTGCTGCAGCAAGTGGTACCTCGCATTGAAGCTGTGGTCGACGCTGCGCGCACGGACGCCGCGGCACCGCGCGTGCCGTTACCCGTTCCGGCAGCGCTGAACGGTGCACGGTCGTCATTGCGTGAGGCGAGCAACCTCGCCCGCGTCTGGCAGAACGCCCCGGAACCACCGATCGCAGCGGCGGCGATTCCCGCCGCTGCCAGCACGCCGGCCGGATCGCCGCCTCAGATCGTTGTCCAGCCGCCCTCACGGAATGAATCGCTCGTACAAGCAATCACGAAGGCGGAATCAGACCTCGACCGCGCGCTATTGGTCCGACCGGATGCGCTCGCCTGGCGTACGGCGCGCGCCCGTGCGGCAGCGCTCGAGGATCGGCTGGGTCGATTAAAGCCGGCGTCGCCGACGCTGCTGAATGCCTCTGAGAAGGAGGAGCTTGGCGCGGTGGCGGCGGAAGCGGAGGCCATTGCGGCCTCCATCCAGTACGACGGCCCGGCTGATGCCCCACCGGAAATCTCGCGAAGCCGCCTGCTTACGCTGGCAACGCCTGCTCCATCGGGCACGCTTGTGTCGCTGTACCCGGTGGCCGGCGATCGACCCCGCGCGCTGCTGCCGGAAATTGCCGCATTGATCATCTGCGTGCTGCCCTTCGTCCTCTCGTGTAACGCGTTCGTGCGTGAGCGGGAAGAACGGACGCTTGACGTACTGCTCGCCGTTCCTCGAATGGCATACTCCAGCATCGTCGCCGGCAAGAGCGCCGCTGCCGTCATCGCAACGGTGGCCGTGTGCCTGTCGCTGCTCATGGTCATGCACGTCGCGTACGGACTGTTCATCAAGTCCGGACTACTCGCGATGATCGTGCTCGGCGTTGTTCCGGCCGCGACGGCGGCGGCTCTTCTGGGTCTCGCCGTATCAGCGTGGACGAATTCGTCGCTCCAGGCGACCATCGCGTCAGCTATCTATTTGCTGGTGCAGGCGCTCGTCGGTGGTCTTCTCTATCCCGTCGCCGCCGGTACATCCGATGTGATTTCTGTGCTGGCGATGGCGTTCCCGTTGACGTTCGTCAGTCCCGCGATCAAAGCATGGGCGTTCGGTGCGTCCCCCGAATGGGCGCAGATTGCCGTGCCGCTCAT
>DAIRVG010000091.1:11295-16476 GCA_036802945.1 Vicinamibacterales bacterium
GATGGGACCGGACAATACAAGATCGTCGACCTGCGGCCTGGCACCTACACGGTGGTATTCGCGCTGCCTGGTTTCAGCACGGTCAAGCGCGAAGGCATTGGGCTGAGCGGGTCGTTCACCGCGACTGTCAACGCGGATCTGAGGGTCGGCGCGGTCGAAGAAACGATCACGGTGAGCGGCGAGACGCCGATCGTCGACATCCAAAGCACCACGCGTCAACAGGTGCTGGACCACGATGTCATCGACGCTATTCCATCAGGCCGGCTCATTCAGAACCTGGGTGTCCTGCTCCCCGGCGTCAGCGTCTCAGGCGGTCTCACCCTCAACGGCGTAGGCACGCAGGATGTCGGGGGAAGCAGCGGCAATGCCGTCTCCCAGTTGGCATCGCACGGCGGCCGGGGCCTCGACCAGCGAACCACGATGAACGGCCTCTCACTGATGCTGTCGGCTGGCGTGAACAATACGCCCTACGTTCCGAACATGGGCAGCACGCAGGAAGTGACGATTGACAGCTCCGGTGTCTCGGCCGAGGCGGCGGAGGGGGGCGTGCGGGTCAACCTGATTCCCAAGGAGGGCGGCAACACCTTCAGGGGTCTCGTGTTCGCGTCGTTCGCGAACGAGTCGATGCAGAGCAGCAACTTCAATGACGATTTGAAGACCCGGGGCTTCACCACCCCGAACGCCATCAGGAAAGTCGCGGATCTCAATCCGGCATTCGGCGGGCCGATCGTCAAGGACAAGCTGTGGTTCTACGTATCGCACCGAATGCAGATCGCGCAAAACTGGGTGGGCGGAATGTTCTTCGACACCACCTACAACGATCCGAACGTGTGGACGCTGAACCAGGACGCGAACCATCGGATCTCCAACGACGGGATGTGGAATGAAGGCAACGTCCGCTTGACCTGGCAGGCCACACAGAAGAACAAATTCGGGTTCTCCTTCGCGAAAGAGCACATGTGTACGTGCCCGTCGGCCATCCGCGCGACCACGTCGCCTGGCTTCGACAACCATTGGGGGTGGCCGCACCACATGATGACAACCGAATGGACGTCACCGCTGACCACACGACTGCTGCTCGAGGCGGGCGCGTTCCACCAGTACCATCGGTGGGGCTGGTTCCCCTACGACGGGACAGATCCGGATGTCATCGGCGTCCTCGAGCAATCGAGTCAGATCAACTACAAGCTGCGCCCGGCCGGATTCGCCGATCGCTGGCAGCACGATTGGCGCTATCGGGTGGCGGCGTCGTATATCACCGGCGCGCACGCCCTCAAGGTCGGCTTCAATAACGGAAAGGGCGACATCGATGCCCTGTTGTTCCTGAACGGGCGCCAGAACCGGTACTACCGGTTCAATAACGGCATGCCTAATCTGATCACCCTGTACGCAACGCCGTACCACGATGGCTGGAACCTGGACCACGACCTCGGCATCTACGCCCAGGACAGATGGACGGTCGACCGCCTCACGGTGACGGGCGGTGTGAGATTCGACACGTTCAAGAGTAGTTTTCCGGAAGAGACGTACGGGCCCATACAGTTCGCGCCCACTCGCAACTTCACGCTTCCCAAGACGCCGAACTCGAACTGGAAGGACATCACGCCGAGGATGGGCGTCGCGTACGACGTGTTCGGGACCGGCAAGACCGCCGTCAAGGTCAGCCTCAACAAATATCTCATCGGCTCGGACGGACCTGCCTTCACGTACGGAACGCAGGCTCCCTACAACAGAGTCGTCCACAGCACCACGCGGACGTGGGGCGACGCCAACCGAAATTTCATCCCCGATTGCGATCTCACGAGCGCAGTGGCCAACGGCGAATGCGGCGCCTTGAACGACCCGAACTTCGGTAAGGCCAGCCCCAGCACGACCTACGACCCCAATGCCGTCACCGGATGGGGGAACCGCCCCTTCAACTGGGAGTTCGCCACGAGCGTGCAGCACGAGGTGCTGCCCCGCGTATCGGTGGACGTCGGGTATTTCCGCCGGTGGTACGGCAACTTCGGGCTGATTGACAACCTGGCGCTGACGCCGGCCGACTTCGACACGTACTGCATCCCCGCACCCGCCGATGGGCGGCTGCCCAGCGGTGGCGCGAATCAGATCTGCGGGCTCTATAACGTGATTCCGACGAAGTTCAGTGTGCCGGCGCAGAACTTCGTGACCCTCGCGTCCAACTACGGCAAGCAAATCGAGCACTGGAACGGGATCGACCTGAGCGCCAACGCCCGGCTTGTGCGCGGACTCACGGTCCAGGGCGGCGTCAGCACGGGGCGCACGAGCACCGACAATTGCGAGATCGTGTCGAAGCTTCCGGAGCTGATCAGCAACGCCACTACGGCTCTGCCATCCGGCTATTGCCATATGAACTCGCCGTTCCTGACACAGGTGAAGGGCCTGGGCTCCTACACGCTTCCAAAGGTGGACATCCAAATCGGCGCGTCCTTCCAAAGCAATCCTGGGCCGCTCGTCCAGGCCACGTTCAACGCGCCGACCGCGTTGGCAGCCCAATCGCTCGGACGGCTCTTATCGGGGAACTCCGCGAACGCGCAGGTGAATTTGTTGCGATCGAATGCGGTGGCGGCGACACCAGCCGCTGCGTCTGCGGGCGCCCTTTACGGCGACCGCGTCAATCAGGTCGACCTGCGCATCGGCAAAATCTTGAGATTCGGGCAGCGGCGCACCGGGGTGAATCTCGACGTCTACAACGTGTTGAATTCGAGCGCGGTCCTGACGGAAAGTACTGCCTACGGGACGTTTCGCGTGCCGCAGATCGTGATGGTCGGTCGTTTCGTCAAAATCAGCGCGCAGTTGGATTTCTAAGGACGGCGGACCTAAAGGAAGGCGGACCTAAAGGTCCGCCTCTACAAGGTCCGCCTCTACGATTGCCCCCTACGGCTTCAACCCGTATGAAGTCACCATAGGAGGACTCCAGAGATGGCGACGAAGAGACTATCCGTCGGGCGTCGTGGCTTCTTGAAAAGTGCGGTCGCTCTTATGGCGACGGCCCAGGCGGCGGCGCCATCGAGAGCCAACGCGCAGGACTCACCGACGACGGCCAATCAGAACTGGCTGGCGCTGACTCGGGAGACCGCGCTCGAGCCACAGCTGGCGATCATCGACCCGCATCACCATTTCTGGGATACACCTGACCGCACGCCTGAGCGGTACCTTCTCGCGCAGCTCGTCGCGGACGTCAAAGGGCACAACGTGCGTCAGACGGTGTTCATCGAGTGCGGGTCGATGTATCGTGCCGGCGGTCCCGAAGAGTTCAGGGTTGTCGGCGAAACCGAGTTCGTGCAGGGCATCGCCGCAGAGAGCGCCAGCGGGCGATATGGCGATCTGCGCGCCGCCGCAGGCATCGTCGGTGCGGCAGATTTGCGCCTGGGCGACCGCATCGCGCCCGTGCTCGAGGCCCAGATCGCGGCAAGCCCGCAGCACTTCCGCGGCATCCGTCATGGTGGGGCGTGGGCGGAGCCGGGCGTACTGCCGAATGGATCCGTGACCGCGCGCGCCTCCCACCGACCCGCCGTGGTGCCGCACCTGCTCCTCGATCCCGCCTTCCGGCGCGGCTTCGCGCACTTGCGCACCTACGGGCTGTCGTTCGAGGGCTGGGTTTACCACACGCAAATCGCGGAGCTGACTAACCTGGCGAAGGCGTTTCCGGACACGACGATCATCTTCAACCATCTCGGTGGGCCGATTGGGGTTGGACAGTTCGCCGGGCGGCGCGATCAGGTATTCGCTGCTTGGAAGTCTGCCGTCGCGGAACTGGCGCGGTGCCCGAACGTCGTGGCCAAGGTGGGCGGCATCCAGATGATAGTGAACGGTTACGGCTGGCACGAGCGGACACAACCGCCCACGTCCGACGAGCTGCTTGCGGCAAACCGGGATTGGTACCTCTACATGATCGACCGGTTCACTCCAGCGCGCTGCATGTTCGAGAGCAACTTCCCGGTCGACAGACTCTCGTGTTCCTATACGGTGCTGTGGAACCAGTTCAAGAAGCTGACGAAGGAGTTCTCGGCGAGTGATCGCAGCGCGATGTTCCACGACACCGCGTCCCGCGTCTATCGGCTTCCCCGAGCGTGATACTCGCGGCCGTACACTGCTCGAGCGCCTTGCAGTCGCCGCTGCGCGAAGCTATCCTACGGCACCGCCTAAGGAAGGCGGACCTAAAGGTCCGCCTCTACGATTGTCGCCTGTTCGTCGCAACCTCGGTCGTCACCACGTCCTCAGGAGGAACTCCATGGGAATGACAAAGGGGGTCGCGTGCGCCGGGTTCGTCGCTGCCAGCCTGGCAGCGTTCCTGATCGCGTGGCAAGCCGATCTGAGCGCCGGCCAGCAGGCGAACCAGACAGTCTCAGTCGACTCCGACGACCTGGGCGGGGTCGTGACCGGACCCAAGGGACCGGAAGCAGGCGTCTGGGTGATCGCCGAAACGAAAGACCTGCCGACGAAGTTCGTGAAGATCGTCGTCACGGACGATCGGGGACGGTACCTCGTGCCCGATCTGCCGAGGGCCAGCTACGACGTGTGGGTTCGCGGGTATGGGCTCGTGGATTCGCCGAGGGTCAAGGGCGAGCCAGGCAAGACGCTGAACTTGACGGCCGTCACGGCGCCGAGCGCCCAAGCCGCAGCGCAGTACTATCCGGCCAACTACTGGTGGTCCATGCTGCGCGTGCCCGACAAGAGCGAGTTCCCGGGAACCGGTACTGGCCCGCAGGGCAACGGCATCAATGAAAACATCAAGAACCAGGCGCAGTTCCAGATGCGGTTGAGGACGGAAGGCTGCCTCGGGTGCCATCTCATGGGCGGCAAGGCCACGCGCGAACTTCCCGCGAGCCTCGGGCAGTTCCCGACCTCGGTCGCCGCGTGGCAGCGGCGAGTCCGCTCAGGCCAGGCCGGCGCCGGAATGGCGGCTCAGGTCGCTGGCTTGGGCCAGCCGCGAATGACGCAGATGCTGGCCGAGTGGACCGATCGGATCGCGGCCGGCGAGGTGCCTCCAACGCCGCCTCGGCCCCAGGGCGTGGAGCGCAACGTCGTCGTCACCATGTGGGACTGGGCCGACCCGAAAGCGTTTCTGCACGACGAGATTTCCACCGACAAGCGCAACCCGCGCGTGAACGCCAATGGACAGGTGTACGGCTCGCTCGAGCTTTCTGACGACTATCTGCC
>DAIRVG010000091.1:16576-23495 GCA_036802945.1 Vicinamibacterales bacterium
GGCTCGAACCACCCCTCGGCCAAGGCGTTTCCCATCAACCAGAGTGGCCGCCAGGTCTCTGTCTACGATCCAAAGACGAAGAAGTTCACCCTTATCGATCTGTGCTTCGCGACACACCATCTGCAGTTTGCCGAGGACGCCAACGACACGCTCTGGTTCTGCAGCGGTGGAGGTCAGGTGGTCGGATGGCTCAACACGAGACTCTTCGACGAAACGAAAGACGAGGCCAAAGCGCAGGGATGGACGGCGTTCATCCTCGACACGAACGGCAACGGGAAGCGTGACGCCTACGTGGAGCCCGATCAGCCGATCGATCCCACCAAGGACAAACGCATCATCAGTCCGTTCTACGCGGTGATTCCAAGTCCGGTGGATGGATCGATCTGGGGCGCTGTGCTGGGATTCCCGGGCGCAATCGTCCGGCTGAATCCGGGACCGAACCCGCCGGCGACGGCACTGGCAGAACGGTACGAGCTGCCCTTCGGGAATGACAAGGCCTCGGTGCAGGGCTACTCGCCGCGCGGCATCGACATCGATCGCAACGGCGTGGTGTGGACGGGCGTGTCGAGCGGACACCTCGCGAGCTTCGATCGACGTAAGTGCAAGGGCCCGCTGGCCGGCCCGACCGCTACGGGGCAGCACTGCCCCGAAGGGTGGACGTTCTACCCGTTCCCCGGTCCCCAATTCAAGGGTGTATCGGATTCCGGTGCTGCCGACAGCGGCTATTACAACTGGGTGGACCAGCACAACACGCTGGGCCTGGGCGCCAACGTGCCGATGGCTCCAGTGTCCGAGGCGATCGCGGCCCTCTCGCCGTCCACGGGCAAGTTCACCTACCTGCGCGTGCCATATCCGATGGGCTTCTACGCGAAGCTCCTCGACGGCCGCATCGACAACCCACAGACTGGGTGGAAAGGGCGGGGCCTTTACTCCACCTACGCCACCAGGGCCATCTTCCACGCCGAGGAGGGCAAGGGTGGGACGAGCAAGCTGGTGAAGTTCCAGCTGCGTCCCGACCCGCTGGCGAAGTAGGAAGTAACCGGGTGCTGTTTTCTGTCTTCTGTGTGCTAGGGTACGACGGCTTTGATACGTGGAGGAGAACGTATGAGAAAGATCCACCTCGCTCTAATTGCATTTGCGCTCGTAGTGCTGGGCGGGTATGCGCTCGCGCAGCAGGCTCCGGCGCCGGCCGGACCGGTTCCCCCGAATCTTCCAGAGTGGGCGTGGGGCGTCATGCCCCCGGCTCCGCCTCGACCGCCCGGCGCGGCTCCGGCCCAGCCGCCCGCAGACGACGGTACGGTCCTGCATATCGAGGGCAGCAGCGTGGGGCTGACGCGGACGCAGCTGCGCGGCATCCCGACGGTTCCTGATTGGCATCCAGAAGATCACGGCCCGATGCCGGACGTCGTCAGCAAAGGTCGTCAGGCCGTGCGCGCGTGCGGCTTCTGCCACCTCCCGAATGGTCGCGGTCGCCCGGAGAACGCGGCCCCTGCAGGTCTTTCCGCCAGCTACATCACTCAGCAGATGGAAGATTTCAAGAACGGTCTGCGAAAGAGCTCGGATCCACGGAAGGGCAACGTCAACCTGATGGCCAATTTCGGGAAAGAGTCGACTCCCGAAGAGGTCAAGGCCGCCGCTGAATATTTCGCCGCGTTGCCCATTCCGCAGGGCTGGGTCAAGGTCAAGGAAGTCAGCATGGTGCCGAAGACCAAGATCCAGGGCAACGTGTACTTCGAACTCGAGGGAGCCGAAGCTGGGAAGGAGCCGATCGGCAACCGTGTCATCGAGGTGCCGGAGCACGGCCAGGAGCGTTTCGAGATGCGCGACGGACACGCGGGCTACATCGCGTACGTGCCGGTTGGGGCCGTCAAGAAGGGTGAGGCGCTCGCCAACAAGCTGCAGTGCTCGATCTGCCACGGCGCGAACCTCCAAGGCATCGGACCGGTGCCAGCGTTGGCAGGTCGTTCGCCGAGCTACATGGGTCGTCAGCTATTCGACTTCCAGACCGGGGCGCGGCGGGGCCTGTGGTCCGATCTGATGAAGCCGATCGTCGCCAAGATGACGGCTGAAGACCTGGTGAACATCACGGCCTACATCGCGTCGAAGAACCCGCCGGCCGCGGATGCCCGACAGACCGCGCGGAACTAACATCGGAATCCATACCGAACGCGAAGGCCCGACCGCACGTGCGGTCGGGCCTTTTTTGTTTCACGGCTTCAACCATTTCACGAGCCAATCCAGGCTGGCCCGCTCTGCGTCTGCGGTGAACTCGTGCCCGGCATCCCGCTGGACCAGCAACTGGAACTTCTCTTGTGCGTTCACGAGCCGGTAAGCCTGCTCGGCCGCTCGCGCGCATTCCTGCACGCCAGGCATGGGCGTCAGATCGTCCTGGTCGCCGTTGATCACGAGAAGAGGCCGGGGGGCGATGAGCGGCAGCATCGACGGACCATCGAAGTCGCCGTAGATTCCCGGCACGACCCGGTCATAGAACTTTCGGACGAACGCGGCGTCGACCGACGAGAGCCCTGCATCGCGGGCCGCGGCCTCGACCGCGGGTGAAATTGTCCCCACGCGCCATTGCCACGCGTCGTGGTCCAGAGCCCAGCGAAAACTCTGCACGCCGATGACCGGAACAGCCGCCGCGATGCGCGGATCGACAGCCGACGCCAGATAGGTTTCCATGCCCCCCTTGGAGATCCCCATCAGGCCGATCCGGGCCGGATCCGAGTCGGCACGCGTGGCGAGATAGTCCACGAGCCTCAGGACGTCCCACACGGTGTCGTACAGAAAAGGATGTCCCTTGCCCGTTCGGTACGCGGCTGCGATCGCGTTGCTGTAGCCGCCGGAGCGGGCCGCACGCTCGCCGTGGTATCGGCCGTCGATGGAGATGGCCAGAAAGCCGCGGTTCGCCAGGGCCGTCAACAGAGGCAGCATCCCCTCCTTGCTGTCACCGGTACCGTGAAGCACGATGACCGTGGCTCGCCGCCCGGATGCGGCTGGCCTGACGGCAATGCCCGGCACGCGCTCGCCGGCTTCCGACATGAACGTGAAATGTTCCTGCCTGCTACCAGGCAACTCGGTCACCACCGGTGCCAACGGCACTCTGGGGCGATCGATCAGCCGAAGGAACTCGGTGCGGATAGTGGCGGCACTTTGTGCGGTGGACGCCTGCGGGGCCGCCTGTTGTGCCAAGGGGTCCTGCACGGATGGCCCCAGCAACAGGAGCCCGAGAGTGGTTGTGAGTGCACCGCTCCTCATGAAAGGACCTCGATCAGCTGACCCGTCAAAATGCCAAGCCATCGCGACGTGTCGCAACAAGCCAGAGGCAGGAAAGATAAGTGACGTCGAGCCGGTTCGCGTCTAACGTGAGCCAGCGACGACAGTGGTCTCCTCCTCAGAAGGATAGTTCATCCGGCGAAGCACCTCCTTCCACCGCGGATCCGAATGGAGGCTGTCGAATACAGGATCGGTCTTGACGTACACGTCGAACCCCGGATGCTCTTCCGCGATCCTGAGCAGTTGTCGGAAGGCTTCGTCATTCTTGCCAAGCGCCTCGTAGGCCGCCGCGAGAGTCCACCAGTTCGCCCCTCGCGACGCCTCGAGGATTGCTGTCGCTTCCCTACGCTTGCCCATCAAGGCGTAAATTCGTGCCGCGCGGGCCGATCCGGTCTCATTGCGAGGTCGGCCTGCTACAGTGGCTGCCTTGTCCACGAGCGCAAGCGCCTCGTCATACCTCCCCACCGCTTCGTACACATCGGCCAACCGATCATAGGCGCCCGCCGGGCTCTGAGGATCTAGCTCGATCGCTCGCTTCAGGTGAGCAATCGCTTCATCGTGCCGTCGTGCCCGGTAGAGGACCCTGCCGAGAAATGATTGCACGGTCGGTGACAGCGGGTCGGACTTTTCGAGTTGTTTCATGTGGTCGATGGACTCGGCAAAGCACCCGAGGGCCATGCACAGCATCGCCGAAAAGAAGTGCGCGTCGGCGTTGTTGGGGTCGATCGCCAACGCGCGCTTGAATTCTCGCCCAGCGCCGGTCCAGTCCCACTCGTGCCCGAACTTGATGCGGCCCATCGACACGCGCGCTTCGGGAAGATTCGGGTCGAGCTCCAGCGCTTTCGCGGCAGCCGTACGGGACGGCGACTCCACTTCCTTGAAGAGCGCAGCTCCCCAGATGCCGCGCCACCACCACGCGTGAGAGAGACCGGCGTACGCGGCGGCGTATGTGGGATCGATGCGTGCCGACTCTTCGAAATGGGCAATCGCGCGAACCAGGTTCTCCTCGTTTGGCCTCCAGAGATAGTGCTGACCAAGCAAGTACTCCTGGTAGGCCGCTGGATTGACTGAGCCTGCCGATTCCAGCCGCGCGCGCTCTTCGGCTGTGAGGCGCACCTGAATCTCGTCGGCCACCGCCTGCGCCACCTCGCTCTGTAACTTCAGGACATCGGTCAACTCGCGCTCGTATTCACGCGTCCAGAGATGCGAATCTGTCGGTGCATAAAGCAACTGAACGCTGATCCTCACGCGGTCACCGGTGCGCTGCACCGATCCTTCGAGGACAGCGTCCACATTCAGTGTTTGCGCGATCTCAGAGAGCGGTCGCGTGGCGCCTTTGAAGCGCATGACCGACGTCCGCGAGACGACACGGAGTGCCCGAATCCGGGCAAGCGTGCCGATGAGCGCTTCCGTCATCCCGTCCGCGAAGTACTCCTGCGACGCGTCGCCCGACAGATTGTCGAGCGGCAGCACGGCAATCGCCGTGATCGTCGGCCGCCCCGCGTTCGGGTTGGTGGGCCGCAACACGTAGACGAGCAAGCCGGCGGTGAGCACGGCCAACCCGCCAAGCCATAGCCACGATCGCGTCAGCGAGCGCCCACTCAGGAGGGCCGCGGCATGCGCGACGGAAGCCCTCGCATCGTCGTTCGGGCCCACCGTCTCCCGATCCAAACCCTCTTGACCGTGAGCGGCAAAGGGCTCGACACCTCCTGCTTCGCGTACGTCCGCGACGAACCGATATCCCCGACCTGGCACGGTGACGATGAACTGATGGTCGTCGGGCGTCTCGCCCAACGTCTTGCGGAGGATGGAGATGTTGCGGGTGAGCCCGCCCTCTTCGACGACGGTCTCACGCCAGATCTGCTGGAGCAGTTCGTCCTTGGTGATGATGCGATCGCGATGCTCTATCAGAACAAGGAGGGTATCCAGCGCCTTGGGAGACAGCGGCACAGGTGCGCCGTCGCGCACCAAGACCCTCCTGTCGACCTCCAGACAGAAGGGCCCGAACCGATACGAGAGCGGCGACCGCTTCATGACGCCGGAAGGTTTCCGAAGAAAAGCGAAGCTCGATTGTAAGGACTTGTCACCGCGCCCCCGCGTAGTGTGCCTTCTGCCGAGGCTTCGCAGCCGCGCCCATTGTATCGCTGGCGCGGCGTGACGCGGTCATCGGCGCGGTGGATGCCGAACGGCATTCGTCGCCATTACAAAGTTGGTTGCCGACCATAGGGAGGGAAAGGCCGTGACACTCACCTTCTTCGAGACAAGGTCAATCGCCATCGTTCTCGGACTGACTCTCCTGCTGTCGGCGCCGGCCGGATCCACGGCCGCAATTGCCGAAGAGTCGGCGCCCGATAACCAGGTTCTGGAGTGGAACCAGATCTTCATCGACACCTTGATTGCGACGAACACGCCCAACTCCTCCAGTCAGCGGCTCGGGGCGATCGTGCACACAGCGATCTTCGATGCGTACAACGGCATTCATCGACGCTACACGCCCGTCTTCGTTCACAGTTCCGGCCCTCAGGCAGCGTCGCGTCGAGCGGCGGTCATCGCAGCCGCGCATACCGCCCTGGTCGGCCTCTTTCCGTCCCGACAGGCGTCGCTGGACGCCAGCTATGCGGCGTCGCTCGCGGCACTGACCGAGCGCTGCCACGATGGACCGCCAGGACAACGACGCGGATCATGCGAGCGGAAGATCGCGCAAGGCCTCGAATGGGGCATCGAGGTCGCACATGCCGTGCTAGCGTGGCGCGTCGCGGATGGCTTCAGCGCGAGCTATCCCGCCTTCACTGGAGGCGTGGGCGTCGGCCAGTGGCGGCCGACACCGCCCGCGTTTGGTCCAATGAGCGCGCAAGGCCTGGCGTTCTCCGCGATGTTCGTGCTCGTCAGCAACACGCAGTTCCAGCCTCCTCCGCCACGGACGCTGACCAGCATGAAGTACGCAGACGACTTCAATGCCGTCAAGGCGCTCGGGCGGCGAACCGGCTCGACGCGCACCGGAGATCAGACCGCACTGGCCCCCTTCTGGGAAGGCAACGCGAGCGTACATTGGAATCAGGCGGCGAATCAGATCGCGCGGGCCAGCCACTTGTCGATCGCGAAGAGCAACCGCCTGCTCGCGGTCCTGAACATCGCGATGGCCGATACCGCGTTTACCATCTGGAGCGCGAAGCGGTTCTACGGGTCGGTGGCGACAGAGGTCACCTGGCGTCCGGTCACGGCCATCCCGTTAGCCGAAACCGATGGGAATCCAGACACGATGGCCGATCCCGATTGGCTGCCCCTCGTCAACACGCCCTCACACCCGGAATACCTCGCCGGGCACCCCAGCCTCAACGGAGCGGCTGCGACCGTTCTCCTCAGCCACTTCAATGACGAGCAGACGTTTACTCTCACGACGCCGGGACAGCCGGAACGCACGTATAGGAGCATCGGTCAGGCGCGCGAGGACGGCAATAACGCACGCGTCTGGGGGGGCATGCATTATCCGAGCACCGTCATCATCAGCGACACAGTGGGCGAGACAATCGCACGCTATGTAAACCGACACGCGATGCAGCTGCCGCGTGCCCACTGAGGCCGCTGAACTACACGTTCGTCTCTGACATACGCGCTTCGATTACTTCGACTGCACTCGAGAGAA
>DAIRVG010000092.1:0-16350 GCA_036802945.1 Vicinamibacterales bacterium
CGTAAACGGGAACAGTGGTCAGAACGTCTGGGATCGAGTCGAGATGCCGCCAAGAACGAATTAGGGATCGCAATTCGCAGTTGGCTCATTGGCTTGCCCGCCGAAGCTCGCTCACCTGAGATGCGAGCGAAGGCTGGCGTCCCCGGACGGATTTGAACCGTCGGCCTCGCGCTTAGGAGGCGCGCGCTCTATCCAGCTGAGCTACGGGGACGTTTTGTAGCGAAGGCGTCAGTTTACCAACGGTTGCGCGGACATCACAGCTTCCTCGTTGCAGAAAGGCGGGGGGAACGAATATCCGAATTGCAGCGCTCACAAGCGCCATCCGCGCGAAGCATCTGACCGCCAGCCGCAGCTCACGCAAATTGTTAGGCACGCGAAGGAAGGCGATCGCAGGCATTTCCACGCAACAAGCCTGGACGAAATCGGCAGGTGTGACGGATTAAGTCGGCCCGCTGGCAGACTGCCGTGGCGAGCAGGCACGCGGCGTCTGGGCAGCTCCGTTTTCATCTGACATTTCGGGAGTTCGACTGGCTCTGGTTGAGCATGGATTTTGCGAATACGCCGGTCGTATTCCCCCTGTAGAAATTTCCTCTTGAGGGCACGCCCATGAGACGAACTGCAACAGCGGTAACCTTGGCAGCGGCCCTGGTTCTCTGGCTGAGCGGCACCGCTCAGGCCAGTCCGATCCTCGGGAGCTTGTGGGCCGTGTCCGAAGCGGCTTCTCAGAATGCCATCCCCGCGAACGTCCCAGGCACGGCTCCCGACGTGACGTTCGAAGTGAACGCGCCGCTCAACTTCAACGCGACTGGCGCTACCGTCAACGCGTGGCTATTGAGCGGCGGTGCCTTCAACATCGTCGGAAGTGGAGCCGCCCTGAGCCGATTGATGGACACCGGCACGCAGGGAACCATCGTCCAATTCCTCGGTACTGTGACCGTCACAACGGGTCAAATGTTCACCGTGACGCATGACGATGGACTCACATTAATTATTGGGGGCCTGGACCTCGGGTTCGATCCCGGTCCGACGGCACCGGTCCAGTCAACCAAGATCTACACCGGGCCATCCGGCAACTTCCCGTTCCAATTGGTCTACGGTGAATGCTGCGGAGGTCCGGCTGTCCTGCAGGTCGATCTGCCGTTTCAACCGCAAGCAGTTCCAGAGCCGACGACCTTGGTCCTGCTCGGGAGTGGATTGGCGATTGCAGGCCTCCGGCGCCGATTTCGACGGGTTCAGTAACTTCGCGCAAGCCAGTTCACACAACGCGAACTGACGTCGCCCTCACGAGCACACGAAGCCGGGTACCCATGCGGGTGCCCGGCTTTGTTGTGTGTGCCTCAAGCATGTCGCGCAGCGCCGTGACCAGCCCTGTCAACCGCTAGCGAAATGCTGCAGCGGCTTACAAAGTCCTGCACAGTTTTCAAGTGCAAGGGGCGGTAAGCGCGCCATGACGTTGGTCAGATTGATCAACAAAACCCCGCCAATCCACCACAGGGATCGATCGTAGGTTCGCGTGAGCCCAGTCCGAACGCGGCGCGGCCGGCGCACAGGACGGGATATATAATCGGCGCGCTTTCCTCTCGGTCCTTTGGCGTTGCCGTACTCCGTTATCTCTCGGAGGTAATGATCATGCGTTCGACGACCCTCGCGCTCACGAGCTTCGCGGCTGCGGTTGCGCTGCTCGTCCTGCTACCGGCAACATCATCCGCTCAAAGTTCCATCGCCGGCGTCGTCAAGGACGACACCGGGGCAGTCCTCCCCGGCGTGACTGTCGAAGCGGCCAGCCCCGCGTTGATCGAAAAGACACGATCAGTGGCGAGCGACGGTCAGGGTCAGTTCAAGATCGTCGACCTGCGCCCGGGCGTGTATACGGTCACGTTTGTTCTGCAGGGCTTCAGTACCTTCAAGCGCGACGGCATCACGCTGCAAGCAAGTACGGTGGCCACGGTCAACGGCGAGATGAAAGTGGGCACTCTCGAAGAGACGATCACCGTCACGGGCGAGGCGCCGCTCGTCGACGTGCAAAGCTCGGTGCAGCAACAGATCGTCAACCGTGACCTCCTCGACAACCTGCCGAGCGGGCGGATGATGTGGAACATCGGCGCCACACTCCCGGGCATCGTCGCGAGCGGGCAGGACGTCGGCGGAGCGGCCGGCATCCAGCAGATCCGGATCACTGCGCACGGCTCGGACGCTTTTCAGACGGTGACGCAGGTCGACGGGATGGAATTGAACACCATGGGCGCCAACGGCAGTGCCGTGCCCTACTTCAACGACGGCATGGCGCAGGAGATGACGTTCCAGACGAGCGCGATGGGCGCCGAAACGTCGGCCGGCGGCGTGCGCGTGAACATCATCCCGAAGGAAGGCGGCAATGACTTCCGGGGCGACACGTTCTTTGGAACGATTCCAAACCGGCATTTCTCGAGCAGCAACCTCGACGACAGCATCATCCGGCGTGGCCTGACGACGCAGCCGGCCGTGCTGTTGACGCGCGAGTTCAACCAGTCGCTCGGCGGGCCGATCGCGAAGGACAGGCTCTGGTTCTTCGGTACATTCCGGTATCTGCTCAGCAACAACTCCGTGGCCGGAGCGTTTTACGCGGACGGACGCCAGGCCGTGGACGACAACACCCTCAAGCAGGGTCTTGGCCGCCTGACATGGCGCGCGAACGCGAATCACAAGCTGTCCTACTTCTACGAGCTGACCAAGAAGTTTCGCGGGCACGACGGTCTCGCGGCGGGTGTCGACGAGGTCGCGGCCAACCGGCGTCCCCCCGTGCACTACTCGAACCTCCAGGCGAAGTGGACGGGCACGCTGAGTCCACGGCTGCTGGTCGAAACCGGCTTCGCGCGGAACGTCACCAAGTTCAACGTCGTGTACCAGGAGGGGGTCAAGGAGCCGCCATTCACGCCTGCCTGGTACGCGAAGGCATCGCGGCAGGACACCCTTCTGAGCACCCGCCACGTGGCGGGCGCGGTCGAGCAGTACAACATTCCGATCCGGAATACGCTGACCTCGTCTGTCGCGTACGTGACCGGCTCGCACGCGTTCAAGTGGGGATACCAGTGGGGGTTCGGATTCTACGACCAGATACGCGAAGCCAACGCCGACCTGATTCAGGTGTACCGCGCCGGCGTGCCGACGTCAGTCCTTGTCCAGAACACGCCGGTCTTGTCAAGGCCGGTCATGAAAGCCGACCTCGGCATCTATGGACAGGATTCGTGGACGCTGCGGCGGATGACACTCAACTACGGCCTGCGGTGGGAATACTTCAACTCGTACATCCGGGCGCAGGATCAGCCCGCGGGCCGCTTCGTGCCCGCCCGGCACTTCGACGAGGTGCACGTCCCGTCGTTCAAGGACCTCTCGCCGCGCTTCGGGGCATCGTACGATCTGTTCGGCGACGGCAAGACGGCGATCAAGGGGAGCGTCAGTAAGTACGTCAGCAAGTTCGCCACCGACAACACCAACGCGTACAACCCGATGTTCCTCGCCAGCGACAGCCGCACGTGGAACGACCTCAATCGGGATGACATCGCGCAGGACAACGAGATCGGACCGAGCAACAACAACGCGTTCGGCATCCGGCAGTCGCGCAACCCCGATCCGAACCTCAAACGGGAGTACAGCATCGAGTACACCGGCGTGTTGCAGCGCCAGTTGACGAGCGGCATTTCTGCGAGCATCGGTTACTACCGGCGCGGCTTCCATCGGCTGCAGCAGCAGGACAACCTCTTGCAGTCTCCCGGTGACTACACGCCCGTGACGATCGCGAACCCCCTCGGTGGCGAGCTGCTCACCGTGTACAACCTGGATCGCACGAAGCAGGGGCTGGTCAACATCCTCGACACCAACACCGTCAATGACGCCCGGACGCAGACCTACAATGGCGTCGAGTTGAGCGCCCAGGCACGGCTTGGCGAAGGACGCCTGACCGGCGGGTGGACGCACGACCGCACCGTGATCAAGAACTGCAGCCTGGATGACCCGAACAGCCCGATCCCGGCCGGTGCGCTCATCGACACCGCGGCGGGACGGTTCTGCGACGAGACCAAGCTAGGGTTGCCGTTCATCGATCAATTCAAGCTGTCCGGCGTGTATCCGCTATGGTGGGGCATTCAGCTCAGCGGCTCGCTCACCAGCTATCCTGGCCGGCAGCTCTTCGTCAACTACACGGTGGATCGCACGATCATCCCAACGCTGACGCAGACCAGCGTGCTGGTGCCGCTGATCAAGCCGGGTTCGAAGTACGCCGACCAGTGGAACCAGCTCGATCTGGGGTTTGCGAAGGTGGTGACGTTCAACTCGTTCCGCAATGTGCGACTGCAGGTGGACGTCTTCAACTCGCTGAACGCGAACACCGTGCTGAACCAGAACTTCAACTACGGGCCGGCGCTCGATCGGGTAACCGAGATTCTGCAGGGCCGCGTCGTGCGGCTGGGCGCTCAGTTTCACTTCTGAAGGAGAGCATTCATGCGCTTGACTTCACACCTCGTGACGGCATTCGTTCTGGCGCTCGCGGGATCTGCATTCGCCCAGGATGCGTGGACTGAGTTCACGTCCCGGCAAGATGGCTTCAGGATCACGTTCCCGGGGACACCGAAGGTCCAGGACACGACGTGGACCTCGCAGATGGGCTACGCATTGCCGGCACGTGTCTTCAGCGTTGACCGTGGCCGTGAGCACTATTCAGTCACCGTCGCTGACTACCGTGGCATCGAGCAACAAGGCATCGCCCGATCCATGGCCTGCGTGCCGGGCGCCGAGACGTGCTTCGGAGGACAGACGCGCATTGTCGGTTTGGGCTACTGGAAGAGCGACGTGCACGGCGCGATCACGTATGCGACGTTCAAGCTCCTGCAACGGGACGCCAAGTTGACGGGCATGACGTGGAACTGGACTGAACAGGTTGAAGGCACGCTCCTGCAGTTCACGAACAACGCCGATCAGTCGCGCACGTCGGCATCGATTTATATGCACGACAACAGGCTCTACATCGTCGAGGGGACGGTGCCGAAAGGGTCTGTCGAGCCGGAGTTGTTCAAGATGTCGGTCGGATTCCTCCGCCCGGACGGAACAGGCTCCAACACCTACTCCTCCGTCTACAGCACGTATGTGGGATTGGGCGAGTCCCCGCTTCCCGATCTCTGCGGCCTGCGTGGATGCAACGCTGTCGGTCTGGGCGGTGGCGGCGTCGCCATCCAGGCGCCAAAGGTCCGGACCAGGCGCGAGGACTTTCCTGGCCTCGCCAACTACTTCCCCATCGATGGGACCGCTTCCAATGGCAGTCAGTTTCAGTCGCGCGCCCTGGCAATTACGGAGCTCTCGAAACGGGGGTTCAAGGCTGTCATCGATGTCGCTGGTGGACCTGATGCTGAAGCCGAAGGCGCGGCGGTAAGGGCTACGGGCATGAAGTACTTCCTGCTGACGATAGATCTTGCCGGTTCGCCCGGGCAGTACGACCCAGCGAAAGTCGAGCCCGTCCTGAAGGCGATGACCGACCCCGCGAACCAACCGGTCTATTTGCACTCGGGCAACGGCCATCGAACGGCGATGCTCTGGATGATCAAGCGGGTCGTGGTTGACGGGTGGAGCGTTGAGCAGGCCGGCGCCGAAGCGACCATGATCGGCCTGGTCAACGATAACCCGGCGGTGCCTACCCAGTGGAAGTTCGCGCAGGACTACATCACCGCCCATTCCAAGAAGTAGCGAGGGGATATGACCGACCGTCCGAAGATCTGCATCGACCGTATTCTGCCGGCCGATCTCATGCGCCACCGGCCCACGACCCGGAGCGGCGGCCGCGACCGTGCCATCGCGCCCATCGGCAAGACCTGGATGAACGGATCCAAGCTGCAGGTCCGGTTCATAGGCGGCACGACCGCGCAGAAGACTACGGTGCGCGAGCAGGCCGGCTGGTGGGCGCAGCACGCGAACCTGACGTTCGACTTCAATGACGCGCCCGGCGCCGAGATCCGGATCGCCTTCGACCCAAACGACGGAGCCTGGAGCTATGTGGGCACCGACTGCCGGGGCATCCCGCTCAACGAAGCCACGATGAACCTCGGCTTCATGGACGGAGGGACGACCGCTCACGAATTCGGCCACGCGATTGGTCTCGCGCACGAGCACCAGAATCCGGCCGGCGGTATCCAGTGGAACGAGCAGGTTGTGATTCGCGAACTGGCCAAGTCGCCGAACTTCTGGGACGAAGCCACCGCGCGCCACAACGTCCTGCGCAAGTACACGGCCGATCAGATCAATGGGACTCGGTTCGATCCCGATTCGATCATGCTGTATTTCTTTCCCGCCGCGTGGACGCTCAACGGCATCGCCACCAAGGCCAACGAGTCGCTGTCGGCCCTCGACAAGGCGTTCATCGCCGGCGCCAAGATGTACCCGAAGACCGGTCAGACCGTGGACGCGCCTACTGAGCTCGTGGTCAACGCAGCGCGGCGCACGGCCGCGTCGATTGGCAAGTTCGGCGAAGAGGATCTGTTCGCGTTCAACGTCACGAAGGCTGGCCGGCACGTGATAGATACGAGGGGTCCGACCGACATCGTGATGAAACTCTTCGGTCCCGGTAGCCCCACGGCGCTTATTGCGGAGGACGACGACAGCGGCGTGGACTACAACGCGCGGATTGCGGCCGACCTCATCGAGGGCCGCTACTTCGCTCAGGTGCGGCACTACAACCGCACCAGCGGCATGGGCAACTACACCGTGCGCGTCGCGCGGGCGTGAACGAGCGAGGATTCGGCGAATAGCTCAGCGCTTCTGGGCGCTCAGGGTGTTGTACACGTTGGCAATGTTCACGTCATTGTCCTCGTCGTACTCGATCCACGCCTTGTACTCATCCATGATGGCGGCCGCCTGGAGCTGTGCGACCGTCCGGCCCGAGGCGATACCTGCGGACACCCTGGCGCCCAGGTTCTCGAAATACTGCCGGTGAGCGACGATGTCGGCCTTGGTGCCGACGGGGCCGTGGCCCGGAGCGGCGATCGTGAAGTCGAGCGCTTCAACCGCCTTGATCGCGTTGACATAGTTGGAGACTGACGCACCGCCTGCCAGCGTGTTTGACCCTGGCACCATCTTGACCGCCATGAAATCGACCCCGAACACCACACGCTCCGCCGGAAAGAACAAGACCGTCAGGTCGGGTGCATGCTGGGTTGGCCCAGGATGAATCAGTTGAACGGTTTTCCCGCCCAGCGTGATCGTCCGACGGGCGGTGTACGTGGATTCGGGAGGGACTACGGCCTCGTATCTCCTGGGTGCCTCCGCGTTCTGACCTGCCGACGCCTTCAGCGCGGCGTTGAAGTTCTCGTGGGCAACGAGCTCCGCCGTGTCATTGAACACCGCGGCGCCGGAGGCATGATCCTGGTGGTGATGGCTGTAGAGCACGTATCTGACCGGCGTATTCGGGAAGCGCTCCGCCAATTGGGTCTTGATCCAGGCCGCTGCCTCGACGTTGATCGGATCCGCCAGGATGATCCCCGCGGGGGTCACGAGAAATACCGTGTAGTGGTCGTTGTTCTGGGCGCGATAAAGATCGCCAGTAATTCGCGTAATGGTCCGCACGGGCTGTCCCTGCGGTTGTTGCGCGAAGGCTGAAGGAAGGCACGTGATCGCTAACAGCGCGACGAGTGAGAAACGGGACAACTGATCTTTCATGCACGTCCTCCTGGAAATTCTTCTCCTGTGGCGGCGAGAGGTCATTCTAGCAATGCGCTACTGCCTGCTCGCAAGGTCAGGCCGCACATAGATCGTGAGGTTCGGCCCCGGCCGCTGAATGCCGGCGAATCCTGTCAGCGGCAGATAGAACTCGTCCTGCCAGTCATACACAGCGCCTTTCGCTGACAGATCCTGGGCATCGACGACGTAGAGCGGCGTGTAACGGGAGGCAAGCGCCGTGGCTCGAGCGGGCATCACGGCTCCAGGATCGAAGAGCGATCTCGGCACAACTATCATGTCCGGCTCCTCCACCTCCGCAGGATCGTCCGCGACCGTCGTCGTTCTGTAGCGGGACGGCGCGTCGGGACCTTCGGGAAGGAAGAATAGGTTCGTCGAGCGCCGTCCGACCTCGGCGATGCTGGCCCCGCTGGGAAACCGGAGCTCCACCCACCTGGCCGCGAGCACGCGGCTGTCGGTCCGCGCGAGAAGACGGTCGAACTGCACCACGGACCATGCAGAGGGCGCGACAACGAGCAGCGCCAGGCCCCAGGTCGTCATCGGCGCCAACGTCGGACGACTACTCCATGAAACTACTGAGCGGCCCGCGGTGACGACAGCGAACGCCGCAGTCAGGCACAAAAAGGGGACCACTGGCAGGATGTAGCGGGCGAACACAGTGTAGCCGCTGCCGATGGCGGCGTAGTACGCCACTGGAAACAGGGACACCATCAGGCCCTCGCGTGGCCGTTTCCACAGCAGCAGCAGTAGGCCAGTCAGCCCCGCGACGAGCAGCGGGAGGCCGAGTCCGTAGCGCAGGGACGAGGTGAGGTGCACCACCCATCCGCGACCGAGCACCACACCGTGCCCTGTCGCAAGATGCGCCGAGATCGCGCGCAGCGCGGCGATGAACTGCTCGTACTCCAGAATGGAATACGGCGAGGTCAGTGCAAATGCGAGGAGCATGACCGCTGTAAAAAGCGCCGAACCGCCGACCCTCGCCGAGAGCGTTCTCCTGGATGGGTCAGTCGATCTGAATACAGCCCAGAGCGCCGGCAATGCAACGATCACCGCGTTGTACTTCGTCGATGCAGCAAGACCAGCTGTTGCGGCGGCAACGACCAGGTCCCGTCTGCTGCTGGATTCCGAGAAGCGCACGATGAAGAGGAACGACACGAGGACGAGACACGTCGCAGTGACGTCCGTTACTCCGAAATGCGAATCGCGGACATGCAGAAACGCCAGCGCTAGAAATAGCGAGGCGATGAGCGCCGTCCGATCGCCGAAGAGGCGTCGCGCCACCCGGAACAGCACCCAGACGGAGGCCAATCCCGCAGTTGCGCTCAACAGGCGTGCGGTCAGGAAGACCGGTGACGCGTCGGTGACGATCGTCTGAAAGAAATGGTATTCCCCTCTGAACCAGCCCAGATACAAGCCCGTTTTGAAAAACGGCACCAGCGCGGCGGCCGTTTCGTACATGAACAACGCTGGCCAGTCGAAGAAACGGGGATTGAGGTCGCGGCCGAACATCCGGGTCGCGATGTTCACCACCGCCTCTTCGTCAGGACGGCACAGTTGGCCCGGAAGGCAGAACGCTATTGCCCAGTAGCGGACGACGGCAGCCGCGACGAGGACCGCGGCAAGCGGCGCGTGCTTTCGCACGCGGCCATCTTACGACGGCCGGCTGAAGCCGACCCCACATACTCGTCACCTTCCGGCCCCGCGTTCTGGTTGTATCGAATCGGCTGTGACGTTGTGTGCACTACGTCGAAGCCGCATCGAGTCAGCGGCGAGTTCTCGCGTTAGCGCGCCACCGATAATGTTCTGCTTCGCAGCCGACTTAAGCCCAGACGAATCCTGTGATCTCGCCTGTTGTTAGTCACTTGCAGCCTCGTCAGACACGGCACCGCACTTGCCCTCCATGCAGATGGTCGTCATGCATTTCGTCATGCCCAGGCTCGAAACACTTGGGAGAAGGAAGTAGGAAATGACTGGTCGTAAAAGTGCGGGTATTGCAGTGCTCGCGTTGAGTTTTTTCTCCGCGCAGGCGGCGCAAGCCAGCCCGATCACCTTCACCGCCAGCAGCGGTACGCGCGCGGCGTCCGCCACCTTTGCAGACTCCGGCGGAGATCTCATCGTTACACTTACAAACACGTCGAGCGCGGACTCGCTGGTCCCGATCGACGTCTTGACCGGCGTGTTTTTCAGCAGCAGCAACGCGAATCTCCTCACGTCGCTGTCTGCGGTTCTTGGACCCGGAAGTATGGTGTTCGACGACCCCGATGGCCAGCCCGCTGGTGGTGTGGTGGGCGGCGAATGGGCGTACTTGGCAGGGCTCGTGGGAGCGCCAGGCGGTGCGACGAGAGGGATCAGCAGTGCGGGACTTGGTCTCTTTGGTGGCGCGACATTCCCAGGCGACGAATTGGGCGGACCCGTAAACGGGGCCCTTGACGGACTGCAGTACGGGATCGTCACGGCGGGTGACCTCGCGGGAACCGGCAACACCGGCCTGCTCAAAGGCGAGGGGTTGATCAAGAACTCCGTGGTCTTCGTCCTGGGGAATTGGGGCGGAGCAGATGCCTCGAAGGCGTTCTCGAACGTGTCGTTTCAGTACGGCGCCGCCCTCGATGAGCCAAACATTTCAGGGAACGGAGACGGAGGGACTACCGCGCAGGCTGTGCCAGAGCCTGCGAGCCTGGTGCTCCTTGGATCGGGTCTCGCCGCGATCGCGATGCGCCGCCGCCGCGTAAAGCGGAGCTGAGGGCAAGGGTAGAAAGGCGGACTCGGAGATCGTAGAGGCGGACCTTTAGGTCCGCCTAGTACTGCAACACCGAATAGACGTCCTCGCCTACGAGCTTTGACTTCCCGTTGAGGAACGTCAGCTCGATGAGAAACGCGAGGCCGTGCAGCTCTCCACCAAGCTTCTTCACGAGCTGCGTGGCGGCTCCTGCCGTCCCTCCCGTCGCAAGCACATCGTCCACGATGAGCACGCGCTGACCTTTCTCAATTGCGTCGGAGTGAATCTCGAGCGCATCCTTGCCGTATTCGAGGTCGTAGGTCACCTTGAGCACCTTTGCCGGGAGCTTGCCGGGCTTGCGGACGGGGATGAGGCCGGCGCCGATGCGCTCAGCGACCGCCGCGCCAAGAATGAAGCCGCGGCTCTCGATCCCGACCACCAGATCGATCCCCTTGTTGACGTACGGCGTCGCGAGCGAGTCGATGGTGGCCTTGAAGCCCTGCGGATCGCGCAACAGCGTGGTGATGTCGTAGAAGAGGACGCCCGGCTTCGGGAAGTCGGGGATGTTGCGAATCTGCTGCTTCAAATCCATTGTGATCATAGATGTCCAGTAACTGGTCTTAACCACGAAGGCCACGAAGGATCGAAGGCACCCAGAAACCTTTCGTGGTTCACTTGATCCTAAAACCCTTGAGCGTCCCTGCCGCTTCATCGTCTTGCACGTAGACGTTCTCGACGCGCGCGCCCGGGGGGCCGGATCGGATCGCGCGTTCGACGCGCGTGACCGCGTCCTCATCGCCCTCGACAAACACCTCGACTCGTCCGTCCGGCAGGTTCTGCACCCACCCGGCCACTCCTTCTCGCGCAGCGGCATTCTGCGTGAAGTAGCGGAAGCCGACGTTCTGGACACGTCCGCTGATCACGAACCGCCGTGCAACTCGCATGTCGGGAAGGAAGGATTATAGTGTCGGCGCCCTCAGGCGTGAAGCGAGGAGACTTCGATGGCAAAGAAACCCCGTACACCGCGCACCACTGGACAAAAAGCCGCAACCGGACGACAAGGGTTGTCGGTCCACCTCGGGCTCAACGCCGTCAGCGCCGTCCATTACGGCGGCTGGAGCGGAGAGCTGATGGCCTGCGAGTTCGACGCAAACGATATGGCTTCTCTTGCGAAATCGCGCGGAATTAGACCGACCGTGCTGCTCACCAGGAACGCCACGCGCGCAAAGGCGCTCGCCGCGATCCGCCTGGCAGCAAAACAGCTCAAATCGGGTGACTTGTTCTTTCTCACCTACTCGGGTCACGGCGGACAAATCCCCGACGTCACCGGCGAAGAAGAAGACAAGAAGGACGAGACGTGGTGTCTCTACGATGGGCAACTGATCGACGACGAGCTGTACCTGGAATTGAGCGGATTCGCGTCGGGAGTACGGGTGCTCCTGCTCTCCGACAGTTGTCATAGCGGCACCGTCGCGCGAATGGCTCTGGTAGGGCCGATGCTGGATCCGCCGCCGGGTGGACGATCCAAGATGATGCCGCCATCGGTCGCGATGCGGACCTACCGCGACCACCAGGGGTTCTACGACCGCCTGCAGGAAGGAGTGGCCAGCGCAGCGGGCAAGACGGGTCTTCCGGACCCTGACAGCGCGCTCGCGAATGTCGCCGTCAGCGACCGGCGAACCGGCGTCGTGAAAAACTTCAGGCCCTCGGTGATCCTGATCTCAGGCTGCCAGGACAATCAGACCTCGATGGACGGCGACCACAACGGCGCGTTCACCGAGCAGTTGCTCCAGGTGTGGAATCACAGCGCGTACAAAGGCAACTACGCGAAATTCCACGCGGCGATCAAAGCCCGCATGCCCGCCACGCAGTCGCCAAACTTTTTCACGCTCGGCTCCGCTGCCGCGTTTGTCACTCAGCAGCCCTTCAGCGTATAAGGACGGCGCGCAACGCTCGAGTCGCCTGTTGCCTGCTATATGAACCACGAAGGTTCCGAAGGCCACGAAGTAAGAGAATTCATTTTCTTCGTGTCCGTCGTGTCCTTCGTGGTTGTGTGCTCTTAGAAATCCGCCTGGAGGATTTATGAATTCGAAAGCATCGTTCGCGCTTGTGTGCTGTGTGCTTGCCTCGACGATCGTGCTGGCGCAGGGCCAAGGTGGTGGCGCCCAGAATCAGCCGCCGCCTGACCCGACCCGCGAGCTCACCACGCCTGACATTCCAGGTGTCGTCGCCGGCGGCACGAAAGTGCAGTTCATTCGGGCCGGCTTCAACGGCACCGAAGGCGTCATCGCGATGCCGGACGGCAGCGTGCTGTTCACCGAGCAGGACGCGAACAAGATCATCAAGGTCGATCCCGCCGGAAACCTGTCCACCTATCTCGAAGACACGAACCGCACCGTCGGCCTTGCCTACGATTCAAAGGGACGCCTGATTGCGGCGCAGTCGAGGGAACCGAGGATCGGCGTCCTGTCTCCGACACGCACGGTGCTCGCCGACTCGTTCGAAGGCCAGCCGCTCGTCCGTCCCAACGATCTCGTCATCGATAAGAAGGGCGGCATCTATTTCAGCGATCCAATTCCAAACGCGCAGGCGCAGTTCCGCGATCCGCCAGCCGGACGAAAGCCGCTGCTCTTTTACATCACGCCTGCGGGCAAGGTGACGAAGCTCACCGAGTACGTTACTGCGCCAAACGGTGTGCAGCTCAGCCCCGATGAAAAGATCCTCTACGCCACCAACGGCACTCACATCGTCGCGTTCGACATTCAGCCTGACGGCAGCGTGACCAATCCCCGGAAATTCGCGGACACCGGCGGCGACGGCATGGCGATCGACAACGCCGGACGTCTCTATACGGCGGTCGGCGACGGCATCCGCGTCGTCAGCCCACAGGGCCAGATCCTGGGGACCATTCCGACCCCGGTTGGGATGCAAAGCGTCGGGTTCGCGGGGCGCGACAAGAAGACGATGTTTGCCGTAGGCCGGGGCGCGGCGTACAGGATTCAAATGCTTGCAGAGGGGATCCAGAGCCGCGCGAAATAGAAATGTACTCTTCGAGCCAGCTCAACATGACGATCTAACCACGATGAACACGAAGACAACGAAGGTCACGAAAAACCGTCAGCGCTTCAGCTCGGCCTGCCAGTTCAACACGATGGTCACGGGCGAAGGCGCCGCGGCCTCGGCCTCGCTGGGTGTGTAGAGGAGAAATCGCCCATCGGCGCTGACGTCGTAAGGGAAGAAACCCACCACCCTCGTTTCAAAGAGTGGAACGGCGACGCCGGGTTCGAACGGCGGTCCGACCTTGACGGGCACGGCCATCATTTTGCGATCGGGCGCGATGTAGTACAGCTCTTTGCCGTCCCTGCGCCATCGCGGCTTATCGCCGCCCGCGGTCGAGATTTGCCACTTGCCAACGGCCGCGGCGGGCACACGATCCGGCGCAAAGCCTTGTACGTACACCTCGCGGCGGCCTGATTCATCCGAGCTGTAGGCGATCCACTTGCCGTCAGGCGAGAACTGACCGAACGTCTCATCCGCCTGTGTCACGAGGAACGGAATCGGCTTCTGCTCGCCTGGCGGTGCCTCGATCGGAAGGATCCACAAGTCCTGCCGCTGCGCCGTTTTGGGAAGGTCAAACTCGCGGCGCGGAAACTTGACGCTTCCGGCGCGCTGACCTATTCTTCACGCAATCTTTCCCGTCGACGGCCGGTTCCGAGCCTTCTTACCCTACGCAGGAGATCCCACATGTCGAGGCAGGTACTTGGAATCGCGACCATTGCGGCCGTGACGGGACTCACCGGCACCCTCGCGATCTCGTTGAACGCTCAGCAGGCCCCGCGTCCGAGACCGCGTGCGGCCGCCGTCGAACCGCTGCCGGCGCCGGGTGGGGAGCTCAAGACCGTGCTCTACAACTGGGCGAACCACATGGGCATGCTCCGCGGCGTCCAGGAGAATGACGCCATCGGCACGCTCGACTACGTGGGCACCGGCACCATCAACGTGGGCGGGCAGCCGTGCAGGCTGACGAAGTACCACGCCGAGATCAACTACCAGATGTCGGGGATGCGGGAGGATTTCGCCTGCACGCTGCCCAACGGCCAGAAGCGTGAGGAGATTCGCGTCATCGGCGGGCAGTACGCATGGAACGAGATCGGAGGGCCCGGCGCGGGGCTCGTCCCCGGCAAGGGCACCGCAACTCCGACACCGGAAGCCTACAACGAGCGGGCGATCCGGCTCTGGAGCGGTCCGCAGGGAGCGGTCAAGGCGGCCAGGCTGAACGGTGGCGCCGAAACGAAGGTCTCGGTCGAAGGCGAAAAAACGGTGCTCACGTATCCGATTCCTGGTGTGACCGGAGCGATGGCCAAGGCCACGCTCACGTCCGGGCCGGTGAAAGGCGTTTGCACGAGGAACTGCGCGGAACGCATTGACGTGCGGCAGGGCGACACCGTCACTGAATTCACCTACTCGAACTACAAGGACTACAACGATCCCGAGGAACAGCTCGACGCCTTTTTCGCGGGCCATATCGTCGAGAAGCGCGGCCCGCTCACGGTGCTCGATCTCACCGTCACGAGGACGAACACTCCCAATCTCTACGTCGTCGTGCCCGTGCCGCCGGCCGTGAAAGCCGCCGGACCTGCAGTGCCCACGAAGTGATCCGGGAGTGCCCGTAGAGCCAACGCGAGATTCGTACTGATCAGAGAGGGGAAAAAGCGATGACCTGTCGATTTGTTCGATTCAGCACGATCACGGGGTGTGCCGTGGCGGCTGTCGTGGCTCTTGGACTTTCCACGTTTGCCGAAGCCCAGTACGGAGCGCCCGCGAGCGCCGCGCCGCAGAACCAGGCGGCACCGGTCCCCACACCGCGTACGCCGGACGGAAAGCCGGATCTCAGTGGCTTCTGGGGCGGCGGAGGCGGAGGCGGCGAGGATGGCGGAGCCAAGACCGACGAAAAGGGCAATCTCGTGGTGCTCAACAGGTCGCGTGGCTGCCACCCGGGAATGAAGATCTGCACCGCCCCGGTGAACCAGTCAAACGACAGCACGTTCATCGACCGGTTTGACGCGAACCGCCCAATCTACAAGCCTGAATACTGGGCGAAGGTGCGGGATCTCGATTTCAACTCAAACACCGTCGCGCCGTATTTCGTGTGTCAGCCGGCCGGCGTACCCCGAATGGGACCGCCCGTGAAGATCGTGCAGACGGCAAACGAAGTGATCTTCCTTTACGCGCAGCAGGGCGCCTCGCCGACCGACTTCAGGGTGATCCCGACTGACGGCCGTCCGCACGACCCCATCAGGGCGCAGGACCTTCTCTTCTACGGCGACGCCGTCGGCAAGTGGGAAGGCGACACGCTGGTCGTCGACGCCGTGGGATTCAACGATCTCACCTGGCTCGCGCAAGGTGGCTACTTCCACAGCGACCAGATGCGTGTCGTGGAAACGTTCCGCCGCGAGGGGAACACGCTCCGCTATCAGGCGACCGTCTACGATCCCGAGGTGCTCGTCGAGCCGTGGGTGATGAACCCGCGCATGCTCCGGCTGAATACCAGCAAGAACGCGGTGATCGCCGAACAGAACCCCTGCGAGGAACACTCCCAGCAGAACCTGGTCGGGCATATCCGACATTGATCATGAAAGGCGGACCTAACGGTCCGCCTCTACGCAACACGGGCAGGGTCGTAGAGGCGGGTCTTTAGACCCGCCTCACCCGCCCTCCGTTACCGCGCTCGGCCCTTATAGCCCGTCGAGAGCATCCGGACCTTCCACGCAACGCCGCGGCCGACCAGATAAAGCGTCTTCTTGTCTGGCCCGGCGAATGTGAGGTTATTGATCACGCGGGCGGCGGGGATCGTGCCCAGGTGTCCTGCAAATACGTCGCGCCACGCCCGTGTTCACTCTCGTGCTCAGAGGTCGTTCGGGTTGTCGGGATTCTCGTGA
>DAIRVG010000092.1:16450-23364 GCA_036802945.1 Vicinamibacterales bacterium
CGCCCGTGTTCACTCTCGTGCTCAGAGGTCGTTCGGGTTGTCGGGATTCTCGTGATACAGGACCACGACGCGGCCGTCGGGGAACTTGAAGTCGATCACGCGACCCGAGTTGGCTCCATTGCGCGCCGGCGCGGCGGTGACCTTGTAGGTGTCGCCGAGCTTGAACGCGCGGGCCAGGCCGGCCTGCCGGATCGGACCTGCGCCCGCGGCCGACACTTCCCACTTGATGATCGTGCCGTCCGGCTTCTTCACGTCGAAGAACCACCGGGTATGCGGGTTGATGAGCGCGAAGCGCGTCAGCGTTCCGGTGAATTCGACGCGCTTCGTCGTGTCGAATTCCGCCTGAAGCGCGTGGTGCGCAAGCGCGGGAATGGCACTGAAGAAGAGTGCGAGAAACAGCGCGAAACCATAGGTCCTGAGTCGCATAGCCAAGAGCCTCCTGACTGGCCTCCATGCTTTTAACGCCCGCCGCAGCGTCGGGCGCAACCTACCACCGGGAAGTGACCCTGTCAACGAAGCGGGTTCCTGAGAGGCATCGCCAGCTTCCACGGCCGCGTACACACCGCCGGTTCCACCCGCATGTCGTTGGTCTCGGGATAGTCCTGAGATCGAAGTTCTGCCGCCAGTGCGACCAACAGCCCGGCAGGTTCGGATGCCCGGACGCGGTGCGGGGTGCAGAGTCAGAACGCTATGCGGAAGTCCAATTGTAGGCGCCGAGAGGCACTGCGAAGCCGCGCTAAATAATCGGCCAGACAGGGCTTAGCCTGTGCTAGCATCGCGCCCGAATCTGCCAGCAAGAGACGGCGGAGACCCCCAAATCTAGCGAGGAGAGGCATATATGACCGCCCGGAGTTTCTTCGTGTGTGTCGCAGCATCTGTGTCACTTGTGGTTCTACCGGTAACGGCCTTCGGGCAGGCCGCGCAGAGCGGCTTGTCTGGCGTCGTGAAAGACTCGTCGGGCGGTGTGCTTCCGGGCGTCACGGTCGAAGCCGCCAGCCCTGCACTCATTGAAAAGGTGCGCTCGGTCACGACCGATTCCAGTGGCCTCTACCGTATCGTCGACCTCCGTCCCGGCATCTATACCGTTACCTTCGCCTTACCGGGCTTCAACAGCGTGCGCGTCGAAAACTTCGAGCTGCGCGCCGACTTCAACGCCACGGTCAACGCCGACATGAGAGTCGGCGAGTTGAACGAGACGGTCACCGTCACCGGTGAAGCGCCGCTCGTCGACGTCCAGAGCACCACGAAGAGCGCCGTCTACAACAAAGAGGTCATCGAGGCCCTGCCGAACAACCGGCAGATCCAGAGCCTCGCGCAGACCATTCCGGGAGTCGTCGGCGGGCAGAACATCGACGGCCCCGCGTCGCGGAGCCTTTCCGTGCACGGCAGCCGCATTGCCGAGACCAACAGCGCGATCGACGGCATGTCCGATCGGCGCGGTTCAGCTGGCGGCCAGGCGGTCACCTTCTACATGAACGAAGGAAGCGTCCAGGAGGTCAGCGTCCGTACGGACGGTGGCGACGCCGAAGCGCAGTACTCCGGCGTCTGGATGAACGCCATCCCTAAGGAAGGCGGCAACGCGTACAACTGGTCAGTCGTAGGCCTGTTCGCCAACAAGGACCTGTCGGCGAGCAACCTGTCTCAGCAGTACATCGACCAGGGACTGACGGCAGTCAACAGCATGAAGCGCACGTGGGACTTCAACCCGAACGGGGGCGGCCCGATCATCAAGGACAAGCTGTGGTTCTACGGCGCGTACCGCAACAACCAGATCGAGCGGTATGTCGCGGATGCCTTCTACTCGAAGGATCCGTTGTCGTGGCAGTTCGTCCCTGACAAGACGCGACAGGCGGCCGATACGCAGGTCCATCGCAACTACGCGCTGCGCCTGACGTGGCAGGCCTCGCCGCGCAACAAGATCAATTTCAGCTACGAGAAGGATCGGCGCATCACGCCGCTCCGCCGCATCGCGGCTGCGGTGTCGCCCGAAGCGACCACCTACACGCCGTTCTTTCCGAACGCGATCTGGACGGTCGTCTGGCGCGTCCCGGTCAACAGCAAGCTGCTGCTCGACACCGGCTTCATGTCGTACGAGCAGGACTGGGACGAGCGGCGGCAGATCAACCCGAAGGTCGATTTCGGCACAATCTCGGTCACGGAGGACTCGACGGGACAGATCTACCGCGCGTCGACGATCTACGGCCACAATTTCGACAATCCGCTGACGTTCAGGTCGTCGGCCGCCTATGTGACCGGCACGCACAGCTACAAAGCCGGCTTCACCGTACGCCACCGCGGCAACGGCCCCACGTGGAACAACACGTCGGTCAACGGCGACATGAACTACAACTTCCTCAATGGCGTACCGCGCCGCGTGACGCTTTTTGCAACGCCGATCGAGCAGCAGAACGACATCAACGCGGATCTCGGCATCTTCGCGCAGGATTCGTGGGCCATGAGCCGGATGACGATCAACTACGGGCTCCGATTCGATTATCTGAAAGCAAGTGTGCCGGCGCAGCATCTGGCCGCAGGCAGATTCGTCCCCGAGCGAAACTTCGCGCCGGTGAAGAACGCGCCGAACTGGAAGGACATCAACCCGCGCATCGGCGTCTCGTATGACCTCTTCGGCGACGGCAAGACCGCGCTGAAGACAAGCGTCGGGCGCTACATTAGCGGCGGCAGCCTCGCGTCGAACGTCAATCCGGTGAACACGTCGGTCAATAGCGCGACGCGGACATGGACCGACAATGGGGATTACATCCCGCAGTGCGACTGGAACAATCCGGCGACCAACCTCGAGTGCGGACCGCTGTCGAACCTGAATTTCGGCAAGGTCAATCCGACCGCGACGCAGTTCGACAAGGAAGTGCTCGAAGGCTGGGGCGTGCGGCCCTACAACTGGAGCGTCAGCGCCGGTGTCCAGCGTCAGATCGGTCGCGGCGCGTCGGTCGACGTCTCGTACTACCGTCGTTGGTACGGCAACTTCACAGTCGTGGATAACCAACTTGTTACGCCGGCGGACTACGATCAGTACTGTGTAACGGCGCCGAGCAACGATTCGCGCCTCCCGATCGCGGGGCAGCAGGTCTGCGGCTTCTACGACATCAAGCCGGCCAAGAACGGCCAGGTACAGAACCTGGTGCGCCTCGCGAAGCACTATGGCGATCAGAAGGAGGTCTACAACGGCATCGACGCATCGGCGAACTGGCGCGTGAGGGGGCTGACGCTCTTCGCGGGCCTCACCACCGGACGCGTTGCGAAAAGCCAGTGCTTCACCGTTGATGTGCCCGCGCTGTACCTGACGGTGGTCAGCCCGGCGGTGCCGACAGCGACGAACCCTCAAACGCCGATGGCCAACTGCGAGGTCGTGCCGCCCTTCCTCACCCAGTACAAAGGCTACGGTGTGTATCAACTGCCGTGGGGCGTGAGCGTGAGCGGCACGTACCAGGCGGTGCCGCAGCCGGCGAGCGCCGGCGAGTTCACGTCAATCACCGCTGACTACGTGGCGAGCAACGCCGAGATTCGACCGACGCTCGGACGCGACCTTGCGGCCGGTGCCAACGGCACGGCGACGGTCGACCTGCTCAAGCCGTTCGCGCTGCGCGGTGGACACACCAAGCAGTTCGACCTGCGGGTCGGCAAGCTGCTCGCCGCGTCCGGCAAGCGGCGCGTCCGCCTGTCGATGGATATCTACAATCTGTTCAACTCGAACGACTGGCAGACAGTCACCACGAGGTTGAGCTCGAGCGCGGCGTTAAACCGCTGGCAGCGTCCGACGCTGATTCTGCAGGCCCGTTACTTCCAGCTCGGGACGCAGATCGATTTCTAAGGTAGGCCGTAGAGGCGGGTCTTTAGACCCGCCTCTACATTGACGACGTGATGAACCACGAAGGGCACGAAGGACACCAAGAAATCTAATCCTTCGTGCACTTCGGATCTTCGTGGTTCGAAATTTAGGTCCGCCCTGGGAGAATCTGAATGCGAATTTTGGCGTTTGTTACGACCCTCCTCATCGCATCGTCCGCGTCCGCGCAGGCGCTGCAGTGCAACGTCGCCGGCTTCACGCCCTCGTCCGGGATTGCGGCAAGCCTGGCAACCGACACGCTGACCCTCACGTGGGACGGCGATCAGGGCCAGGAGGTGCGCATGCGGCTCGGAGTCGTCGCCGGGACGCCGACGATCCGCGACATCGCGGTCCGCGCGAAGGGCGGCGTATGGAAGATCGCCGGCGCCAACATGACGCCAGACTACCGTGTCGTCGCGGGCTTCCGCCGCGTCACCGAGCAGCAGCTCCAGCCGCTGAGGCAGCTCAAGATAGACATCACTCCCGCGCTGGTCGAGAGCATCAAGTGGGACGCGTTCTGGGACGCGCCGCTCAATACCGAGAAGCTCGAGGACACGCGCATGAACGCGATTCCTCCGCCTGACGGCGTCGCCGGTCAGCCGGGGCTGCCGCGCAAGCCCGAAGAGATTTCGCGCGCGACCGCAAGCTACGACGTGAAGGCGTGCGAGGTCACTTCCAAGGGCGCCAGGGTCGTCGTCTCATTCCCCGGCGTGAACCTGGGCGTCTTCGCCGGCCGGCTGGAATACACGATCTACAAGGGATCGAATCTGATCGTGCAGACGGTCGTTGCGAAGACCGAGATGCCGTCTGTTGCCTACAAGTACGAAGCGGGGCTGAAAGGGCTTGCGATACAGCCTGCGTCGCGCATGGTCTGGCGTGACATGGCGAACAACTGGCAGGAGTACCGCTTTGGCGGCGCGCCAAACAGCGGGCCGGTCACGCTGAAGGCGAGCAATCGTCTCGTCATCGCCGAGGGTGCTGAGGGATCGATTGCCGCATTCCCACCTCCCCACAACTTCTTCTGGTCGCGCGAGACGGCGTTCAACCTCGGATACGTCTGGTACCGGAAGGATGGCGCGTCGAGCTTCTCCTTCGGCGTGCGCGAGCCGGATCATGAAGCGAATCCTCACGAGACCGGACGCGGCGAAGAGGACACAACGCAGAATTTCGCGCTTCGCAGCGCGCGGCCCGGCACCATGCAGCGGATGCCGGTCTACCTCTACGTCAGCGCTGGCGCCGGTGAAATGGCTGCGCGCGGTGCGCTCGCCTTCACGCGCGACGATCGCTTCAAGCAGGTGCCCGGCTACCAGGTAATGGCTACGCACTTCCACAGCGCGCTGGTGGGACGGCTTCGCGCGATGGGCGGCGATCTCGATGTGCGCCTCCCCGATCTCGACGTCGTGAAGGCGGCGGGCATCAACATCTTCGCGCCGATCGATGGTGGCGGCCTCGGGTTCGGCAATGCGGCCGGAGATCGTCTCGCGAACATGGCGGACTACTACGAGGTGGCGCGCCGGCACTCCGACAAGAACTTCCTCATCATGCCGAATGAGGAAGGCGGCGCCGCCGGACTTGGCGGGCACAACGATCTGCTCATCTCGCATCCCCTCTTCTGGGTCCAGTCGCGCCCGGCCGGCAAGCCGCTCGTCGAGCAGCATCCGAAGTACGGCAAGGTCTACAACATCGGCAGCCAGGCCGACATGATGGAAATGGTACGCCAGGAGAACCTGCTCATCTACATGCCGCATCCCCGGTCGAAGGGCTCCACCGGCTACCCCGACGCCATCAAGGACAAGCCCTGGTTCCTCGATGAGCGGTACCGCGGGATCGGCGTGCGATGGGGCATGGGGCTCGACGGATCTGAGGCGCGGCTCTGCGAGTACCGCTGCCAGACACTCTGGGACGAGATGAACAACTGGGTGGCCGACCTGCCGACTCCGCTCAAGTACATCCAGGCCATCACCGAAACGTACCAGCAGGGACCTGGTGACGATGTGTATGCAAACAGCCCGGTGAACTACGTGAAGCTGGACGCGCTGCCGGCTCCGGGCGACTGGAGTCCGATCATCGACGCGATGAAGCGGGGCGACTACTTCTGGTCGTCGGGCGAAGTCCTCGTCCCCTCTTATTCAGTGCAGGGCGCCGGCGCGAAGCGCACCATCGTCGCAGAGGTTGAGTGGACTTTCCCGCTCGAGTTCGTCGAGGTTGTGTGGGGCGATGGCACGAAGACCGATCGCCAGATCATCCAGACGACCGATGCCGGGGCATTCGGCAAGAAGCGCTTCGAGATTCCGTTCGACGCGACGGGCAAGAAGTGGGTGCGGTTCGCCGCGTGGGACGCGGCGGGCAACGGCGCGATGGTGCAGCCAATCAAGCTGACGACCGGTACGACCACAACGACGCGATGAGCACGAAGAACACGAAGAACACGAAGAACAATTCATTTACTTCGTGTCCTTCGAGTCTTCGTGGCTGTCCAAGTATTTCGTGATCGTCGATCGCTTTCGTGACCTTCGTGGTTACTCGTTCTGCCGTTTCGCGGTGAATTGATTTCGCCGCGGCCGCCGTCCCCGGCGATGCCCGTCCTATGCTCCCAGCCGCGGGAATAACGCTGACGCGTTCCCACGTTCAATCGCCTGTAATTGATCGAGTGGGATCTTGGCGGCGCGCAGCTCTTGAAGAGTCTGGCCGACAGTCACGAAAGGAAAATCAGTGCCAAACAGAATTTGGGAGATGGGAACGTAGCTGGCTAGTGCCGTGAGAGTCGGTGACGACGCCGAATTTGCGACCTCGAAAAATAGTTTCTTGAACTCCGCGTCGACCCCATTAGGCGCGACCTGCGACAGATTCTTTACCTCTGCCTGCGCAAGGGTTCGAATCCGGCCGGCCATGACTGGCAACGTGCCGCCGGCATGGGAGAAGATCCAGCGGATGTTTCGGTATCGGACGAAGGTTCCGCTGAAAAGCAGATCCAACACCGTCCGGGTCGTGTCATGGGGATACTCGATCACTGCCGCAGACACGTAACTACTGAGATTCCCGCAGCAATTCGCCGTCGCAGGATGAA
>DAIRVG010000093.1:0-6934 GCA_036802945.1 Vicinamibacterales bacterium
TTTGGGTTTTGGGCTTTGGGCTTTGGGATTTTCCCCCTTCGCCTTGGGAGTTGGGAGTTGGACTTTGGGAGTTGAGTCCTGGTGCTCCTTACTCCAGAGGAACTCAGAGTACGTTCCCGGATAGACCACTGCCTGCCCGTGGCCGACCTCGATGATCTTCGTCGCCAGCTTCTCGACGAAGTAGCGATCGTGCGACACGATGATCAGCGTCCCGCCGTAATCCTCGAGCGCGTCGAGCAGCACGTCCTTCGAGTCCAGATCGAGGTGGTTGGTCGGCTCGTCCAGCAGCAGCGTGTTCGAAGGGCGCAGCAGCATGCGCGCCACCGCGAGCCGCGTTCGCTCGCCGCCCGACAACACGGCGGCCTTCTTATAGACATCGTCTCCCGAGAAGAGGAAGCCGCCGAGGATGTTCCGGATCGCGGGGACCATGCCGGTCGAGGAACCGGACGCGAGCGTCTCGTACACCGTGAGCGCCGGGTCAAGGCGCACTGCCTCGTCCTGCGCGAAATACTCGATGACGACCTGGTGTCCCTCGGTTCGCGTGCCGCTGTCCGGTAACTCCTCGCCGGAGAGCATGCGCATGAGCGTAGACTTGCCGGATCCATTGGGACCCACGAGCGCGATCCGATCGCCGCGCTCGATATGCAGCGAGAGATCCTTGAACACCGTCAGCGGCCCGTACGCCTTCCGGACGTGTTTCAGCTCGAGCACCGTTCGGCCGCTCTTCGCGCAGACCGGAAATGTGAAGTGGATCCGCTTTCGTTCCGGAGGCACCTCGATCGGGACGACCTTGTCGAGCTGTTTGATCCGGCTCTGGACTTGTGCCGCCTTGGTCGCCTGGTATCGGAACCGGTCGATGAACATCTTCACCCGGGCAACTTCTTCGTCCTGTTCCTTTTTCGCCTGCCGCAGGCGCTCGAGCATTGCGTCGCGCTGCGCGATGTACTTGCTGTAGTTGCCGAAGTAGTCGGTCAGCTTGCGCAGATTCAGGTCGGTGATCCGCGTGACCACCGAGTCCAGGAAGTAGCGATCGTGCGAGACGAGGATCACCGCGAAGGGGTACCCCCCGAGATACTCCTCGAGCCAGTTGCGCGCTTCGAGATCGAGATGATTCGTCGGCTCGTCGAGCAACAGAAGGTTCGGGCGGCCCAGCAGCAGCTTCGCGAGCGCAATCCGCATCTGCCAGCCGCCGGAAAATGTTTCCGCCGCTCGCTCGGCGTCGTCAGGTGCGAAACCAAGACCGCGCAGGACCGTGGCGATACGCAGGTCCATGCTGTAGCCGTCGGCAAGGCGAAATCGGTCCTGCAGATCGCTGTAGCGGGCGAGCATGGCGTCGTGCTCGTCCTGCGGGATCGACGCATCGCCCAGCCGATGCTCGATCTCGTGCATCTCTGCCTTCATGTCGAGCAGCGGCTGGAATGCGCTGCTCGCTTCCTCGAAGACGCTGCGCCCCGCGTGCGTCAACCCGTCCTGTGGCAGGTAGCCGATCGTCAAGTCCGCGGGCCTGACGATCGCACCAGAATCCGGCTCGTCGAGGCCGCCGAGCATCTTCAGCAGCGTTGTCTTGCCCGCGCCGTTCGGTCCGCACAGACCGACACGGTCTCCGTCCGAGATCTGCCACGTTACATGGTCGATCAGGGTGCGATCGCCGAACGACTTGCTGAGGTCGGAAAGCTGGATCACGCCGCCGGCGCGCCGAGCGCCTTCGAGGCGGCGGCCAGTACCTGCGGTACCCGGAATGGTTTGGTGAGGTAGCCGGCGACGCCGAGATTTACCGCTTCGATCGCGCTCGATTCGGTGGAGAAGCCGGTAATGATGATGACGGGAAGATCGGCCTTGATGCGCTTGGCCTGCCTGATCAACGTGAGGCCGTCCATGCCGGGCATCCTGAGATCGGCAATGAGCAGGTCGTAGGAAAATGCCCGCATCCGGTCGAGAGCCGTCGTGCCATCGGGCGCCGTGTCGACGTCGTACTCCGCCAGCGCGAGCGTCTTCGACAGGAGGTCGCGGATGCTGGCCTCGTCATCGACCACCAGCACACGCTGTCGCGTGTTGCGGACCGGTGCCGCCGGCGCCTGACGATCACCGCGCGGCCGCTGGCTATCGAGCCAGACGTCGATGTCGCGTTTCCGGAATCGCCATTGCCGTCCGACGCGCACCGCCGGGATCTTTCCTGCCTTAATCAGGCGGTACACAGTCCGGAGGTTGATCTGGAGATATTCGAGCACCTCCTCCGTGGTCAAAAACACTTCATCTGTGGGGAAATTTAAAGCCAAGACCTCAGTATTTTACCACTCTGTCCGCCAATGGCAGCCTGCGTCGTACGCCGAGTCTCAATCAATGTCTCAGACTGAGCATTGGAGGGAAACGCATCTAACCATCGGTCTACTAAGGTCTTACGTCGTATTATGAAATCTACGGCCGTACGGCGGCAGTGGCCGTCTTATCCACTGACCGGACCGGCGGGCCCCCGGCTCCAGACATGACGTTGACCGACGACGAGCTCGTCGCCAAATCGGTTGGCGGCGATGCCGAGAGTTTCAATCAGCTCATCCTCCGATGGGAACGGCCGATTTATGCCTTGGCCTATCGCGTCATCGGTCGTGAGGAGGATGCGCGGGACGTATGTCAGGAGACGTTCCTCCGCGCATTCCGCGCCCTGCCGGGGTTCAAGGGCCAGGCGAAGTTTTCTTCCTGGCTGTATCGCATTGCCCTGAACCTGTGCCGGGACTGGATTCGTCGTCAGCGCCGCGCGCCGGTGATGCAGATGCCGGAAGGCATCGACCCCGGAGAGCTCGCGGCGGAGCGCGGACCGGTGGAATCGATCGAGGAGCTCGTATCGCGCCGCGAGCTGAGCGCGGTCGTGGAAGAGGCGATGGCGCTGCTGCCCGAGGAGCAGCGAACGGCGATCATCCTGAAGGAGTACCACGGGATGACGTTCCAGGAGATCGCCGACATGCAGGGGTGCCCGCTCAGCACGGTGAAGACGCGCCTCTATCAGGGTTTGACCGTCCTCCGCCGGCACCTGGAGAAGAACGGGCAGATGACGCCGCAACTGGTGAAACGAAAATGACTCAGACCTTTACCTGCGGAGACCATGGCGCCCTCGTGTCGTATCTCTACGACGAGTGCGATCCGAACGAACGCCGCGCGATCAGCGCGCACGTAGCTGTGTGCGGCGGATGCGCGGAGGAGATCGCATCGCTTTGCGCCACGCGCGAGCTGCTCGGTGTATGGAGTCCTCCTGACGCGCAGCTCGGGTTTCGTGTCGTATCGGACGCACCGCGCTCCGATGTCGCCAAGGTGCTGAGACCCTCCCGCTGGTGGCAGCAGCCGATGCCGGCATGGGCTCAGGCGGCCGCCGCCGCGGTGGTCTTCACGACCGGTGTCACGCTTGGCGCGTTGCGCGGCACGACGGCCACGACGGATTCACCGACATCGAATCCACGTGGGTCGAACGTCACCCTTTCCGCCGCGACGCCCGGCGCCGTGACGCCGGGCGATTTGTCGGCACTCGAGCAGCGTCTCCGCACGGAACTGTCGCAAATGCGCAACACGAACGGTCCTGCGACAGCGAGCGCGGGCGACGCGCAGATTTTCGAGCGCGTCCGCGCGATGATCCAGGAGAGCGAGCAGCGGCAGCAGCGCGAGCTTGCGCTGCGCACGGCGGAAATCGTCCGCGACTTCGACGCGCAGCGTCAGGGCGATTTGACGCGCATCGAGCGCGCCATGGGCCAGATGGATGGAACGACCGGCGTGGAAGTCGCACAGCAACGCCAGATGTTGAATTACCTGATGCGCGTATCGCAGCGGGGGCAATAACGAGAGCGGATCCGGTAGGACCCGCCTGAGCGCAGGAGAAATATCGTGAAACCTTGTCTAGTTGGCATCGTCATCGTCATCGGCATCGCGCCCGCCGCGTTCGCACAGGCACCACCGCCTGAAGTCGATCAGGTCAAGGCCCGCCAGAAAATCTCGATGATGGAGAGCGTGTTCGAGAGCGCGGTCGCCAACGGCGCCGACAGCCTCATGCGCCAGGTTCGCGCGGTGATGCCGCCGGATGCATTGATGATGACCGGTGCGCCATCGGTACGGGGCTTCCGGCTCGAAAATTACGGTGTCTTCTTCGACGTCGAAGTCCCCGCGTTCCGCCGGACGATGGCATGGACGCTGCGGCAGATGGTGGATGAGAACGGCCTTGGCGCGGCCACCGCGGTGAATCAGCTCAAGGCGTATATTGCGACCGTCCAGGATCCGCGGACGCGCGTCTCGCTTCAAAGCGCGCTGCGGCGGCTCGAGCTGCAGGTGGGACCTGTCGGACCGGTTCCCTCGGACGCGGCTGCGCGGCCGCAGACCGTAGGCGCGGCGTCGGTGACGGCCCAGACGACGGCACCCGCCCCGGCCCGCGTAGATCTCTCGCTTATCGAGGATCCGAACGCGGCCTATACGCGCGAGGTGAGTCAGGCGATCGTTGATGCGATGATCGAGAACAGCGGCCCCCTGCCGATTGCCGAGAACGAGTGGCTCACGGTGGCGGCCCGCGACAACGTGCGGCCCGACCGCCTCGTGCCGGGTGATACGTCGAACATCAGCAGCATCGTGTTCCGGATCAAAGGCACCGACCTGGCCGCGTATCGCGCCGGCCGGATGACGCTGGATGAGGCGCGCACCCACGTCGAGATCAAGCAATTCTGAATACAATTGGTGTATGACACGTCTCGTTCTGGCGCTGGCGGCCGCTTTTTTGTTCTCCAGCTGCGGCCATAACTTCGACGTCGAGAAAGTTGTGAAGATCACCGACGTGCATACCGGCTGGTATGACGCCGGTATCTACGAAGGCAAGAACAAGCTCGTTCCGAGCATTTCCCTCAAATTGCAGAACACCTCCTCCGAGCCCGTGGAGAGTGTCCAGGTGAACGCGATCTTCAAGCGCAAAGGCGAGACGGAGGCGTGGGGCGAGCACTTCGTGACCGCCATCGACCGCCAGGGGATCTCACCGGGGCAGACCGGCGGGTCGCTCGTGCTGCGCTCGAACCTCGGATACACGGGCACTGAGTCGCGGCTGCAGATGCTGCAGAACACGCAATTCGTCGACGCAAGGGTCGAGATCTTCGGCAAGCACGGCTCGCGGACCTGGCAGAAGCTGGGCGAATTCATGATCGATCGGCAGCTCCTGACGCAATAGTGCCACCCTCTCCTTCGCTTGAGCGGCGTCTCGGTCCGCTCGACGCCGCGGCGATCATCGTCTCCAACGTCATCGGCGGCGGAATCCTCTTTACGCCACCCCAGATTGCCGCGCTCGTGCCCGGCGCCGCACTGTTTCTCTCCACGTGGGTTGCAGGCGGCGCGCTCGCGTTCGCGGGCGCGATGGCGTACGCCGAGCTCGCCGCGCTGCGACCGCGTGCGGGCGGCGAGTACGTCTACCTTCGCGAAGCGTTTGGCCCGCCTGCTGCGTTTCTCACGGGATGGACGTCGTTCGTCGCCGGTTTCTCGGGGGCCATAGCGACGAGCGCGGCGGTGCTGGTGTTCTACCTCGGACGGTTTGCGCCGGGTGTGTCAGGACAGGCGCCGTGGCTGGTCGTGCCGATCGTCCCCGGGGTTGTCGCACTCACGTTTTCGCCGCAGACAATCACGGCAATTGCGGTCATCGCCGCCATGGCGTGGCTGCACGTGCGCGGGGTGGGCCCAGGCCGCATCGTGGGAAACGTGCTCGCCGGCCTCAAGGTGACCGCGCTCGTCGCCTTCATCGCCATCGGCTTCTCATTTGGAACCGGCTCGGTTGCTCACCTCGCGGAGTCCGCGCCGGTTGCCCCGGCGGGCTGGCTCCTCGCGCTGATCCCGGTGATGTTCACCTACTCCGGGTGGAATGCCGCGACCTACGTCGCCGAGGAAGTGCGCGATCCGGGACGCAACGTACCCCGCGCGCTGGCGCTCGGGACCGGCGCTGTCATCGCGATCTACCTGCTGCTGAACGCGCTGTACCTCTACGTCATTCCGGTCGGGGAGCTTGCGGCCATCAAGGGAAGCGTTCTCGACGTGATCGCGGATCGCCTTCTTGGAAGCGCTGCCGGCAGCATCATGGGCGTGGTGTCGATCGTCAGTCTTGCCGCGAGCATCAGTGCGATGACACTCGCGGGGCCGCGTGTCTACTACGCGATGGCGCGCGACGGTCTGTTCTTCGCGCGCGCGGCGGTCGTGCACACCCGTTACCGGACGCCAGCGGCTGCGATCTGCGCGCAGGCGATATGGAGCTCGCTGCTCGTGCTGACGGCCACGGCAGACGCGCTCGTCACGTACACCGGCTTTGCGATCGTACTGTTCTCGGGTGTTGCGGTGGTTGCGCTATTCGTGCTGCGAAGGAAGGAGCCCGAGGCCGAGCGGCCGTTCCGCGCCTGGGGCTATCCGATCGCGCCCGCGATCTATGCGATCGCAAGTGCTTTCATCCTGATGAATGGCCTCTATCGCGCGCCCCGCCAGACTGTTGCGGGCGCGCTCATCATTGCCGCCGGCATTCCCGTTTACGCCGCGCTGCGGCGTAGGAAAATCCCAAATCCCAAATCCCAAATCCCAAATCCCAAGTCATCGTGATGCGACTTGGGATTTGGTCCTTTGGATTTGGGACTTGGATTTGGGATTTACCCTACGGCCTGAGCGGCCGCAGGTCGCCTCGATAGGTGATCTTCTGGCCGGGGTTGATCCGCACGTCGAAGTCGAGCGTCGTGTAGCCCGGGGCCACGATTTGAATGTGATGCGCCCCCGATTCCAGCTTCAGCGCCTGGAACAATCCGTCATAGTCGTCTACACGTCCCGCAAAATAGCCGTCGACGTAGACATCCGCGAATCGCGGTGACACTGATAGGCGGATTTCTCCAACATCGAAATAGCCGCCGGAGTATCCGCCGTAATAGCCATTGTCATAGCCGCTGCCGTAGTA
>DAIRVG010000093.1:7034-8394 GCA_036802945.1 Vicinamibacterales bacterium
GCTGCCGTAGTAATTGGGTGGATACCACGTGTACGGGTCGTAGTAGAAATAGCCGAGGCCAAACGCCCCATAGCCGTACGGGTAGTACCGGCGCGGAGAGTAGTAATAGTTGTAAACCGGCGGCGCGACGTAGATGCTGCGTCCGCGGTTGTAGTCGCCGCTACGCTGGCCCTGCGGACGCGCAGGGGCAGGGGCGGCGCGAGTGTCGCGCGGCACTGCCCGGCCAGTTGCCGGGTTGTCGCCACGCGGACGATCGCCTCGCTGCACGGCGCCTCCCGACTGCGGGTTGTCGCCCCGATCCCGGCCTCCATCATTGCGACGCTGGTCGTTGGCCGCCGCCGGTTGCGGCTGCGACTGCTGGACGCGCACCGCGGCTGGCGCAGGAGCGGGCGCGGGCCGCGACTCGCGTGGCGCCGCCTGACCCGTCGGCGCGTTATCCCCGCGCGGACGATCGCCACGCTGCACGGCGCCACCGACCTGCGGATTGTCGCCGCGGTCGCGGCTTCCAGCGGTGCGGCCTTGATCCTGGGCTTCGGCTTGTGGCCGTGGCGCCTCGGCAAGCTCCGCGACCTGGACGGCCTCGGCGGTCTGAACGGCGAGCTCGTTCCGGGGCACAGGCGCCGGTTGGATCGCGAATAAAGATGCTGCGAGAACGAAGGGATAAGGAGTCATGGCGGAGTATGCATGAGCAACGTTGTTGCCAGAAAAATTGCGCGAAAACATCGAGAAAATGTGAGCGTTTCGTCATGTGCTGCGCGCCCCTGTCACCCGTGAGGGTCGGGCTGCCGCGGCAGGCCTGCCCTTTTTTTGAGGCATACTGGCCAGGTGATCCGCTCGACGACAATTCTCGCCGTCAGACACCAGGACCGTACGGTGATGGCCGGCGACGGGCAGGTGACGTTCGGCAACACGGTGCTCAAGCAGAACGCAAAAAAGATTCGCCGCCTCTACAACGACTCGATCCTGGCCGGCTTTGCCGGCTCCGCGGCCGATTCGTTTGCGCTCTTCTCGCGGTTCGAATCCAAGCTCGAACAATATCGCGGCAACCTCGAACGCGCTGCCGTGGAGCTTGCTCGCGACTGGCGCACCGACCGTCTGCTTCGCCGCCTCGAAGCGATGCTCATCGTCTCGGACAAGAAATCGACGTTTCTCCTCTCCGGCACCGGCGATCTGATCGAGCCTGACGATGGGATCGTGGCGGTCGGGTCGGGGGGACCGTTTGCAATGGCGGCCGCGCGCGCGCTGGCGCGGCACAGCCCGCTCGATGCGCGCCACATTGCCGTCGAAGCGATGGCGATCGCCGCCGACATCTGCATTTACACCAACCCCAATCTCACCATTGAGGAACTTTGAGAGACGG
>DAIRVG010000093.1:8494-23193 GCA_036802945.1 Vicinamibacterales bacterium
GGCTTGTCGTAGTGAAAGACGCATCGAATGGCAATCTTCCTACCAGAACGCACAGCCTCTGCGGCGCGCTCGCTGACACCTCGCGAAATCGTCGCCGAGCTCGATAAGTTCGTCATCGGGCAGGGCAAGGCGAAGCGCGCCGTCGCCATCGCGCTGCGCAACCGGACGCGTCGCCAGCAGCTGCCGCCTGACATCGCCGAGGAAGTGACGCCGAAGAACATCCTGATGATCGGCCCGACTGGCGTCGGCAAGACCGAGATCGCCCGCCGCCTGGCGCGCCTGGCCCAGTCACCCTTCATCAAGGTCGAAGCATCGAAGTTCACCGAGGTCGGCTACGTGGGACGCGATGTCGAATCGATGGTCCGCGATCTGGTGGAGCTGGCGGTCGACATGGTGCGCGAGGAGAAGGCCGAGGAGGTCCAGGAGAAGGCGAAGGCCGGAGCGGAGGAGCGGCTCCTCGATCTGCTGCTTCCTCCGTCGCGGACCGCCGCCCCCGGCGAGGATCCATCCGCTGCCCGCGAGCAGGCGAACCGCACGCGAGAACGCATGCGCGAATCGCTGCGCGAGGGGCGGCTCGACGATCGCAGCGTCGAAATCGAAGTGCGCGAGTCGGCGATGCCGTCGTTCGAGATCATCGCCGGCAGCTCGGTAGAAGAGATTGGCGTCAATCTGAAGGACATGATGGGCAACATGTTCCAGGGACGCACGAAATCGCGGCGCCTCAAGGTTCCCGACGCGCTCGCACATCTGCTCTCCGAGGAGCAGGCGAAGCTCGTGGACATGGAGACGGTGAGCCGCACGGCGGTACAGCGCGTCGAGCATGCCGGGATCATCTTCATTGACGAGATCGACAAGATCGCCAGCCGCGACGGAATGGCGGGCGGCGGCCACGGTGGGCCCGACGTCAGCCGCGAGGGCGTGCAGCGCGACATCCTGCCGATCGTCGAGGGCACGACCGTCAACACGAAGTACGGGATGGTCAAGACCGATCACATCCTGTTCATCGCGGCCGGCGCGTTTCACGTCTCGAAACCGTCGGACCTGATTCCTGAGCTGCAGGGACGCTTTCCCATTCGGGTGGAGCTCGAGCCGTTGACGCGTGACGACTTCGTCCGCATTCTCACCGAGCCGCGCAACGCGCTCGTTAAACAGTACGTCGCGCTGCTCGGCACCGAAGACCTCACGGTGACGTTCACGGCCGGCGCGGTCGGCCGGATAGCCGACTTCGCGGCACGCGTCAACGACGCGACCGAGAACATCGGCGCGCGGCGGCTTCACACCGTGATGGAGCGGCTGCTCGACGAGCTCTCCTTCGAAGCGCCGGATATGGGCGAGAAAACCGTGGTCATCGACGAGGCCTACGTCGACCGCATGCTCGCCGACATCGTCCGAAACGAGGATCTCTCTCGGTACATTCTGTAGGGATCAGGGATCAGGGATCGGGGATCCGGGACCCGAACCGATTGGGGATTCGACCTTCTTTTCCTTTTCTAACCCCTAACCCCTAACCCCTAACCCCTAACCCCTAACCCCTAACCCCTAACCCCTTCCCCCCATGGCGCGCGGATTGCGATAGGCAGGTGCAAGTGCCTCCAGCGGCCGGTTTTTCAGCACAAAATTGTTCTATAGTTGTGTGTCTGAGACAGGAAAGTATTTACTGATACTTTCCACCCCGGTTTCGCAGGACGCTCAAAAAAACAGGCGTCAGACACGTTTGTTGCTAAACACCGAATCCAGATCAGGAATGTAGGAGACCCCATGCCCGCCGCCAAGCCAGCGCCAGACGGCAACACCGCCACCCGCGACGCCCGCCGACTCTCGACCCTCCTCGAGGTCAGTCAGGCTCTGTCAGGCACGCTCAACCTGAAGTCGTCGATGCAGCGGGTCATCCAGATACTCATCCGCCATCACGGCGTCGTCCGCGGCATGGTCACCCTGCTGCGCGAGGGGGAGCTGCACATCGAGGCGTCCGAAGGCTTCGATGATCGCGCGCGCTCGATCATCTTCAAGGTCGGCGAAGGCATTACCGGTCAGGTCGTACAGAGCGGCAAGCCGATCGTTGTCCCGCGCGTGAGCAAAGAGCCGGAATTCCTCAATCGGATGTCGCGCCGCGCCGACGTTCCACGCCACGAGCTCAGCTTCATCTGCGTGCCAATCGTCGTGCAGCGCTCCGCCGTCGGCACGCTCGCAGTCGATCTCAGGTTCAAGCCGGAACGCGATTACGAAAGCAGCATGAAGTTCTTCGGCATCGTCAGCTCGATGATCGCCCAGGCGCTGAACGTCCAGCGGCTCGTGGAGGAAGAGCGCCGACGCCTTGTCGACGAGAACACGCACCTGCGGCAGGAGCTTCGCGAGCGGTACGACTTCTCGAACATCATCGGAACGAGCGGTCCCACGCGGCAGATGTACGAGCAGGTAGCCCAGGTCGCGCAGACCAATACCACGGTGCTGATCCGCGGCGAATCGGGCACAGGAAAGGAACTGATCGCGCATGCGATTCACTACAACTCGCTGCGCGCGAAGAAGCCGTTCGTCAAGGTGAGCTGCGCCGCACTGCCCGACAGCCTGATCGAGTCGGAGCTGTTCGGCTACGAGAAGGGCGCGTTCACGGGCGCGCACGCGCGGAAGAAGGGACGCTTCGAGCTTGCCGAGGGCGGGACCCTCTTCCTCGATGAGATCGGCGACATCAACCTCAGCACGCAGGTGAAGCTGCTTCGCGTGCTGCAGGAGCGCGAGTTCGAGCGCGTCGGCGGCACCGAGACCGTCCGCGTGAACGTGCGCATGCTGGCCGCGACGAATAAGGACATGGAGAAGGCGATCGCCGACGGGACGTTCCGCGAAGACCTCTACTATCGTCTGAACGTCTTCACCATCTTCGTTCCGCCGCTGCGCGACCGGAAGGCGGACATGCTCCTCCTTGCCGACCACTTCCTCGAGAAGTTTTCACGCGAGCACGGCAAGGTGATCAAGCGGATCTCGACGCCGGCGATCGACATGCTCATGTCGTATCACTGGCCGGGCAACGTGCGCGAGCTGGAGAACGCGCTCGAACGCTCGGTCCTCGTGTGCGACGGCCAGGTCATTCACGGCCATCACCTTCCTCCCTCGCTGCAGACCGCCGACTCGTCTGGAACCGTGACGCGGGTGTCGCTCAAGGACGCCGTTGAAGGGTTCGAGCGCGATCTGATTCAGGACGCGCTCAAGACCACGCGCGGAAACCGCGCGAAGGCGGCGCGCCTCCTCGACACCACCGAAAGGATTCTCAACTACAAGGTCCGTAACCTGAATGTCGACGTACGCCGCTTCAAGGCTTCCGAAGCGGGACGACGCGTCGCGATGGAGCATCACGAGCCAGCCGAACCGAGTCAGCTTTCTGCCGAGTAAGGGGCAAACCAGCGACCAACGTCCAATTCCGGCACCCACGGCGCCCTGGGAGTCGGGAGTTGGAAGTTGGGAGTTAAGATCGTTTCGTTGTTCCTCCGACGTCCCCTCTGGGTGATCCCTGCGATCGTGCTGGCAGCGGGCTGCGGCAAGAAAGGCCCTCCGCTTGCGCCGATTCTCCGCATTCCTGCGGCCGTCGATATGATCCAGGCGCAGCGGTCCGGTCGTGACGTGTTCGTCACGCTGACGATTCCCGCCCGGAACATCGACTCGTCGATTCCGGTCGACCTCAGCCGCATCGAAGTGTACGGGTATACGGGCCGCGTTCCTCCGCCGCGGACGCGATGGGCGGAGCTCGGCGATCTGGTCGCGACGATTCCAGTCGTGTTGCCTCCATTGGACGCATCCGCACCCGCTGCTGCGACCGCCGAGTCCGTCGAGGGAGCGCCACTCGGCGCTTCTCCCGGCACGATGGTCACAGTTCTCGACACGCTGGCGCCCGAAGAGCTCGTGCAGGGTCGCGTGGATGAGCCGTTGCCCGTGCGCCGTGGCCGCGCGCCACTCATCCCCGTCGTCACCGCGACGGAGCCCGATGGTCTGCGGCGGTTCTACGTCGCGTTCGGATTCAGCGTGCGCGGGCGTCCGGGACCGCCGGGCGCGGCTGCCGAATTTCCGCTCGTCGAGCTTCCGGAGCCGCCCGCCTTTGTACGGGCGCCCTACACCGAATCTACGGTGGTCGTGGAATGGCCTCCGTCGGGTGGGATCCTCGGGTTTCTGTTCGACCATCCGCTTGGCCCCGAGGACGGCCCGCTGAACGACGCGTTCGAGCCCATCGTGACGGCGCCACCGGTGGCGACGGGCGCGAGCGTAGCGGCGTCGCCATCGAGCGTTCCGCCCGTACCTCTGGGACCCGTGCATTACAACGTGTATCGCGAGGTCGCGCCCGATCCACTGGCGCCTCCTGATGAGACCCGACTGGCGCCGTGGAACGCGATGCGACCCACGCCCATCAACCCGGTTCCGCTCGACGTGATGACGTTCACCGACCCGGTGGAGTTGGACCGCGGGCGCTGCTATGTGGTGCGCGCGATCCGAGGTGCTCCGCCGAACGTGTTCGAAGGTGATGCGTCCGCGCCGGCGTGCGTGACGCCGACCGACATCTTTCCGCCCGCGGCACCGAACCGTCTCGTCGCCGTGACCGATGAAGGCGGGATCAGCCTGATCTGGGAGCCAAACGCCGAGCCGGATCTGGATGGCTATCTGGTCTTGCGCGGCGAAGCGACCGATGCCACACTCCAACCGCTCACGTCTGCGCCCGTAGCCGAGCCGCGCTTCCGTGACACGCACGTCACGGCTGGCAAAAAATATGTGTACGCGGTCGTCGCGGTTGACGCGCATCTGCCCGTGCCGAACATCAGCGCGGAGTCGAATCGCGTCGAGGAAACCGCGCGCTGAGGGGGGTTACTATGAAGTTATTCGTTGATACGGGCAGCGTGAAGGACGTCGAGGCGCTTGCCGCACTCGGCATTCTCGATGGCGTGACGACCAATCCGTCGCTTCTCGCGAAAGAGAGCGCCGACTACCGCCAGATCCTCAAGCAGATCTGCCAGATTGTAAAAGGACCGGTGAGCGGCGAAGTGGTGGCCACCGACTACGCCGGCATGGTGACTGAGGGTCGTCAGATCGCGTCGATCGACGAGCACATGGTCGTCAAGGTGCCGTTTACCAAGGATGGCGTGAAAGCGTGCAAGACGCTGTCGTCGGAAGGCAAGCGCGTCAACGTGACGCTGATTTTTTCGGCGACCCAGGCGTGGCTCGCCGCGAAGGCCGGCGCGAGCTACGTCAGTCCCTTCGTCGGTCGACTCGACGACATCGGCGCCGTCGGCATGACCGTGGTCCGCGAGATTGTCGACATCTTCGACAACTCCGAGTACGCGACCGAAGTGCTCGTCGCGAGCGTCCGCAGCCCCATTCACGTCATCGAGGCGGCGCGCATGGGCGCCGACGTCGTGACCGTGCCGCCGGCCGTGATCGAGCAGTGCTTCAAGCATCCGCTCACGGACATCGGCCTCGAGAAATTCCTCAAGGACTGGGAGAAGGCTCAGGGGGCGAAAGTCTAGTGGTGCCGCTCGATACCCGATGAAAACGAACGACGTCTTCGCCGACCTCGATCGGCGCGCCGAGCTGGGCGGCGGCGACGAGCGGCTTCGCCGGCAGCGCGAGTCCGGCAAGCTCACAGCCCGTCAGCGGATGGAGCTCCTCTTCGACCCGGGAACCCTGGACGAGATCGACAAGTTCGTCACCCATCGCTGCCTCGACTTCGGGATGGCCGAACAGGTCGTGCCCGGCGACGGCGTCGTCGCCGGCCACGGCCGCGTCAACGGGCGTGTGGCATATGCCTTTGCTCAGGACTTCACCGTGTTCGGCGGCTCGCTCTCGGAAACCAACGCCGCGAAGATCGTGAAGATCATGGACCTGGCGATGAAGATGGGCGCGCCGGTCGTGGGGCTCAACGATTCGGGCGGTGCGCGCATCCAGGAGGGCGTTGTCTCGCTCGCTGGCTACGCCGACATCTTCCTCCGCAACACGCTCGCCTCCGGAGTGATCCCGCAGATCTCCGCAATCATGGGTCCCTGCGCCGGCGGCGCCGTGTATTCTCCGGCGATCACCGACTTCACCATCATGGTCAAGGACACGAGCTACATGTTCGTGACCGGGCCCGATGTGATCCGGGCCGTCACGCATGAGCAGGTGACGAAGGAGGAGCTGGGCGGCGCGATGACGCACAACGAGAAGAGCGGCGTCGCGCACTTCGCGGTCGACAACGACCAGGACTGCGTGCTGCTGATTCGCGAGCTGCTGTCCTTCATGCCGAGCAACAACGTGGACGACCCACCGCGCGTCGAGACATCCGACCCGGCCGAACGCGCGGACGTGGCGCTCGACACCATCGTGCCGGAGTCGCCGAACCAGCCGTACGACATGCTCGACGTCATTCACGCGATCGTGGACGACGGCGGTTTCCTCGAGGTGCACGCCCACTTTGCGAAGAACATCCTCGTCGGCTTCGCGCGCCTCGGCGGCCGTTCCGTCGGCGTCGTCGCGAATCAGCCGGCGTACCTCGCCGGCACGCTCGACATCGATGCGTCGGTCAAGGCCGCGCGCTTCGTGCGCTTCTGCGACGCGTTCAACATTCCGCTTGTCACCTTCGAAGATGTCCCCGGCTTTCTCCCCGGCACCGTGCAGGAATTCGGCGGCATCATCCGGCACGGCGCGAAGCTCCTGTTTGCGTTTGCCGAAGCCACTGTCCCGAAGGTGACCGTCATCACGCGCAAGGCGTATGGCGGAGCGTACTGCGTGATGTCCAGCAAGCACATTCGGACCGACGTGAACTTCGCATGGCCCACCGCGGAGATCGCGGTGATGGGGGCGGAGGGCGCCGTCAATATTCTCTACAAGCGCGAGCTCGATGCGGCCGCCGACGTCGCCGCCGCGCGGGCGGCGAAGATTGCGGAGTACCGCGAGAAGTTCGCGAATCCGTACGTCGCGGCGCAGCGCGGGTACGTCGACGAGATCATCCAGCCCCGGCAGACGCGCGCGAAGCTGATTGCCGCGCTCGCCACGCTGGAGACCAAGCGCGACAAGAACCCGCCCAAGAAACACGGCAACATCCCTCTCTGATCGCGGCGTGACCAAGATCCTGATTGCCAACCGCGGCGAGATCGCCGTGCGCATCATTCGCGCCTGCCGCGACATGCGGATCGCCACGGTGGCGGTCTACTCGGACTGCGATCGCGCGGCGCGGCACGTGCGCATGGCGGACGAGGCGGTTCGTCTCGGCGGGAATCCTCCCGGTGAGAGCTACCTCCGCATCGATCGTGTCATCGACGCCGCGCGTCAGACCGGCGCCGATGCCGTCCATCCCGGCTACGGGTTCCTGGCTGAAAACGAGGATTTCGCGTCAGCATGCCGTGATGCGGGGCTGACGTTCATCGGCCCGACCCCCGAAGCGATCTCGTTGATGGGCAGCAAGACGGCTGCGAGGCGGGCCGCGATGCAGGCTGGAGTGCCGGTTGTCCCAGGCACCGAGGACCCGCTGGATGCCGACGTCCCCGACGCGGCGATCGCGGGCATCGCGGATCGCATCGGGTACCCGATCATGATCAAGGCGGTCGCAGGCGGTGGCGGCAAGGGTATGCGCGTGGTCACGCGCGCCGACGAACTGTCGAGCGCGGTGCGCGCCGCCCGCTCGGAGGCGACGGCCTCCTTTGGCGACTCTGCGATCTACCTGGAGCGGCGGCTCGCACGGCCGCGCCACATCGAGGTGCAGCTGCTCGCGGATCAGCACGGGACCGTGCTGCCGTTCGTTGAGCGCGAGTGCTCGATCCAGCGGCGTCACCAGAAAGTGATCGAGGAGACACCATCCCCGGTCGTTGGCCCGGAACTGCGGCAGCGCGTGACGTCGGCGGCGGCGGCGGTCGCGCGCTCCGTCGGCTATACCAACGCCGGTACGATCGAGTTCCTCCTCGACGACGACGGTAGTTTCTATTTCCTCGAGATGAACACGCGGCTGCAGGTCGAGCATCCCATCACCGAGATGGTGACCGGCGTCGACCTCGTGCAGTGGCAGATCCGCATCGCTCGCGGGGAACGCCTCAAGCTGGATCCGGCGGCGGTCCTTGCGCCTGCGGGCCACGCGGTTGAATGCCGCATCTACGCGGAGAATCCGGACGAAGGTTTCATGCCCTCGCCGGGGCGCATCTCCGCATTGCGCGTCCCCAGTGGCCCGGGTATTCGTGACGACAGCGGCACTGAAGCGGGCGCCGACGTGCCGATCTTCTACGACCCGATGATCTCGAAATTGATCGCCTGGGGCGCCGATCGCCCCCAGGCGATCGCGCGGATGCGGCGGGCGCTGCGCGAATATGACGTGCGTGGCATCCGGACGACGATCCCGTTCTTCACGTGGATGTTCGATCAGCCCGAATTCCTGACTGCGAGTTTTCATACGAGCTACCTCGATGAGGTCCTACGGGCGCGCCAGGGCCAGCCCTTTGCGCTCGTTGACGAGGTGCTGGTCGATGTTGCGGTGATTGCGGCAGCGATTTACCACGCGGGCCGGTTCGCGACTTCGCTCTCCGAGCGTCGTCGGGCAGGAAAGCCGAGCCCCACGACTGCGAAACACCCTTCGGACCCGCCGACGGGCTGGCAGGCGCTGGCCCGCGTCGAAGGGCTGCGTTCGTGAGCGTACCGATTGAGGCGGGCGGACGGACACGAAACGTCGAGGTCCATCGCCGGGACGCTGGTTTTGTCGTCTCGATCGACGGCCACGAGCATGCGGTTGACGTCCATGAAGTAGGAGGCATCTGGTCCCTCCTCCTCGGCACGAAAAGCTACGAGGTCGGCTTCGTCGAAGGGCTCGACGGAGCGATGATGGTCCATGTCGACGGACAGGCGATCCCGGTGTCGGTGGATTCGGCGCGTCGCGCCTGGGGTGCGCGTGGCCGCGGCGCAAGGGCGGGGGACACCGGGGACGCGGCGGGGCCTCACCGGATCGTCGCACCAATGCCGGGCAAAATCGTCAAAGTACTCGTGAAGGCGGGTGACAGCGTTCAGCAGCGGCAGGGACTCGTGGTCGTCGAAGCGATGAAGATGGAAAACGAGCTGCGATCGCCGAAGGTTGGCACCGTGTCCGAGGTTCGCGTAGAGGAAGGCACCCTGGTCGAGGCTGGCACCATACTCGTGATAGTGGAGTAATGCAAAATGCAAAATTCAAAATGCACACACTGTCTGCGTCTGCGTCAACGTCGACGCAGTGTGTGCATTTCTGACTTTGTTTGCATTTTGCATTTTGCATTTTGAATTACAAGTCGCTACTCACCGTCTTCCACCATCCTCTGACCAAGAGGACGCGACGCATCATGCGCCGTATCGTGGCGACGTGTGCCGTCATCCTGGCCGTCGCTTTCGTGACCAGCGTGACCGTCGATCTCGGACCGTCGCTGAGACAGCGCGCCGAAACCGCCGGCACGCAGTTGATGAAGCGCCCGATGCACATCGGGCAGCTCTCCGTCCACCTCTGGCGCGGCAGCTTCGTCATCAGCGACCTCATGATCGAAGGCCTGACGCCACAGGCGCGTCCATTCCTCGTCGCAAAGCGCATCGACATCTCGATGCCGTGGAGCACGCTCTTCAACCGGCGTGTCGTCTTCGACGCGATTCAGATGACCGACTGGGACATGTACGTCGAGTACTTTCCTGACGGCCGTATCAGCTTCCCGAAGTTTCCGCAGGGCAGCGGCGGGCAGAGCGCCTGGACGACGACGCTCGAGTACGTGAGGGCGTCGCGAGGGCAGTTCACGTACGAGGATCATGGGACGCCGTGGAGCACGATCGCGCGGAACCTGGATGTCACTGTCGCGCGCCCGACGTCCGAGTATCGGGGCCAGGCGCAGTTCTCGAACGGCACCGTGACCATCCAGAATTACGTGCCGATGCGCGCGGATATGTCCACAAACTTCCGCATCGTCAACGGGCAAATCATCCTGGATCGTATCGACCTCGAGACCGACGGCGCGAAGACGCAGCTGACCGGCATTGTCGACGCCGCGCATTGGCCCGAGCAGACCTACAGGATCAAGTCGAAGATCGACTTTCCGACCGAGAAGGGCATCTGGTTCGCTCATGACACGTTCACGGTCATGGGCACCGGTGATTTCACCGGCACCTTCCATCTCTTCAGGGAACAGCTCGCAAACGGCAAGACGCGCACGGGCCGCGAGCTCAAAGGCACGTTCGTCAGCGCTCTCGCGGGGGTGAACGCGTACCGCTTCAGCAACCTGCGCGGCTCCGTGCTGTGGGCGCCCGAGAAAATGGAAGTGACCGACGCGACGGCGGCGGTGTACGGCGGGGACGCGCGTTTCAGCTACAAAATGGCGCCGCTCGGCCGTGCAGGCATGCCAGCAACCGCCACGTTCGACGCGCAATACGCGAACGTCGATCTCACGGCGTACACCAACTTTCTCGAGCTCAAGGGGATCCGGCTCGCGGGGCGCGCGACTGGGCGCAATTTCCTCGAGTGGCCGCTCGGCAAGTATGCGCAGCATCGCGGGGAAGGAGAGCTGCGCGTTGACCCGCCCAGCGGCGTGGATCTGATGTCGCGCCGCATGCCGATCGAGCGGATCGATACCGAGGCGCGCCTCGGCAAGCAGTGGGGGCCATTCGACAACACGCTGCCCACCGAGCCGATACCGACCGCTGCCTCGATCACGTATGCGTTTGGTCCTGATGTGATCGACATCGGTCCCAGCCGCGTCGCCACTCCGAGCACGTACGTCGAGTTCGAAGGGAGCACCGCCTACGGCGATAGTTCCCGCCTTCCGTTCCACGTGAGCAGTGCCGACTGGCAGGAGAGCGATCGTTTCCTCGCGGGTCTGATGACGGCGTTCGGCAACCCGACCAACGCGATTCCGATCGGCGGGTACGGCACGTTCGACGGCATCATGCTGAACAGCTTCTCGCGTCCGCGCATCGAGGGCACGTTCGCTGGCGAACGCATGCGTGCGTTCGGCGTCGTCTGGGGCGCCGCAAAGGGGTCGACCGTCATAGAGAACAGCTACGCCGACGTGAAGGACGTGGTCCTGAACAACGGCAACTCGGCCATCTACGCCGACGGCAGATTCTCACTGGGTTATCCGCGTCGCGACAACGGGGAAGAGATCAACGCTATCGTCCGGATCATCAAGCGCCCTCTCGCGGACCTGCGTCACGCATTCGTGCTCGATGACTATCCCGTGGAGGGCGTGCTGTCGGGAGAGTTCCATGTGTACGGCGCGTACACACGTCCGTTCGGCTTCGGGACGATGGCCATTGCGGATGGCACTGCGTACCGCGAACCGTTCGAAACCGCGACTGCAAGTCTCCGTCTCGAAGGCCAAGGCGTCCGCCTCGACAACATTGTCGTAGTCAAAGGGGGCGGCCGCGGGACCGGCGCCGCTTACGTCGGCTGGGACAGCACCTATCAGTTCAACTTCGACGCACAGCGCATCCCGGTCGAGAGCCTGGCGGTGGCACGGTCGCCGAATGCCCCGCCACTCTCGGGGCTGCTCGATTTCACCGCCGGGGGCAGCGGCACCTTCGACGCGCCGAAGTACGACGTGCACGGCGGCGTGCGCGACTTCTTCGTCGCGGACGAAGGAATCGGCACGGTGAACGGCGACATCAACATCAACAACGACCTGATGGCCCTGAAGCTCGAGGCCGCCTCGCCCCGACTTGCCGTCTCGGGCTCCGGCACTATCGCGCTCAGCGAGCAGATGGACGCCGACCTGACGTTCACGGTTGCGGACACGTCGCTCGACCCGTACATTCGCGCCTTCGATTCCGCACTCTCGCCCTACACGACCGCGATTGCCAGCGGCAGCATCCGCGTGGTCGGCGAGCTCACGGATATCGATCACCTCCTCGTCGACACGACGGTCGACAAGCTCGATCTCCGGCTGTTCGACTATCGCCTGCGGAACGCTGTGCCGATCCGGATGGCGCTCGATCGCCACTCGCTGCGTCTCACCGACATGCGCCTGATCGGCGAGAACACGCAACTGGACGTCTCCGGCCTCGTCGATCTGCACAACGAGCGGATTGCCATGCGCGCGAACGGCGCGGCCAACCTCGGAATCCTGCAGGGATTCGTCCCCAACATTCGAAGCACGGGGCAGGCGTCGCTGCAAGCGACGCTCGACGGGCCGATGCGCACGCCGCTTGTCAGCGGCACGATGACGATCGAGGAGGGACGTATCCGGCATTTCGATCTGCCGCACGCGCTCGAGAACATTTCCGGCGTCGTCCGGTTCGACTCGCGCGGCGTCACCCTCGACGAAGTGACCGCCCAGCTTGGCACCGGGCCGGTGCAGTTCGGCGGCCGCATCGGCATCGACGGGTATCGTCCCGGCCGTCTCGACGTCACGATGAACGGGCAGAACATGCGGCTTCGGTATCCGGAAGGGATGCGCTCGGTTGTCGACGCCAACCTGAACCTGCAGGGTACGATCGATTCATCGACGCTGTCTGGCACGGTCATCGTGCGCAACGCGCTGTATACGAAGCGATTCGATACCGGCGGAGGCATCATCGATCTGACCGGCAGCGCGGCCGGCCAGGGTGCGTCGTCACTTCAGACCACCATCCCGCTGCGGTACGACGTGCGCATCACCGTTCCGTCGACGCTCCGGGTCGAGAACAACACCGTGCGGATGGTCGCGAACGCCGATCTCGAGCTGCGCGGCACCTACGACCGTCCTGTCCTGCTCGGACGCGCGGAAATCGAGCGCGGCGAGCTCAACTTCGAGGGGAAGCGCTACCAGATCACGCGCGGCACGATCGACTTCAACAACCCGACGCGCATTGAGCCGTTCTTCGACATCGAGACCGAGACCCAGGTTCGCGTGCCGAGCCAGACCTACCGCGTGACGGTCCGCGTCACCGGCACGATGGCGCGGTTCACGCCGGTCTTCAGCTCCGATCCACCCCTGACCGACGTGCAGGTGCTCAGCCTGTTGTTCACCGACGTGGCGCCGGGACGCGACGTCGAGTTCAGCCAGTACGGCACCGTCACGCCGCAGGAACAGCTCCTGCGCGAGCGCGCCGCGCGGGCGCTCACCGGTGCGCTGACGACCGAGCTCGGGCGCGTTGCCGAGCAGACGTTCGGCCTGGACACGTTCCAGCTGACGCCGTCGCTGGTGACGCCGAACGCCAACTCGTCGCGCCTCGATCCCGCGGCCCGGCTCACCATCGGAAAGCGGATCTCCAATCGGGTCTACCTGACCTACTCGCGCAGCCTTTCGTCCACGACGAGCGAGCAGATCATCCTGCTGGAGTACGATCAAACCGACCGCTTCTCGTGGATCCTCTCTCGCAACGAAGACCGCACGTACGCGCTCGATGTGCGCGTCAGACACGTTTTCTGATGACGTGTGATGCAAAATTCAAAATTCAAAATTCAAACCGCACGTGCCACACTGGCCGTGTGAAGGGCGCTTCGCCTGCCACCCCGTGTTCGCGCTTCATTCTGTGTTTGCATTTTGCATTTTGCATTTTGAATTACGGCGGTGTCGCCTCCGCGCAGACTCCGCCTCCGACCATCACTGAAGTTCGCATTGAGCAGGAAGGTCAGATCGTCTCCGACGCTCTCGTCCTCAGTCTGATCGAGACACAAGTCGGGGAGCCTCTGTCGATTGCCGACGTGCGCGAGTCGATCACGCATCTCACGAGCTTGACGCGCTACGAGGACGTGCAGGTGTACCAGGAGCCAGCGGGCAACGGCGTGCGTCTCCGCTACGTGCTGTTTCCGATCCACGCCGTCGACCGCATGGAGTTCCGAGGCATGATCGGCTTGCCCGAAGGCGATCTCCGCCGCGCCGTCACCGAGCGCTTCGGTGCCGCGCCGATTGCGTCTCGCGCGCCGGACGTGGTCCGGGCGCTGCAGCTCGTCTACCGGGACCGCGGGTACCTCCAACCGCGGATCACGCCGCGCATCGAGCTTACGCACAACCCGGATCGCGCGTCGATGGTGTTCGATATAGATTCCGGGCCGCGCGCGTTGATCCAGCGCATCGAGGTCGACGCCGAGTCCGATGATCGCGCTGTGTTCACCAACGGGCGACTCCGCGTCGGGCAGCCGTACGACGCCGCCGTGGTCCTGGAGCAACTGCAGAAATACGAGACGACGCTGCGCGGGCAGGGATTTTACGAAGCGCGCGCGACCTCCAGCGTCGACTTTGCCGATAACGGCGCGGTGGTGCGCATCTCCGTCGACCGCGGTCCTCGCGTGTCGGTGGCCTTTTCCGGCGACCCGCTGCCCGAGGCCGACCGGGATCGGCTCGTGCCGATCCGCGCCGAAGGATCCGCGGACGAGGATCTGCTCGAGGATTCGAGCCGCGCCATCGAGGATTATTTCCACGAGCGGGGCTATCGCGACGCGATGGCGCCCTATGTGCGCGACGAGACGCCGGGGGAGCTGACGATCCGCTTCACGATCACCCGCGGTCCCCGTTATCTCGTTGACGACGTGTCGATCACGGGAAATATGGCGATACCGACGGCCGACCTCGCGCCGATCGTGCGGCTGAAGAGCGGTGACCTGTTCGTGCAGGCGACGCTCGATGGCGCTGTCGCCGAAATCCGAACCACGTACCGGGGTCGTGGCTTTACCCGAACGATGGTCATGCCCGGTGTCGCTGTGCTGCCTCCGAGGACTGGCGCCGGGCTCAATGAGGATCGCCGGGTTCAGGTCAGTATCGACATCACCGAAGGTCCCCGCA
>DAIRVG010000094.1:0-22883 GCA_036802945.1 Vicinamibacterales bacterium
GCCAATTCGCTGTGGATTATACGGGCGAGGCGGGAGGGCGGAGGCGATTAGTCCTTGCAGGCGGCGCACTGACGACCTGCGGCCCTCCGCGGAGTATCAATCGCCACAATGCGACTACACGGGAGCAATCCGGGTCGATGGTCCCAGATATTCCTTTCGGAAATCACCCTGGTAGTGTATCCAACGGACACGCCACAGCTCCACCGCTCTGTTGGTTGTTAGTCGACAGCAAAATATTGGTTCTCTACACTAACCAGCTCGACCTGATGAGCCTTCGATGACGAAACGCGCCGCTCTGTCAGTTCGCGTCTCCCATCATGCAGCACTTAACGAGGGCATGGTAAGAGCTCTCACCGCCAATCCGGCACTTTCGGTCACCTTGGACGCTCCTTCAGCCGTCGTGCCGACGCGAACGACCAGTCCGAAGGGCGCCGACGTCGTACTGAGCCCTCTAGCTTGGGTGGTGCTTAGTATCGCCGGCACCGCCAGCACCATCTATCTCAAAGCGTTCCTTGAGGAGTTGGGGAAGATGACGGCGAAGGCGCTGTTCAGCAAATCATCAGATGGGGCCCATTCGCGTGCTCGGAAGCCGAAAGGGGGCACAGAGCGGAAGATCAGCATGCGAGAGAAACCAAGCAGCGACATCGCAGTCGTGTCTCGAGTCTCAAAATACATTTGGGTTGTGATTAGGATCGATAGAGCCGATGTTGAATCACCGCGTGGTTCCTGGAAGAAGATCGAGGCCCAGGTTTTGCCGTTGATCGAGAAGTGTATCGAGGCGCATAGGACCTACTACGAGATTTGGTCTGAGCTTGAGCCCGATCCAGTGATCTTGGAAATCTCCCGCTTCGATGATCATTGGAGGCTGAATGAGTTCCAAGAAGCGTCTCCTCCGTATCCGCCGCACCGACTCGAATGGCATAAGATCGACGGCCTTCCGGCAAACGACGAGTTGCAGGAACTTCGGGCTCGCGCCAACGCATCTTTTAGGGAGCAAGCTCTGAAAGTCTCGTCCGAAGAGTCGCTTCGCCGGGAAAAGGAATTGATCAGGCGCTTGCCCCCTGGTTATCTCAAGCCAAGCTCACTTCAGCGACGTCGAAGGCGATCCCTCAAACGCTGATGCGGGCAGTTACCAAGACTGCTCCATGCTGCAACACCATGAACGACCAAGTGGCGGCGACCTGCGAAAGGGTGGTGGCCAAATGGAATCGTCGGTAACGAAGAACGCCGAAGGGACTTCCGATCCACTCGGTCGATTTCGGAAAATACTTTCGCGGCAAGGCCGGAGTATTAGCTCAGCCGAGGTCTCTTTGAAGGACGCCACGGCATGGTAACTTGAGCGCGATGATCCGCCAAATCGCGCCCCAGTTCTTCGCGACGAACCTGCCGAGGACGCTCACGTACTACAAGGACAAACTTGGCTTCGATTGTCTGGGTACCTGGCGGGACCCACCTGTCTACGCTATCGTCGCGCGGGATCAACACAGGATTCACTTTCGCTGCGCCGAATCGCCTGCGCCGAATCCGGACAAGTACGCCGACGAGCTCCTCGACGCGTACTTGTTCGTTGAGGATGCTGACGCGCTCTTCGCCGAATATGGCACCCGCGGTGTCGAGTTCACGCGAGGCCTTGGCAACACGCCCTGGGACTCGCGCGAGTTCGTCGTGAAGGACTGCGACGGCCGCCTACCCGCCTTCGGCGCCGATCCGAAGTAGGCACGTCTCACCTATGGATCTTCGAGCGCGGAAGTACAATCAGGCCGCCATCGGCTATCTCGTCTATGGCGTTATCTATCTCGCCGGCGCCATCTATCTCGGGCGAATTGGGAAGGGTCCTGATGGAACGGCATGGTGGTACGTCATCGGTGCGGCGATGGCGTTCGGATTTCCCTATCTGATCTGGAAGCGCTTCAAGTGGGTGACGCGCATCCTAGCCGTGCTAGTACTCGTTCGCGTCATTGGGCTCGTTCGCATCGCCTTGCGAGCCGGCGCGGAGCAGGTACCGCTACCCTGGGGAGGCGAGGTCGCCACTGCGCAGGGCGCCATCCTCTTCATGCTCATCGCACTCACGACCTGTTTTCTGCTTGCGCGGGCGGGATGGCAGCGCAGCCCAGCCCTCGCGTGAGGGCAATCGAAAGCCCGTATGCGAGCACTGTCGCCTGGCGTGATTCCTCCGCCTCGTACAGCGCATCCCGCCGCACGGCAGATCATGAAAACAATTTGCCGATCTCGCGCGACGCTCGTTGAAAGCGGCAGTCGGCGAGGGGCCGGTGTCGAAGCTCTAGCAAATCCTTCAGCGGCTAGCAGGCCGCGGCAACCAGCGGTGCCCGGTGAGGTCACGAGCCTGGATCAGATTCGATTCCTCCTGGGGCACGTCTCGATCCAGACGACGGAGCGCTACCTTGGATGCAAACAGCGATTGCGATGTGCGGTTAACGACCGTCTCGGAATCGAGCCGGACGCTGCGTGAGCTGAGAGCCAGGGCGGGCGCAAACGTCCGCCCTTGGCGACTACTCACGGGTTATCCCTCAAGGCGCTATCGATTGTCGCCCGACCCAGCGCAGCCATCGCCTCATCGTCCAATGAGTTCGCCAGGTATGCAAGTCCCAGCGCAAGCGCCCAGCCGCGTGCGCGCATCAACGTGTTGTCGTCGATTGGGTCGAATTCTCCGCGTGCTGCTGTCCGAAAGATTGGCCGCGCCGACGGCGACAGCAGCATCCAGATTACCGACAGGTCTGTCGCAGGATCGCCGGCAGTGAGATCGCCGAAGTCGATTACGGCCGAGAGACGACGGCCGCTGACCAGCAGATTGCCGGGGTGAAGATCGCCGTGGATCCACAAAGGAGGTCCGGGCCACGAAGGCGTCGAGAGAACGCGCTCCCACAGACCCAGAATGGCGCCGCGGTCCACGAGCCCGTCGAGCCGCTGCAGATGCTCCTCGAGGGTCTTCGTACGAGCCGCAAGGGGTACGCCTCGCCACGGGTTGTGTGGAACGTTTTCCGGTGCAGGTTCGTGGAGGGCCCGAAGAAACCGCCCCAGAGCAACCGCCGTTATCGCAGGGTCCCGTGGTTGCGCAAGCAGCGCACTGTGGCCGGGAAACCAGGGTACGACGGACCACGCCCACGGGAACCCACAGCCGGGACGGCCGACACGGAGCGGCACGGGAACTGGCAAAGGCAATCGTGACGACAGCTGGGGAAGCCATCGCTGCTCATGTTCAATGAGGGCTGCCGAAGCCGCGCGACGCGGCACGCGCACGGAAAGGTCTTCGCCCAAACGAAACAGTTTGTTGTCCCAGCCCTCGCCGACCTCGATCAATGGCAAATCCGCGAGATCCGCGTGTTGCTCCTGGAGTAGCGCCCGAACGATGGAGGGATCGATGGTGAGTTCGGCTGTCGGTTTCGCGGTTTGCATTTCGGCTTCTACTCATTGGTCCTGACTGACGCCGCACTGTTTCCCAACCCGCGAGGGCCATCGGGCGTCACTACGCGACTTTTCATTACTGAGGCGCCTGCCGCGATGTGCGGCGCGCTGGCGAGGTGTTATGCCCGTGGGCCTGACTAGCGTAGAACTTGTCGTACGTTTCTGGCGTGGCCGGTTTGGCGTTATGCTGCGAGCCTCGTAGGGTTGGTCACGATATGCCGGTCGGCCTACTGGTAGCCGGACGCCTCAAAATCGGAGACCTCTATGATGAACCCAGAAGACACGGGTGATCGGGAACGGAATCCGGTCGGTCAGTTGACAACCATACTCAGCGTAACAGCCGCCGTGGCACTGCTGACGTTTGTTCCAGCGACCGCGCAATGGCTGAAATATCCAACATCCGGAATTCCGCGAACGCCTGACGGAAAACCCGAATTAACTGCACCTGCGCCGCGCACGGCGGACGGGAAGCCGGACTTCTCCGGGCTCTGGCAGCCGAACGCCGGTGGCTATCAGATCAACGCGACGGCCGATCTGTCGCCGAGCGAGTTTCGGCCCTGGGCAACCACCGTTACCACGCAGCGGATAGAAGACTTCAGCCGCCAGAGCCCGGTCGCGCTCTGCCTGCCGCCTGGTCCGACCCTGAGAGCCATGTGGGAGATGGTGAAGATTGTTCAGACGCCAAGTTTGATCGTCATGCTGTACGAGTCGCGTGTTCTGGACAGACAGATCTTTATGGACGGCCGCACGCTTCCCCAGGATCCGAATCCGACGTGGATGGGCTATTCGGTCGGACACTGGGAGGGGGACACGCTGGTTGTCGAGAGCGCGGGCTTCAACGATAAGACCTGGCTCGATCTCACTGGTCATCCTCACACGGAGGAATTGCGCCTGACAGAGCGATTCACGCGTCGCGACTTCGGACACGTGCAGCTCCAAATGACGATTGATGACCCACGGGCGTACGCCAGACCACTTGCCATCCCCGTGGACCTTGAGTTTGTCGCCGACTCGGAGCTGCTCGAGGAGGTGTGCACCGAAAACGAGCGAGATGCCGCACTAAGTGCGGGCGCGAAGTTGTCGGCCATCACGTTACCGTTAAGTGTTCTGTCGACATACTCAGGAACATATGACGTCGTGGCTGGCGGTCGGTTTCCCGTGGGGACGGCCGCGGTCGTCACCGTTGTGGGCGACCGCGTGATGCTGCAGCGCCCGGGAGACAAGATTGGATTGCCGCTTGCGCCAGTTTCTGACACCCACTTTGTCCTGATCGGAGGCGGCGCGAGTATCGAGTTCATCAAGGACGCTAACGGTGCTGTGACCCAGCTAATCTTTCAGAACGTCGAAGGTCAGGCCCGGGCTGTTCGAAGGAGTAAGTGAATGCGCGCGGCATTCTGCGTGCGTTAGTTTTACAAATCGGGACGCTGAGAACCACCTTGAAACTTGAACGCGCCAACTAACCCGCGAATGGATCCGACGCGGCGCTGACTTCTGTCGCTGCGCGGCTCGTTCGCAATCGTTAAACTCGCGATAAACACCGCACTGTTTCCCAAACCCGCGAGGGCCATCGGGCGTCACTACGCGACTACTCGGGACCTACCGTCCCTTGCGCTGCTTCTTGGTTTAGTGTTCTGCGGGTCGGCCTACTATTGGTTCGGTGGCAGAGCAGTGTCTTGCATGATCGCAGGGTAGCCTCACGAACCAAAGCACGCGGTTCTCCCTACGGGCTCTACGCGAGGACAGGAATATGCTCGATCAGATATTGGTGATCGTTTCCATCACCTTTCTTGTAATGGTTACCCCGGGGCCAGATATGGTCCTCGTCCTGCGCCACACATTTGTCAGTGGTCGGCGCGCCGGTCTACAAACGTCGATGGGTATTCTGTCCGGAAATCTGGTCCACATTACGTACTGCATGCTCGGCATCGGGTTGCTCATATCGCAAAGCATCCTGGCGTTTTCCGCGTTCAAGTTTGCGGCGGCTGCGTATCTCATCTACCTTGGGATCATGAGCTTTCGATCTGGTGCCAAGACACTCGACACAAACGATGTCGAAGGTCTGCGGCCCAACAGAACATGGTTCGTTCAGGGATTCGTAAACAATCTCCTCAACCCGAAAGGCACGCTTTTCTATCTCGGCGTGTTCACGATCGTCATTACCCCCGAGACATCGGCGACCGCCAAGCTTCTGCTTATTGTGAGCATGATGCTAGTAAGCGCATCGTTCTGGCTCTTCTTCGTCTACACGCTCGATCGGCCGACTATCCGTGAATTTATCGACCGGTCACAACTGACCGTGAATCGGATCTTTGGCGTTCTACTGGTCCTTCTCGGCGTGAGGGTGGCGTCGATGTCTCGATAAACGCCGGAGGACAGAAGGTCCGGTGAAGCTGTCGGCGACGGTGAAGGAGGCCGTCGCCGAATGCCGAAGTAAAAACACGCAAGAAGTCGCCCAAGCGAGTGCTGGCCCTTCCCGACCTGGAACAAGCCAAGACGGCCGTGTTGAACAGCCTCACGTCCGCCAGCGGCCAGCGGACGTATGAGCACGCGATTAGAGAGTTCGTCGCATGGTACTGACACAACGTTAGATTTGTAGGACAACGTTCGGTCTTGTGGTCGCTCGAGGTCCAATGAGGAATATGCCATGACTGGAAAGAAGGTGTGGCTCATCACCGGCGCTGGTCGAGGCTTGGGAGTCGACATCGCCAAAGCTGTCTTGGCAGCTGGCCACTCCGTTGTCGCCACCGGGCGCGATGCTGCGAAGGTCGCGGCCGCAGTAGGCGACCATGACAACCTGCTGACAATCAAACTCGACGTCACCCGTGCACAGGATGCGAAGGCAGCAGTCGAGGCCGCCGTCGCGAAGTTCGGCCGACTCGACGTCCTGGTCAATAACGCGGGCAACTTCTTCGCCGGCTTCTTCGAGGAGCTAGGTCCCGAACAGGTCCGGAATCAAATCGAGACGCTGCTGTTCGGGCCGATGAATGTCACTCGCGCCGCCTTGCCGGTGATGCGTAGGCAACGCTCCGGCCTATTGCTCACCATCTCCTCGACCGCAGGCATCGCCGGCCAGATGTTCTGCACCGCGTATGCCGCCGCGAAGTTCGGCATCGAGGGGTGGATGGAGTCGCTCACGCCAGAGATCGCCCCCTTTGGAATCCGCACGATGCTGGTCGAGCCTGGTTTCTTCCGCACCGAGCTGCTCACCAACGACTCGACCACCTATGCCCAGCCCACCATCGACGACTACGCTGAGCAAACCAAGGAGATCGTCGCTGCCTGGAAGAGCATGGATGGGAAGCAAGGTGGCGACCCCGCCAAGCTCGCCGACGCCCTCGTGAAGCTCGTCGAACTCAAGGAGCCGCCGACCCGTTTCGCTGCTGGCGCCGACGCCGTGCAGACGTTCGAGACCAAGGCCAAAACGCTGCTCGCCCAGGCCAACGCCCACCACGAGTTGTCCACCTCCCTCGCGTACGACGACGCCTAGCCAGAGATGTTGTCCCGGCAGCTACAGCAAATCTAACTGCGCTTCCCCCGACGCGCTGACGCGCGCGGGTGAGCGCCGGCGTTCTCCCCATAAACACCGCACTGTTTCCCAAACCCGCGAGGGCCATCGGGCGTCACTACGCGACTACTCGTTAGTAACCAGCCGAATTGGCTCTGTGAAGACGCGTTGGCTGCTAGGACTCGCAGCCAATCACGCGATCGCCGTCCTAGTCGCGATACGTAACGTCCCGATAGACTGGCGGGTCCTGCTCAAAGTACAACGTCGACGTGACGACGTTAGCTGTGGCCGGCCGCAGCCACACGCCCCGCTCGCAGCTAACCACCGGGCGGTTGTGATCGCGCGGCCGATGCTATCATCGCGCCAGTCTTTGAGTTGTCGTCTCGATCGTGCCGGTGCGCCTGGTCGTTGGCTGTAAACACACGCTCACCGGTGTACTCATTAGGATGGAGGCGACTCACGCAATCCATGACCTACCGCAAGTCACCTCAGAAGGCAGCCGCGAAGCGCGAGTGGGATCGCTTCGTGAGCAGCAACCAGCCGGTCATCGCATCTACTGGTTTACCAGATTCGATCTTCAGTTCTGTCGATCACTTCGACGACTTTCTTTATCACGGCTGCCTCGATCATCACCCTGACCCAAGCAACTTCCGTGTCGAGGTGCTCAACTCCACTCAGTACGACGCGCTCGTGACCCTCACGGAGAGCTACTTCGCGGCGGGCTACGAATGGTTCACGCCAGTCGCACTTAAAGCGGCCGACCAAGACAATCTTGCAAAGCGGTTCGCCGGGTGAGCCTTGCCAGGCGCAAGGAGCTGCTCGCAGCTTGGCCATCCGTTAGGTCACGACAAACGCCGCACTGGCGACCAACTGCTGATGCCCGATAGGTCACTACAACGCGACTTCTGGCGGGTAATCCGACTCTGAGACGGAGCGTGTGGCTTGCCCTCGGGTCACGATGCGCAAGGCGCGTCTCTACCACACGGACGGAACCAGACGAAAGCGTACCCTGCGCATGTATTCCGTATACCCAGGCAAGTCTCTCTGCAGGATTTTCTCCTCGTCGAGAAGCCGCCACAAGAGTACGGGCACGAAGGGCACGAGCAGGCCGAGCGACCACCACGAACCGAGCGCCAGCGGCATTCCGACGAAAAGCCAAATGGCGCCGGCGTACATCGGATGACGCACGTGCGCGTACGGCCCGCTGTCGATCACTTTTTGATCCTTCTCCACACGAATGTTGGACGCGGCGAAACTGTTGACCCAGGTCACCCAGAAGATGAATAGGAAGGACAGCAGGATCACCACATCGCCAAGAATCGACACCCACGGGGCAACCGGCGACCACGCGTTTCGGTAATCGAGCCCGGGCAGCACGATCAATGCAAAAAACGCGAGGAGGACCAACGACACGATGATTTTCTGGGACCACTCTCGCTCATGTTGCGGCCCGGCCTTCATCCGACGCTCGAGAAGCGGTCGGTCGTAGATCGCCAGGTACACGGTGAAGCCGACGGTCGACGCGGCAAATATCCCCAGGAACAGCCAGCCTTGCCAGTAGTCGAACGTGCCGGCCGGCCAGAAAATGAGGACGACAAAAAGGAGGGTCCCGAGCACTCCTTGAACAATCGCCTGCCGATGGAGCGGATCCATATCAAATACCAGGCCGGTACGATTGTCGCAGCAATCTGGCGCACACGCTCAGAATGGTGAGCCGTTACAACGCAGCGGCTCTCGCTGCACCACGTGTTTGAGCCAGAGCACTGTTCAGGTTCCATCTGGCGCCCGTGGTCCCCCAAAATGGATCCTGAGTAACGCCGCACTGTTTAACCGCCGCCGGCCATCGGTCGTCACTACGCGACTAGTCGAGAGCAACTCGTGTCAGCGGCGACGTTGGGGATCTTTCCTGCTAATCTTCGCGCCAGTGGCACCAACAACGAAGGATCGAGTTCTCGCGTGCTTGAACGGCATCGCCACCGGTGACGCTGTCGGCAAGCAGACCGAGAACCTAACCCGCGACGATGTTCTGCGCTGGTATCCGAATGGCGTCAATGGATTCGAGGGGCCACTGGGCACGGCGATTCCGCGGTACCGAGGCAACAAGAAGCACGAATGGCTGGTGGGCGAAACGACCGACGACACCGAGCGTACCCTGGCTGTAGCGAACGCGATCATTCGAGACGGTGCTGTCACACACACAAGCGTCGGCCGCGAACTGCTCAAGTGCCGAAAATGCGTGCATCCGGGCATCAGGTCACTGTGGGAGTTCCATGAAAGCGGTGACCCCGCTCGAGTTGCTCAAGGTCACGACGGATGTGGAGCGGCTATTCGTGTCGCTCCGGTGGGCATTCTGTATCCGCCCGAACCACTCACAGACCTGGTCGCAGCTGCTCGGGAGGCATCGATCTCAACACACGGAGGCGTTCTTGCCATCGCGGCCGCCGCGGCAACCGCTGCTGCGGTATCCGCAGCGATTGATGATCGGTCGGCAGTCGAGATTATCAACCTCGCACAGCATGCCGCAGCCATGGCGGAACGCGAACACACCGATCCGCCAACGACCAGGTTTGCGGACGCCCTAGACGGCATATTTCGCGAGCTCAGACAGTGGCCAGCGATTCACTCCGCAGAACTCGCAGCCGCGTACTTTCCGAACAATTCGTTAACGATCGTGCCATTGGCGCTAGCTCTTGCGACCGTCACGGACTCTGCTCAAGTGGCGATTCTATTAGCGACAAATACGGGTGGCGATAGCGACTCGGTGGCTTCGATCGCAGGTGGCATCGCCGGAGCCAGATATCCCGATTCCGTCCACGCTGAGTGGTCCGCAGCCGTACGAACCGTCAATGACCACAATCTCGTGTCGGTTGCCGAGGCACTGACAGCTCTGCGTCACTGAGCCGGCTCGCGCAGCCCCGATGACTCACGGAAAACGCCGTACTGATTACCGATTTGCGACCTCGACATCGCTCGTCCCTTGGCGACTACTTAGGAGTTTAAGAACAATATAGGGGCGGACAATGTGACTTGGGGGGAACCTGTGGCAAGGATGACGGCGCTCTACCGCTCCGGTTTTAACATGGCATTGATTTCATCACGGCGTGCCCCGACTACAGGCGGCACGAAGACGTTATGCGCCGCGAGATTTGCTCGATCGTTCTGCTATCTCATATCGATCCATCTGAACTTCAGCGTACTCAGGGGGATGCTGAGCACGCGCGCCGTGGTCGTCACGTTCCAACCCGATTTCTCGAGCGCGCGGATGAGAAAGTTTCGCTCGAACGTCGTGACGGCGCGTTCGAGCAGGTTTCGGTTGATGGCCCTTCCGCGTCCAGTTGCGCGACGTGCAGTTCGTACGGCAGGTCTTCATCCGTGATCCAGTCCTTGTCCGAGACGGCGATGATCCGCTCCATGAGATTCTCCAGCCCTTCTATCGCGAGGGCGACGCGATTATAGCGGTCGCGTTGCAGCACGATCCGACTTCGCTCCCCGCCTCCGCGCACGCTCTTCAGTCTGCCTGGCGCACGTTATGGTCTCGACCCGTATGTTGGGTACTACGATGTGTCGCCCGACGGTCGTCTCATCTCGGTTCGCCGGAACGCAGCTCCCACAATCAACGTGGTGCTGAACTGGGTCGAAGAGCTGCGGCGCGCGTTTGGGCAACAACCTTGACCAACCGAGAACAATGGTGCCTGTGATAAGTTCCTCCGGCGAGGGCCCAATGCGAACGATCACATGCCTCACCGTCACCGCTGCTCTGATCGCGCTCGCGTGTGCGTGCACGGCACCGGCCGACTCCACGACAAGAACGCAACCCGCGGTCGGGAAGACGGTCACGCCGACGCAATACTCGGTTGGAGACTTCTACAAGAACACCGAGTACTCCGGCGCCTCGTGGGCACCAGATCGGCAGCGAATCCTCGTCTCGTCGAACCTCTCGGGAATCTGGAACGCCTACGCGGTTCCGACCGGCGGCGGCGCGGCGCAGCCGCTCACGCAGTCGACCACAAACTCGATGTTCGCGCTCTCGTACTTCCCCGCCGACGAGCGCATCCTCTACTCGAGCGATGAGGGCGGAAACGAGCTGACCCACATCTACGTGCTTAGCACAGACGGCTCCATCAGGGACTTGACGCCCGGCGCGAAGCTGAAGGCGAATTACAGAGGATGGTCTGGAGACGAGAAGTCGTTCTTCATCTCGACCAACGAGCGCGACGAGCGTTTCTTCGACCTTTACGAGATCGCGGCGGACGGTTACAAGCGGACGCAACTCTATCGAAATACGGACGGGTACGAGCTCGGCCCGGTGTCGCGCGACAAGCGTTTCCTTGTCCTTGTGAAGCCGCGCACGACGACCGACACAGACATCTATCTGCACGATCGGCAGTCGAAAACAACCAAGATCATCACCGCACACAGCGGGACGGTCAGTAACACGCCGGCCGACTTTTCCGTCGACGGCTCGAAGCTCCTGTTCACCTCAGACAGCGCCCGCGAGTTCGCGGCGCTGTTCAGTTACGACATCGCCTCGGGCGCGACGGTCCCGGTGTACGAGCAGAACTGGGACATCCTCGGCGCCGAGTACTCGAGAGCCGGGAAGTACCTCACCGTCTACGTGAACGAGGACTCGCGCTACTCGGGACGTGTGCTCGATGCCGCGACCTTCGCGCCGGTGCCGCTGACAGGAATGCCGCAAGGGACTGTTCGCGGCATCAGCGTTTCGCGAGACGACGCGGCGATCGCCTTTTACGCAAGCGACGGGAGCGTGCCTGACGAGCTGTACGCGGGGCCAATCACCACAGCCCCGTCTCGCCTGACAAACGCGCTCAACCCCAGCATCCGCCGCGAGGACCTGATGGTGCCGACAGTGGTGCGATTCAAGTCGTACGACAACGTCGAGATTCCAGGCGTCCTCTACAAACCGCATCAGGCGTCAGCCGCCGCGAAGGCGCCGGGAGTTGTACTTGTTCATGGCGGACCTGGCGGCCAGGCGCAAGTTGGCTATGTCGCACTCACGCAGGCGCTGGTCAACCACGGTTACGTGGTGTTCGACATCAACAACCGAGGCAGTTCCGGGTACGGCAAGACCTTCTTTGCAATGGACGACAAGAAGCATGGCGAAGCCGACTTGGGCGACGTCGTCGCGAGCAAGAGAATGCTCGTCGATACCGGATACGTGGACGCGGCCAGAATCGGTATCGTCGGTGGCAGCTACGGTGGGTACATGGTGCTCGCGGCGCTCACGCTCCAACCGAACGCCTTCAAGGTCGGAGTCGATCTATTCGGGATTTCGAACTGGGTGCGGACGCTGACGAGCATTCCGCCGTGGTGGGGCTCGTTCAAAGACGCGCTCTACGCCGAGATGGGGGATCCGACGGTGGACAGCGAACGACTGCATCGCGTGTCGCCGCTCTTCAACGCGGACAAGATCAAAGCACCTTTGATGGTGCTTCAAGGGGCCAACGACCCTCGCGTGCTCAAGGTCGAAAGCGACGAGATCGTCGCGGCGGCCAAGAAAAACGGTGTGCCGGTCGAGTACGTTGTCTTTCCCGACGAAGGGCATGGGTTCGTGAAAAAGGAGAACGAGATTAGGGGTTATACGGCGGTGATCGCGTTCCTCGACAAGTACCTGAAGGGACCAGCGACGGCCGCGACGCCATAACCGCTCGCCTCAATCACGCGCGCTCGACTTCGACCGACTTGGCCATTCATGGCGCAGAACAGGTCCGCCGCGAACACAGCTTGACGGGCGTGGACACGGGCATCAACGGTTCCCCGCGATAAACGCCGCACTGTTTCCTAATGCGCGACGACCATCGATCGTCACTTGGCGACTGATCGTTACCTTGACCTGGTGCGAGCACCTACGGGGACGTCGATGGTGACGGGGATCTGGACATCGTCCCGGCCAGACGAGACGCCGGGATTCAGATTCTTCGCAACGACTCCAGCAACACGAACACCTGGTGCAGGTCGCGGTGCTTCCACTCCATGCCGCCCCGGGCGCGAGAATCACGGTGACGACCGGAGAGACCGGCAGGTAGCGACGATCCAGGCCGGCAGCGGCTACGTGTCCAGTAGCCCCCCGATCGCGGCCTTCGGCCCGGGACAGGATACCCAGGTCGACAGCATCGAGGTTGTCTTTCCGATGGGACGCAAGCCTCGCTGGCATCGGCCGAGGTTAAACAACGTGGTCTCCATCTGGCATCCGCTCCTTCGGCCGTAGGACCGCGGCCGCATCGCGCGAGGCCGCCGCCGAAGGAGCTGGAGCCGAGGGCGAGCACAACTACATGTGGAGGAAGCCCCAACGGGGCGGCTGACCGAGAGCGATAGCTCCCACGTCTTCGTAGCGATCCGCGGACACATACGCATGCTGCGTGAGCGTGCGAAGGTCGCGAACGTGGCGATTGAACCGCGCCGACTGCCTTATGGCGTTGCCGCCGGCGCTGTCAGCGAGCAGCTCGATGGCATCGCACGCCGCCCTCATGGCGTAGGTGCCGGCTAGCTGCAGGTCACCCTTCTGATTCATGGTGATGAAATTGCCGGCTTTCGCAGACTCCCACACCCTGCTCATGGTCTCGTACATGTACGCGCGGGCGCCGCCCAGGATCGCCTTGGCTTGGCCCAGGCGATAGTGTGCCAGGGTCTGCGTGTTGACCGTGGCGGTCTGGTAGGCGGGCGTCTTCGCCTTGGCCATGTCGATGAACGCATCCATGGCGGCGCGGGCGATGCCGATTGAGTTCATCCCGACGCCCGCGACGATGTGCCAAACCGTCATATTTGTGAAAGAGTCGGCCCAGAACTTGTTGGCCGCCTTCGTCACGGGCGCCATGTTCGCCGTGCGATGCTCGGGAACGAAGAGATTGGTTGCCTTGACATCGTGGCTCCCGGTCCCCCGCATTCCCAGGGTGTCCCAGTTCTCGACGATCTGCGCTTCCTTCATGGGGAAAGCGTGGATCTTCACCACGGGCATACCGTCGACGGTCTTGGGCTCGTTCCCCGCCATGACCACACCGAGCGCCATGAACCAGTCCGCGTGCTTGCAGTTGCTGGCAAAGGGGAACTGACCGGTGAGCTTGTAGCCACCGTTGGCCGGCACGGATTGGCCCGGAGGGCTGAACGCGTCGGCGAAGATGTTGTTGCCGCCCTTGTACATCTCCTCGACGGCTCGGTCACCGAGGAACAGTCCGAGGCCACTGATGCTGGCACTCATCTGAACGAGCCAGCCCGCAGCGCTGTCAATCGCACTGATGTCTTCGAAGACGCGAAACGAGGTAACCGGATCGACCTGCCAGCCACCCAGGCTCTCAGGCACCCACAACTTGAACAGGCCAGCTTTCCGGACCGCGTCCACTGCGGCCTTGGGAAGATCGCACTTCGCTTCGGCCTCGGCCGCGTTCTCACGCAGGACGGGTTCGATCGACTTCACGATCGCAGAGAGTTCGTCGTAGCTCTTCATATCGGACGATAGGAAACATTAGGGCCGTCTCGCGGTTACGTAACGCCTCCCCCTCACGACAGGCCGCCCCGGCTACGCGGCCGGAACAGGTGGTAGCACCCCGCGTCTCGCAGCGCCTCGGCCACGTGGGCCGAGAGCCGCCGCTCGATCTCCGCCTCGGCGGACGCCGCGCGGATCATCGGCTCGAGCTCAGCGACGCGACCCAGCACCTCGTCGACGGTCGTTCTGACTGCGGTTTCCATGCTGGCCTCCCTCGGTGTTCCGCTGGCTGCGCCGGATCTGCCCACCTCGGATCTCGGGTTACATCATGCGACCGGCCCTCGCCTGGCACAATGACAGAGAAACGAAATATACTGCCAAACTCGGGGCTCGGTCGGGTTCATGGGGAGGTCTGCGATGCTCGCGTTCGACGTTCCCAGGGTCGAGTCCCTCCGCGCGGCTCCACGGGATGGAGGCAAGCGGCGGTTCGTCCTGGTGACGATGCCCGACGGCGATCCGTTCGATCTCATCGGACCGATCGCCGTGCTGCGCGAAGCGAACTTCTTTCTCGAAACGTCCGGTCGACCCGACCTGGTGTACGACTACGAGGTCGTCAGCAACCAGCCCGGGACCGTGTTCGAGGCCGAGGGCCTCAGAATCGTCGTCGACAAGCCCTGCTACGCCATCCGAGGCGACGTCGACACGGTCGTGTTCCAGGCCGTCGACTACGAGGGGAAGTGTCTTCGGGACCGGCGTTTCATCGCCTGGATTCGACGCATTTCGAAAGATGCGAGGCGCGTGGTCACCGCCTGCGTCGGAACCTACGTGCTCGCGGAAGCGGGCCTGCTCGACGGGCGAAGGGCCGCGACGCACTGGGCGGCGGACAAGGACTTTCGTCGCCGTTATCCCGACGTCATCCTCGACAGCGAACCCATCTACGTCAAGGACGGCAACCTGTACACCTCGGCCGGCGCCACGTCGATTCTCGACTTGATGCTCGCGCTGGTCGAGGAGGACTTCGGCTCCGAGCTCGCCTTGCGCGTCGCGCAGGGCATGGTGATGTTCCTCAGGCGGCCCGCGAATCAGTCTCAATTCAGCGTGCAACTGACCGGGCTGATGACGGACGACGAGAGAATCCGCGATGTCGTCTCCCATATCGCGAAGAACCCGGGCTCCGACCTGACGGTCGAGCGCCTCGGCGAGCTCGCCGGTATGAGCCCCCGCAACTTCACGCGCGTCTTTGCACGCGAGATCGGCATGACTCCGGGGAAGTTCGTCGAGTTGTCGAGGCTCGAAAGCGCGCGCCGATACCTCGAACAGTCGACGATGCCCGTCGGCGAGATTGCCCACGCGTGCGGTTACAGCACCACGGACGGAATGCGGCTGGCCTTCGACCGAAACCTGGGCGTGACGCCGCGCGAATACCGGCTGCGATTCTGCTGAAGGCGATCCCTCCGCCTCGTACTCGGCCGCCGGCGCGGCGATCAAGGGGCCATCCGACCGCCGGGCGACGTACGCAAGCGGTCAGGCTTCTCCGGGCGCCGCGGATCTTGACAGAGCTCCTAGGACCGGGCGGCAATCACGCCACTGCACCTGACGGCACCGAGGCCCGCTCACGCGCCGCCTTCGCACTCGGTACTATCGTTTACGCGCGTGCCGCAGGAGAGCGGCAACGTTCGCCGCGAAGAGCCTCCAAGTCCCTCCTAACGCACGGGATATTCAGCGCCCTCGCCAATGGCTACTGAAAAACGCCGCACTGTTTCCTAAACCCGCGACGGCCATCGGTCGTCATTTCGCGACTTATGAGGAGTTGATTGCGGAGGTTAGTCGTCTCGAATATTCACATCGGAACGGCATCGCCGACCTCGGTGTAGCCGCTGGCACTTTCTTGAGTCGACGCGTCAACTATGGAAGCCAGAATATAGCTCCCTTCGGTCTACCATACACCGACTGTTGGCACGTTGCCGTGTCAAGACGCCCCGCAGCGGCAGTCGCCGATGTCGGAATCGAAATCCCCGGAGACACGAACGCCGGCCAGTCTCCTGGTGGTGCGAAACCACGACAAGGATAGCGAACCATGGCAAACGCGAAGCACGTTGCGATTTTGAGACGTGGAGTGACCGCGTGGAACCGTTGGCGACTGAAACAAGAAGATGACTGGATCGAGTGGACCAGAGAAACCCGCCTGAGGTGGGGATTCTTCGACCTCCGTTCCGCTGAACTGTCGAGCGCGACACTGACGCGCGGCAACTTCAGCGGAACGGACCTAAGCGGCGCGAATCTCTCCGGCGCGGATCTCAGCTACACAGACCTTGGCGATGCGGACTTGACTGACGCAAGTCTCTCGAACGCGACACTTGAGAACGCGCGACTTCACGCGGCGCGACTTTGGCGGGCCGACCTCTCCGCTGCCAACCTCATTCGTGCCGACCTTACGTGGGCAGATTTCACGAATGCAAACCTGCCTGGTGCCAAGCTCGGCTCGGCGGAGATGACTTACACGGACCTGACTGACGCGAACCTTTCTGGGGCCAACCTTCTGCACGCGTCGCTCATCAAAAGCACCCTCACGCGCACGAATCTCGACGGATGCTGGATCTTTGGACTGTCGGTATGGGGCGTCGACTCAGAAGATGCAATCCAAACCAACATGATCATTACTGGTTTTGGAGAGCCCGTCATCCGGGTCGATCGGCTCGACGTTGCCCAATTTCTCTACTTGATGCTGCGGAACCAGCGCCTGCGAGATGTCATCGACACTATTACATCCAAGGTCGTGCTTGTCCTGGGCCGATTCACCCCAGCGCGCAAGGCTGTGCTTGACATGATCCGGACTGAACTCCGCCAGCGCGGTTGGGTCCCCGTGCTCTTCGATTTCGACAAACCCGCCAGCCGCGACATGAGCGAGACGATTCGCATTCTTGCCGGCATGTCTCGGTTCATCATCGCCGACATCACAGACGCGAAGAGCATCCCGCAGGAACTGTCGCAGATCGTGCCCGACCTGCCCTCTGTGCCGATTCAGCCGCTCGTTGTTGCGGGACAGGAGGAGTACGCGATGTTTGAGCATTTTCGGCGGTACCCTTGGGTTTTGCCGCCGTGCACTTATGAGAACGAGGAGGATCTCCGCTCGTCCCTCGACGCGAAGGTCATCTCACCAGCGGAGGCCAAAGCCGATGAAATCGCTCCGCGTCGATGAACAGCCAGAGAGCAGCGACGGACTAGGTCCCGACAAACGCCGCACTGTTTAACCGCCGCCGGGCCATCGGTCGTCACTTGGCGACTACTCCCGAGTAATCCGATTGAGCGGAGCACATCTTCGGGCTCTTGCGATAGCACCACGGCGAAACGTAGGGACGTCCTCACCGGAACGTTGTTTGTGGGGGCACCCCCTTCAGGGTTGCCAATTGTGAAGCAGCGCTTCCGCCTCCGCTCACGCTATTCGCTGGAAAGAGAGAACGCCAGGTCCCCGAGCACGGTGAAGATGTTGCCGCCATTCAGCGTTCCTCGCGCCGAAATACTGTTGTCCTGCTGACCAACGCGCCAGCCCCAAGGAGCTAAACCGTTTCCTATGTCGGCACGGATGAGGAACCAGTAGCGGGTTCCCGCCGTTACGGGAAACGACGTGGGCAGAACAGCCGCGTACTCGTAGTAGGCGCAATCGGCGTCGCTGCGAACACTGTCGAACATGAACTGCTCATGCGCGTCGGCAGATGTCAGGATGAATTCGGACAGGTAATTGAACAACTCAGGACGTCCGTTCGAGTCGCGGACAAACCACACCTGGAAGCTGCTCGAGGTTGGGCGCGGTGGACCAACTGACGGCGGCAGAAGGGGACCTTTCGGCATGCAATAGCCCCCTTGCCATGCCACCGTGCGAATCGTGGCCGCCGTCGCACTCGTGAAATCGTCCCACGCCCACGGTCGAAGTGAAGTAAACCCGGGAAAGTAAGCGCCCAACCACGAATTCGCGACGGCTAACGACGAATGGTTGTCAGGAGGGTTCAGCGTGTCATGAACAAAATATACGACCGACGGCGCCGCGGCACTCGTTGGAGTTGGCTGCGTGATGCCACGGTCGTCGGAACCGCACGCGGTAGCGGTGCAAGCGAGGACTGCGCTGAGGAGACAACATCGGCGCACGATTGAATTGTCCTGCCGCCGGATAGGACGGTCAAGGAAAGCCCAACGGCAGCTTGGTCAGTACTGGCCGCAAATGTTGGATGGGTCCTCAGTAACGCCGCAGTGACGATCGAAATACGACTCCGCATCGGTCACCAATACGCGGCTTATGGGGACTGATTCACATGGACGCGGCCGAGTGCGGCGCCGACCTGCACGCCCATCCGTGATCCGCACTTAGGGAACGGCTCACGCGTGTAGAGGTCGGGCACGGTCGGCTACAGGCGAATGCCAGGCCGCCCGACGTTCGATGATCATTGGCATGCCGAACCGCGGACGAAGCGTTATCAGAGGCCACGGCTCAACCCTGTGTCGCGGCACGAGATGAAGGCGATAGCCTTGCGCGAGTGTCGCAACAACCAGGTGGGCTTCAATCAGCGCGAATTGGTTGCCGATGCATTGTCGTGGTCCTGCGCCGAACGGAAGGTACACAAATTTTGGCCGATCCGAACTGCGTTCCGGCAAGAAGCGGTCGGGATCGAACGCTTCCGGGTCCTGCCAGAATGCGGGAAGCCGATGCAGGACGTAAGGGATGACGAACACCAGCCATCCGCGCGGTAGATGGAACCCGCCCAGCTCATCGTCGGCCAGAGCCTCCCGCGAGAAGCCCCACGCAGGTGGGTACAGACGCATGGTTTCGTCAATCACCATGCGCGTATATGGCAGATTCACGAGATCGGCGTACTCGGGCGGACGTCCGTTGAGCACAGCGTCGATCTCCTCCTCGAGTCGCCGTTGCGCATCCGCGTGCTGCGACAGCAGATACCACGTCCACGTCAGTGCCAACGACGTCGTCTCCTGACCCGCCAGCAGAAACGTCATGACCTCAACCCGCAGCTGCTCGTCTGTCATTGCCTCGCCGGTGTCCTCGTCGCGCGCCGACAACAGCATTGAAAGCAGGTCGGCGCTGTCAGACGGGTTGCGCCGGCGTTGGCTGATCACGTGATCGACCGCTCCCTGGAGCACAGCCCGGGCGGCCTGGAACCGTCGGTACTTAGGGGTTGGCAACCTGTCGGTGAACCCGAGCGACCAGAAGCTCTCGCCGATATGCTGATTGATGAGGGTCCAGGCATGGTCGACCTTGGCCGCGAACGGACCGAGGTCGGCGCCCAGGAGGGCACGGAGTACGACGGTGCGCGTGAGACGCATCATCTCTTCAGCGACATCCACCGGCCGCCCGTCTGACGCGATCGTCTGCCACTCTGCCGCGGCGTTTCTTGCCGCTTCGGCCATCACGCTGGCTAGCGCCGCGATGCGCTGGCGATGAAAGGCGGGTTGCGCAATGCGCCGCTGGCGCAGCCAGAATTCATCCTCACTCGTCAGCAGGCCGTTGCCGAGCAACACCCGCAGCTTGTCGTAGAGCGGGCTCTTATGATAGTTGCGCGCGTTGTCCTGCAGGACATGGCGAACGTCTGCGGGGTTCGTTATGAGGTAGCCTCGTCGGGGGCCGATCTTCAAGTAGACGACCTCGCCGAAGCGACGAGCAGCGCTCAAGAACAGGGCCGTCGGATTGCGTCTGACAGCCGGCAGCACGCCGAGGATCGGAAGCCCGCGAGGACCCGGTGGAAGCATTGAGACGAATATAGCCCTGAATAGAACCCCGATCACCCATGCTTCAGCAGAGCTCGGTGTGAATCCGCCGCACTGACGACCGAATCCGCGCGGCGCATCGCTCGCCAGAACTTTTCCCCGCCACCTCTTCGCTCGCTGCTCCCGGGCCTTGACACCTCAGAATCCGGGAGCGCATCATCGGCGCTTCGTTTTTCCGGACAACATGAAGGAGGGATCACATGACTGCGAAACGACTCGTGGTAATCGGCCTCGCAGGGATCGCGTGTGCTGTGGCCCCCGTTGCCGCATTGGCCGGCGCGGACGACCGGCCGCATAAACCCACCGGTCTCGTCCTGGAAGTACGCCAGGCGACACAGGATTTTTTCGACGTGAACTTTGCGATGGCGGCAGGTTACAGCTCGACCGGCAGTTGCGTCAGCGGGCCGGCGGAGGGCGCGATGGGGATCCACTTTGCGAACGGTGATCTCATTGGCGATGGTCTACTCGACGCGAGCCGTCCCGAGCTACTGATCTACGAACAGCGAGGAGACCGGCTGCGTCTACTCGGTGTCGAGTATTTGGTTATCGCCGAAGCATGGCACGCCAACAATGCAGCACCACCAGTGCTCATGGGCCAGCATTTTCAATACGTGGGGAGCCCCAATCGTTACGGCCTCCCGGCGTTCTACGAGTTGCACGTCTGGGCATGGAAGGATAACCCTCACGGCATGTTTGTCGACTGGAACCCAAGAGTTTCGTGTGAGGAATTCGCACCAGACGGGACCGATCTCTCACGGGGTGCGCACGGGTCGCACTGAAGAGAAAGGATCCTCCTGGCGCCTGGGGCGCGGCCCGGTGGACCCTCGGGACCTCCGGGTCGCCGCTCACCAACGTGAACGTGGGACCGCCGTTGAAACTGTAACGCCTTGCGTGTGATCGAGCGTGAATCGCTCGAGTCAGGCGGCAGGAGTTTCCCTGCCGATAACGGCTAGTCGAGCGTCGGGGTGGCGGGGTGCCAACTCGCGGCGCAACGGCCGTGCGGCGAGCAGAATCAGGGAGCCCCCGGCGGTGACAATCGCCGCATGGAGCAACCAGAAGTTCAATGGCGACAATTGCTCATAGAGCCCCCCGAGCCGTCCGCTGATCGTGCTGCCCACGAAAATCGACAGGAAGTAAACGCCGATCATCATGGCGTTCACAGCCTTGGGTGCCGTACGCGCAAACAAGCCGATGGCGACAGGTTGGACGTGAAGGTAGCCAATGGCCGACAGAAAATGGAATCCGACCGCCCAGGCAAGCGGGACCCTCCCGCCGGTGGGAGCGACCAGCTGACCGCAAGCAAGCCAGGCCACCGAGGCTCCGAACAGCAGGCAACCGACTCCAAGTTTCGCGATATCGTCGGGCTCTCGCCCGCGCCTCGCCAGTCCGCGCCACAGAAACAACACCGGCGGCACAAGTGCGACGGCACCAATACCATCGATCGATTGAAGCCACGGCACCGGCATGCTCCACCCGGCAATGGTGAGGTCGACATGGTCGCGCGCCCACAGGTTGTAGACGTTCCAGATCTGCGACTGCGCGATCCAAAACATCGTGAGCGCTGGTAGGAGCAGGATCAGAACGAGGACGACGCGGCGCTCTTCCGGGGTCAGCCTCGTGGCCGCCATTGTGACCTTCCGCGGTGCGTCAACAGGCACGTGCCGGTGTCCGATGACATAGATGATGAGACCGGCCAGCATACCGAATCCGGCAAATCCGAAACCAACGTGCCAACCGTAGGACTTGCCGAGCGCACCGGTAATCAATGGAGCGATGAACGCTCCTGTGTTGACCATGCTGTAGTAAATCTGGAAACCGTCGGCGCGGCGACGATCCTCGGGCAGATAGAGTTGTCCGACCTGAGACAGGAGATTTCCGCGCAGACACCCGGCTCCAAGAATGAGCAGGAGCAACGCCAGCAGGAACGACTGGTCAAACGCCATGCAGAAATGGCCTGCCGTCATGAGCAACGCACCGAGCGCCACCGCATTGCGTCGTCCGAGCACTCGGTCGCCAACCAACCCGCCGAATACGGGTGTGAAGTACACCAGCCCTACGTAAAGGCCGAAGATTTGTGCCGCGAGAGCCTGCGTTGAAAGCGCACCGGTGACGCTTTCAACGACCGTGCGGAAACGCGAGAAGCCGACAATCTTCTCCACGTGCCCGGGCAGCAGGAGTTGGTCAGCCATGTAGAGCGTGAGTAACGCCTGCATCCCGTGAAAGGAAATGCGCTCCCAGAGTTCGGTACTGGCGAGGGTTACAAGTCCGCGCGGATGACCGAGCACGTCAGTGGTGTGTGCGACAGCAGGAGGCGGCACGGTTATCAGTGTCATGGAGGGCTGCGATTATCACGTATTCAGGGTCTGCCAGCGTGGCCGAAAGCGAGCGGACAATGAACCATCCCGTCTGACGCGCAGGGCTCGCCGCCTTGGATCCCCGAAAAGCAGATTCAGTTAGTCACGCTCTGCCGCTGTGAGCCGCGGCATGTACGGTTTTGCTTCGGACACGCCGCATCTCACAGCGGCCAATGTCAGCTGGTCGTCCGCGCATGCTTCGCGACGGACCCGAACAGGGCAGCTTTGGTCGTGCCCGGGTGATGCGTCAGCGCCTTGGCGAACTCGTAGGTGAGGACGCTCGAGAAGGGTGCGAAGAGCCACACCGTGGCGGCCTCAAGAGGAAAGATCGCGTCACCACGCGACCAGGCGGCGATCGTCACCCCCATCATCCCGGACGGCTCGTATCCCC
>DAIRVG010000095.1:0-6510 GCA_036802945.1 Vicinamibacterales bacterium
GAAAGTGTTCACGCGGCCCTGGAAGATGAGCATGCCTCTCTACCGGCGTCAGGAGAAAGACATCGAGCTGTTGGAATATGACTGCGGATCGTACCTGCTGGAACAGGAATGGGACAGGCCCGGTTCCAAGTTTTTCGACCAGCCCTGAAGATCGTGAAAGTTCCGGGTAGCGCCCGCGAGAGATGAGGTATCAGATGAGCGATCGGTTTTTCGCCGCTTTCACCGCGCTGACCGCTGTGCTTTTCATCCTGGTGCTGCCCGGACGAGGCAGCGGCCAGGCCTTCTACTCGCCAGACACTCCGAAATTCCCACAGGCCAGGACCTGGATGGCGCAGAAGGCGAAGCTCCCGCCCTACACGGCACCGCGGACACCGGATGGCGTTCCCAACCTCCAAGGTGTGTGGGGCGGTCCCGTTGGCGGTGGCAATGACGACATCGAAGAGCATGGGTACGTGGACGTGACGACACCGCCCCAGGAAAGCTATATCTCGGATCCGCCGGACGGGAAGGTCCCTTACACGCCGTCGGCGCTGGCCAGACGGAACGAGATTCGGGCGGGGCTGGCACGAGGGTGGCCCGGCGAGACAGGCGAACGGCTTTACAGCGATCCAGCGTCGTTTTGCATGGTTGGCATGCCGCGCAGCTCGTTTGGTGGACAGGAGATCGTTCAGAAACCTGGCTTTGTGATCCTGTTGACGGCGAATACCTACCGCGTGATCCCAACCGACGGCCGTCCACATTTGGGCCAGACCGCGAAGTCGTTTTTCGGGAACTCGCGTGGGCGCTGGGAGGGCGATACGCTGGTTGTCGAGGTCACCGGTCTCAACGGACTGACGTGGTTTGACAGCGCCGGGAACTTCCTTAGCGAGAATACGCGCCTGGTGGAGCGCTGGAGGTTGGTCGACGCGAATACGATCGACTATGAGATCACGATCGAGGACCCGACGATCTATACCAGACCCTGGAAGATGACCTACCCGAAAAGGCGTGCCGGCACCCCAGTGGCAGCTAACGCCGCAGGCGTCACAGGAGGCGTCACCGCCGCCACGGCAGCTGCGGTCACCAGAAGCAATGACCCGTATGCGCGGGAGTATTGGGAACAGACCTGTACCGAGGGGAACCTCGAAAATGTAGTCATCCTGAAAAAACTCGGCTTCAAGTGGTTCAAGGGGGTGACTCCGCCGAAGTAACCCGCTAGTTCCTCATCACTCTGAAGTTTCTCATTCCTCTGAGGGTCGCAAGTCTCCCCTGGCGCAGCCTTCTGGTCCGCGTCGCGGACCAGCAACCTCAGGTATCAACATTGCTTCATCGCACTCCAGGCGTTTGCCCTTACGTAAACGCGAATCAAAAACTTACAACGCCTTACATCGCGAGCATTGGTCGCATACAGTTCCCAGCGAACGTCCTCGATGACCAAGTCGGCCATCATCTCCGAATCGTCCACCGAGAAGGACGTCCTGATGGCATTCCCGGCGGAGGCCGAGGTGTCGAGCGTTCGTGTCGCGTCCCTTCCGAAGAGCGATCCACTCCTTGAGTTCTCGGCCGAGGAGGACCGCACGCCGGTCGGTCCGGTACGTACTGATCGCCGCCGACACGAACCGGCATCCCCGGCATCAAGAGCATGGCGCGTGTTCACGAGCGAGGCTGCCCGGCACGGAGGTCGGTGTCTGACGTGGCTGTGGGCGTGCCAGGCCGACCTGAAGGTCGGCTTCTACCAAATGAAGAGCGGCCTCTATGACGTAAAGGTTGGCTTCTACGAATTAGCGGGCTCACTCGTCGTTGCAGTGCGTGTGCGGAGCCACGCGATGAGTCGGCGCCTGAGGCTGGCGCTGTCCTTCGCGCGGGCGACGCTGAACGCGATGGTGATGCGAGGATCCGCGTCCAAGAGCGAGGTTGCACGGGAACGGCGTCAGTGTCTGACGTGGCTGTCGACCTGTCAGGCCGACCTGAAGGTCGGCCTCTACCAAATGAAGAGCGGCCTCTATGAAGTAAAGGTCGGCTTCTACGAATTAGCGGGCTCACTCGTCGTGGCAGTGCGTGTGCGCAGCCACTCGATGAATCGACGCTTGAGGCTGGGGCTGTCCTTCGCGCGGGCGACGCTGAACGCGATCGTAATGCGAGGATCCGCGTTCACGTCGCGACGCACGTTCCAGAGCTCGCGCGCGCTCATTCCATATGGCTATGGTCTTGCGACGGGAGTGGTCGTCACGCTGTACCTGCCGGTGCTGTCGATTCCTGGCGCGACGACGCCCGCGCCCGGGCTGCCCGCGCTGTCGCAGCCTGCTTCATCGGCCCTGAGCGTAACTCTTGTTCCTTCCGTCCCGCCGCCGGCGAACGCGCGTTCAGTCGGGGCAGGAACCGAACAGACGGTGGGTACGGCCGGCGGGAGAAAACCAGATCAGACGTCTGCCGTATCATCCTCGCAAGCCCAGTCGCCGTCGCCGCAAAACGCGCCGTCTGGACAGCGCGCAGCATCGCCGAAGGCGGCGAGATACTCCGGATCGCTTGCCGTGGATTCTGCTCCGAAGGGTGCGCGGGTCCTCATCAATGGTGTTCCTGTCGGCACAACCCCGCTTCTTCTGATGGACGTCCCCGTGGGATCGCGCGTCGTGCGCCTTGAATTGGATGGCTACGAGAGGTGGTCGTCCGCGGTACGCGTGGTCGCGAACCAGCGCGTACTCACCTCGGTTGACTTGCAGTCATCGCCCTCCAGCAACTAACCGGCTCGGTTACCGTCCAGCGACGACCCGTTTTCAAGGTAGCGGTGCACAAATGTGACCGCCATCGCGCCCTCGCCGACCGCCTCGGTACGGGGCGACCCGTTGAGCGGGTGCCCAGTTGGGATTTGGGATTTGGGGTTTGGGATTTTCTCCCTACGCGTGCCGCAAGCAGTTATGCACCGCTCTGATCAACGCCTCCGCGGTCACCGGCTTCGTAAGCACGCACGCGAAGTCGTCGAGATTGAGGTTGGCGGTATCGCTGCCGGTGACGACGACGATCGGAATGTTGCGGGCGGTGTGGTGAGCAGCCATCTCCCGGCCGACGTCTTCGCCGCGCAGCCGCGGCAGGCCCAAGTCGAGAATCACAGCACCCACCGGCTGTTCTTCGAGTCGTTCCAGGGCATTGATACCATCTTCGGCCGTGATGACCGCATACCCCTCGAGCGTCAGCACGCTGCGGTAGAACGTGCGAAGTGCGGCATCATCTTCGACGATCAGAATCGTCGTCTTGCGTCGTGCGGGGGGCACGATCGCAGTGTAGATGAAGATCTTGCGTCGCTGAAGCTGGACGGTGGCGGGCTCTACAGCGCTCGCTGTGTTCGAGATGCGCAATCAGATCTCCGCGCTCGGCGGAATCATTGATCCCGTTACAGGTCTTGCGGTTGTATTTGGTGTAACCCTGCGGATCGGCGATGCCGTCTACTTGGCCGAGCCTGCCTTCTCGATCAGTGAAAGGAGCGGCGCGCTGGCGTTTCGTGCCTGACACCCCTCGCGGGGTACCGCATCCTCGTAGGCCCTCAGTAGACTGGCGATGTTCGCGTCTCCGAGCGCATCCGCCAAACACCCTGCCGATCTGTCCATGGCCCGATCCATCCGCGCGCCATGCCCGAGCAACATCAGGAGGACATTCCGCTTCTGCGTTGCGACAGCCCAGAGCAATGGCGACACGAGCACCGGGCGCCCGTCTGTGAGCACGGGGTGGCGAACCGCAATCAGCTCGTTTGGATCCTGTCCCGCCCGAATGAACGTGTACGCTTCCTGCACATTGTCGGCCGCGATGGCGTCCGCGAGGGAATAGGCAAATGGAGCGGTGAGCAATGCAGCATTCGGGCTTTGGAATCGCCAGACGTCGATGACCAGGACAGCAAGTGCGGCGAGCACCGCGGGCGTTGTTATCAGCGCCGCGACAAAACGGGTTCGACGATCCATTGGCAGGGTCTGATTCGTCGTCATCGCGGCCCCAGCGTAAGCGCTATCCAACGAGGGTAGCGCGTCGGGCGAGGCACCGCCTGATCGGTACCTTGATCGATCATGGCCTCCATGATCTGCAGGTACTCGGGGCGATCGGCGAATTCCATTCGTCGTTGCGCAAGCTGAACGAGCCATCCGACCTGGTTTGCGTCGGAGGTGCGGCGGACCGACTCGAGGATTCCGACCGCTCGCACGTGCCACGCGCCGGCGAGTATCGCTAGCGCCAGAGCGGCCAGGATGAATCGCGGTCGCCGCGCCGCCACTATTTGTCCCGCTGCCGCGCGCAGGGCGAAAAATGCCGCCAGCGCGTAAAACACCACGACCATGCCTCCCAGTCGATCGCGCGAGTAGTTGAAGCTCAGGATGCCGCACGATAGCAACGCCACAAGCATGGCGAGGAAGGTCCGCGACTCGGTTGACCAGAGGCCCTGTGCGGCGCTCCTCAATGAGCGAATGCCCCACCAGGCGATCACGCCTGTCAACGCCGCCGACGACCCCAGTTGAACGACCTCCCAGGCCTGGAGGTTCCCGTACCTGAGGTTGCGCGTGATGAAGAAGAGCCCACTCGTGGGTTCCGAGAACAAGACGTTCGCGATCGTGCTGGCGCTGTTGTACGCGTACATCCAGAAAGGAAACGCGCCGAAGCGAGCGGCGGCCTCGTCGGCCTCCAACACGCTGAAGCCAAGTCCCATTGACTGTTCAAACACGGGCCATTTGCCTCGCCAATGGAGGCGAAACGCGACGTACGCGATGGCGATCGTGGCGAGAGTGACAACCAGCGCGCGGCTTGCGCCGGGAGCACGGGTCCACCACGCCACGACAACGAGGGGAACAAGCACGAGTCCCTGTTCCTTGAAACCGATGGCAATCAACGTAAGCGCGACGATGACCGCCGTGTGCCACGCTCGCGGCCCGGTGTTGACCAGCATCCACACCAGCAATGCGATCGGCATGGCCATCGCCGTGTAGCTCAAGGGTATTTCGAGGTTGTCGCGAAACCCTGGACTGGCAACCAGGACCGCGACGGCGACAGCCGCGACCGCGGCGTCAAGAAATGTCCGTGGTCGAAGATACCAGATGAACAGGATGACGAGGAGCAGGACCGGACTGATGTGGACCAACTTGATCCAGGCAAGCCTGGCCTCGAGAGATTCCGTATTTCGCCAGATGCCCATCAACGTCAGTTGGAACAGGGGTCTGTAATACGAGGTGTCCGGAATCAGAAAGTCTGCAGGCGGCTTCTTCTCGACGTCCTCGAACAGCGCAACGGCTTCGTTGACCGGATACGGTGTGTGCCACAGGGTCAGACACAGCGTGATCAGCAAAGGTGCCGAGGCGGCCAGGACACCGGCCGTCCACACATACGACCTATCGCGATCGCGCCGTTCCCCCATGGGCCTCATGTACGTAAAACCGATCGCTGCCACCTTCCTGCGCCGACGCCGCAGGCACGATCCCAGTGAGAATGATTCTCGGCGCCCTGAGATTCAATCTCGATCACCGCGTCGCTGATGCGAGCCACATCGACATTGCGGGCGACTGACGTTCGGCCACCGCCGCGCAATTCTCGATGCGCTCGATCGACTGGCGGAGCGTGCGTTCGACGGCGGGCACAGGATGGGCGGCAAAGAACTCTCTGATCTCGGCGGCTCTCTCGCGCGAACAGAAGCTGCCGAGCGTCCGGACGATGCCGGGAATCCCCTGGAACGTGCCGAGCAGCTGCGTCAGCGTATCCCACCGGGTCCTGACGAACGTCCACGCCGCCTCGCGAGACCACGGGCGCGCCAGCAGGCCGCCGATCAATTGCCCCGTATCCTGGGTGCGCACAGCCGGCGACACGGCGAACTCCAGCGTGCGCTGCACGAGCGCGGGATCGTGGAACCAGGTCAAAGCACTGAAGAAGCGGTAGTACTCCTCGGGCTGCCCGGAGAGCTTCGGGAGCTGCGCGAGATAGAGGTCGTAGAGCATCGTGTCGCCGCCGAGCGCCGCCACATTCAGCACGGTCGACGCGAGCGTGGCGGGCAGGGACTGCCGGTCGTCGACGTACTTCAGCGCGAGCGCACGGGCCTGCTGTTGCACGTCTGTCGAGTTGCCGGTGACGCCGATCAACGAAAGCAGCGCCGCGCGCCGCGCCTGCATCTCGTCGCCGTCGCCCGCGTTGCCCTGCAAGCCGAGCGCGTTCAGCCCAGGCGTGAACCGCTCGCGAAGCCAGTCCTGGAAGCGCGGCAACTCCGCCGGCTTCACGATGTACTCGCCTGTGAAGGCGAGGGCGCCGCCGATCTGCTGTGTGACGGGCGCCACGTCGTCTCCGGCAAGAGACGAAGCCAGGTCGAGATAGACACCGACGTCGTTCCGGCCGGAGCGGACCATCCACCATGCATCGCCAAGCAGGTTCAACCGCTCCGGCGGAACCAGCGTCGTCCGCGCCGTGCTTCCAAGCGCCCGCACCGCTTCGGGAGAATATTCAGACAGGTAGTATCCGCGGCCGTTCGGATTCGCGAAGACAGTCGCTGCGCAGCTGGAGAGTGACGCTGTCTGA
>DAIRVG010000095.1:6610-8501 GCA_036802945.1 Vicinamibacterales bacterium
GTCTCAACCCTGGTCCGGATCGCACGCGTCGATCGGAGCGCATCCGTGGCCACCGCGGCCTGGGTTTCCTCCACGTCGTCGAGCTCGACACGCCACTCCGGATGCCACGCGGCAAGCGGCTTGTTCGCCATCCACGTGGCGAACCCTTCGTTCAGCCAGATGTCGTCCCACCACTTCATCGTGACGAGATCGCCGAACCATTGGTGCGCGATTTCGTGCGAGATGATGGACGCCACCCCCTTGCGCGTACCGAGCGACGCGCGCACGGGGTCAGCAAAGAGGTACTGTTCACGAAAGGTGATCGCTCCGACGTTTTCCATCGCGCCCGCGGCGAAGTCGGGAACGCCGATGATGTCGAGCTTGCCAAACGGGTACTTGATGCCGGTGTACTCGTTGTAGAACTTCACTTCGTGCTCGGCCGCCTCGAGCGCGAACGCCGTCAGAGGAAGCTTGTCCGGCGTGGAGCACACGCGGATCGGAACGCCGTCGGCACTGCCTTCGCGGCAGACGAAATCGCCGACGAGCAACGCGACCAGGTACGTCGACATCTTTAGGGTCGGAGCGAACTTCACCGTATGCTTCCCGGGCTCCGGTCCGAGTGTATCCGAGACCTGCGCGCCGTTCGAAATCGCCGTGTCGCCGTCGTCGATCAGCAGCGAGATATCGAACGTCGCTTTGTATGCGGGCTCGTCAAACGAGGGGAATGCGCGTCGCGCGTCGGTCGCTTCCATCTGGCTGACCGCGTAGCGACGGCCGTTCGCCTTGCTCAGATAAAACCCGCGCAGCTTGTCATTGAGAATTCCGGTGTACGAGATCTGGATCGAGGCGCCGCCTTTCGGCAGCGCGCGCGGCACGGTAAGCGTCGCCATCTCGTTCTCTTCGTTGAGCGTCACGCTTGCGGTCTGCATGCGGCCGCCTGCCGTGATCGTCACCTCGCCAAATTGAATCTCCGCGGCGTTCAGCGTCACGGCGGTCGTCGGGTTCTTCACATCCACCTGGATCGTTTCGCGACCGCGGAACGTGGCGTTCTGCAGGTCGGGCGCGAACCAGAGCGTGTACCGCGCCGGGACCACGTCGCCCGGCAGCCGCTGCGCGGCGGCCGATCCGGCCAGGGAAAGCAAAGCTGTCAGGATGATCACGATCTTCCGCATGGTTCAAAGCTACCAGAACTCGGGACTCGGGAATCGAGACTCGGGATCGGGATTGCCGTGTAAAACCTGACGCGAATCCCGAATCCCGAATCCCGATTTTGCTGAGGCGGCAGGCTTTTCGCAGGGTGCTGTCATGAAACTCGAGGTTTTTGCGGTCTTGACCCGGTTTTGTCGGTTGCGGTGCAATTTGTGTCGCAGGGCAATACGGTCGAGGTCGAAAATTGCAACGAGGGAGGGTAGAACGTGAAGAAATTGGTATATGTCGTCGCATTGACCGTCGGTGTTGTCGCCTGCAGCGGTACGAAGACGTCCGAAAACAGCCTGACCACCGACGGCGCGGGCACGACGGATGCGGCAGGCGCGTCTGCGTCAACGGCGCCCATCTCAGCGGCGGTGTCGCCGCGCTTCGTCGAAGTGACCATCCCGGCCGGCACGACGCTGCACCTTGAGCTGAAGTCGGCTGTGGGCTCCGATACGAGCACCGTCGAGCAGCCCGTGAGCGCCGAGCTTCGGGCTCCCGTCACCATTGACGGGCGTGTAGTGCTACCCGCGGGCAGTGAAGTGATGGGCGTGGTGACCGGGGTCGAGCGCTCGGGACGAGTGAAGGGGCGCGCGCGCGTCGCTTACCGCTTCAATGCGGTGCGTGCCGGCGGCGAGAGCGTCGACATCGAGACATCGGCCATATCTCACGTGGCGGAGGCGACGAAAGGGAGCGACGCCAAGAAGATCGCGATCGGCGC
>DAIRVG010000095.1:8601-22874 GCA_036802945.1 Vicinamibacterales bacterium
ACGGCGCGAGAGATCGCCATCGCAACATCCTGTGCGTCTTTGCGATCGGCCAAGAGCGCGACGCGATCGCTGCCTTCCAACACCACCTGAGTTACAGGCAGCGTCTGTCTCTGAGGCGCGGCGTCTGCCATCGCCACTGTGTCGCCCCAGCGTGACAACTCACGGGCGGCGCGGGTCAGATGATCTGGTCGATTAAGAAATGCCTTGAGAGCACCGGCGGCCGGCTGCGGCAGGCCGGCTGCGCTGTTGGTCAGCGTGCGCGTCGCGCGAAGCACTCCGGTTCTGGCCAGCCATGGCGACACCATGAGGAACCTGGTAGCTGCCGTCGAACGCCGGTTGCTGCCAAACGGGTCTGGCGGATCGACGAGGACGAGCGCCACAGTGTCGGCCTGGTAGCGGGACGCGTACAGCGACGCGTACGCGGCCCCGAGTTCCGCGCCTGCAAGCAGGTACGGCGCATGTTCCTCCGCGCCATGCAACAGCGCGTTCAGCTCGGTCGGCACCGCCTCCGGCGTGAACGGCGCGTCGCCCGCCTCGCTCCAGCCGAGACCCGCGCGGTCGTAGCTGCAGACGCGGGTTATTTTCGCGACGTCCGCCTGCACCCACGCCCACGCCGACGACATCGCCGTCGCGGGCGCTTCCAGGACCACCGTGGGCGCGCCGTTCCCTTCGCAATAGATGTGCAGCTGATGTCCGCCAACATCCACCAGCCGTCCGGGATGGGGGAACTGCCGGCGTTCGAGCGCGGTCGCGACGCCTTGATACGTGGCTCCTGCGAGCGCGACAAAGAAGACGATGGCGCCGCCGGTGAAAAGGGCGCGACGCAGGGAAGGCGACACGATGCAGAGCCTACGATTCCGTCTCGGCGAGTCCGTACTTTTCGATGCGCGAATAGAGCTGCGCACGCGTGAGGCCGAGCAGCTTGGCGGCGCGCGTCTTGTTGTGGCGCGCCTGCGCAAGCGCTTTGATCACCAGCGAACGCTCGATGGCATCCAAGTTCACGCCGCCAGCGGGCAGGGGCACGCTCGTCGAACCGTCGGCAGGCGCAGCAGGTTTCCGCGTCGCGCTGACCGGCAGGTGTTCGCTGCGGATATAGCCGCCATCGGCAAGGATCACGGCCCGCTCGATCGCGTTGCGCAGTTCGCGCACGTTGCCGGGCCACGGATACGACAGGAGATGACTTTTCGCATCGCGCTCGATGCCCGCCGCCGGCCGCCCGACGGTCTCGCCGATCTCGCTCAGGAACATGTCCGCAAGCTCCAGCACGTCATCCACGCGCTCGCGCAGGGGCGGCAGGGCGATCTCGAATACGCCCAGTCGGTAATACAGGTCTTCGCGGAACTCGCCACGTTTCATGGCCGCATGCAGGTCGCGGTTGGTTGCGGCAATCACACGAATGTCGGCTCGCTGAAGACGCGTGCCGCCCAGGCGGAGGAACTCGCGCTCCTCGAGCACGCGCAGCAGCTTCGCCTGGACCGCCGGCGCCATCTCACCGACCTCGTCGAGGAACAGCACGCCTCCGTTGGCCTGTTCGATTCGTCCCGGCTTCGCCGATACTGCGCCGGTAAATGCACCGCGCTCGTGGCCGAACAGCTCCGACTCGAGGAGTTGATCCGGCAGCGCCGCGCAGTTGATCGCGATGAACGGCCCGTCGCTTCGCCGCGACCCGTGGTGAAGGAAGCGCGCGATCACTTCCTTGCCGGTTCCCGATTCACCCGTCAGCAGCACGGTGGTCTCGGTCTGCGCCACGCGGGCCGCCTGCGCCAGTACGTCCTGCCACAGGCGTGAACGACCAACCACGCGACGATGGCCGGTGCGCGCCTCGAGCTCGCGGGTCAGCGTGGCCACCTGCGCTTCGAGTCGTGCCGCCGTCTCGCGCGCCGCGGCGTCACGGCGCGCCGCTTCAGCGAGCCGCTGATGGGAGAGCGCCAGCGCGAGGTGATCCGCAACGCGCCGCGCGAAGTCGACATCCTCGTCGGAGAAACGTCCAGGATCGCGCGCCAGGAAGAAGAGCGATCCGAACACGTCGCTGCCGAGCGGGATCGCCACGCGAAGCGCCGAGCGTGCGCCCACCGTTCTCAACAGGCGGCCGCGAACCGTTTCCGCGGCAATCTCGCTGTTGACGTCGTGGATGACGTACGAGTTACGGTGGAGCAGGAGTCGATCGTTCGGTGTCAAGAGTGTCGGCGCCCAGAACGCCTCGTCAGGCACGTCCGCGCCGGCCATCGCGTAGACGCGGAACGACAGGCCATCTTCGGCCCAGGAGGTCAAGGCGAGGACGTCGTGAGGGAGCGCGTCCCGAATGACGTCCGACATCTGCGGGAAGACCTGCCGGATGTCTAGTGACTCGGCGACGGTGTGGAGCAGGCGGACCAGCGCGTCGATTCGTTCCCGCCGGCGCGACTCCCGCGTCCGAATCGTGTCGTGGTACAGCGCGAGCGTGACGACGTCGCAGACCGCTTCGAGCAACTCCCGATGTTCATCGCTGAACGCATCCGCCTCACTCGACGTCAGCCAGACGGCGCCCTGCACACGCGTGCCCTGCCTGACGGTGCAGATGACCTTCGACCGCTCGGTTTCGTCTTGCGGATCAGCGGCGGCCGCGCCGGCGTTGCCGATCAGGTGGCCTGTCACTTCAAGCTCACCTGACGCGCGGACGATGTACAGCGTCACTGACTCGGTGCGGTCGAGTCGCAGCACGTGGAGCCGCTCGAACGGAATCGCTTCACGCAGCAACACCGCCACCCGCGAGAGCATGACGTCGAGTGACGATGCATCTGCGACGAGCCGCGCGAGCGACGCGACGAGCTTCTGGGACCGGACCATAAGAAAATCCCAAATCCCAAATCCCACCCCAAATCCCAAGGAGCCCTGGGAGATGGGAGCCGAGAGTTGGGTGTCAGGGTGACTCAGTATAATGCCTCGCTTCGCCGGTCCGTCCTTGCGCCAGGCCTCTCCTGGATCGACCTGAAATTCCGCGGCAGCCCCCACGTGATCGCGACCGCCGTCGTCAGCGACCCGGCCGGCGTGGCACTCATCGATCCCGGTGCTGCGTCATGCCTCGAGACGCTCGAGCTCGGCCTCAACGCGCAGGGCATGCGTTTCAGCGACCTGACTCATATCCTGCGTTGACACATGTGCATCTCGATCACCCCGGCGCGACGGGGACGCTGGTTCGCCAGTATCCGCGCCTGAAGGTCTTCGTCCACGATCGCGGTACGCCTCACCTGATCGATCCGACGAAGCTCGTCGAGAGCGCGACGCGGTTGTACGGCGATCAGATGGAGCAGTTGTGGGGAGAGGTCGCGGCCGTTCCTGCTTCGAACATCGTCACGCTTGGCGCGACCGGCGGGAGGATTGACGCGGCCGGGCGCACATCGGATCAGATTCCGCCGCACCGCGTCGGTGCGCCATTTGAAGTGTCGTGGCAGGGCCTTGCGCGTTACTGGAGGAAGAAGGGTAGCTCCTAGTTCGCGAGCGCCATGGTTTGCGCTGCTGCCGCGCGGCTTGGCTCGACCAGCAGCCGCAGCGCGTAACCGTGGGGCGTCCCGGTTGCCGCCCGATACGCGCCGACGCGATAGACCGCTGACAGCACCTTGCCGCTGCGGAGCGCGGCCGGGAGCTCCGTGCACTCACGCGCCCCGCGCTCGACCTGGAAGTGCACGAGGCGATAGAGAGGAATCGACGCTGGCACCTGGCATTCCACGAACGCATCGAGGTCGCTGACGTCGCAGGTCACCACCGACACGAAACGAAGAGTGCCCGTGGAATCGCGCCACGTGAGACGGCCGGGAACGCGCACCTTGCGGCGGGCTCCGATGCGGTGATGTTGATCAGCAGACTGTCTCGTTGAGGACTGTCTCGTTGAGGTCGCGGCAGCTTGAATCACCCTGGGCCCCCTGCTGAAATGCGTTGTGCTGGGGACGTATCAATGTCGAGGCCCATGTCGCTGTTGTCAGCCCGCCCTTTGCACGCGCCGAATAACTCTGAAAAGATTGGCAAAATCGTAGTCAGGCCCATCTAGTCTTTGCTACTACGTACGCTCGTATGGATAGTCACTATCCATATACCTGTATACATGGTTACTACGTATCCGCACTCACGCCATCAAGTCCTAAGCGCCGCATTTTCATATAGAGTCCACGTCTGGTAAGTCCTAGCACGCGTGCGGTTTCCGAGATATTTCCGCTCGTGCGCTGGAGAGTCGTGCCGATGATATCGCGCTCGACATCTTCGACCGCCGTCGCTAGGTTGCGCGGTGTGGAGGACCGGCCGGACGCGCTCGTAGACCCCGAGCCGACGGCGGACGGAGGCGGCGCGGTCAAATCCGGCGATAGCTGGTCGGGCTCGATGGTGCCGCCCGGAGGGCTCATGGCGACCGCGCGCTGCACCTCGTTGCGCAGCTGGCGAACGTTGCCAGGCCACCAGTACCGATCGAACAGATCGAGCGTGACCGAACTCAGATGCACATCGGGCTTCCCAAGGCGCTCGCACGCTTCGCGGAGAAAGTACGTGCTGAGATGCGGGATTTCCTCACGGCGTTCGCGCAGTGGTGGCACGTAGATCCGAATCACGCAGAGACGATAGTAGAGGTCCTCGCGGAACCTCCCTTCGTGCACGCGCTGTTCGAGGTCCGCGTTGGTCGCTGCGAGGACGCGGACGTCGACGCCTTGCGGGCGGGTTTCGCCAACCGGCATCACTTCGCCTTGCTCGAGAAAGCGGAGCAGCTTCGGCTGGATATCGAGTGAAAGATCGCCGATCTCGTCGAGGAAGAGCGTTCCACCCGCTGCGGTGCGAATGAGGCCCTGTTGATCGGTGGTCGCCCCCGTGAAACTCCCGCGCCGGTGGCCGAACAACTGGCTGTCCGCGAGATCACGCTGCGTCGTTGTGCAGTTGTAGGGGAGGAACATGGCCGTGCAGCGTGGCGATCCCACGTGGATCGCGCGCGCGACGAGGTCTTTGCCGGTGCCGCTCTCACCGGTGATGAGTACCGTCAAATCGTGGCCCTGGACCCGCTGGATCTGGTCGGCTACCTTGTTCATCGCTGCGCTCGCGCAGATGAAACCGGGCAGCAGCGGCTCGAGCGGTCGCTCGTTGCTCTGTTCGACCGGCTGGCCGCGGCGCTCGCGCGCGCCGCACAACTCAAATCCCTGTTTGGCGACCGCGCCGAACATGCGGAAGCGGCGCATGGTGCTCTCCGTCAGGCGCTGAGCCGCGACCACTGTGCAGTGCCGGGGGCCGTCGTGACCCCGTCCGAGTGGCTCAGTGAGGAGGAGCCCCTCGCCGTACGCGCTGTTGCCTTGCGCAGCGGCGCGCGCAAGCGCGCGTGCCACGGCGGCATCGCATCCGGCCATGGCCACGACGCGCACCTCGCCGGCCGACGGTACGACAAAGATCACTGCGGCGTCCGCTTCGGTCGCTTCGAGAACGGCAGTGGCAGTCTCGCGCGCCAGCAGGTCGGGGAGCACCGATGCATCGATCAGCCGCCGGACGACGGCATCGTCAGCATCCGCCGGTGAGACGACAATGTCGCTCGGCAGCACGTGTGCGAGCAACGCTCGCGCTTCTTCGACCTCATCGAGATGGCGCTTCGCGCCGAGCGTGCGAAACACTAAAGCCGCCTGGTCGAGATGCCGCTCCGCGGAGTCGCGCGTGCCAGTCCTTGCCGCAAGGCGCCCGAGCGCCAGCTGGCTCAGCGCTGAGTGGTAGCGCTCGCCGAGCAGCTCGAACACGTTCACGCTTTGAGCGAAGTCGTGGTACGCGGGAGAGAACCGCTCGGAGCGTTCGTGAATCGCGCCGCGGATGCGAAGGAACTCACCCCAGTTCGCCGGCGCCGTTCGAGGATCGAGCCGGCTTTCGCATGAATCGATTCGCCGCTCCGCCTCCGCGATGCGGTTGGCGGCGACGAGCGCCTCACACGCGGCGAGATCCGCCTGGATCGCCTCCGCCGGCGGCACTCCTGGTGTCTTGGCAAGCTCGTCGGCTATCGCGATTGCCTCGTCGTACGCGCCGCGCCGGATCGCGAGTTTGACCCCCAGCACTTTCAGCGACCACTCGTACCATCGCATCGTCTGCGTGCCGTACGCGCCGTAGGCCTCGCTCGCGTGGCGGAGATATTCGTCGGCGCGCTCATACGACCCGCGCATGAGGTGAATCTGCGCGAGGGTGTCGAAGACGGCGCCGGTAGTCTCATGGAACTGGACCGGGCTGCGCACTTCAAGCGTGCGCGTGAGGATCTGCTCCGCGCGCTCCAGATCGCCGAGCTGCACGAAGATCTGTCCGAGCGTCGCGAGAGCCACGGCAAGGCCGTGTCCCGACGCCAGCGTCTCGTGGAGCGCGACGCTGCGCTCGGCAAGCGCCAGCGCCTGCTCGTGTTGATGGCGCATCAGCGCCACGTTCGCCTGGTTGTGGACGATCCCGGCAAGCACGTCGTCTGCCTGGATCGTCATCGCGAGGCGTTCAGCCTGTCGAAGCGCTGCACTGGCTTCCTCGCCGCGGCCGGATTGTGCAAGAAGGATCGCGGAGAGGGAATGTACCAGCGCGAGATGGCGGCGATCGCCCGCGGCATGCAACGCGGACGCCGCCTCGGTGAGGTGCTCGCGAACGATGCCGGAGTCGCCTACCTGCTTGTAGCAGAGGGCGAGCTCGTAGTGCGCGAGGCCGATCGCACGCGAGTCGTGCGCGAGCTCGGCGTGCTTCAGCGCGCGGGAGTGCAGGGCGATCGCGCGCGACTGTTCGCCCCGTGCGTAGGTAATGCGGCCGTGCAATCGCCAGAGCGTCGAGAGCTGCGCATCGCTGATCGGCTCGTGCAACGCATCGGGCGGGCGTCCGAGCGTGGCGGCGGCCTGCGCGAGATCGTCCTGGAGCAGCCAGGCTTCGGCAAGAACCGAACGGACGGCGAGCGCATCTTCGCGGGTCAACGACCCGGAGCGAAGGATAGATCCGATGATCTGTGTCGCCTCGGCCCCTCGTCCACGTTCGAGCGCAGCCTGCGTACGCGCAAGGAGGGACTGCACCGCGATCGTCTTCACGGGCGGGAGTATACCAAGTATCCACCCCTGGCATGCGTTGCAAATTGAGGCGGATCCTGCGATGTGGCAGGGGGCCAGTCCCTCAGAGCCCGGTGATCAAATCCGCCAGTGTTTTGAGCGTCTTCAGGTGGCGGTCTGGCAGGTGGGCGTGCATCACGCGCCGCCCGGCGGCGTCCAGTGATTGAAAATCCCCCAGCGCCTGGGCCATTTCGAGTACGCCAAACGAATATGGCGCGCCCGGGATTGGAAGGTCCGCCTCGGCAGGCGCCGTGACGATGACGAAGACGCCGCTGTTGGGCCCGCCCTTGTGCAGTTGCCCCGTCGAGTGCAGATAGCGCGGCCCGTAGCTGAACATCGTGGCGCAGCACTTGTCGATGGCCACACGGTTGCGGAGCTGGCGAAGCACAGGACCGAACACGGGGTCGTCGGGTGGAACGTACGCGAGCAGGGCAAAGTAGTCGCGCGGCGCGAGCACGCTGAGGAATCTGTCGACACTATTGGCACCGAGTCGCTCACGTGCCGCACGGCTCAGCGTGAACCGAATTCCATCGCGCGTGGAATCGGCCTCCTTGACCGACAGCTCACCCCGCGTGGTGTACGCCTGGAGTAGCACGTGGGTCGCCTCCTTCGCCTGCTGCACGTTCGGTTCATCGAACGGATTGATCTCGAGGATCCGCCCCGCCGTGGCGGTCGCGATCTCCCACCGGAAGAACTCCGCACCAAGCGCCTGAATGTCGGGCATGTCGATCGTCATCAGCGGAACGTCGGCGGCGCGCATCCGATCGACCGCCTCGTCGTCGGGCCCATCACCGTCGATCCGCACGACCACCGCCATCCGGTCGTCGTCCCTCGACGCCGCTCGGGACGACCCTGGGCCTGCCGAAGGGTCGCCGGGCGGCGCCTTCGTCGACTCACCGGCAATCGGGACGATGCCCTTCCCCTGCTTGCCGGTGCTCTCTGCGACAAGTTGTTCGACCCACAGTCCGAACGACTCGAGCCGATCGGGAACGAGCAGCGTCAGCTTGTCGCGGCCACTCTTCGCCGCGGCGCCCATCAGCGCGCCGAGCGCGACGGCCGGATTCGTTCGCGCATCGGTGGAGTAACACGCCTTCAGCATCATGCGCGCGCGCTCGACCACAGGCGCCAGCGGAATGCCCATCAACGCCGCCGGGACCATTCCGAAAAACGTGAGCGCCGAATAGCGGCCTCCGACGTCGGATGGGTTGACGAAGACCTCGAGGAAGCCGTCGTTGAGCGCCCGCCGATGCAAATCCGTGTTCTCGTCGGTGATAGCGACGAACCGCGAGGCCCATCCCTTGACACCAGCGGTTTCGACGCGTCGCCGCGCCGCCGCCGCCATCGAGTTCGGCTCGAGCGTCGTCCCCGACTTGCTCGCGATGACGAATAGCGACGTTCCGGCGTTGGCGAGGGCATCACGCACCGCGACGGGATCGGTCGAATCGAGCATGCGGAACCGCGGCAGCTCGTCCGAGCGTCCTAGCGCTCGATGAAACACCTCCGGCGCGAGGCTCGATCCCCCCATACCGAAGAGCACCACGTCGGTCAGACCGCTGGCACGGACGCTCCTGGCAAATGCCTCGATGCGCTCCAGATGCCCCGTGATGAACTCGATGGCATCCAGCCATCCGAGGCGGCTGGCAATCGCCTGCTGAACGTCCCAGTCGGTTGTCCATACGTCGAGGCGGCGCGCCCAGAGCGCCGCCACAAAATTCAGACGATCGAGTTGTGAAAAAACCGTGTCGAGCGCCGCAGACGCGGCTCCCGGTTCGATGGCGAAGTCAGTCATACGCGACACGGATCGTGACGTTATCAGATAATGACTTCGCGGACATGTCCAGCTTCCTACGCGCGTTCGTCGTTGTTGTCGGGGTGACGGCAGCCGCCTGCTCGCAGAGCGAATCCGTCACGACCCCACGCGTCGCGGCAGCGCCCGCAGCAGTGCCGGCCGCCGCGCAGGTGGCCGCGCGGCCGCGAATCATTTTTCTTGGCGACAGCCTGACGGCTGGATACGGTCTGGACCTCGAGCAGTCTGTCCCATCGCTGATCCAGAAGCACCTCGACGTCGAAGGCTACAAATACGAGGTCGTCAACGCGGGCGTTTCCGGCGACACGTCTGCCGGCGGACTGCGACGTCTCGAGTGGTCCCTCGATGGAGACGTTCGGATTCTCGTCATCGAGCTGGGCGCCAACGACGGATTGCGGGGGCTGCCCGTGGCCGGCATGAAGCAGAACCTCAAGACGATCATTGGAAAGGCGAGAGACCGCGGTATCGAGGTGCTGCTGACCGGCATGGAGGCGCCGCCGAACTACGGTCCCGCGTATACGTCGGACTTCAGACGTGCGTTCCGCGATCTGGCGGCGGAGGAACGTGTCGCGTTCATGTCCTTCTACCTCGATGGCGTCGCGGGCAATCCGAGCTTGAATATCGCGGACGGCATGCATCCCAACCCTGCGGGCGCGCGCATCGTCGAAGCCAACCTGTGGCAGGCGCTCCGACCGATGCTCCGCAGGCAGGATCGATGATCCAGCTTCGCGGCGTCTCGAAGACGGTCACGAGCGGCGGACGTCCGCTCACGATTCTCCATCCGCTGAACCTCACGATCGCCGCCGGTCAGTTTCTCGCGGTCCTCGGCCCCTCGGGCAGCGGCAAATCGACGCTCCTCGGCCTCGTCGCAGGGCTGGATGCGCCGACGACCGGCGAGATCCTCATCGACGACGTGGACATCGCGAAGTTGAGCGAGGATGCGCTGGCCAGGCTGCGAGGCGAGAAGATCGGATTCGTGTTTCAGTTCTTTCACCTGGTGCCGTCCCTGACCGCGTACGAGAACATCCTGATCCCGATGGAGATCGCCAAGCGCCGCGACGCCCCGGCGCGGGCGAAGCGGCTGCTCGGCGAAGTCGGGCTCGACGATCGCGGTCACCACTATCCGTCGCAGCTCTCGGGCGGGGAACAGCAGCGAATCGCGATCGCCCGCGCACTGGCGAACGATCCGCCCATCATCCTGGCGGATGAACCCACTGGAAACCTCGATTCGGCGACTGGGAGGATGATCATGGAGCTGCTGCTCGATGTCAGGCGCACGCGGCAGACGACGATGATGCTGGTGACGCACGAGGCGGACCTCGCGTCGCTCGCCGACTCGCGGCTGGTGCTCCGCGACGGACGTCCTGTCGAGACGTCGATGGAGACGACATCATGACGTTCATCCTGCGCATGGCGCTCCGCGAGATTCGCGCATCGGGGCAGCGCCTCTTGTTCTTCTTCGTCTGCATTGCGATCGGCGTGGCGGCGATCATCGCGCTGCGTTCGGTGATCCAGAGCGTGCGCACCGGCCTGTCGGGCCAAGCGAGGTCGCTCATCGCCGCCGACATGCGGTTGACCAGCAATCGCGACTTCACGCCGAAGGTGCTCGACACGCTGGCAGCGGAGCAGAAGGCGGGCCGGGTGACGGCGACATCCGCCTCGATAGAGATTCCGACGATGGTCCGGCCGGCGGATCCGACGAAGGTCGTGACCCGCATGGTTGAACTCCGTGCCGTGCAGAGCGGGTTTCCCTTCTACGGCACGCTGACGTTGGCCAAGGGAGCGTATTCGCACGATCTACTGAAGAATCACGGCGCCATCGTACGGCCGGAACTGCTCGCACAACTTGATCTCGAAGTCGGCGACCGCATCCTGATCGGCACCGTGCCGTTCGAGATTCGGGGCGTGATCGCCGCCGAGCCCGGACGGAGTCTTGGTGCGTTCAGCCTCGGTCCGCGAGTCATCATTGACTACGAAGCGCTGGCCGACACGGGGCTGCTGTCCTTCGGCAGCCGCGCTTCACATCAGTTGCTTCTGCAGGTTCCGTCTCAGTCGCTTGACGGGCTCACCGACGAGCTACGCTCGGCGTTTGCGAACGAGTTCGTCGGAGTGCGCTCCTACCGTCGCAGCGAAGACCAGATGGGCCGGAACCTGACACGCGCGGAGAACTACCTGAGCCTTGTCGGCCTCGTGGTGCTGATTCTCGGCGGCATTGGCGTATCGAGCGTCACTCGCGTGTTCGTCCAGCAGAAGCTCCGGAGCATCGCCATTCTCAAATGCATCGGCGCTTCGTCGCGCGAGATTCTCGCGGTCTACATGACGCAGGTGCTGCTGCTCGGGGTGGCAGGAAGTCTTCTCGGGGTCGGGATTGCCGCGGCCGTCCTTGCGGCGGTGCCGGCGTTCGTCGGCAGTATCGCGGCCGTGCTGCAGGTCGAGTACGGATTGACGACCGCGGCGGTGTTGCAGGGATTCGCGATTGGGCTCCTGGTGTCGGTTCTCTTCTCGCTCGTCCCACTGCTGGACGTACGCCACGTGAAGCCTTCGCTGCTTCTGCGCCACGATATTCCACGGTTGTCGCACATTGACTGGGTGAAATGGGGCATCACCGCCGCCGTGGCAGCGTGTCTCGTGGCGGTCGCGGCGTGGCAGGCGGGCTCACTGCAAGTCGGCCTGATGCTGTCGGGCGGGTTCGTGGCAACCGCATTCGTCCTGCACCTCGCGGGTATCGCGCTCGTTCGTGCAGTGCAGCCGCTGCGCCATTCACGGTCGTTCGCGCTGCGGCAGGCGGTCCTGCACGTCGCCCGTCCGGGCAACCAGACGCGAGTGATCCTGCTGGCGGTCGGTCTCGGCACCTTCTTCATCCTGGGCGTGCGCACACTGCAGGCGAACCTGCTGCAGGATTTCTCGGTCCAGGTCGGGGAGGACGCGCCCGACATGTTTCTGATCGACGTCCAGGCGGATCAAAGGGCTGGTCTCGTCTCCTTCATCGACCGGGAGAACGGAACGGAAGCGCCACCGAATGTGATCCCGGTCCTGCGGGCGCGTATCGTCGGTGTCCGCGGGCGCGAGGTGAACCTCGAGACCTACGAAGAGGTCCGCGGTCGCGGCTCACTCTCCCGCGAGTACACGATTACCTACCGCCCTCAGCTCAACGCCAACGAAGAACTGCTGCAGGGTCGGTGGTGGGACCGCACGCCGTCGACGGGTCAAGCGGAGGTGTCGATCGAAGAAAGCCTGCAGGAGCGTTTTCGCATCAACATCGGCGACGAGATGACGTTCGACGTGCTCGGCCGCGCCATTCCAGCGCGCGTGACGAGTATCCGAAAGGTGAACTGGCGCGACTACCGCTCCGGCGGCTTCATGCTTGTCTTTCGCCCCGGGCCGTTCGACAACGCGCCGCATTCCTACATCTCATCGGTGAACGGCCCGCGCGACGCCGTCGCGCGGGCGCGCATGCAGGCGGCGCTCGTCGCGCGATACCCGAACGTCTCGGTCATCGATTTGCGGGAAGTCCTCGATACGATTCAAGGCATTGTCGACGGCGTCACGCTCGGCGTCACCGTGGTGGGCGGGCTCGTGCTGCTCGCCGGTATGCTGATCCTGATCGGCGCGGTGTCGATGACGAAATTCCAGCGCGTCTATGAGGCGGCGATCCTGAAGACGCTCGGAGCCAGCAGCCGTTTGATTGCGATGATGCTGCTGCTCGAATACGGAGTGCTCGGCGCGATCGCGGGCACCATCGGGGCCCTCGGGGCCATCGTCCTGAGCTGGGCCGTCGCGAAGTACGCGCTGGATCTGGCATGGCACGCGGTGCCTGCCGTCACGATCGTGGGGATCGGCGCGACGTCGGTGCTCGTCGCAGCAATCGGCGTACTCGCCAGCATCGACGTGCTCCGCCACAAGCCGCTTGCGACGCTGCGTGCGGAGTAACTCGGTGCGATGTTCTGATACGGACCACAGAGGCAGCGTGTGTCTCTGTAGCTTGTGACACTGGAGAGCGCGCGTTTTAGGTCGTGCTAAGATCGGCTTTTGTCCGGGCCACCGGTGGCGTCTCCGTAAGACCGAGACACCACAGAGGGCGCGGGGAGCAATAGCCAGATGGACTTGGAGACATACCGGACACAGCTGCTGCAGAAGCGCGGCGAGCTGCTCGGCGGCACCGCCGCCAAGCCGCTGCAATGGACGATGGAGAACAACTCGGGCCGCCAGGGGGACATGGCGGACCAGGCGAGCGGCAACAACGAGGTTCACATCCAGCTCAAGCTGAAGCAAACTGACGCCAAGATTCTTCAGGCGATTGAGGAGGCGCTCCGCCGGATCGACGAGGGCACGTACGGTGTGTGCCGCGACTGCGGGGAGCCGATTGCAGATGCGAGGCTCAATGCGATCCCGTGGACACGCGTCTGCATCGCGTGCAAGGAAAAACAGAAAGCTTAGTGTTCAGCCCGGACAAGCCACTAGATGTCAGAACTGCAGACGCTCCTGACCGAATTGGCCGCCGCCCGGCTTGCGCTCCTCGAACGCCACGAAGCCAGTGCGCGGATCGTCAGCCACTACGACTTCAACAACACGTATCAGTACGTAATCAGCCGCGAGGAGACGCACCTGTCCTGGGTGCAGAACGCGCTTGCGGAGTACGGCGCCGTGCTGCCTCCGGCCACGTCGGCGGCATTGCCGGCGCCCGAGGCTCCCAAAACGAAGAAAAGGGTTGAGGTGAGCGCCTACCGGAGCATCCTCGAAGACGACGCGCGGTACCTGGGCGCGTTCGTGGAGAAGTGGCGTCCGCGCGTCGACGAGATGTCGCACGCGCGGCATCGCACCATGCTGAACGTCGTCCTCGGCGAGTCGATGGAGCACAAGCGCTTCTTCGAGCAGGCGGCGCTGGGCTTCGAGGATCTGCTCGGCAGGCGGACCGCCGGCGCCGAGCGTGTGGGCGCAGTCCTGCCGACGCGCTGGCTGGAGTAGGCGACGCGAGTCGCCATCGCCCTCGGCAGCAACCTCGGCGACCGGGAACACCAGCTTCGCGGCGCAATCACCGGGCTCGCCCCGATCATTTCCCACCTCCGCGTCTCGTCCTTCCACGAAACCGAGCCTGCTGGCGTCGAGACGGCCCAGCCGCTCTTCCTGAACGCGGCCGCCGTTGGCGAGACGACGCTCTCCGCGCCCGCGATGCTCGACGCCCTGCACGCAATCGAATCGGCCTTCGGCCGAGAGCGTCCGTACGTCGGCGCGCCGCGGACGCTCGATCTTGATCTGATTCTGTATGGCGGGGAAGTGATTGCGATGCCGGGACTCATCGTCCCACACCCCCGATTTCGCGATCGGCGCTTCGTACTCGAGCCGCTTGCTGAACTGGTGCCTGAATGGATCGATCCCGTGACAGGGAAAACGATCGCCGAGCTACTGCGAGTCGTGCA
>DAIRVG010000096.1:0-22621 GCA_036802945.1 Vicinamibacterales bacterium
AGCGGAAGTCGCGGAGGAACGCGAAGATGATCAGCACGACGAGGATGCCGCCGATCAACGCGTGCTCCTTGACGTTGTTGATCGCGCGATCGATGAAGATCGCGTTGTCGTCGAGCACGGTCAACCTCACGCCGGGTACGTCGCGATTGATGCGCGCGACCTCTGCCCGGATGCCTTGCGCCACAGTCACCGTGTTTTCACCCGACTGCTTATTGATTGCCATGCGGACGCCGGGATGCCCCTCACCCAGCTTGCCGCTGGCATCGCGGGACGTAATGCGGAGAAACTGGCGGCGGTCCTCTGTCGCGTCCCTCACGTCGGCGATATCGCGCAGGTACACAGGTATGCCCTGCCGCGTGAGCACGACGAGGTTCGCGATGTCGTCGATGCTGCCGAATTGTCCCTGGCTGCGGACGAGGTACGTCGAGTCGCCCTGGTCGATCTGGCCGAGCGGCAGGTTCTGGTTTTCCGCTCTCAGCGCCTGCACGACACGATCGACCGACAGGTTCATCGCGGTGATCTTTTCCTTCGACAGGTCGATGTGGATCTGACGGCGCAGGCCGCCGTTGATCGTCACCGCCGCCACCCCCGGCGCGCGTTCGAGACGCGGGGAGAGGTCGTTTTCTGCGAGCTCGCGAAGCGTGACGGGGTCGAAATCGCCTTCGACACCGATTTGCATGATCGGCAACGCGTTCGAGTCAGCCTTGAAAATCGTCGGTGGATCGGCCTCTTCCGGCAGCCGGCCTCGCACGCGATCGAGCCGGCTTCGCACGTCGTCTGCCGCCGCGTCGAGGTTCGTTCCCCACGCAAAGTTGAGGCGGACGTTGCTACCGCCTTCGCGCGATGACGAGTCGACGCGGGTGATGCCCGCGACCGCGCTGACCGACTGCTCGATCGGTCGCGTGATCAGCTCCTCGATCTCGAGCGGGCCGACGTTCGGGTAGTTCGTATTGACCGTGATCGTGGGCTGCGAGAACTCCGGCATCAGGTCGACCGGAAGCTTCGTCAGCGAGATGAGGCCCAGCAGCACGATGACGGCGCTGAGCATGAACATCGTGACCGGTCGATGGATAGCAAAACGAGGAATGCTCATGGCTGCTCTCTAACGAAAGAATTGAGGCTATCTGGTTTCTGGGGTCACCTGCGGCAAGCCCGCAGCCCCCTGTCCGCGTCGACCACCTATACCACCGCGGCGTCCCGCGCCGTTGCCTTCACCACTCGCGCCACCGCCGGGGGCGGCACTGCTCCCGCCGGTGCCCTGGCTCGCTCCCGCGCCGCGCCGCGCTCCGAAGCCGCCCTCGCCAACGGTGCCGCCCTGGCGGCCCTGAGTTGCCTGGCTTCGATCTGGCGGCTGGCCGCCGGTCCGGCCTCCCTCGGTCTGGCGACCCCCGGCACCTCCACGTCCCGCGAGCACGATCGGATCGCCATTCCGCAATGCCGGCGCGCCCGTCGTCACGACGCGATCTCCATCCGACACGCCGTCGAGAATCTCAGTCCGGGTGTTGCTTTCGATCCCCGTCGTCACCGGACGAAACTGCGCGACGTTATTGACCGCGAGGTAGACGCCTCGTGTCCCGTTGACGTCAACCACTGAATTGGTCGGGACCACGAGTGCATTCGGGTGCGAGTCGGTCACGATACCGACGCGCGCATACATGCCCGGTTTCAGTCGGAACTGGCCGTTCGGAATCTCGATTTCGATTGAGGCGGTGCGCGTCGCCGGGTCGAGCACCGGTGCAATCCGTGCGATGCGACCCTGGAAGCTCTCGCCCGGAAACGCATCGACTTCGACGCGAGCCGGATTTCCGGCGGCGAGCTGCTTCAAATCCTTTTCGATGACGTTCACGACCAGCCGCACGGTCGTGATATCGACGAGGTCAACGATCGGCGCGTTCGCGGACACGTACGCGCCGGCATCGGCCCCTCGTCGCGCAACGAATCCGTTGACCGGTGACGTGATGATGGTGTTCTGCAGTGTGGCGCGAAGCTCGTCGAGGCGGGCCTGAGACTGCGTGTTCTGCGCGCGGGCCAAATCGAGCGCTGCCTGGGCCGACTGATACTTCGCTTCCGAGTCGTCAAGCGTCTGTTGCGGGAGCAACTGGCGCTGGAATAGATTTCGGGACCGCTCGGCGTTCGTCTTCGCCAGCTCCAGATCCGCCTCGCGCTGGCGGATGGTGGCACTCGCCACCTGGAAGGCCGCCTGGGCCTGCTTCACCTGTTCGAGAAGTTCCTCGTCCTCGATCTTCGCGATCCGCTGGCCACGGGTCACGCGATCGCCGAGCTTGACGGTGATGGACTCCAACCGGCCCGCGGCTTTCGGCACGACCGAAACCGTCTGATCCCCAACGAGGTTGCCGACGACCGCAAGCTCCTTGTTGACTGCGGCCCGTGTTGCCGACGCCAGTTCCACCGTCAGCTGGCCTCGTCCACCGCCGCGACCACCAGCCCCGCCTGGGCCGCCGCCCTGGCGTCCGACTGGGGCGCCCGCGGCCTCACCTTGGCCCGGACCCCCGGCCCCTGGCGCTGCGGCGCCGCGGCTGAAGAGCCCTGAATAGAACGCCACGCCCGCGAGCGCAGCGACCACGATTGATATGATGACGATTCTTTTCATGTGATCCGAAAACATCCGTCGTGATTCGTTTCGACCGCGTGTGTCAATTGCCGCCGCCGAATCCGAAGCCACCGCCGGTTTGCGCGCGGGGCGTCGTTGCGCCACCGGCGCCGCCATTAATCGTGTTGACGCCGGGGCCACCGGCAGCCGGGACCTCCTGTACGCGGGCGAACTCAACCTGAGCCCGCCGGTAGTCGAGCAAGGCACGAAGCTCGGCGTTCTGAGCGTCGCGCAAGTCTCGCTGTGCCTGTACGACGAAAAAGTTGGTCGACAGTCCCACATCGAATCGGCTCTGCTCGGCATCGAGCCGCCGCTGCGCAAGGTCGCGAGCCGCCGCGGCCGCCTGAAGACCCTCACGGTTCGATTCGACCTGAAGCGCCGCGTTCGTGACTTCGGTCGCAATCTGCAATTCCATTTGACGACTTTGCGCGATCGTCTGCCGTTGCTGGATGCGTGCCCGTGCGAGGTTCGCCTCGGCGGGGCTACTGCCGATCGGATAGCTCAGACTGAGAGCGAAATTCCAGGTGGGCGCCGTTCGGTCGCTGATAATCCGAAGGGCGTCCGAGTACCCGCTCGGGATCGTCTGGGCAATCGCACCGCCCAATCCTTGTCGTATGAACTGGGGGCCGCCCACGCCGGCCAGACCGTAGCTGGAGGTCAGATCGAGCGCTGGCAGTAGCTGGTCTGCGAGGCTGCGTAAGCTGATGTCGTTGGCCGCCAGCTGCTTCTGAGACTGCTGGAGATCCGTGCGGTTGGTAAGCGCCTGTTTTACTGCGCCCGCAACGTCGAGCGCTTCCGTCGTATAAGTTGGCCGATCCACGGGATTGATGGCCGCGGTCCAGAATGGATCGTCGGTGCCGTTGACGATCAACCGCTTCAACGCCAGTTCGGCCGTCCGTCGTTCCGCGTCTGCCCTCGTCAGCACCTGTCGGCGCGTCGCCTCCTCCGCTTGCGCCTGGACAACGTCGAGTGGCGCCATCGCACCGACCTCGACGCGCGCGCGATTGTCTTCGACGAGCTTGGTCGCCAGCGAGAGCGAGCGGCCCGCGACGTCGGCCGCTTCGATCGCGAATACCAAGTCCCAATATGCGTTCCGGACGTTCGCCAATGTGCGAACGATGGTGCCCCGCAGGGCGATTTCCGACATCTCCTGAGTGAGGTGGGTCACCTGAAGCTGCGATCGCGTACCGTCGATGCGGAACCCGCGCAGCAGCGGCTGGATGTAGATCGCATTCACGTTTGCGTTCAGTACCGGATTGCGGGTCGCGAACAGGTCCGTCTGCTTCTGACGGTTGTTGTTGAACGTCACCGCAAAGCTGCCGCCACCCCACTTCACATTCTGGGCGACGCCCGAGTTTCCCGTGAATGTTTCGGTGGTTAGCATGTCTGCGCCGGCCGTTTGACTCCGGGGAAACTGCGTCTGGCTGCGAAGGCCCACGTTAGACGTGAAGGTCGGCAGATAGCTCGCGTCGAGCGCCGCAATCGAAAAATCGAACGTCTGAGGATTCAAGCGTTCAACCGCGATATCGAGGTTGCGCTCCAGCGCGCGCGTCGTCGCTTCGTCGAGTGTCAGATCGACATTGGTTCCCGGCGGGGGAGGAGGCGTGGTCGGCCGCGTCTGATCCAGGTCGGCGCGGGCTGTTGCGAAGGTTCGCGCGGCCTCGCGCGCGAGCTCGTCGAGGCGCACGGCGTCGGCACGAGAGGTCTGCGCAGCCGCAGGCTGGACCGCCGACACGGCGATCACCACATACGCAAGCGAACGGACGAGGAAAGCAAAGGTCTTCATGATGTTTTCGAAGGAAGAAAAAAATTACCGCTGGTGATCGTCCCCGGCCCGGCGGCGGTCGCGCGTCCTCTGCTGAAGCATGACGAATTTCACGCGCTGGTCCGGCGTCAGCACCCGTCGCATGCGAAGTAGCATCATCGTCCTGGATTTATTGAGCTCGGACCGCGCGGCCTCGACGACCCCGACCTGCGCCATTACCTGGGCGTCGTCGGACGCCTCGACCATCTGATTGAAATCCGCTTCAGCCTTGTCCAGCGCCCCCTTGAGAGTCCTGAGCGCCGGAAGCGTTCGCTGAAAGATCGCTTCGATCTTGGTGCTTTGGTCCGCGGTCAGCCCAAGCTCGCGCTTGAAGCTGTCGGATTGCCACCACTTGAAGCCCTGCGCGGATGCCGGGACGGTCGACAGGAAGACACCGGCGATCAGGATCGCCAGGGCCGCACACTGCATCGAGAATTTGCGAAATTTCATGGCTGACTTGCCCGAGAATACGACGGACGGGCCCGTCGCGTTTACCGTAACTGTTACTGGCACGCCCTTTGCGCCAAGTGGCCCTGAGCGCCGCCGAACCGAGCAGCGAGCTGCACTAATACCCGAAAACAAGGGTGGATACCTGAAAAACAAGGGTGGATACCTGAAAAACAAGGTTGGACAGCGTTTTTCGCCTCGCCATTGAGCCCGATCCCGAGGAGCAGCCGGCCGTTCACACCTGGTTCGCCAATTCGTCGAGGCGGCGAACCACGAGATCCACCAGGTTGTCGGGCGTCGACGCGCCGGACGTCAGGCCAACCCTCACGCTCCCGCGCTCCCGCAACCATCCCGCCGAGATCTGTTCTTCCTTGCCGCCGACAGGTTTGTGCCGGATTGCAGACCTTGATACAAGACAGTCGGGTGCGGCGATGTGGTACGTCGCGACCCTCGGATCGCACATCCGCGCGAGATTGCAGGTGTTACTACTGTTGTAACCGCCAATGACGATCATGAGGTCCAGCGGCTGTTCGTCGAGAAGCGCCGCCACGGCATCCTGGCGATCCTGCGTGGCGCTACAGATCGTATCGAAGGCGCGAAAGCGCAGAGCAAGATCCTCGTCGCCATAACGGTCGCGAATCGCGGCGCGGAACATCTCGCCGATCTCGAGCGATTCCGAGCTGAGCATCGTCGTCTGGTTCGCGCAGCCGACACGCTGCAGATCGCGATCGGGATCGAAGCCAGGCGAGACAGCACTCTCGAAGCGGGCAAAAAACGCGGCGCGGTCAGCGCCGCCGCGGATGTAGCCACAGACCATCGTTGCCTCATCGCGGTTCAAGACAACCAGGTACCGTCCGTTGCCGGAATGGAGCGCTTGCGACGCTGTGGCGCGCGTTTCCTCGTGCCAGTATTTTCCGTGAATCACCGACGTGAAGCCGTCGGCCGCGTAGCGTTTCACGTTCTTCCAGACGTTCAGCACGGAACCGCACGTCGTATCGACAAGGGTGCAGCCACGTCGATCGAGCTCCCCGAGGAGCTCAATCGTGACGCCGAAGGCAGGGAGGATCACGACGTCATTCGGCGTCAGCGTGTCGATCGACTCGCCCCGGTCGGTGAGAAAGCGGAATCCTTGCGCACGCAGCTGGTCGTTGACATGCGGGTTGTGGATGATTTCACCAGTGAGGAGCACCGAGCGATCCGGGAATCGCTTGCGTGTCTGGTAGGCGTAGTCGACCGCGCGGTCGACGCCGTAGCAGAACCCGAACTCCCGCGCGAGGCGGACTGTCAGCCTGCCAGACGTGTACTGAAAGTTGTTGTCCTTGATTGATGCGACAAGTTCGCTGTGGTAGCTCTCTGCGAGCGTGTCGGCGACTTCGTGCTTGAGATCGAGGCCCTTGCGAAAGATCAGAGGCGGCAAGGAACTAGCGCACTTCCCACGGCAGCGGCGTCAGGTCGTCGAGCGGCTGCAGCGCGGCGGCCGCCGGACCATCGATCGCGATTTCAATCTGGCTGAGGAACTCCTCCTCCGAGACGGCGGTCGATATTTCCAGGATCGCGCCGGTGCGCAGTTCCGGAGCGTCGGCCGATCGCGTGACCGCGATCCTCGTGCCGCCCGGCCGTCCAAGCGAGTAATCGTGACCGAACCGGCCAGCGAGCACGCCGATTACGAGGCCCGCCACCGCGGCTGCGGCAATCCATCGTGTCGAGGGACGCGTGCGGGACACCGTCGCTTCATGGGCGTGCCCCGCCGGGAAGGCGATCAGCCGACCGGGTCGTCCGTCGTGCTGGAGTTGCGAGAGGATGCGGGCCTGCTGACGCGCGAGCCGGTCAGGCGGAAAGGCCGCGTCGGCTTCTGTCACCGCCGCTCCAGACACATCGTCGAGCAGAGTGCGCAGGCGCGCGCGCCGCGCGTCGCAGCGGGCACACGCGCCCAGATGCTCCTGCTCGGCGATGGAGGCCGCCTCGAGGAGACAGACTTCGATGAGACGATCGTCCGACAAGTGAAGCTGTGTCATTGCTTGTGCTCCAGCAGCCGCCGCAGTTTGCGGATGGCGCGGAACAAATGGACTCGAACGGTCGCCTCGCTCACCCCGAGCGCCGCGCTGACCTCGGCAGTCGTCTGCTCCGCCAGGTGGCACAGCGTGAACACCGTGCGCTGGCGATCGGGGAGCGATTCGACGGCCGTCGTAATTTCATTCGCGCGTTCCCGCGAGACTAGCCGCTGCTCGGGCGTCTGTTCCGACGTCGCCGGATCGGTCGGTGCCGACTCCTTCGTCGAGGCCAGCGGCACTGACCAGCGCAGGCGACGCGCGCGAGACTTCCGGAGGTCCAGGCACGCGTTCACGAGGATGCGCGTGAACCAGACTTCGAACGGAAGGTCTTCGCGGTAGCTGGTGATGTGCGTGAACACTTTCACGAAGGCGTCCTGCACTGCCTCGTCGGCATCGTGTGCGTCGCGCAGGTATTGATAGGCGATTCGGACGGCCCGCCGCTGCTGGCGCGCCACCAGATCCCCATACCGGTCCCGCGCGGCGTCGCGCTCGCCCCCGACGACGAGGGCCTTGATTTCCGCCGCCAGCTGCGAGTCCCTCGACAGAGGCGCAGCCGGTGCGACAGCACCGACGCTGACAGCCATTGAGGAGGCCCGTCCGGGAGGCGTTCTAGTCATGAAATACGGTTGCGGCACGGGAACGTTTACCGCGGCTCCAACTATACAGGGATTCAGGTCAATTCGGCACCATTCGCCCTCGGGCGGGTTGACTGGTATCGATCTCACCGGTACGATTCCTTTTTTCTGTTTATCGGCCTTTTTAGCCATCGCCGCCATCCGGCGGCCACGTCGGCACGGCCCGGACGCCGCTGCAATATGGGGAGCTTTGAGATGAGCACACAGGTTGAGCGGGCGCACGGCCTTGAAGCGCTTGGTATTACCCGGTCCGGACGCGTCCACTGGAACCTGAGCCCGGCCGTGCTCTATGAGACCGCGATCCGCCGCAACGAAGCCATCCTTGCCGCGGACGGTCCGCTTGTGGCACGAACCGGCCAACACACGGGACGCTCACCGCTCGATAAATTCACCGTCAAAGAACCCACCACGGACATGAACGTTCACTGGGGCAACGTCAATCGTCCTGTTGATGAGGTGCATTTCGATACCCTGCACCGCGACATGATGAACTACGTGCAGGACAAAGAGCTGTACGTGCTCGATGCGTGGGGCGGCGCCGATCCGGCGTATCGGCTTCCGGTCCGCGTCGTCAACGAATTCGCGTGGCATAACCTGTTCGCGCGCAACATGTTCATTCCGGAAACCGACCCTGCCAAGCGCGCGACGCATCGGCCCGAGTACACGGTTATCGATTGCCCCGGGTTAAAGGCCGACCCGGCGAAGCACGGATGCCGCAGCGAGACCGCCATCTTCGTCCACTTCGGAAAGAAACTCGTCCTCATCGCCGGCACCAACTACGCGGGCGAAATCAAGAAGTCGATTTTCACGATTCTCAACTACACGCTCCCGCTCAAGGGGGTCCTGTCGATGCATTGCTCGGCAAACGTCGGCAAGGACGGCGATTCGGCGCTTTTCTTCGGTCTCTCAGGCACCGGCAAGACGACGCTTTCCAGCGATCCCCAGCGCGGGCTCATCGGTGACGACGAGCATGGATGGAGCGACCGCGGCATCTTCAATTTCGAGGGCGGTTGCTACGCGAAGGTGATCAAGCTGTCGAAGGAAGCCGAGCCGCAGATCTGGGTGGCATCGCGACGCTTCGGCACGATTCTCGAGAACGTCGTGCTCGATCCCGATACGCGTGAGATGAATCTCGATGACATGACGTACACCGAGAACACGCGCAGTTCCTATCCCCTCGACTTCATCGACAATGCGATTCCCTCCGGGCAGGCGGGCCATCCGAAGAATGTCGTGATGCTCACGGCTGACGCATACGGCGTGCTCCCGCCAATCGCGCGGTTGACGCCAGACGGCGCGATGTATCACTTCCTCTCGGGCTACACCGCCCGCGTGGCAGGCACGGAGCGCGGCGTCACGGAGCCGAAGGCGACCTTCAGTACCTGCTTTGGCGCGCCATTCCTCCCGCTGAATCCGAACGTCTACGCGAAGATGCTCGGCGATCGGATCGCGAAGCACGACGCGCGTGTGTGGCTCGTAAACACCGGGTGGACCGGCGGACCCTACGGCACGGGCTCACGAATGAAGATCGCGTACACGCGCGCCATGATCACCGCGGCGCTGGCCGGCCAGCTCGATGGCGTGAAATATCAGAAGGATTCAATCTTCAATCTCGACATGCCGACTACGTGCCCTGGCGTTCCCGACAGCGTGCTCGATCCGCGGACAACGTGGCCGGATAAGACTGCCTACGACGAGCAGGCGAAGAAGCTTGCCGGGATGTTCATCGAGAACTTCAAGGCGTTCGAGAAGGACGTCGATCCCGCCGTCAAGGCAGCCGGTCCGAAGGTGTAATCCCAAACCCCGAACTTGGGATTTGGGATTTACCTTATGGAGTTCGAGCCGGTTATCGGCCTGGAGATTCACGCGCAGCTGCAGACCCGCACGAAGATCTTCTGCGCCTGCAGCACATCGTTCGGTGCTCCGCCGAATTCGCAGGTGTGCCCGGTCTGTCTCGGGCTTCCGGGCGCCCTGCCCGTCCTCAATCGAGCCGCCGTCGACTACGCAATCAAGGCCGCGATTGCCCTGGGTTGCGACGTGCAGCCACTGTCCATCTTCGCCCGGAAGAACTACTTCTATCCCGACCTGCCGAAGGGTTATCAGATCTCGCAGTATGAGCGGCCGCTTGCGCTCCGCGGCGGCCTCGACATCTCCGTGGGGGGCCGTACGCTCCGCGTCGGCTTGACGCGCATCCACATGGAGGAAGATGCCGGGAAGTCGCTGCACGAAGGATTTCCCGATTCCGATCGTCGGACCTACATCGACTACAACCGCAGTGGCGTGCCACTGATCGAAATCGTTAGCGAGCCCGACATGCGATCCGCGGCGCAAGCGGCGGAGTTCTTCGAGCGCCTCCGCGACATCCTGGTGTGGCTCGGCGTCAACGACGGCAACATGGAAGAGGGCAGCCTGCGATGCGACGCGAACATATCGGTCCGTCCGGCGGGGCAGCAGGCGTTCGGGACGAAGGCCGAGGTCAAGAACCTGAACTCGTTCCGTTATCTGCAGAAGGCGCTCGAATACGAAATCGATCGGCAGGTAGACGTCATCGAGGGCGGCGGACGCGTGATCCAGGAAACCCGGTTGTGGGACTCCGCTGCGGGGCGCACGCTGTCGATGCGCAGCAAGGAAGAAGCGCACGACTATCGCTATTTCCCCGAACCTGATCTTCCGCCGCTGGTGGTGGACGAGGCGCGCATCGCGGCGGTGCGCGAGACGATGCCCGAGTTGCCCGACGCAAGACGGCAGCGCTTCGTCGCCGCCTACGGGTTGCCGGAGTACGACGCGGGGGTGCTGACGCAGTCGGCCGCGCTGGCAAACTATTTCGAGCAGGCTGCATCCGCGTCGGGCAGTCCGAAAGCCGTGAGCAACTGGGTTATGGGGGAGTTGCTGCGCACACTCAAGGAGCGCGGTGTCGCCATCGAGGAGGTGCCGCTTGCGCCAAGCGCGCTCGCAGGACTGATCGCGCTCGTGGAAAAAGGGACGATCAGCAGCACCATCGCGAAGGATGTCTTTGCGAAGATGTACGACTCGGGCCGGTCGGCGGATGACATCGTCAGGGCCGATGGCCTGGCGCAGAACAGCGACGAAGGCGCGCTGCTGGCGATCGTACGGGATGTTATCGGGAAAAACAGCGACGCCGCGGCGCAATACCGGGCGGGCAAAAGCCAGACGTTCGGGTATCTGGTGGGACAGGTGATGAAGGCGAGCGGCGGGAAAGCCAATCCGAAGCTCGCTAACGAGCTGCTGAAGCGCGAACTGGCGCTCACATGACTGGCGAAACCGGGCGCGGTTTCGCTCCTCGGTGGAACCAGGCCCGGTTTCTTCTCGCACCGCTGTTTGCGTACCTCGCCGCTGCGGTCGTGACGACCTGGCCGCTCGCTATCCATCCGGGCTCGCTCCTGGGCGCGCCCTCGGGGCCAGGCGATCCGTTCCTCAATCTGTGGATCCTCGGCTGGGATATGCAAGCGGTACTCAGCGATCCCGCCTCAATCCTCACCGGCCGCGTCTTCAACGCCAACATCTTTCATCCCGCGGCTGGAACCCTGGCGTATTCGGATCACCTTCTGCTCCAGAGCGTGCTGCTTTCGCCGCTATATGCGATCACGCACGATGTCGTCGCCTGCTACAACCTCCTGTTGATCGTGTCACTTGTGGCCAGCGCGCTGGCGATGCATCTGTTCGTGCGCTCCGTGATCTGCACCGAGAGCGGCGCATATCTCGCCGGTCTTGCATGGGGGTTCGGTTCGTACCGCTTCGCGCATCTGATCCATCTGCAGCTCCAGTCGCTGTACTTTCTCCCGATCGCCTTCCTGTTTCTTCATCGCGTCATCGCGGGCCGACGGCGACGCGACGTGACTTACCTGGGCGTCGTCGCCGGACTGCAGGCGCTCTCGTCGGTGTACTACGGTGTCATCGGGGGTCTTGCACTCGCGGTGGGGGGCGTCGCGCTCGCCATCGGCGTCGGGCGCTGGCGCAGCAGCGCTCTGCTACGCCGTCTTGTCGCTGCCGGCGCGATTGGCGCGCTGATCGTCGCGCCGGTCGCGGTGGTGTACTGGCGCGTAGGGCAAAGCGAGGGTTTCGGACGCAACCTCTACGAGGCGAGCCGCAACGCGGCGTACGTGTCCAGCTACCTGCAGGTTCCTCCGGGCAACATGGTGTATGGCCGCACGGATCTCCTTCGTCAGCGCGACAGGGCGGCCTCGAGCGAGCCGCCGCATACCGGCCCTGAACGCGAGCTGTTTCCAGGATTCGTGCTGGCCGCGCTCGCGATCGCGGGCGCGTGGCTCGGGTGGCGAAGCGACAGCCGCCCGATCGTACTGACGATGGTTGCGATTGCAATCCTCGGCTTCGTGCTGTCGCTCGGTCCCGATGGCATTCGCCCGCTGTACGCCGCGTTCCATCGCTTCATCTTCGGCTTCCAGGCGATTCGCGCCCCGGCGCGGTTTTCGGTCGTTGTGCTCTTCGCCCTTTGCACGCTCGCCGCGATCGGCTGGCGCGAGCTCTCCCCGCGTGCTCACGGCGTCTTACCTCTAGGACACAAAGACGAGGTGAATCACAAAGGTCACGAAGAGCGCACTCGAGTTCTTCGTGACCTTCGTGGTTACGTACTCTTTGTGCTCTTCGCATTGGCAGCACTCGAGTGGCTCCATGTCCCGATATCGTTAACCGCGGCACCGCCGCTGCGAACAGACGTGGGGCAGTGGCTTGCTGCCGCACCGGAGCCTGGCGCGGTCGCGATTCTTCCACTCGACGCCGACATTGCCAGCACGCTGGCCATGGTCCAGTCGCTCGAGTATCGGCGTCCGATCGTCAACGGCTACAGCGGGCAGCGTCCGTCGTTCTACAGGCCGCTCGTCGACGCCCTCAACACGTTTCCGTCGGGCGACGCGCTGCTCGCGCTGCGCGACAGCCGTGTGCGTTTCGTCGTCACGCCCGCGCCGATCGCGCCGTCGCCCGAGGACGGACCCTCTCCGGCGGTCGAGCGCGCCCGGTTCAACGACGGGACGATCTATGAGCTGCGGTGGACTCCGGCCATAGACGCGCGGCTGGCAGCAACATCGACGATCGATCCGCCACCGGCCGGCCCCATTCCGTTTCAGGTCGGCGAGATCGCGCGCTACCGGGTCGTGTGGGGCAGCGCGGGTCTGAACCTGTCGGCCGGTGACATCGCCATCAGCGTCGAGCCGCCTGCCTATCGCCTGGTCGTGACGGCCGCGACGGCTCCGTGGGTGGCGAAGTTCTTCGAAGCCCGGGATGTGTTCGCAACGCAGGCCAGCGGCGACCTGTTGCCTGAAATCCACGAGCGCGATCAGCAGGAAGGCTCGCGCCATGTCACCCGCGCCTTCCTTTACGATCACACCACGGGTGTGGTGCGAACCGGACGCTCGGTCGCCGATGCCCGGGCTGAAGGCGCGGTGGTCCTGCCGATGTTTCCTCATGCCCGCGACGCGATAGCCGCGTTGTTTTATGCGCGAACCCTACCCTTGCGCGAAGGCGAGCACTACCGTTTTCCGGTGAATGAGGCAGGTCGGAACTTCGTCGTTGAGCTGTCGGTCGATGGCCGTGACAACGTTCGGGTCCAGGGGAGGGACGTCGATGCGTTGCGCATTACTCCCAGGCTTCAACGACGAGTCGAGGAACGTGAGCAACTGAGCGCCGTCCTGTGGCTGAGCAACGAGCCACGTCGGATCCCGCTTGCCCTCGACCTCGACGCCGGCTTCGGTCATGTTCGCGTCGAGCTCGAGAGTTATCGATCAGCCCCGTGATATACTTCCGGCATCCAACCTCACAAATAATGCCTTTGGCCCCGGGTGCACAGGCAGCGTGATCGAGACGCACCACCTCTCGAAACTTTACAGTCGCGGCTTGTACGCGCTGCAGGACCTGTCCCTCTCGGTGGAGAAGGGCGAGTTCGTGTTCCTTACCGGGGCAAGCGGTGCCGGCAAGTCCACCTTCCTGCGTCTCGTGCTGATGCAGGAGACGCCCAGCGAAGGCGAGATCTTCGTCAACGGCCACAATCTCACGAGCCTCCGTCGCAGCGAGATCCAGGAATATCGGCGCGGGATTGGGTTCATCTTCCAGGACTTCAAGCTGATTCCGACGCGGACCGTTTTCGAGAACGTCTCGTTCGTGCTCGAAGTCCTCGGCGTCCCATCGACGCAACAGCGGCGGCGCACGTTCCAGGTCCTCAAGTGGGTGGGACTCCAACACCGCATGAATGCCTATCCGCGAGATCTGTCCGGCGGCGAACAGCAGCGGATCGCCATCGCGCGGGCGCTCGTCAACGATCCTGCGCTGGTGCTGGCCGATGAGCCGACCGGCAACCTCGATCCCGATCTGTCTCTGGAAATCATGAACCTGCTGCGCGAGATCAACGCCGGTGGCACCACCGTCGTCATCGCGACCCATGACCGCGAGCTCATTCGTCTCGTTGGCCGGCGCACGGTCACGCTCGACCAGGGGCGCATCGTCGAGGTGGCATGAGGGCAATCGATTACGCGCTGCGTCAAGCATGGGCGAGCCTGTGGCGTGGCGGCCGGTCGACGGCGTTTGCCATCATCGCCATTGCCCTCGCCGCACTCGTGCTTGGATCGCTCCTGCTGCTCACGTGGAACGTGGATCAGCTGCTTACCCAATGGACCTCTGCGACGGAATTTTCGGTGTTCCTGCGCGACGATGCGACCTCGGAACAGCGGGGGACGATCGAGGCCGCGGTTGACCAAAGCGGTGTGGCCGAAGGACGCGAATATGTATCGAAGGCGGAGGCGCTGACGCGTTTTCGCCGACAGTTCACCGATCTCGCTGCGCTGACCACGGATCTGGGCGATAACCCGTTTCCAGCGTCGCTGGAGGTGCGGGTCCGGCCCGGCGCGGAAGGCAACGGTCGCGCAGATGCGCTGGTGAAGCAGGTGGCAACGCTACCTGGCGTGGCGGATGTCCGCTACGACCGGGAGTGGCTCGCGCGGATGGCAAGTGGGCTCAACGCCCTTCGCGGCGCCGGTTTCGCGCTTGCGTTCCTGATGGCTCTCGCCGCGGCCGTCACCGTGGCCGCCGTGGTCCGGCTTGGCCTGTACACGCGCCGCGAGGAAATTGACATCATGACGCTCGTGGGGTCGCCGCTTGCGTTCATCCGGGGGCCGTTCATTGCTGAAGGGCTGCTACAAGGGGGCATCGGGGCGGTCGTTGCGCTAACAATTCTGTGGCTGGGGTTCAAGGCTGTGGGCGTGTGGTGGGGCGCCGATCTGGCGGCCATCCTCGATGGCGCGTCGCTGCACTTTCTTCCAATTCACGAGGCGATCCTGCTGGTGGCCGGGGGGATGTTTGTGGGTGCGGCCGGCGGGTTTGCCGCATCGCGTCACGCGACATAATTTGCCGGGTGGCCGGCGTTTGACAGTCCCCTGAGGGGCCGTTACACTCAAGGAAATCAGATATATGTCTGCGTCGAGAAGCCGTTTATCACGCTTCCTGGCCGATTCCCGCCCGCAGTGCGATCCTGTATTCCATTCCGTCTCAGATTTCTACCGAGAAGAGTTCGTCAAGTGCCGGCGCTGCCTCGAACAGCAGCGCGAGTTCTATTCCGAGGATGCCATCACCGACGTCGAACGCGCGCTGACGAAAGTGATGTCGCAGCTCGATCGACTCTGCACCAAGGCTGACGCCGATCAAGTGGTCAGCCGCCTTCTCAGAGAATTCGACGTTGTCACGGGCCTTTCGGCCTGGTCCGACCCTCGACACACTCACTGACGCGCTCCGTTCCAGACCTCCGTCACGACCTCCGTGCTGTCCTGCATGCGGCGCTGGATGCTGCCGATGCCAGCCGTCTGATTCATCACGCCCTTCGCGATTCCGCTCTGTCCGCTGCCCTGCGGTCCGCTGCCGCCATTGATGTCATTGCCGTCGGCAAGGCGGCGGGCGTGATGCTGAACGCGTTCGCGAGCGCTGCCCGAATGCCGCTGCGTGTCAGCTTGGGGATCGGACCGTCGCGCCCGGGCGATCTTCCTCCAGACGCCGAATGGTACGACGGGGGCCATCCCCTTCCGACTACTGGCAGCGTTGCTGCCGCGCGGCGCGCCCTTGACGTGGCAGGCAAGTCGCGGACGGACGATCTGCTCGTTGTGCTGTTATCCGGGGGCGCCTCGGCGCTGATGGCGCTGCCCGTCGCGCCGGTAGCGCTTGCAGACAAGCAGGAAACCGTGCGGGCGCTGCTGCTGCGCGGCGCCACGATTGACGAGCTCAACACGGTGCGGAAACACCTCTCCGCGATCAAGGGAGGTCGCTTGGCCGCTGCAACGAACGCGTCGATAGTCACGCTCGCGATTTCCGACGTCGTGGGTGACGATCTGTCGGTGATTGGATCGGGGCCTACCGTGGCTGACCCCAGCACGTTCGCCGCGGCGATGAATGTGCTGGATGCACGCGGCGGACGCGCGGCGTATCCGCCGTCCGTTGTGGCGTGGATCGAGCGCGGAATCGCAGGCGACGTTCCGGAAACGCCCAAGGCGGATGACGGGCGGCTGACGCGATCCGAGGCGCGAATCATCGGCGGACGTATGACGGCGGTCATGGGTGCGGCGCAGGCGGCCATGTCGCGGGGCTACGATGTCCGTGTGCTCGACACGCCCATTGTCGGAGAAGCGCGTCACGCGGCCCGGTCATTCGCGGCAGACGTGCGCGACGCACTCACGACAATGACCCGCCCTGCCTGCGTCATTGGTGCGGGCGAAACCACGGTTCACGTCAAGGGTGACGGCGTAGGAGGGCGGAATCAGGAATTCGCGCTGGCGCTCGTGGCGTTCATCGCGGACCTGACACGATCCGCGCCGCACGACGGGGGAACAGCACCCGCGCCGCTCGTCGTCGCAGCCAGCGTCGGTACCGACGGGATCGACGGGCCGACAGATGCCGCCGGCGCTCTCGTCGATACCACAACGCTGCACCGCGCGGCCGCACAGCGGCTCGACGCGCCAGCTTTTCTCGACAACAACGACAGTTATCACTTCTTTCGCGCGCTCGACGATCTCATTCGCACTGGTCCGACCGGCACCAACGTTGGAGATCTGCAAGTCGCCCTGATTGCGTAAATGCCACCACCAGATCAGATTCTCGAACTCATCAAGGAACGCCTCCAGCATCCGACGACCGCCCGCGAGCTGGCCCGCCTCCTGCGGGTGCCCCGCGAGGAGCGGGTCGCTTTCAAGCGGCAGCTCAACGCGCTCGTTCATTCCGGCGACCTCGTGCAGATCCGCGGCAATCGGTTCGGCCTCCCCGAGAAGGAGGACGTCGTTGCGGGCCGTCTCCAGACCAATCCCGCGGGTTTCGGCTTCGTCGTGCCCGAACAGGTCGAGCCTGGCGAACGGCAGGACATCTACGTCGCGGCTGCCAATCTCACCGAGGCGATGCACGGCGATCGGGTCCTCGTGCGCATCGAGCAGCAGTCCGAGCGCGGGCCCGAAGGACGCATCGTCCGCATCCTCGAGCGCGCCCACGGCACGATCGTCGGGCGATTCGAGACTGATCCGTCCGGCGTCGGTCACGTGGTCCCCTTCGACCGCCGCGTGACGACCGAGGTGCAGATCCCAACGGGCCGGTCGTCGTCGGCGGAACCGGGCGACATGGTGGTCGTTGAAATCACCCGCTGGCCGACCACAACGCGCGGTGCCGTCGGCCATGTCGTCGAAGTGCTGGGCAACATCAACGAGCCCGGCGTCGACACGCAGATCATTATTCGCAAGCACAATATCCCTGAAGCCCACTCGGAAGAATCGATCGAGGAGGCACGGCGCCTGGGGACGATCGTCAATCCGCGCGACATCGAGGGGCGCACCGACTTTCGCCCGGTCACGACGGTCACGATCGACGGCGAGCACGCGCGCGACTTCGACGATGCCATCACGCTGGAGAAGCTGCCGAATGGGCATTACTGGCTCGGGGTCCACATTGCTGACGTGTCGCACTACGTCAAGGAGGGCAGTGCTCTGGACGAAGAAGGGTACGAGCGCGGAACGTCGGTGTATTTCACCGAGCGCGCCGTGCACATGTTCCCGGCGGAGCTGGCGACAGGACTCTGCAGCCTGAATCCGCACGTCGACCGGCTGGTCCAGTCGTGCCTGATGGAGGTCGACCGTCGAGGCCAGGTCGTCCGCTACGAGATGCACGACGGCGTCATTAACAGTGATGCCCGGATGACATACACGGCGGTGAACGCGATCCTGACGGATCGTGATCCGGCGGTGACCGCCGAGCACCAGAGGCTCGTCCCCCTGTTCGAGATGATGCACGAGCTGTTCGAGACACTCAACGCGCGCCGCCGCCGCCGCGGCTCGATCGACTTCGATCTGCCCGAGACGGAAGTGATCCTGTCGGAGTACGGCGAAATCGAAGCGATCATTCCCGCCGAGCGCAACGTCGCGCATCGTTTGATCGAGGAGTTCATGCTTCTTGCGAACGAGACGGTTGCGGGTCATCTGGTCGCCAACGTCGTTCCCGCGTTGCACCGCGTGCACGAGCCGCCGGATCTGAAGAAGGTGGCGGATTTCGAAGCGTTCATCGAGCCGCTCGGGTACAGCCTTGGCGCCACGGGCGGCACCATCACACCCAGACATTTTCAGCGGCTCATCGATCGCATGCGTGGCACGCCCGAAGAACGGCCGATCGCGGCGCTCATGCTGCGGACGATGCAGAAGGCGCGGTACGACGCCGTGAGCCTTGGCCACTTCGGTCTCGCGGCGGAGCACTATACGCACTTCACGTCGCCGATCCGCCGTTACCCCGATCTGGTGGTCCACCGCATGCTTCGCGAGTCCCGCCAGCCGGTGCCGATCACGCAGGTGCGGCGCGAGGAGCTCGAAGATGAGCTACCCGAGACTGCGCGCCACACATCCGAGAGGGAGCGGCGCGCTGACGACGCCGAACGCGAGCTGCTGCAGTGGAAGAAGGTCCGCTTCATGGCGGACAAGGTGGGCGACGAATTCGAGGGTTACATCACGGGGGTCGCGCAGTTCGGACTGTTCATCGAGCTGATCGAGCACTACGTCGAAGGACTGGTCCATGTGTCAAGCATGGCAGACGATTACTACCGGTTCCTCGAGCAGCAGCACGTGCTCCGCGGTGAGAATACGAAGAAAGTGTATCGGCTTGGCGATAAGGTGCGGGTTCAGGTTGTGCGGGTGGACATGGACCGCCGGCAGATCGACCTGGGGCTGGTGGATATTCTCGAGACCGTGCGGCGAGACGAGCGCCCTCGAGGGCCGATTCGCAGCAAGACCAGGTCGAAGACTGAGCGCCAGAAGGCGCAGCGTCCGGGTCGGCGGGAACGGGTCGCCAAGACGGCCGGCAAGGCGCACCGTTCGCGCAAGTAGCCTATGACTTCTCGTCTTCCTTGCCGGCTTCCCTGAAGTTCTTGATGCCTTTGCCGATGCCTTTCCCGATCTCAGGCAGACGATTGGCTCCGAAGATCAGGATGATGATCACGAGGATGATGAGCAGCTCAGGAATACCCAGGCCCATATGTCACCTTTCGATCCCGCTTCCGTCGCACGGCTCAGCGGGTCAATCGTCGATTGTCGAGGAAAATGCGATTGTACCATGTGATTCAGGGCGGGAATGCCTTTTGAACGAGGCCACTCGGAGGTCATCAACATGAGACGGCTCCTCGTGGCCGCAGCGCTCGCGCTCGCCACAAGCGCGGTGGTTTTGGCCCAGGACGGCTCCCTCGCGCAGTTTTCGTCCCAGGTGCAGCTGGTCGAGGTCTATGCGACCGTCACCGACGACAAAGGTGAGCTTGTGACCGGCCTGCGCCAGGGCGACTTCGAAGTGTACGAAAACAATCAGATCCAAAATGTCTCGGCATTCGCCGCGGGCGAGTTTCCGCTCACCGTGGCGCTCGGCGTGGACCGGAGCTGGAGCATGGCCGGTAAGCCGCTCGAACTGGCGAAGCAGGCGTCCCGTTCATTCTTGAATCAGCTCAAACCTGGCGATCGTTCGATGATCGTCGCCATCAGCAACACGGCGGACGTCATTGCGTCGTTGTCGACCGATCGCTTCACGCAGTCTCGCGCCATAGCCGCACTCGACCCATGGAGCACCACGGCGCTGCGCGACGCGATCATCGCGGCGCTCGATCGGATCGAGTCCGAGCCGGGCCGGCAGGCGCTCGTCCTCTTCTCCGACGGCAACGATCGCTACAGCCACGCCACCGAGGCGGAGGTCATCGAGCGCGCGCGGCGCAGTAACGCGCTGATCTATCCGATCGCCTTCGGCAAGCAGCGCCCCCCGCTGCTTGCGCAGCTTGCCGTGCTCACCGGTGGACGCTCGTTTCTGTTGAAGGACGCTACGGAATTGGAGAAAACGCTGGCCACGATTGCCAAGGAGCTGCGGTATCAGTACCTGCTGGGCTACGCGCCATCGGTTCCGATCGAAGAGGGCGTGCACGAATGGCGGTCGATCCGCGTCGCGTTGAAAAACCCGCGTTCTGGGCTGCGCGTACGCGCCCGGGACGGATACACGACCGACTAATACGAAATGCAAAATGCAAAATTCAAAATGCAAATACTGCTCACCGGCGACATCTGCCGGTCCTATTTGCATTCTGGGGTGTTTGCATTTTGCATTTTGCATTTTGAATTAGAGTAGTTCTCCCTATGCCCCACGCCCTCGTAATGGCGCTCTTTGACGATGCCGCTGCCGCCGCCGATGCGGCGAGAGATCTGCGGAAGCTTGGCATTTCGCGTGAGCGGGTCTCGATCGTTGCGCGAACGCATGACGAGGAAGGCGCGCTTGCACAGGCATCGGGGGCATCGCCTGGATCGGAAATCGAGGATTCGGCGATGGCGGCACGTCTCGGTGAGCTGGGCGCGCATCTGGTTGCTGCGATTGGTGTATTCATGCCCGGTGTCGGACCAGTCATTGCCGACGGTCCTCTCGCCGCGGCGGTCGGGGAAGCCGCGGGACATCTCGCAGGCGGCATTGCGCGGGCGCTGGAGCATGCGGGTCTCGACGAAAACGAGGCGGCCCGGTGGGAGAAGCGGATCGAGGGCGGCGCGTTTCTCGTCGGGGCGCACGTCGAGCGCGCGCCGGTTGAGCCTGCGCGTGATGTGTTGATCCTTCATGGCGGCTCGCCAATTGCGGTTGGAAACTGGAGCGACTGACCGGAAACGGTTACGTAAATGGACGCGGTGCTGCAGGCCAAATTCATCGCCCGCGCATCCTAAAGGGGTAATCGACACAGTTCCGTGACCTTGTTGAGGTACCCGTTTTGCAGTTGCGACCCTCCGCACGCTCGGGGACAATGAGCCAGACACACGCTGCCGCAATGTCGACGACCACTTCGACGAGCACGCCTGAACGCGCTCCAGCCCATGGACATCTCTATATCCATGCCTCCGGACGTCCGGCCGAAGTCCATTTCCAGTTCGAGCAGCAGGAAAAGCGCCTTGGCGGCGCCCTGGGCGCCTCTGTCATCAGTCACGGGGCGTTCGTCCTTTTGATTCTCCTCATCATGCGTCTCGCGCCCCAGGCGGGTGAGCACGCGATGCTCATCGACCGTACCCCGCACGAGATCGTGTGGCTCGCCGAGCCGGGCCTTGGCGGTGGCGGTGGCGGCGGGGGCAATCAACAGAAAGAGCCGATTAAGAAGGCCGAGCTCCCCGGCAAGGAAAAATTGACCGTTCCTGTCGAGAAAAAGCCGGACCCTGTTGTGATCGAGCAGCCGAAGGAGGAAGAGCAGAAGATAAACATCCCGGCGGTCACGATGAGCGCCTCGGACGAAGTCTCTCCCGGCCTGATTGAGTCGAAGGAAGACACGACGTCCCAGGGAATCGGCAGCAACGGCGGCGCGGGCACTGGTTCGGGCACCGGTATCGGGAATGGGCAAGGCTCGGGACTTGGCGAAGGAAGCGGTGGGGGTACCGGTGGCGGCGTATACCGGCCCGGCAATGGCGTCGAATCGCCGCGGCTGTTGCGCAGTGTGCGTCCCAACTACACCGCCGAGGCCATGCGCGCAAAGGTGCAGGGCGTCGTGCGGCTCGAAGGCGTGGTGCTATCCGACGGCACCGTCGGCGATGTTCGAGTGACGCGGTCCCTTGATTCCGTCTTTGGTCTCGACCAGGAAGCCATGAAGGCGGCCAAGCAATTCCGCTTCATACCAGGGACGCGCTTCGGTGAACCGGTGTCGGTGCTGGTGAGCTTCGAAATCGAATTCACCCTCAGATAAACCTTCCAACCTCGAATTCCCAACTCCCAAGGCGCCCCGCAGCGGAGTGTGGTCTCGAACGTAACCGAAGCCCAGTCTTTGCCGTCGTGGAGGCCGAAATAGGCTTAGTCAAGGATAGAATCAGCGTGCCAACGACTCTATGGTTGTGTGTTCCAGACAAGGAGTGTCGCGTGTACATGCATATCAATCGCAGTCTCTGTGCTGTAGCGGTCGTCATCATTGCCGGGTTGGCTGTCGCGTGCGGCCAGTCGAGCGGGCCACGAGTCTTCTTCGTCCAGCCTCAGGATGGGGCGACGGTAAAGAGCCCGGTCGCTCTCGAATTCGGCGCGGACAGTGTTTCGATTGCGGCGGTGCCACAAGGGACGGTCACCGAGGCCAGGCCCGGACTGGGGCATTACCACGTCGGCATTGACACCGACTGCCTGCCTACCGGCGCCGACATTCCCAAAGCCGCTCCGTGGGTTCACTTTGGCGACGGCAAGAACGTCATCGACATGCAGCTCCCGGCAGGAACCCACAGGCTCACGCTGCAGGTTGGCGACGATCTGCACCGAACGATTGAAGGGCTTTGTTCGACGATCTCCGTCACGGTCGCCCAATAGCCTGCCGCAACGCCTGGACCTCTGCGATGGTTGCAGCACGTGACCGTTCCCCCGCAGGCTTGATCCCGTTGCGCTCGAATTCGCGACGCATGGTGCGGGAAGAGGGCACCATCCGTACAAAAAAAGGCCGGGTCCGCAAGGACCCGGCCTCCACTTTCCTCTTACTTTGAACTTCGAACTTTGAACTTCTAACTTTCGAAGCTCAGTACATCCCGCCCATACCGCCGCCCCCGTGCGGCATCTGGGGCGCATCCTTCTT
>DAIRVG010000097.1:0-6676 GCA_036802945.1 Vicinamibacterales bacterium
CTCATCCTCCAGGCGGTGCGCGGCGAGAACCTGCTCACACGCCCGCGTTGGCCCGGCCCCCTGCAGAACGATCCCGAGTATGTTCAGATCGTCGAGCAGGCCCTCCAGCCGGAACGTGAATTCGAGATGAAGTTCGAGCGTTGGCTGGGCGAGCGCAGGAACAGATGAATTTGAGGACGGCAGGTCTTGCCTCGATAAAGTAGACACTTCCACCTAACTGGAGGTGTCGCATGCCGCGAGCCGGTCGACCGTCGCGGCAGCCTCACCATGTCGTTCACCTCGGGACGCGCCATGCGCCGCGCGATTCCGGTTGCGCCATGACGGCGACAGTGGCATCGTCGGTGTGAGCCAAGCTCCCGGAGTCTGGATGCGTCGCACACGACTTCTCTGCTCGATCGGCGTGAGCCTCTGGTCGGCCGTGGTTGCCGGAAACCAGGCGGCGCCTCCAGTCGCACTGTCCGGGGAACTGCGGGCCCACGTGCAGGACGAACGGTTCGCGATTGTCACGTCCATCAGAGGGCTGCCACTCGGCGTCCGAGACGGGCTGCAGACGTTGTTCGGCAGCCAGGCACTCGACATCGCCGAGCCCGGAGCCGAGTTTCAGGTCGGCAACGTGATCGTCAATTCGACGCTGCCATTCCGCCGGCTGGTCGCGGCGGGGTGCTCGTACGATCACTGCCTCGTCTACTACGAGCGCGGCGGCATCGCCCACACGTGGCAGGTGGCGCTGTTTCACTGGACACCGGACGCGACTCGATTCGAGTGGGGTGGTACCGCGCCAGGCGGCCTGGTGACAATCGACGACGTTCGGCGCGCCGTCCTATCCGGAGCGATCAAGGGCCCGGCCGGGCCCTGGTAGTTCTTCAGTCGCTGGTCTGGAAGTCGCACGACAGATGCCATCGGCCACTATGGAACCGGTTGCTTCGGATCAAGCCGGTTGTGCGGACAACATGCCGCGGCTCACAAAGGCCGATTGAATCGTCCCTGACTCCTAGCCCCTGACCCCTAGCCCCTAACCCTACTTCCCGTCTAAAAATCGTACCCAATCCAGAGGGCGAACTTCGCCTTGCGGAAAGCGCTGCTCCCGCCCTGCGCCGCGAACAGGACATCCTCCCAGTCCTTGTTGAGGAGCGTTTTCCATGCCCAGTCAAAGTGGACAGGGAAGCCGATGAGGAACGTCTCGAGCCCCAAGCCGTAGGAGGCGCGGGCATCGATGAGGCGCAGCCCGCTGACCGCGGTCTTGGGCCCGAAAATCGGTGTCTCCGCACCGGTCACCTGGTTCACGTTGTACCCGATGATCGGGGTCTCGACCGATGTGCCTCTCCGGAGCCACGTGAAGGGCTGGCCGTCAAAGTACGAGCCGCCCATGCCGGCAAAGAACACGCCGCGGATGCCGCCGAGAACGCCGAGTGGCGTGAGCATCGCTTCGATCAACGGGAAACGCAACTCCGCGTTGGCGAACGCGGTGCGTGAGCCGAGGAACTGCAAATACTCGTAGCCGCGAAGCTCGGAGTTGCCGCCGAAGTAGATGAAGTCAGGCGAGTCGCCCCAGCTCCGGAAACCGCGCGCGCGCAGCGCGAGCAGGCCGGTAGTCCCGAGGCGTGTGTAGTGTCGAACGTCGGCGTCCAGCGTCTGCCGCGACATGAACGATCCAAAGCCGGGCGCTGCTTCGTACGACAGGCGCATCGTCCGTCCGGCCAGTGGACCAAACTCGCGGAAAACAGTTGTCTCTTCGACGAACGTCGCGGCAAACGGCATGAAGTAGCCGTTCTGGAACAGCTTCCGCCCGAACTGCTGCTGCTGATAGGTCGTTGAGTAATCCTCGAGACCTGGATCGTTGAACGACTGCTTGTACTGCAACACGCCGCCGCTCAGCTCGATGCGGCGATAACGGTTGAACGGATAGATGCCGAATATCGAGCCGCCTTGTACGGTGCTCGTCGCCTGCGCGAGGTTGCGGTCAATGATGCCGCTGAACGTCGGGTCGTAGAAGACGTTGGCCAGCTGTCCGTAGAAGAACAGCGTCTGCGAGTACGCCTGCACCGCGTAGTTGAAACGGCGCGACAGGTTGACGAACGAGAACGACAGCGTGCGGTACTGCGAGATCGACTGCGCGTAGAGGTTGAACTGCTTGTCGCCCAGCACGTCGCTGAACGTGACCGCCGATCCGCCGAACACGTTTCCGCCGCTCGTCACGCCGACGTTCACAGGCGGCCGGCCGTCGAGGAACAGCTTCTCGAAGGCGCCCTTCTTCCGCTTGTTGGCGGCGATCAGCTGGTGTGTCAGCGGCGCCTGGAAATCGATGATCGGACCAGGCGAGCCGAAGTCGGCCGACGCGGCGGTGATGATCGGATCCTTCCGCTCGAGCACGTGGAGCTCGTAGTCGCTCTTGTAATAGCTGACGAAGCCGATCTGGGACCTGTCACCGGCCTGGTGGAGGACGATCGGCGAGAAATTACCTGCGACCGCGTCGGTATACTGCCGCAGTTCGCCATTCTTCAGGCTGAGCGTCCAGATGTTGTAGATATTGCCGTTCCGCGACACGTCGGGATCGATTGGCTGGTTCGGATCGATGGCGGTGGACGGAAAGACGATCGTGTCGGCATCCATGAACTGCGCCGTCGCGTCATCATGCGTCCCGAACGTGATCTGCGTTTTTGTCCCGGTCCCCGGATCGATCTTGAACAGCTTCTCGTTGCCGCTGACGCGCGCCACGTAGACGATGTAGTTGCCGTCGGGTGACCACGTCGGCCCCGAGTCCGCAAAGTTGTCCTTGGTGATGTTCGTGACTTCCTGTGACTCCAGGTCGACGATGAACAGGTCCCCAATAGCGCTCTGCAGACCGGCGAACACGATCTTCTTGCCGTCCGGCGAGAAATCAGGCGATTCAGGATCGTCGACCGTCTTCATCTCGATCCGCTGCTCGATCTTGCGGCTCAGGACGTTCTGGATAATCAGCGTTCGGGTCTTCTCGGCGCGGACGAAATAGGCAAGGCGGTCGCCGCTTGGTGACCACGACAGCCACGGCACGGTGATGAAGCGGCCTCCCGGCGACGTGATGTATTCGAATCCCTTGTCCTGGTCGAAGCCGTTCGTCAGGTTCCGAATCACCGAGCCGTCCTTCGCGGAGACGAGGATGATGTCGAGCTCCCCGTCCTTCCTGTTTCCGCTCGCGACCGCGATGAGATCGCCGGATGGCGAGGGCTCGGCCGAGACGGCCTGGTTGAACGGCGTTTTTTCCGGATTGGGCGCGAGATTACGCCCGTAGTCGGCAGGCCGCTCCTTGTCGCGGAACGGCTTGAAGCGCTCCTTGAGGTAGCGCTCGAACTGCTGGTCGAATTCTTCCGCCGTCAGCTTGAACGCTTCCTCGTACGCAGAGTCGCCGCCGCCGATCACCGACTTGCGCAGCGCAAAGAGGTACTGTCGCAGCCCCTCCTTGCCCCACCTCGATTCGATGAACTCGAACACCGCATGACCGAGGTTGTAGATCAGGCGGGGATTCCCGAAGTTGCCGTAGCCTTGCAGCTCGCTCATCTTCGGCACGATGTCGGCAATCGCCGCGTCACGGACCGTCATCAGGTCCAGCGGCTGCCAGATGCCCGTCATGTAGTCGGACAGGCCCTCGTTGATCCAGAGCGGCTCGCTGCGCCGGATGAGCGACGTCGGGATGATGTCGAACTCGAAGATGTGCGTCAGCTCGTGGACGATCAGGCGGTAGAGGAGGTCTGGCGGATCGTCGAGCGGCATGACCATGCGATTGCGTTCCGGCTCGGCGAATGCGCCAACACCTTCCTGCGCGGCGCCCGGGATGACGTTCTCCTGCTGGAACTCGCTGCTGGTCTTGAAGATGATGAGCGGGATCTTGAACGCGAGGTCGTGCTTCAGCTCTGAGCTGACGTGCTGATACGCGCTCTCGGCGTAACCTGCCGCCCGTTCGAGGTGCTGCTCGATTTCCGGGTAGTAGTAAATCTCAAAATGGTCGGTGGTGTAGGTGTACCAGCGGAAGTGCGTGTAGCGGATCTGGTTCTTCCCGAAATACGGGACAAACGGTGTCTGCGCGAGTGCTGGCTGCGGCGCGAAGACGATCGCCGCGGCGACCACGGCGGCGGCAACCGGAAGTAGGGTCCGCCTTCGCAGGACGCCAGAAATTGCTGCGACCTGCTTCGGCGAGACCTCGCCGGAGCTGATGCCCGTCAGGCAGCGTAGGCGGGCTCCGCACCGTGAGCGGTTGCTCATGTGACTTCTCCTCGCAGGATTCTGGGCCATTGCGACCGGTTGGCCTGCCATCGATACGCGAACGTCTTCCGCACGTGCCCGAAGGGCCATCTTACTGCTGACGGTTTAACGCCCGCAATCAGCGGATGAGCGGCGGGGAGCAAAGGACGTACCGACGAGTTTCGCGCCAAACGTTGCGCGAACGGGCCTCGAGCTCGCATAATTGCGGCTGGTTGTCCCCGCTACGCTCCGGCGTTGTCACCGCGCGTAAACTAGAGGTAAGCCGGCCTCTACGCCTGCGACACGAATAAACGCTGCGACACGAATAAACGCTGCGTCGCGGACCTTTTGGGGCCGCGACAGGAATAAACCGGCCCGGTTGCGGGTTACCCTTCACGGGCTTGACCGCCGATGTTCCGCCGACCGTCACCAGCCCCCTTGGACGCGGAGGCGTTTTCCGCCGAGGCGCTCACGTTTCTCGAGCCGCTGTTCGCCACGGCGATGCGGCTGACGCGGAACCGAGCCGATGCGGAGGATCTCGTACAAGACACCTTCGTCAAGGCGTTCCGGTTTTCCGGACAGTTCAAGCGCGGCACGAACCTGCGGGCGTGGCTGTACACGATCCTTCACAACACGTGGAGGAACCAGCGCCGCGACGCAAGCCGAGATGCGGTCGAGGTGGACAGCGAGCAGGTCGAGCAGGCCGCGACCGTGGCAACCGGCTCCGAGGCGTTTGAGACGCCCGAGCGAATCCTGATGAGGAGCACGCTCGACGCTGATCTCCAGGCGGCGCTTGACGATCTGCCCGACGCATTCCGGCAGGCGGTGTGGCTGCGTGACGTCGAGGAATTCACCTATGCCGAGATCGCGGAGATGTTAAGTGTCCCGATTGGAACCGTGATGTCGCGCATCTCGCGGGGACGGCGGCTGTTGTTCGAGCGTCTGTCGACGCCGGTTGCGCCTGTGCGCGCTGAAGTGGCAGGGGGCCGCCGGTGAAGCCGAACTGCCGTCGAATCTGCGACCAGCTGACGCAATATGCGGACGGGTCGCTGTCGGAAGCCCAGCGTGCGGAGGTGCAGCAGCACCTCGATGCGTGCCCCCCGTGTCGAACGATTGCCGGCCAGGAATGCGGCGCGCGGCGCCTCCTTCGAGCATGTGCCGACCGCCTTCGCGCCGAACCTCTGCCGCCCGGCCTCGAGTCACGTTGTCGTGCCCTGTCGTCCGCGTCATATCGATCGCGTCCCGCCTGGCTTCGCCGTCTCATCCCGCTGAGCATCGCCGCACTGCTGGTCATCTTCACGGGCTCGCTTCTGGCGGTCGTCACGCGCCATTCCGACGCGCTGCTTGCCGCGCAACTAACCGCGGATCATGTGAAGTGCTTCGGGATCTTCAGCCCCGCCGCCGGCGAATCAATGGATGCCGCGCAGGCGCAGCAAATGCTGGCGGCGCGATTTGGCCTGGACGTGCACGTGCCACCCTCGTCTGACAAGGACGCGGTGGAGCTCGTCAATGCACGGCGATGTCTCTACGCGGACGGCAGGATTCCTCACCTGATGTATCAGGCCAACGGGCAGGACGTCTCGCTGTTCATCCTCGAAGGCGAAACACGCCCCGCCGCCGAGCTGACCACGTTCGGGCACCACACGCGCATCTGGTCGCGTGGCGGCAACACGTTTGTGCTCGTCTCTCCGGCCGCCGAGGAGCCGGTTTCCAGCGGGGTGCAGTATGTCCGGAAAGAAGCCCATTGACGGCGTATCATTGAGGTTCACATAACGATGGACAACGACTCGCCCAATCCGCCACAGCCACCCAACGAGGCCGACGCCACCGACTCCATTCCCGATCGGAGGCCGAGCAAGGCCGCTGTATTCATCGCAATGGCTGCGGTCGCTGTGGCGATTCTGCTCGTCATGCTCGCGCCTGGCGGTGGTGGGGGCGACACGGCGGCGCCGGCGACGCCTTCGTCCAGCGGAAATCTCACGGGTTCGCCGAATTCTGCCGAAGAAGACGCGGCCGCCGATGCGAAGCTGACCGGCAAGGCTGCGCCGCTCGACTTCGTCATGAAGGACATGAACGGCGTCGACGTGAAGCTCGCTGCGTTCAGGGGAAAGCCGATCGTCGTGAATTTCTGGGCGACCTGGTGCGGTCCGTGCCGTGCGGAGATTCCGTCGCTCGTCGAGTTGCAGACCAAGTACAACGCGGAAGGCACCGAGGTCGTCATTCTCGGCGTGTCCGTGGACGATCCGGTGGACAAGCTCAAACCCTACGCCGCGATGATGAAAATGAATTACCCGGTGCTGGTCGGTAACGGCCGCGAAGATGTTATGGACGCGTTCGGGCCTCTCTGGGGAATTCCGGTGACGGTGTTCATCGGCCGCGACGGCAAGATCGCGAAGAAGCATTCCGGCATCGCGTCGAAAGAGCAGTTCGAGCAGGAGATTAAAGCGTTGCTCTAAGCAAC
>DAIRVG010000097.1:6776-8261 GCA_036802945.1 Vicinamibacterales bacterium
TGGGATTTGGAACTTGGGATTTGGGCTTTGGGATTTAGTAGTATGATGCCCACATCATGTTGAAGGGATTCACGCACGCCCGTCTCGCCTGTGGCTGCAGGCTTGCGTTCCGCGACGGCGTCGAAGGAAGCCCGGTGGCGGTCGTGGTCGACGAGAAAGGCCCCGGCTGCGCTATCTCCCTTCACGTACGCGACCTGCCCATCTACGATTACCGCGAGGCACTGCGTCCGCCCACTCGGCTGCTTCCGATGGAAGAGGAAGAGTACGAGGAGGAAGGTTAGCAGGGAGCGGGCAGCAGACGGTGGGTTCGAAAGGCGTCGCGACATCGCGGCGCCTTTGTCATTTCTGCCGGCTGCAAGCTGCCAGGTGCCGGTTACTTGAATTGAATTTTCAGCTCCGCGACGAGCGGCAGATGATCCGACGCCATCAATGACAGCCGCGTCCGCGGCAGTTCCAGCTTCGCGACCTCCACTTTTCCATCGTAATAAATGTGATCGAGATGTAAGACCGGAAATACGCCGGGATAGGTGCGCCGCCGCCGCAGGTGTCCGCGCAGGTCGATGCTTTGCAGGCGCTGGCTGAGCATGCTGGTCGCGAGCCCGCGCATCCACTCGTTGAAGTCTCCGAGGACGACCTTCGGCTGTCCGATACGGCGATCGTGCACGATGGCGCTGAGCCGTCCCGCCTGGTACCGGCGCTCGAGAAACGCCGTTCCCAGGTGCACGTTGTAGAGATGCAACGTGTCGTCGCCGAACGCGATATCGACGCGCTGACAGCAGCGCGGCTCGCAGGTCTTCCACGAGAGGTCGTATTGGGCATGATGGCTGATCGGGTGGCGGCTGAGGACGACGTTGCCGAAGAGCGCCCCGCGCAGGTGCCGGGTCGGCGCCATCGCCCATCCCATCCCCAGCAGCGCACCGAGCTCCTCGGCGTGCCCTTGTGAGCTCGGTCCTGCGCCAATGACTTCCTGCAGCGCGATGACATCGGGTTCGATTGTGCGGATCACCTCCGCAATCCGGGCCGGATTCGTGCGCCCGTCGAGCCCGCGGCAGCGATGGATGTTGTAGGTCGCGATGCGCAGGGTGCGCCAGTGGGTGTCGGGCATGAACGAACTAGAATATCCCCATGGCGAAGCTGAAGAGCGAGATTGAGCTGCAGTGTCCCTGCTGCCACACGCTGCTCGTCGTCGACACCAACCTGGGTCGCATCATCTCGCACCAGGTGCCGGAGCGCGGCGACAAGCCCGAGCTGAATGAAGCGACGCGCATCCTGGCGGAAGAGGCGCGGCGGCGCGACGCGCTGTTCGACCAGTCGGTCGAGGCGGAAAAGACGCGTGGAGATGCGCTCTCACGCCGGTTCGAGGAAGCGCTGCGCCAGGCGAAGGAAGAGCCCGTCACCAAGCCGATGAGAGACTTCGATCTGGACTGACGGGGTTGTCAGAAAGACGAGCCACGGAGACACGAAGACACGGAGGAATTCGTAGGT
>DAIRVG010000097.1:8361-22585 GCA_036802945.1 Vicinamibacterales bacterium
GTTGAAGTGAGAAATGGACTAGCCGCGCCGCCGGATGTCAACGGGTAGAGGTGTCCATCTGTCGCGCCTCGGGTAGAACTTCCACGGCTTGTAGTCGTGCGCCTCGCGGAAGGCGCGGTAGCGCACACGCCACCAGTCGGCGCGCCGATCCGATGAACGGATCCGGCGATGCGGCCAGTCGAGCAGCAGCCGCTCCACCTTCCACACGTTCGTGTCTGACAACCGCCAGTCGTAGTTGCCCAGCACGCGCAGGTCGACGACCGCGTACGCCTTCACGCGGCCGGTGAAATCGATGTACGGGTCGACGTAACTCAGCGCGAGTGCGCGCGGCGTCGCGAAGACCGGCTTCCGGCCGTGCAGACCCGGGTCGCGAGAGCGCGCCACCGATCCCCAGCCGCGCGGGCCCCGATAGACGAAGATCACGTGGTCGAGCAGATCTATCGACTCGAAGCTGAGGACGAGAGGGGGGTAGCGATGCTGCTCCAGGATGACCGCCGCCGCGAGCGCGGCCTCGAGGCAATGCGCGGCTCCACGCCGCACCACGCCGTGGAAGCTGCGGAGTGTCTCGCCGCCCTGCTCGGTGTTGTACGGAAGCGCGTTCAGCCAGCGCTGGACGGCAGCGGGTGTACGAAGGCGATCGATGATCCGCCGTTCGGCCGCCGTGAACGGCAGGCGCGGCGGCTCGGCCGCGTCAGCGCGCGGGAGCGGGAGCCGCTTCGAGGTCGGCAATGAGGTCGGCCGGCGTCCAGCTGTTGCCCGGGCGGATTTTCACGAGCGTGCCATCGGGGGCGATGATCGCGGTACTCAAGTTGTGGATGATCACGCTCGGACCTTCGTCACTCGGCGCCGCCGTGACGCCGAACTTCGCCGCGAACGGCTTGATGTCGTCCGTGCTCGTGGTGACGAAATGCCACACGGCTGGATCCGCCTGAAGCGCCTTCGCGTGCGCCTTCAGCGCCGCCGGCGTGTCGTTGGCGGGGTCGAAACTAATGGACACGAGCCGCACGTCGCCAAGGCCGGGTGTCTTCTTGATCTGGTTCTGAACCGCCGTGAAGTTGCGATCCATGAGCGGGCAGAAGTCGGGCTGCGGGCACCGCGTGTACATGAACGTCACTGCCACGCGGTGGCCCTTGAGCGAGGTGAGCGGTCGCGCGGTGTTGTTTTCGTCCACGAGGTTCGTGTCGGGGACGGCATCGCCGGCCCTGAGCATGCTTGACGCGGTAATCGCGGGTCCAGGCGCATCCTCGACTGGTGCATGTCCGGTCTTCGAGATCTGCGACAGGTGCGCCTCCGTCTCGCCGACGACGAGCGTGGCTGTAATGAGATCGCCTGGCTGCTTGTCGGCGAGGATCTTCGCGTCGGCCTTGTAGGGCATCGTCATTGCCATCATGAAGCCGGGGATGTCTTCGTGCTTGACGAGCACCTCGCCCGTGTCCGGCTTGACGTCGAGAATCTGTCCCTTGAGCTGATACTCCTTCACCGGTGGCGTACGGCTGCACGCCGCCGCGAGGACGACGACCCCAATCAGCGCGCGCGATATCAATGTCATCCCTTAGACTGTAGCAACTTTCACTGAGACAGGCCACGGAGGCACGGAGGCACGAAGATCTTCTTGTTTCGAACCTCCGTTTCTCCGTGTCTCCGTGGCCCGGATCAGAATGAGGCGCGACGAATGGCAATCTGGGTCGGCACGTCCGGCTACAACTATCCCGAATGGAAGGGGACCTTCTACCCCGAGACGCTTTCGGCGGCGAAGATGTTGCCGTACTACGCGGAGCGGTTTCCGACGGTCGAGATCAACTACACGTTCTACCGCGCGCCGAACGAGAAGATTCTCGACGGGTGGAGCAAGGCGACACCCGAGCGCTTCAAACTGACGCTGAAGGCACCGAAGCGGATCACGCACGATGCGCGGATGCGCGACTGCGGGGATCGCGTACGGCAATTCCTGGAAACGGCGGCGACGCTCGGTCCGAAACTGGGCGTCCTGCTGTTTCAGCTCCCACCTAACCTGAAAAAGGATCTGACGCTCTTCGACGCGTTTCTCGACACGTTTCCGCCCCGAGTGTGTGCGGCGTTCGAGTTTCGCCACGCGTCGTGGCTCGACGAGGGCGTATACGCCCGCCTGCGCGCGCGCAACCTCGCCCTCTGCGTGGCGGACAGCGACAGACTTTCGACACCGGTCGTGATGACCGCGGATTACGGATACTTTCGTCTGCGCGACGAGGGCTACACGCCTGCAGACATCGCCCGCTGGGGCGATGTGATCGCCGGAGCGACGTCAGCCTGCGGCGACGTCTTCGTCTACTTCAAGCACGAAGAGTCGGGGAAAGGGCCGGAGTTCGGGAAGCTGTTGATGCAGAAGCTCGGGATTTCGTGACGTGATGATCGGCAAAACGTACGATTTCGCGCTCAGCCCAATAGCCGTCGTAGACCGCATCCGCGGCCTCGACGAAGGCACAGTGCCCGCCGTGCGGGGTCATCGCCACGGTGATGTTCAGGTTCCCGGTCACTGACGGATCGCGGAACGTCGATGCGGGCACGAACGGATCGTCCTCCGCAGTCACGATGAGGGCGGGCACACGGATGCGATCGATCACCCGCAGCGCGCTGGCGCGGTAGTAGTAGTCCGTTGCATCGCGGAAGCCGTGATGAGGTGCCGTGTAGACCTCGTCGAACTGGCGTACTGTCCAGACCCGGCGCAGCGCGTCGAGCGCAAAGGCGCCGGGGAATGCCGCCGCCTTCCTTCGTATGCGCGCCTTCAGATTCCGGACGAAGTTCCACTCGTACGCGATATTCGAGCGGCGTTCCAACGCCTTCACGCAGATGCCGAGATCCATCGTCGGCGACACGGCGCAGACCGCTTTCAGCTCCGGCGGCGCCGCCTCGGCCAGCTCGCCGGCCAGCTTGAGAGCGAGGTTCCCGCCGAGTGAATATCCCGCAACCGCGATACTGCGAATGCGATCGCGCTCGATGAGCTCGCGGACCACGAACAGCGGGTCGTGTGTCAGCCCGGAATGATAGAGCCCTCGCGACAGCCGCTCGGTGCCTCCGCAGTTCCGCTGATTGAGACGGACGACGTTCCAGCCGGCGGCCCACGCCTTGTCGGAGATGCCTCGCATGTAATGCGCGAGGCTCGAACCCTCGAGGCCGTGCAGCAGGAGCAACGTCGGGTGACCGGCCGGCTGCTCGTGCCAGTGGCAGTGCGCCAGCACGCGTGCGTCGGTCGCGACGTCGAAGTACCGCTCTGTGGGCGACGGAAGGTTCGGGAAGGAGCGCGGGCGCGCCCACGCGTACAAGGTCTGCTTGTGGCCGCCGGTGAAACGAGGCCGGAACTCAGATAGAAGATAGCCGCGCTGGTGGTCGCTGCGCTGGTGGTCGCTGCGCTGGTGGTCGTTCACGCTTCTTGGTTCTCCGTTCTCAGTTCGTGTTCATGTTCGGTTCCAGGTTCGCTGTTCCGAGTTCGGGGTTCCATGTTCGTTGCAGCGTGTCTGGGTGCAACATCGAACATCGAACATCGAACCAAGAACGCAGCACCGAACATGAACCCGAACCGCCGCCTTCGCGCGATGCGCTACGGCGAGCCTCGCCGAAGCTTTAGCGGAGGCGGGAGAACCCAGAACACAGAAGAGTGAACTGGAGTGTCTTATATTATCCCCCCATGGAACGCACGCTCGACTCCACGCTGCTACATCTCGTACGCACCCGCCTCGTCGATGACTTTCCCGCGCAGATCGGCGAATGCCTCGACCTGATCACGGACGACGATCTCTGGTGGCGGCCGGACGAGACAACGAACGCGCTCGGAAACCTGGTCCTGCATCTTGCAGGGTCGAATCGTTACTTCATCGGTTATGGCATCGGCGGCCGGGAGGTGGAGCGCAATCGCGACAGCGAGTTTGCAGCGCGCGGTAACCCTGGGAAGTCCGAAGTCCTCCGGCAATGGAACGAGACGGTGCGCATCAGCGCCGAGGTGCTCAACGCCCTCGTACCGTCCGGCTTGATGGAGACGACGGATCGCACGGGCAAGTCGACGACGATTGCCTCGATGTTGCTGCACGTCAGCCATCACACCGCCGTGCACATGGGCCAGATTGTCTGGATTACGAAGATGCGCCACCCGGGCGCAGTCACCGAGCTGTGGATCAGGACGCGGGACCGGCTGGCTTCAGCGCGTAAATCCTGAATTGCGCGTTGCGGTACACCTCGGGAAGATCAAGTGTCGTCTCGGTGACGAGGAGGTTCAGATCGTAGCGCGCCGCAAGCGCCCGGGCGCCTTCGGCGGTCAGCGTGGGAAAGTCGACCAGGGCGCGCCGTCGCTCGACGACACGCACGGCAAGGTCGCGGTTGTACATCGCGATCGCCGAATCCTTCACATCCTCGAGCAGCACGTCGCGCTCCGCGCCCACTCGCACACTGCTGCCGTACTTCCATGAATGTCCCGGATCGGCCAGGACATGGGCGTCAATCGGCTGGCGTGCGATCCACTGCATGGCGTCGGTCCAGGGCGTGTCGGGCAGCGACAGCTGGAACAGCGAGCGTTCCGCATGCTCGCGCTGGATGATGTACGTGCCACGCGCGATCGAGGCCGCGAGCAGGACGATCGCGAGCACCGCGACACCGCGGCCGCGCAGCGATTCGCCGAGCGCTGCAAGGCCGTAGATCGCGACGAGCAGATCGACAACCCAGAACACGCGCGACAGCTGAAACTGCACGGCGACCGCAACATGAGCCGCCACGGCGGGGATCGTGAGCAGAAAGATCGCGACGAGCGCCGTTGCGCCCCAGACGAGCGCGTCGTCGGTGGGCGTGGCAGCGCCGCGTCGCCGGCGGGCCACATGTGCCCACCAGAGGACCGCCAGCAAGCCCAGGTTCGCGGCCCAGGCCCAGATCGGCCACTCGTTGGCGAAGATGAAGTTCTTCTCCGAGAGCGCCTCCAGCCACACGGCGTCCATCGTCACGGCTGCCGCGCGAAGGGGCCCAGCACGGAGCGCCCATACCAGGACCACGACTGCGATACCCGCGCTGACAAGCGCTGCGCGCCGCCAGCGTCGATTCAGGACCGCGAGCGCAGTGCCAATGAGAATCGCAAACCAGAGGGCGGTCGTCACGTGGCAGACCGCACAGAGACCGACGAGCGCGATCGCAACCCAATCACGGCGGCGAAGCAAGGCCCCTATCGCCAGCATCCCGAAGCCAAACGCCATCAGCCGGGGGTGAAAGTAGGGCTCGAGCGAGTTCGCGCTCGTGAGCGGTATGCGATGCCGTAGCGTCACGACGGCCGCCAACGCCAGAACGAGCCAGGGCGAGGGATAGAGGCGCGTGCCGATTGACACGACGCCCGCCCAGATCAGGACAAGGGACACGAGGTACGCGCCGAAGAACAACGACTCCGTCGACGCCCCGGTCGTGCGTCCAATCAAGGCAAGGACTTCATCGAGGACGAAGAACTGGCCTTGTGTGTCAATAAGCGTGGCATCGCGGGGAAACGTCGCGGGGTTTTCTGCGTGGACGACGGCCGGAACATAGGCCGCCTGGTCGGAAACGCCGTAGCGGTATCCTGCCCCGTTGGCCGTGGCAAGCAGGATGAATCCGACGAGGCCGGCGAGAAGGCCTGTGACGATCTTCAAAAATTCGACGCTTCGTCCGCGCTCGGTCCGTACATCGCCGGGACCGGGACGTCGTTCAGCCGCAGATACACACTCAGCTGACCCCGGTGATGGACCAGGTGGTTCAGTACGAACCCGCGCCAGACCGAGGTCTTCGGCATCGTGAAGAGCTTCTGGCCGTTCTGCTTCAGCGACCATGGTGCCATCAATTCGGCGTCGCTCTTGCCCGTCAGGGCAGAGCGTGTCTCCGACACATTCTTGTCGAATCGCGTCAGCAGATCGACGCGGGAGGTCACCGCCGTGTTGGTGTTCTGAGCGCCCACGTCGAACTCCGACTCGTTCAGCGTCACCGCGCCCCAGCCCGGCAGCGTAGCCACGTGCGTCGCGAGGTCGCCGAGCGACCACGACTTCAAATGCGGCTTCCACGCGAACTTGTCTTCGGGCACGCGCTCGAGGAGCTTACGCGTGATCGTCATCTCGCGATCGAATTCCGGAAGCAGCGCGTCCACCATTGCCATGATCAGTTGCTTCCGCGTCCGAAATTGACCTTGGGCACCTGTTCGGCGGCCGGCGGAGCGTTGAAGAGCGGATACTCCTTGAAGCCGAAGACGCTTGCGGTGACGTTCGACGGAAACTGGCGCCGCGTGGTGTTGTAATCCTGCACGCGCTCGTTGTATCGCATGCGTTCCACCGCGATCCTGTTTTCCGTACCGGACAGTTCATCCATCAAGCGGTTGAAAGTCTCGTTCGATCGCAGCTGGGGATAGTTCTCGACGATCACGAGCAGCCGTGCGAGAGCAGCGCTCTGCTCGTTGGCCGCCTGGATCGTCTGGTCTGGAGTCGTCGCACCCGCCAGCTTCGCGCGCGATTCCGCAATCTGTCCGAAGACGTCCTTCTCCTGCTGCGCGATCCCCTTCGTCGTTTCCACGAGGTTGGGAATGAGGTCGTTACGCCGTTGCAGCTGGTTCTCGACCTGCGCCCACTGCGCCTTGACGCCCTCTTCCTTGCTGACGAACGTGTTGTATGAACAGCCCGAGGACACGCTGACTGCCGTAAGCAGCAGCACCACGAGCAGCGTCGATCGAATGTGTCGAGTCATCATCACTTCCGCTTTCTAGTCAGCATTCTGCATTCTGAATTCGAAATTTACCAGCCCGCTCCGCCGCCGCCACCTCCGCTGCGCCCTCCGCCAAACCCTCCGAAGCCGCCGCCGAATCCACCACCCCCGCGGCCGAAGCCACCGCCGCCACCGCCGAATGGGCCGACGCCGCTGTTCCATCCGCTCCACCCGCCGCCGCCCCAGCCGGGGCCAAACCGGCGGCGCCGTCGCGTCCGGCCGATCACGCTGAGAAGGATGAAGACAATGAACAGCGCCCAGATGAGGTTTCCACCCGAGCCGATGTTCGGAGCATTCCCGCTCGGCTCCGGCCGGACTCCCTGGAGCGAGACGTTTCGTCCCTGTGCGATGCGAAAAACGATCCGGGAGAGGCCTGCAAGTAACCCTGGTCCGTACGCGCCGCGCCGGAATTCGGGCGCCATATACTGCCGGCTGACTTCACCAGCGAAGCCGTCGGTGATGAACTGCTCGAGGTCGTAGCCGACTTCGATCCACACCTGCCGATCGTTGACGGCCAGAAGCACGAGCGCGCCGTTGTCCTTGCCTCGCTGCCCGATCCCGCGCCCACGATTCTCGAACATCTTGACCGCGTACTCGCGGATGTCCGCGTAGGGCTTGAAGGTCGGGATGGTCGCCACCACGACGGCATCGCCGCTGGCCTGTTGTAGCGACCGGATGAGCGCTTCCATTGCGTTCGTGCTTGGCTCGTCTATGACGTTCGCGAAGTCATTGACCGGCTGCGTCAGCTCGGCCGGCAATTCCTGGGCCCTCGCTGTAACAGCCGCGGCCAAGAACACAAAGATGGTTAAACCACGAAGAACACGAAGGTCACGAAGTAAACAACGTACAAAAAAATTCTTCGTGTCCTTCGCGCCCTTCGTGGTTGAAATCGTCTTCGTGTCCATCGTGGCGACCGTGCTTATGCGCGCCACGTATCGATAAACCGTGCGAGCTGTTCGACGGCGGCTAGATACTCAGGAAACAGCCGCGCCGCATCGGTTGTCGTCATGGCCGATGGCCGCTCGAGCGACAGGATGTCGGTGACGACCGATTCGGGAAGCTGCGCCAGCCTGGCGCCGCCGCGCGTTGCCATTGCACGGTCGCGCGTCTCGGATCCGTTGAGTCGTGCGATGTTACGGAGGAGCGAGCCGAACGCCGGCGCCGAGGCGGTGACGAGTTTGGTTACGGCACGCGGTGTGCCGCCTGCCTCGATGAACCCCTCGCGCAGGTGAACGAGATGACTCTTGATCTGCGTCTCGCACGCGCGGCGCAGGTCGGCGCGTTCAATCGTGATGCCGTCAAACGGGTTGGCGCCGAAGAGGAGCTCGTGCGCGCGCTGGATTTCGCCGTACTCGAGCGGAAATGCGTCCAGGGACCGGCGGAACTCGTCTTCGGGCAGGAGCAGCGGCGTCCCGATCCGCTCGCGCTGCCATCCGTGCGACATCTTGGCGCAGGCTTCGAGGTCCCCGACGGCCAGGCTCGTCACCAGGGCGAGGGAGGAGAGCGGACCGTCGCCGTTTTCTTCGACATGGGACCCGTAGGCAACGACCGATTGCAGGCGGTCGCCAAAAACACTGCGCAAACCCGCCACGAGCCGATCCGCGGCGGGCCGCCATGAAGCAGCACCCATGCTTCGATTCTAGGTGATGTTATGCTCGGCGCCGTCAGGGACAACCTTCAGGGAGATCATGCTCATCGTTGACGCACAGGTGCACATCTGGGCCGCAGACGCCCCCGGACGTCCATGGCCGCCGGGCCGCGGGCAGGAGCCGCAGAAGCCCTACCCGGTGACAAAGGAGATGGTCCTCGCCGCGATGGATGAGGCGGGCGTCGATCGCGCCGTGCTCATTCCGCCGTCGTGGGAAGGCGACTACAACGATCTCGTGGTCGAGGCGGCCCAGCTTCACCCTGATCGATTTGCGGCGATGGGCCGCCTGTCGATCCAGAAGCCCGAAAGTCGCGAGCTCGTCGCGGGATGGAAGCGTCAAAGGGGGATGCTCGGCATCCGCCTCACGTTTCACCTGGAAGAACACCGCAAGTGGCTGTTCGACGGGACCGCGGACTGGCTCTGGCCGGTGGCGCAACGCGCCGGCGTGCCGATCATGGTGTACGCGCCCGCGTCGGTGCGAAAAATCGAAGAGGTCGCTGCGCGGCATCCGGGTCTCCGACTCGTGGTCGATCACCTCGCCCTCGGCGTCCACGCGCGCGGCAACCTCGCATTCGTCGAGCTCGCCGATGTCTGCCGGCTCGCGCGGCTGCCGAATGTGGCGGTCAAGGCCTCAGCGCTGCCATGCCACTCCACGCTGCCGTACCCCTTCCGCGATCTGCACCCGCACATCCGCCGCGTGTACGACTCGTTCGGTCCCGAGCGGATGTTCTGGGGTACCGACTGGACGCGACTTCCGTGTCCGTGGCGCGAGGCCCTGACACTCTTCACGGAGGAGCTGCCGTGGCTGACTGATGATGACAAGCGCTGGATAATGGGCCGCGGTCTGTCTCAGTTCCTCGGGTGGGACATGGCGGCGCCCTCGCGCGCCGCGGCCTCGCTGTAATTCCTAGTTCACATCGCGGCCAGGGCCTTACGCCCATTACGGGCCACGGAGGCACGAAGGCCGGAGGGCATCCAACGTTGCACTAGAATGAGCGGAATGCAGCTGCGCGAGCTGAACATCGGCTGTTTCGGCGGTGGTACGGGCCTTCCCAGCCTCCTCGGCGGTCTCAAGAATAATCCCTGGCTCCATCTCAACGCCGTTGTCACGATGTTCGACAGCGGCGGAAGCTCGGGTCAGCTACGCGACGAGCTTGGTGTGCTGCCGCCCGGCGATGTCTTGAAGTGCGCGCTGGCGCTCGCGAGGAACGAAGGCGAGGCTCGCCGCGTCCTGTTGTCCCGGCTCCCGACCCTGGAGCATCACGCGCGCCTTGCCGGACACACCGGCGGCAATCTCCTGCTGTCGATGATGGAGCAGTACAGCGGTGACTTCCTTGCCGCCGTAGACGGACTGCGCGGGCTGCTTGGCTGCAAAGGCAAAGTGTGGCCGGTCAGCGTACAACCCGCGTCCGTCTGCGCCGAGTATGGCGACGGGACCATCACGCGGGGGGAAGTGGAAGTCGATGCCGGGCAGACACGGGGCAACCAGGTGCGGCGTCTGTGGCTCGAGCCGGAGGTGGCGATCCACCCGGCGGTCGCTGAAGCGATCCGCGAGTTCGACGCGGTAATCATCGGCCCGGGAAGTTTCTTCACCAGCATCCTTCCGCCCTTGCTCGTTCGAGGCGTGAAGGATGCGCTCGACGATATGGAAGGACCGATCGTCCTCATCTCAAACCTGCTCACCGAGGGTCACGGTATGGCGGGGTTCACCGCCGCGGAATCGGCGCGGTGGGTATCCGAGGCAATCGGCCGCCCCGTGGACGTGGTTATCGCGAATACCGGCCGCCCGTCGCTCGATGGGTTGATGCGGTACGCCGCGGAACACAAAGAGCCGCTCGAGCTTGGCGAGTTCGATTCAGAGACCGCGGTGGTCCAGGGACGTTTCTGGTGCACGGAAATCGCGCGCCACGATCGCCGCCGCCTGGCGTTTGCCGTCTGGAGTGTCTTGAGTGGAAGGTTGTTGCAGGCGACTCAGGTTCAGACGGTTCAAGCGGTTCAGAAGGTTCAGTAGGTCCAGTTCAGGAGGTTCAGGCGGTTCGCTTCACGCGCTTCTTCTTCGCCACGGTCTTCACACTCTTCACAACACCGGCACGCTTCGCACCTCTTGCACCCTTCGCACCCACCGAACCCTTTGAACGTTTACCTTCTGAACCCCTTGAACCTTCTGAACCCTTTGAACCACGCATTTCCACTGCACGCTCAACAATTTTCTTGAACATAGCCCCAGCCTCGCCCCCCTGGGCGGGTCGATGCGAGATCCAGATGCCGGGGTTGTCCTGCGCAAGGATGTCGGCGAAGTCTCCTCCGCTCTTGACGCTGAGCGGTGCGAACTCCGTGATGTCCACGTCGCCGGCCCACTCGTCGCGGTGCTTGATGAGGAGCCACGATCTGTCGCTGCCGCCCGCCCATTTGCCCTTCGTGCGCACGAGTACCCACGATCCCTTGAGCTTGTATCCCTTCAGCGTGAACTTCAGATCGCCCTTCTTCAACGCCGCGTCGACGTCGTCGACTTCCGGGACCCAGGTGCCGACGTCCCAGAGCATCACGATCCCGGCGCCGTAGCCGGAAGGGATCACGCCTTCGAACGTGCCGTACTCGATCGGGTGATCTTCAACCGCCATCGCCAGGCGCTTCGTGGAGGGATCCAGCGACGGCCCTTTCGGTACCGCCCACGAGAGCAGCACGCCGTTGTGCTCGAGGCGGAGGTCATAGTGCAGGTGACTGGCGAGATGTTTCTGGACGCAGAAGAAGCGTTCTTTCTGTCCCGTCGTTTTGCGCGCGCGGGCGGCGGCAAGCTTGGGATCGCCTTCGGGCTCAGGCGATTCCTTGAAGTTGCGTTTTTGCTTGTATTTTTCGAGAACCATACGAGCCTAGTTCGAGGTGCGGCCTTCGAGCCTGGTAATAGGCTTCGACAACAGCAGCATGATGATGCCCATCGCGACGCCGATCGCCGCGACGATGCCGAAGAGCTCGTGGAGAGGCATGGCTTCGTAGAACGCGGCGAGCCGCCCGCCGATGTAATTGCCGACTGCCGACCCGAGGAACCAAACACCCATCACCAGTCCACCGATGCGGACGGGCGCCAGCTTCGACATCGCGCTCAATCCCACCGGACTCAATGAGAGCTCGCCCCACGTGTGAAGCAGATAGACCACGGTGAGCCACATCGGGCTGACCTTCATGCCTTGTTCCGCCAGCAGTGCGGCAGGCACCAGCACGGCGAAGCCCGCCCCCACCAAGAGCAGTCCCATTCCGAACTTGGCGGTGCTCGACGGCTCCTTCCCCCGCCGCGCGAGATGGACCCACAGCCACGCAAATACTGGTGCGAAGGTGATGATGAACACGGAGTTCATCGACTGGAACCAGCTACTCGGGAATTCCCATCCCAAAAACACGTTGTTCGTGTCGCGATCGGCAAACAGGTTGAGTGTCGACCCTGCCTGCTCGAACTCGGCCCAGAACAACGAAGCCGCGAGAAAAAGCACGCCGATCACATACAGGCGTTTGCGCTCCGCCGGCGTCCAACCGGGAGAGAAAAACAGCCAGCCGAAAAAGACCACCGTCAACGCCAGCAGGAAGTAGCCGGCCGCGTCCGCAACCTGCGTTGGGGTGACAGGAATCGCGCCGGTGTACGCGCCGACGGCGAAAAGGACAATGGAGCCGAGCACGACGCCCGCCCACAGAGCGGCGCTTCGCTTCCTGCGCGCCGACTCTTCTGGCGAGCCTCCTTCAGCGGGATGAAGACCGGCATCGCCAAGGTGCTTTCTGCCGAGCGAGTACTGAATCAGACCGAGGGTCATTCCGACCCCTGCGGCTGCAAATCCTGCGTGCCAGTTCACGCGCTGCCCGAGGTATCCGCACACGATCGGCGCGATCATCGCCCCGATGTTGATCCCCATATAGAAGATCGAATAGCCGGCGTCGCGCCGGATGTCGTCCGGCGTGTAGAGCCGGCCGACGATGACGCTGACATTGCCTTTGAGGAGGCCGGTGCCGATGACGATGAGGAGGAGCCCGAGATAGAACGTCGTCAGCGATGGGAACGCCATGCAGAAATGGCCGGCCGCGATGAAGATGCCGCCGTAGAGCACTGCGCGTTGAGCGCCGATGAGACGATCCGCGATCCACCCGCCAGGGAGCGTCGTCATGTACACCATCGACGTGTACAAGCCGTAAATAGCCCCCGCTTCCGCGGTGCCGAACCCGAGGCCGCCCGCGGTGAGCGGCGCGGTCATGAAGAGGATGAGGAGCGCGCGCATGCCGTAATAGCTGAAGCGCTCCCACATCTCGGTGAAGAACAGTGTCGAGAGGCCGCGCGGATGGCCAAAGAAGCCACTGTCGGTCGTCACGTCGAAAGCATATAAGAAAATCCCAAACCCCAAATCCCAAAGCCCAAATCCAAACGTCAAGATCCCAGACTGAAAATACCTTGGAGGTTGGGAGTTGGAGGTTGGCGTTGTTTATAGAATGGAGATGTATGCAGGTCCTGCTCGTCTCCACGTACGACCTCGGACGCCAGCCGTTCGGTCTGGCGTCGCCTGCCGCGTGGCTTCGCCGCGCCGGCGTGGCAACCGAGTGCGTTGACACGTCGAGGGAGCCCCTCAGTGACGATCGCATTGCCGGCGCAGATCTGGTGGCGTTCTACCTGCCGATGCACACCGCAACGCGCCTGGCTGCGCCACTCATCGATCGCGTCAGGCGCATCAACCCCTCGGCGAGGATTGCTGCGTACGGGTTGTATGCGCCCCTGAATGCGGAGTGGTTGCGAGAGCGGGGCGTGACGCACGTGCTGGGGCCCGAGGCGGAGAGCGATCTGGTGGGGCTCGCCAGTGCTGCGGCGGGTCCGAAAGGATCTGCGGCGGGTCCGAAAGGACCCGCCCTACGGTTGATTCAACCGGATCGCGCTGGCTTGCCACCGCTCGCTCGCTACGCGGCATTGCAGATGCCCGATGGATCGACGCGCACCGTCGGAAGCACCGACGCCACGCGCGGGTGCAAACATCTGTGCCGGCACTGTCCGATTGTGCCGGTCTACCGGGGGCGCTTTTACGCAGTGCCGATTGACGTCGTCCTTGACGATATCCGAGCGCAGGTCGACGCGGGCGCGCAGCACATCAGCTTCGGCGATCCGGATTTCCTCAATGGCCCGACGCACGCCCGACGAATCATCGAGCGTGTCAGCGAACAATTCCCGTGCATCACCTACGACGTCACGATCAAGATCGAACATCTCCTGAAGCACGCCGAGATATTGCCGTTGCTGGCGCAATCGGGGTGCTTGTTCATCACCAGCGCCGTCGAATCAATCGACGACTATGTGCTGCTGCAGCTTGCCAAGGGGCACACGCGCGCCGATTTCGTCCGCGCCGTGCACTTGTGCCGCACGGCCGGCGTGACGCTGATGCCAACGTTCGTCGCCTTCACGCCGTGGACGACGTTGGAGGGATACGTCGAGCTGCTCCAGACGATTGAGGACCTCGAGCTGGTGGAGCACGTCGCGCCTATTCAGCTCGCCATCCGGCTGCTGGTGACGACAGGCTCGCCGCTGCTCGAACTGGCCGACATCCGTGCCGTGACGAGCACCTTCGATCGGGGCTCGCTGACGTGGCCGTGGCGCCATCGCGATCCGCGTGTCGATGCGCTGCAGCAGGCGGTCATGCGGCTGGTTGGCTCGAACGCCAACGTGGCACGTAGCGCCACGTTCGCGGCAATCTGCAAGGAAGCCGCGGAGCGCGGGTCCTTTTGGCCACGCCGAGACCACCCGAGTCTGACCGCGCAACCGGCTGTTCCCTACCTCACGGAAGCCTGGTACTGCTGCGCCGAGCCCTCGCTGGAAGACCTCCGCCTCGT
>DAIRVG010000098.1:0-2401 GCA_036802945.1 Vicinamibacterales bacterium
CATCTCGATCATTTCGGCGGGGCGGCGAAGATTCAGGAAGCGTCGGGTGCCCGCGTCGCTGCGGCCGAAGAAGACTGGAAAATGATCGAGCAGGTCGGAAGCCGCCCGGGCCGGGGCGGCGGACCGGCGCCTCGCGTGCCAAAGAGGGACATGGTGGTCAAGGAAGGCGACACGTTGGCCTTGGGCGGGCAGTCGCTGAAATTCCATGTGACTCCCGGGCACACACCTGGCGTCGTGACGACCGAAGGCATCACCGTTCTTGACGGCGGGAGGCCCTATAAGGCGATTGTCTGGGGCGGAGCCGGTTACCGAGGAGGGCTCGCCGATGCGGAGCAGTCGGTCCAGAGCGCCAACAAGGTTGCGCAGATTCAAGGTGTGCAGGTGAACCTGCAGATCCACAGCTGGGCCGAGGAGAACGGGTATCCCGGCGGTGGCGTGCTCGAGCGTGGTCTGATGCTGAAGTCCCGCAAGCCTGGCGCTCCACATCCTTTCGTGGATCCGGCCACGTTCACGCAGTGGGTCAAGCGGACTCAGGACAACGCAGCGAAGGCCGTTCAACAGGAAAAACAAAAAGCCGGACGACCCTAGACCGGAATATCGACTTCAGGCAGCGCGGGCCAGTAGCGGGTGAATGTCATCCGCTACCCAGTTCTTCTCCTCGGACCGCCCAGGGCCGCTTGCGAGTGCGAGTGCAGCGATAGCCTTGCTCCAATTGCTCACCGGAGAACCATCAGGCCAGGTCAATTCGGGGACCGCGGACCTGTCATACCGGCTGTTGTCAGGATTCATCGCCATCAGCTCCCACACTCATCTCTGGCAATGTTCGGGCCGGGTCCGGCACGGAACACGACAGGCCAAGCTATGCACGCAGAATCAATGAGTTACGGGATATCTCGACCTGAAGGTGCACGTGGCGGGCCTGCTACCTGTGTGCGACACTACCCACCTTGAAGGTCTTCATCAGCTACAGGCGCGAGGATTCCGCGGGTCACACCGGTCGTCTGTACGATTCCCTCCAGGCCCATTTCGGTCAAGAGAGCCTGTTCATGGATCTCGCTGCCATCGAATCGGGCCAGAATTTCGTCGACGCGATCAAGGCGGCCGTCGGATCGTCTGACGTCCTTCTCGCCGTTATCGGCAGGCAGTGGCTGACCTGCACCGGCCCAAATGGTCGAAGGCTCGACGATCCTCAGGATTTCGTGCGAACGGAGATTGCCGCCGCCCTCGAACGCCGTACCCCCGTCATTCCCGTGCTGGTCGAGGGGGCCGCGATGCCCACTGCCGGGGCGTTACCCGATCTTTTGAAGCCGCTCGCCGAGCGTAATGCGCACGAGATCAGCGATCAGCGGTGGTCGTACGACGTCGAGCGTTTGATCCAGGCGACCGAGAAGCTTGCCTCCAAACCGCGCCGGTTGCAGCGACACACATGGGTGTCGATAGCCGCTGGAGTGGCGCTCATCGTGATACTGGGAGCGTTTCTCCTCCTCCGCACTCACCAGGGACCAGGCGACGGTTTGCAGGATGCTGAATCGTACTATTCCCGAGGCACCGAGTATCTGGCGAGCGGTGACAACGATCGGGCTATCGCGGACTTCGACAGGGCCATCACACTCGGCGGTGGCGCGGAGACCTATTACAACCGGGGCCTTGCGTACTACGCGAAGAAAGACGTCGACTCGGCCATCGCCAACTGGAATGAGGCCGTTAACCTCGCCCCTAGAGATGCGCGTGCGTATCGCCAGCGAGGGAACGCCTACGCTGTCAAGGGGGACTATGCCCTTGCGGTCGCTGACTACAACCGCGCGATCGAACTCGAGCCGAAGGAAGGCAAGACGTACTACAACCGGGGCCTCGTGTTCAGAGATCGGGACGAAACAGCGAAAGCCATCGCCGATTTCAAGACGGTTCTCACGTTGAACAGTGACCCCGAGACCGAGCGTGAGGCGCGGGCGCGGTTGGCTGAACTGGACGACACGGCGCAGCCGCCGGCTCGCGGCGCTGGCAGCGAGTCTTCACGTTCGAACGTACGCCTTGCCGGCGAGTGGACCGCGGAAGTTACCTATGCCCGCAACACCACACACACAGAGCGTTTCACGTTCACGTTGGATGGCAACGAGGTGCTCGGAACGGCATCCTTTCTTGGCGTCAGACGGGGCATCCAAGACGGCACGCTGAACGGCGACAGAGTCCTGTTCAGCACCACGACCCAAGTATGCACGGGCGACTGCAGCGACGCCAAAAACCTGGTGCACCGCTATCGCGGCAGAATCTCTGGAGACGCGATCACCTTCTCCTACATGCAGATTCAGGAGGGGAGAGCCGATGCACCGATCGAGTTTACGGCCAAGCGCGTGGCCGAGTCCGCAACGCCGACACCCAAGTGACGCTTTGAGCGGGTCGT
>DAIRVG010000098.1:2501-4225 GCA_036802945.1 Vicinamibacterales bacterium
AACGGAGCGTTTCTCGTCACCCTCGTCCGACAACCTGAGGCGATTGCGACCGTGATGGGGAACCCGCTCGCCGGCGCCTTTGTGGCCGAAGCGCTGGTGCTTGCTCCGGTGCTGGGTTATTTGCTGCACCGGTGGGGCGTCACTCGCGTCCGCTGGGGATGGTTCGTTGTCCTGTCACTGGTTGGGAGTATCGGATTCGCGCTCCCCGTCGTGGTCCTCTTGCGTCCTGGACGACTCGCGCCGGGCACCGTCTCCCATCGCGCCGTCAACCGTTCAACTTGAATGTGATCGTGCAGCAAGCGCCGGGAAGCGCCGACACGAGGTGAGCGCCAGCTCCCTGTGGTTCGAGCTCGATGATACCGACGCAGCTGAACGCCGTCCAGCCTGTCATCCGGCCAGGACCGCAACAGTGTTCGGCTGCGGGGACACACTCGAATGAGCCCGATCAATATCGCTGGAAATCAGGGAAAATGCATAGGGTCGATTGGCAGGACGATTGCGCCTTAATGTTTGAAGAGCCTGAGGAGGCGTTATGACGATTCGAAACAGCTTCGTGGTCGCGACCATCCTGCTCGTCGTCAGCGCCGCTCCGCCTGCGATGGCAGCCGATCAACGCGGCGGCGGTCGCGCCCAGGCTCGAGGTGACGGGCGCGCGGTAGTGAGAGGTGGCGGTCGCGCGATCGCCCGGCCGATCGTCGTTGCGCCACGGCGCGTCGTGAGGCCGATCATCGTCGCGCCGTATCGTTCCTTCTATCGTCCGTACTACTCCTTCAGGCCTCGCATCAGCTTCAGCCTGGGAGTCTGGGCTGGCTACCCTGTGCCGTATCCGTCCTACGCGTACGCCTATCCCGCGTATCGGTACCCTGCGTATCGGTCCTACGCTTACCGCTATCCTGCGTATCCGGTTTACCCGGCGTACCCCGCGTATCCACCAACGGCTTATCCACCATCGGCTTATCCGCCGGCGTACCCGCCCGGAGCCTATCCGCCGAGCTATCCGCCCGCCACCTCCTATCCGACATATCCCCAGGGATCGCAGTATCCGACGTACCCGCAAGGATCGCAGTATCCGGGGAACCAGCAGGGATCGTATCCGGGGTACCCACAGGGATCTGTCAACGCGGCGCCCGATGCGCAGGCCATTGGCGGTATCAGCTTCGAGTTCTCACCTGCGAACGCGGTCATTTACGTGGACGGCCAGTACGTCGGCCCAGTCAGTAACTTCACGCCCTCATCGGCGCCGTTATCGCTCGCGCCGGGGCGGCACAACGTCCAGTTGCAGGCGCCGAACTATGTTTCGCTGACGTTCGACGTGGATATCGTGGCGGGAGAAGTGATCCCGTATCGAGGCAGCTTGCGGCCGTACTAAGCGCAACATCACGCTCCTACCTCGAGGCCACATCTCGCGGCTGAGCTATCACGTCCTCAGAGAGTCGTTAGACTGACTGGATGACGACAACCGCTCTGGCCGACAGGTCTAAACATCGTGCACTCTCGGCGGCGTCCATCGGCGCGATCGCGCTTGGCGCAACTGCCATCGGTGCTCTGGCGATCGGCGCTCTCGCAGTTGGGCGACTAGCCGTCGCTCGCCTGGTCATCGGACGCGCGCGAATTGAGGCGCTGACCATCGGGCACCTCACCGTGGACCGACTAACCATCCGGGAGTCGGTCAATCCGTCGACATAGTTGCTGAAGCCATAACCTTGATACGCGGTGTACTCGAG
>DAIRVG010000098.1:4325-22536 GCA_036802945.1 Vicinamibacterales bacterium
GTGCGGCTGCTCGGACACCTGCTGGGCGCGACATTGCGCACGCTCGAGGGCGAGACGCTGTTCCAGACGGTCGAGCGTGTGCGTGCGCTCGCGAAAGGGGCACGCGCGGGGGACAACGCCGACTTCGGGACGCTCGCAACGGAGCTCTCGCAGATGCCCGTGGACTCCGCGCTGCCGGTCGCCCGTGCATTCACCCATTTCCTGAACCTCGCAAACGTCGCGGAGCAGCATCACCGGATTCGGAGGCGGCGAGCCCATCGCCGCGAACCTGATTCACCACCCCAGCGCGGCTCGTGTGAGGAAGCGTTCGCGCGTCTCATCGCCGTGGGCCTCACACCTGACCAGCTTCATGAGGCTGTGTGCGGACTGCGCATCGAGCTGGTGCTGACCGCGCACCCGACCGAGGTGTCTCGCCGGACGCTGGTCGAGAAATACAACCGTATCGCGACGCTCCTCGACGCTCGAGATCGCGCAGACCTGACGCACGCGGAGCACGACGACGTCGTCGCGGCATTGATGCGCGAAATCATGACCGCGTGGGGCACGGATGATGTGCGTCATGAGCAGCCGACGCCGCTTGACGAGGTGCGCTCGGGCCTGATCGTGTTCGAACAGAGTCTGTGGCATGCCTTGCCCCGGTACCTCCGCGGCGTCGATTCCGCGCTGCGGACGAGTACGGGCCGCGCACTGCCCATTGACGTCGTGCCCATTCGGTTCGGTTCATGGATTGGCGGCGATCGGGACGGGAATCCACACGTGACGCCAGACGTCACGCGCCGCGCCTGCCTGCTCTCGAGATGGGTCGCGGCCGACTTGTATCTCCAGGAAATCGAGGCGTTGCGCAGCGAGCTCTCACTCGTCGACGCCACGCCCGAGTTGCGTGCCCTTGCAGGCGCCGCGCACGAGCCCTATCGCGAGCTGCTCCGGGCGGTGCGCGCGCGCATGGCGGCAACTCGCCAGTGGATTGAAGCGTCGCTCGAGCGCGACGAACCACCTGGCAGCGACGTCTACGTGAACGTTTGTGATTTCGAAGCGCCGCTGCGCCTGTGCTACGAGTCACTGCACGCAACAGGGCAGGGATTTATTGCGGCAGGACGTTTGACCGACCTCCGTCGCCGAGTGGCGGTGTTCGGCCTGACGCTCGCACCTCTGGATATTCGCCAGGACGCGGCACTTCATGCGAAGGCCCTCACCGCGATCACCGGCACCCTGGGCCTCGGTCGCTACGAAGACTGGGATGAGGACACGCGCATCAATTTCCTGTTGACCGAGCTTGGGAACAGGCGACCGCTGATCCCGGACGATCTCCCGGCGGACGACGACGTCCGCGACACGCTGGATACATTCCGGATGATCGCTCGGATTCCGGATGGATCTCTCGGCGCGTACGTGATCACGATGACAAGTCGCGCCTCCGACGTGCTTGCGGTCGAACTGCTGCAGAAAGCGTCCGGGATCGCGGCACCACTACGCGTCGTGCCGCTGTTCGAGACGTCGCGCGATCTCGAGAACGCAGGCGCCGTCCTCGACAAGCTGCTTCCGATTCCCTGGTACCGCGAGCGTATTGACGGCCGGCAGGAGGTGATGGTTGGCTACTCGGACTCCGCAAAGGACGTCGGCCGGCTCGCGGCGGGATGGGATTTGTATCGCGCACAGGAAAACATCGTCGACACATGCCGACGGCACGGTATCCAGGTGACGTTATTCCACGGGCGCGGCGGCACCGTAGGTCGTGGAGGAGGACCAACGCATCTGGCCCTCATGTCGCAGCCGCCTGGATCCATCGACGGTACGTTACGTGTGACCGAGCAGGGCGAGATGCTGCAGGCGCTCTTTGGCCTGCCCGACATCGCCGTGCGTACATTGGAGATCTACACGAGCGGCACGCTGGAAGCGTGGCTGTCACCGGCGCCACCTGTCCGTCCCCAGTGGCGCGCCTGCATGGATCGGCTGCGGGACACCTCCTGTGAGAGCTATCACTCCATCGTGTTTGAACATCCGCGCTTCCTGGAGTACTTCCACGCAGCTACACCGCAAGCAGAGCTCGCCGAGATGAACATCGGCAGTCGCCCCGTGTGGCGCACGGCGGAGCCCTCCGACGTCGGCGTAAAGAACCTCCGCGCGATTCCGTGGCAGTTCGCATGGACCCAGACGCGCCTCATGCTCGGCGCCTGGCTTGGAGTGGAGGATGCTCTTAACGAGGCGTTCCGGCGCGGCGAGCGCGAGCGGATCCGGGAGATGTACCGGGAATGGACCCATTTCCGAAGTTCAATCGATCTGATTGAGATGGTCCTCGCCAAGGCCGATGCGCGCATCGCGAGCGAGTACGACCGCCGCCTTGTTCCCGACGACCTGAAGCCTCTTGGCAGCGATCTGCGCGCCCGGCTTCAGCAGGCCATCGCCCGGGTGCTCGAGTTGACCGATCACAAGGAGCTGCTTGAATCGAATCCTGTGCTACGGCGATCGATCGACGTGCGCAATCCGTACGTCGACCCCATCAATCTCGTGCAAGTCGAGCTGCTGCGCCGCGCCAGAATGCACGACGATGACCGGGTCAAGACGGCGCTGTTGGTCACCGTCAACGGTGTTGCCGCCGGCATGCGCAACACTGGATGACCTCGCCGGGCCCGACTACACGCCAGAGCCGATCGAGTCGACCGTCAACGAGCTGACTGGCCTCAACCTGCCAAAGCCGTTCGAGCTGATGGCGCTGAGGGGACATGCCGAGCGGCTCTTTGCCAAGTTCAAGGTCTGAGTGATAGAGATCTGCGATCGTGAACAGGAACGTGTTTTCGCGCTGGCGTCGCCAGCAGGACTTGAAAGGACACGGACATGTCACTCATGAAGCTCGGTTGTCTCCTGATATTCGCCGCTGCTCTTCCCTCGCTCGCGCGAGCGCAAGCAACGGCGCCGCCGGCCAAGCCCGATTCGCCCGAAGTGAAAGCGCTGATCGAGAAGGCGAAAGAGACGGCAGGCACGATGTGGGCCGACGAGGCTCACTTCCTCTGCGAAGCGCCACGTGGCAATAACGCCAACGATCCGGTCATCGAACCGACGAAGATCTTCGACAACGTGTACGCGATCGGCAACTCCGGCACCGTTGTGTACGTCGTTCAAACCTCGGACGGCCTGCTGATGATTGATTCGCTGGGTGCCAACCAGGTGGAGACGCAGCTCTTACCGGGCTTCCAGAAGCTCGGCCTGGATCCGGCCAAGGTAAAGGTCATCATTGCGGGCCACGGCCATGCCGACCACGTTGGCGGGTCGAAGTACATGCAGGACCACTTCGGTTCGAAGGTTTATATCTCGGCGGCAGACTGGAATGTCATTGAGAATCCGCCGCCGCCCCGCGCGGGCGGCGCGCCAGCGGGACCGCCGCCGGTGTGGCCGAAGCGCGATCAGGTGATCACGGAAGGCCAACCCATCGTGCTGGGCGATCTGAAAGTGACGCCGGTTGCAATCCCCGGCCACACGCCAGGATCGATGGGCTTCATCTTTCCGGTGAAGGACAACGGCAGGACACACGTGGCCGCGTTGTACGGGGGAACCATCCTGACGCCCGGGATCATTTCAGACGAGGGTTTGCAGACGTACCTGAAGTCGGTCGCGCACTTCAAAGATGAAACCAGGAAGGCCAAGGCAGACGTCGAGATCCAGAATCACCCGTTGATGGATCCGATCCAGGCAAAGCTGGACAAACTGAAGGCGCGTAAGAACAGCGACCCCAACCCGTTCGTCGTTGGCGAAGCGAACTATCAGAAGTTCGTCGACGTGATGTCTCTCTGCACCCAGGTGAACATCGCCCGCCGGAAGTGACGGCAGCGCGAGGATCGGTACCCGCCCTACGGCTGACTGCCCGGGCTGGCTGCTTCTTTCGCCTTCGCCTCGTCGAGACGCGTTGCGGCGGTCGTCTTCAGCTCGGCGATCCACGCACGGAACACGTCAGGCACGACAAATGGATGAGGGTCGCCGGGTCTGCGGCTCGCCAGCCTGTCAACGCGTTCCCAGAACTCTGGATCCATCCATGCGTGCGTGACGACGCGCGCCTGTATGCCGTCCTGCATCTGCTCGATGCGGTTCACGCTGGCCACGAACTGTTCGGCAGCTTGACGGCCCGGACCGGGTGCGGCCCCGCCGAACATGAACGCGCGGTACGGCTTTCCGGCGTCGTAGACCGTGAAGTCCACGCCTAGCGTGCCCGGTGTGTGACCGCCGAGCACGTGGAGCTTGACTGTCGTCGACCCGAGGGTGATCGTGTCGCCGTCCTTCACCGCGATGTCGCGGCGCGGCAGCCGCTCGTTATTCGGATTCGGCGCCCGTGCGAGCGCGTCCCAGTCCGCATCGCCCATCGCCAGGCGCACGCCGGACAGCTCCTGGATCTTCGCCGCGCCCGCGGTGTGATCGAGATGGTAATGGGTGAGGATGACGTACTTGATGTTCGCCGGATCGAAACCGAGCTTCCGGATGCCCTCGATCGGCTGGTCCGTGTAGGCGCCTTCGAGCGTGTCGATCAGGATGAGCCCCTGGTTCGTTGTGATCAGCCACGACCCGACATACCCCACGCCGACGTAATAGAGATTGTCGAAGACCTTGAAGGGTGCCACCTTCTGCAATGCCAGGTTTTTCGTCTCCGTGCGGAGGCGCGCGGCGCGGTCGGGCGTCTGTTGTCCCGCAGCGTCAACGCGCGGGAGACCCGTTCCCAGCAAGCCTGCGATAACGGCGGCGAGCGCCCAGGTTTTCGTGCGCATCGTGTCCTCCCAGAAAGTGCGGTGCGAGCGCAATGCTAACGGGAAACGCAACAAAGAAAAACCCGAAAACTTGGCACGGAGCCCACGGAGGCCGACACTATGAGTTCTCCGTGTCTTCGTGTCTCCGTGGCTTCGGAGTAAAACGCTTAGCACCGCACGATGAGATCAGAGGTATCGTTTGATCGACGGAGGGACTGCCGTGGCAGAGAAGACGTACTGGGAATCGTTCAAAGCAGAGGGAGAAGCGGCGGGCGAGAAGATCAGGGCGCTGATCCACGAAGGCAATGTGCGCCGTATCGTCGTTCAGCACGAGGGTCGCACGGTTGCCGAGTTCCCGCTCACGGCAGGCATCGTCGGCGCCGTGCTGGCGCCGGTTGTCGCGGCAATCGGTGCGTTGATCGCGCTGATGAAGGATTGCACCATTCGGGTCGAGCGCGAGGACCAGAACTCTGACCAGGCTAAGCGGGCGTAGCCGTCGCCTGCCCCATACCCGCCATCAACGTTCGTCTGACAAGGCCCGCGGATTTGTGCCGATGTGAGCTTAGAACGACCGGGGGCCGCAGTGAGACGCGGCCAACTTCAGAACTTTAGCGTTGCCGAGTTCGGACGGACTTCCTACGGGACCTGGACACCGGCGGAGTTGTGGAAGTGTCCGTGGGCCGGGTCCCAGATGCGGTCGGAAGAGGATTGGTTCGCCAGGCCGCTGAAGGATGCGATGCCAACGGCGATCGCTGCGAGGATGACGCCGCCAATGACGACCGTGAGGAAGGTCGAGCGTCTGCCGCTCTCGCTTTTGGTGCCGTGACAGCGTTTGAATTTCTTTCCGCTGCCGCAGTGGCACAAATCGTTTCGGCCGGGCTTGGCCATCACCCACCCCTTTCCTGCTGGAACGCCAAACTCTAGCGCAGACCCCGCCGGAAGTCACGGTCGCAGGGTTGAACGTGTTGCTCTACCGGAGCGCGCGGTAAATCAACCACAGGCCGAAGGCCGGTGCCGCCAGCCGCGCGACGCTGACCGCGGTGTCGACCGAGGAACTTGGTGAGAACAACCCGGCAAGAATCTCATTTCCGGCGTTGAGGTTGATCCAGATGGCGATGATCAGTGCGGCACACCCGGCGACCAAGAGGGCCATGCGAATCAGGAGTGCCCGCAAGATCACTTTTGCGCGATCGACGAAACCCATTCGTGACTGTCCGAGGCTACCAAGAGTTGCAGGCTACGGCAGTGCCGGCACTCATTTGACAATGAAGCGCAGCACGCTCGGCCGCGGAGGACTAGGCGACCAACCCGGTCAACCAGTGCGCGACGGCGGACCAGGTGTCCGTGGTAGCGATGAACCCCGGACTAAGGGCCCGTACGAAGAAGGCTCCAAGGCCGAGGAGATAGACGGGATGGATCAGGCGTTGGGCCCTGAAGTCGTAGCCCATTGCCAGCAGGATCGGTGAGACCCACACAGCCTGCCGCACTTGGAGATTCGGCAGAAACGTCATGCGCGACGCGGCAGCGACGAGCAGCATGGTTGCGGCCACCATCATCAGACGCTTGTGGATCTGAGGCTTCCGACGAAACGCGATGGCCGCGCCGAAGAAGGTCGCAAACACCGTCATATCGGCGACAGCTACGAAGAGCAAGCGCTCGCCCGCCAGACCTAAACGAATACGGTCGGCGGACCGGCTGATGCCCGTCAGGAGCCCTACGATGATGACCAGGACACCGTAGCCGATGCCGAGTCGGCCCAATCGCAGATGCCACGCGACCCGACCGCTTGCCGCGAGTACAACCTGAGTCAGAAACAGTACGAGCCACCCCACGAAGACCGTCGCATGAAGATGGATGAGGAGAGGCTGCGCGATGGTCCCGAGCACGAGGGGGCCGAAGTAGGTTGGCCAGAATCCGACGACCGCGATGAGCCCCATCAGCAGGCTCACGCCGATGTAGAACGGTCGCCGACGCACACTGCGGGGCGTGGCCACGGCACGCCGACCTGTCGGAGGCCCCACCGTTGACACGACGTCCATCGTCTTGGCCAGCGTCACTTGCCGGGCATTCTACGCGATCGGTTGAAAATACCCTTACGCCTTCGCTCCCGGCGCGCCGCACCGCGATCGACGTAGCCGATATCCGCCGGTCGCGCGATAATGGCATCGATATGCCACTGTACGAATACACCTGTCGGAGCTGCGCTCAGAGCTTCGAACTGCTGGTCCGCGGCAACGATACACTCCAATGTCCGTCGTGCACGAGCACTGAGCTCGAGCGTCGTTCGTCCGTGTTTGCCGCCCGCACCGGCGGCACGGGGCGCCCGGTGGAGACGGCAGGCGCCTGCGGCCACTGCGGTGACCCGCGCGGACCCGGCTCCTGTTCCATCAACTGACCCTGGCCCGTTCTTGACGCGCGGCTGTCCTCAGACGGAAGTTGAGGTAGTGGCTACTTTGAAGGCGGCAAAGAGGTAATGATCGTCGGCTGAGCTTTTTGGGAGTACCGAATATTGCTACGATCCTTTGCCCATGCGTCGCACGCCTTCAGAGCGCGACCAAAGGAAGATCCGAGATCTTCAAGTGCAGTCACGGGCACTCCAAAAACAAATCGACGAGGCGCATCGCGTTCGCAGCGACGTAGAGCAGCAGATTCGTGCGCTGCGTGGACCGCCCACCGGTACGGAACGACGGCGCGATCTGCGAGGGACACGAGATCCAGAGAGGCGGACGAAAGGGCGCTAGCTTGGGTTTGTGAACCGCATAATTACCTTTCGACGCGAGTGGGACCGCGTCGCTCGGTTGGCGCCGTCTGCCCAGTCGTGAGGTCTTCTTTCGGGGTCGCCCTGGCGATTTCTGATAAGTGATGCGTGCTCGCGACCGAGAACACAACCTGGCACTCGTGACAGGTGAACGTGCGCGTCGGCGGCATGGTCTTGGTGATCGATGGCGACTCAGTAAGGTTGCGGGATTGGCACTGCGGGCAGACCATAGGGATCCCTCTCCGAAGAAATGCCTATGAGCGGATTTTTTACAGGTTGAGGCGACGTGTCAAGGCCAAGTCAGCAAGTTGGGTTTGTGAACGACATAATGAATTCAAAGTAGCCCACTACCGAAGTTGACCAGTAATCGCCTTCGCGGCAAGATCCCCCCAATCCAGTAAACGACTGTTGGTCGACCGTCATTGGGCGACGCTGGGACCGTCTGTGCCGCAGTGCGACCAGGTGGCAACAACAAACTACGGCGTGAGTCGAGACAGGACAATGGCTCAATCGGTCGAGGCAATCTGCGGCCTGCTGGTCAAGGACTCCAAGCTCGTCGCGAACTGCAACGAGTTCCTGCTCGCGGCGGCCCAGAAGGTTGCCGGCGAATACAGACGCGCGGAGATCACGAATCTCTTCATGGGCAAGGCGGACGCGATTCGTGGTCGTTTCAGTACGGCAGCGACGACCGTGGCGCCGTTCGTCTATATCGGGACAGATCCGGACCTGGCCACGAAGCACGCCACCGCAGGACAGTTTGTCGTCGGCGGTCTTACGTCGACGGAGATGACCTACGTTGGAAGAGACAAAAAGCCGCGGATTGCAACGATGGGCCACGTCGTGGTCGTGGTACCTGGCGGCCCTTCCAAGCCACGCCACATCAAGCTGGCCAGCGGAGTTGAGCAGGCTGCCAGGGGCGGCTACCCGTTCTGCTATCAGGGAGCGGCCAACGCCGCCTATCGTTTCGCCGAGAAAACGTCAGTCGATGTTGTGTTTCCCGGGCTACTTCTGGACAAGGTCATCTATGCGTACATCGCGATCAAGCCGGTGTGAGGCTGTCGTCGTGTTTGTCGCGCTGAGCATGATGGTCGCGTGCGCGCGAGGGACCGCGACGGACGATTCCTGCTCCGCATTCGAAGCTACCAAAAGCGTGCAGGGAAACACCGCGACATTTCGCGACGAGCGCTTCCCCTGGATCGTGACCGCCGATCTCGATGCCAAGGTAACGATTCAGAATACGAAGCAGAAGACATCGTGCTCGACCACTGTGGAATCGGTAGTCAGCGTGTACATGGGCGCCGGAGATGTGATCTATTTCCGCAGTCTGGAGATCGCAAGCGACAACCTGTATCCCGTGAATGGCCTGTCGTGCACCGACAGCGGAGAGAGCGTACGTCTGGACCCGACCTCGGCCGAAAAGTCACGAAACCTGATTCGCGCCAGCGGCATCTGCGCGACGCAATGACCGTCGCACGGCGGCTCACCTGAGCGCCAGCCCACCGACCCAAGCGGCATCCTGCGCTTCCCCCCGCTACCATCGCATCGGTGTATCCTCTCCGCGGCCGAGAACGACATGAGGTCGTCCGCTGGCCCAACCAACGGAGGGATGAACGATGGCACTCGGGATCTACTTTTCGCCGGTATCCATGACGAAACAGCAGTACGACACCTGCATCAAGAAGCTCGAGGCAGCAGGCGCCGGCAAGCCGGCGGGACGCCTGTATCACGCAAGCTTCACCGAAGGCGACAAGATCGCCGTGTTTGACGTCTGGGAGTCGCAGCAACTATTCGACCGCTTCGGTGAGACGCTGATGCCGATCCTCAAGGAGATTGGTGTCGACCCGGGTCAACCCCACATCATGCCGATTCACAACGTCATCAAGGGCTGAACCGACGGCTCTCATCGCGAAGTCGGACCGTATCGCGGTGCACACGACCGCTCAAACCGCGAAGTCGAACGGTGTCACGGTGAAGTCGACTGCTCACGCCGCGACGTCAGGGCAACTGGATTCGTGCCAAGCGCGGCGGTTGAATTCAGCTCGGTCGCAGCGCTAGACTCCAGCCGGCGCTGCGCCGCATGCGAACAACAGCTAGTGGCTGTCGAATAAGGAGGCTGGGATGAAAAGGCTCTGCACGGGTGGGATCGTGCTCTCCGCCGTCTTGCTCGGCGCCCAGAGCCAGCCGCAGGTCATGATCGAGTGGCGACATACCGGTTCCGAGCAGGCTCAGACAAAATATTCCGCAGCCACCGACATCACTCCATCGAATGTCAGCCAGCTGGAGCTCGCCTGGCAGTGGCGGCCCAACGAACGGCCGTTACCGGACAAGACGCAGCCGGGGAATTTTCAAGCGACGCCTCTCATGATCGATGACGTGCTGTATCTGAGCACGTCGTTCAACCGTGTGGTCGCTCTGAAGGCGCAAACAGGGGCGGAGCTCTGGGTGTTCGATCCGAAAGCCTACCTGGACGGTCCAGGAATCAACCTCTATTACCAACATCGAGGCGTCGCCTTCTGGCAGGACGGCAACGAGGCGCGCGTCTTCATGAACAGCCACGACCGTCTGTTTTCGCTCGATGCCAAAACCGGGCAGCTTGTGACCAGTTTCGGTCAGGGCGGCTACGCATCGCTGCGGGATGGACTGAGAAACCACGACAAGCGAATTGAGATGCGGCAGAGCTCGCCCCCGGTCATTTATAAGAATCTGGTCATCGTCGGGAGCAGCATCCCCGATCGCTTGCAGTACAAATTCGATCCGCCCGGGACGGTTCAGGCGTTCGATGTGAGGACCGGGAAACGCGTGTGGGTGTTCTATACGATTCCGGAACCCGGCGAAGCCGGGGGCGACACGTGGGAGAAAGACTCGTGGGCGCAGACCGGCCATGCGAATGTCTGGGCGCCGATGGCTGTCGATGAAACGCGCGGACTGCTGTACGTGCCAACGAGCACGCCGAGCGGTGACTATTATGGCGGGCGACGGCTAGGCGCCAACCTGTTTGCGGAGACGCTGCTGTGCCTGGATGCGGCGACGGGCACACGGAAGTGGCATTTTCAGGCGGTGCATCACGGCCTCTGGGATTACGACTTCCCGGCCGCACCCAATCTGGTGACGATTGCGGTCGACGGTCGAAGGATTGACGCGGTTGCGCAAGTATCGAAGCAGGGATTCACGTACGTCTTCGACCGCGTGACCGGCCAGCCCGTGTGGCCCATCGAAGAGCGCCCGGTGGACACCACCACCGATGTGCCCGGTGAGCAGCTCTGGCCGACGCAGCCGTTTCCGACCAGGCCACCCGCCTTCACTCCGCAAGGGGTCACGCTGGAGGATGCGAACGACTTGACACCGGAGATCAAGGCGCTGGCACTCGAGCAGATGAAGAAGTTTCGAATCGGACCGATGTTTACGCCGCCGAGCTTACGCGGCACGCTGATGCGGCCCTCGAACAATGGCGGCGTCAATTGGGGCGGCGCCGCCTTCGATCCGGAAACGGGCCTGCTGTACGTAAAACCATCCAACTACGTCTACATCAATCAAGTCTGCAGGAACGACGGGAGTGATGCGCGCATCGATGCCGCATTCCATAACTACTGCGCGGATTTCTTGAAGCCTCCGGAAACGCCGCTGGGTCCGATTCCCGTGACCAAGCCTCCCTACGCCTCGCTGGTCGCGATCGATCTCAACAAGGGGGAGATTGCCTGGCGGGTGCCCTTCGGTGAAGGCACACCAGCGGTCCGGACACACCCCTTGCTGAAGGGTGTGACGCTCCCCGCTCGATTGGGCACGCCTGGTAATGCGGGATCGATAGTGACGAAAGGCGGTTTGGTCTTCGTTGGCAGCGGCGAGCCGTATCTCTATGCGTTCGACAAGGGGACCGGGCGAGAGATATCGCGCGTGGCGACCCCATTCCCAGTGAGCGCGACTCCGATGACATACAAGACGCGATCGGGCCGGCAGTTCGTCGTCGTTGCGACCGGCGCCGGCGCGGACGCCAGCCTGGTGAGCTTCGCGCTTCGTACTCAGTGAATCAACGTTTCTGAGGGATACGCGCAGAACCGCTGGGAGATCTCTCACCTTCATCTGCGCCCCTCGCGCGAGAACGCGCAGCTGACGTTGACGCTGACAACCGACTGCACTCATCGCGAAGTCGAACCCTATCGCCGGGAAGACGACTGCTCAAACCGCGAAGTCGGAAGGTGTTGCCTTGAAGTCGACTGGTCCAACCGCGAATTTGAACGGTGCCACGGTGAAGTCGACTGCTCAAACCGCGAAGTGGGACGGTGTCGCGGCGCACACGACTGCTCAAACCGCGAAGTCGGACCGTGTCGCGATGCAGACGACCGCTCACACCAGGAAGACGCACCGTATCGCGATGCAGACGACGGCTCAAACCAGGGAGACGCACCGTATCGCGACGGAGACGACCGCTCACACCAGGAAGACGCACCGTATCGCGATGCGGACGACGGCTCAAACCGGGGAGACGCACCGTATCGCGACGGAGACGACCGCTCACACCAGGAAGACGCACCGTATCGGGGTGCAGAGAATCGCTCAAACCGCAACGTCGAACGGTGACACCCGCGAGGAGTTCCTCCAGCGGCGGGTCAGCTTCCCGTCGGACCCGCTACAACGGCGTGACACGCTCCACGGTCTGCAACTTGGACCTGAACCTGGACCTGGATCTGAACCACTGAACGCCTCGAACTGCGAAGCGCTTTTCGCGCAGGTCATCGAACAACGAGTACGTCACGGGCGTGACGACAAGTGTCAGCACGAGCACGAGTGTCTGTCCGCCGATGACGACCCAGCCGATCGCGTGATTTGTCGCGGATCCGACGCCGCTGGTAACTACCAGCGGCACCATCCCTGCGACGAACGCCAGCGTCGTCATCAGGATCGGCCGCAGCCGGTTCCGACACGCCTGGACGATCGCGTCGTGCGTACTGAGTCCCGCCTCTTTCAACTGGTTGGCGTGGTCAATCTGCAGAATCGAGTTCTTCTTGACGACGCCGAAGAGCACGAGCAGGCCGAGCGCTGAAAAAATGTTCAGCGACTGCTGAAATATGATCAGTGACAGCAGCGCAAACGGCAGTGTCAACGGCAGGGAAAGCAGAATCGTGACGGGGTGGAGCCACGACTCGAACTGCGCCGCCAGCACCAGGTACATGAAAATCAGCGACAGAGCGAACGCGGTCAGAAATGCCGTGGCTGTGCGGTTGAGCTCGCGGGATTGGCCGCTGAACCCGCCCCGGTAGTCCGAACCCAGGCCAATCTGTGCGGCTGCCGCGGTCATCCCGTTCTGCACCGCCGCCTGCGAGGTGCCCGGCAGCAGGTTGACGGTCACGGTCACCTGCCGCTGCCGCGCCAGCCGTCGCACGTCTGACGGCGCCGCACCGCGCTCGAAGCTCGCCACATTCTCCAGCGCGATGGGGCCGAGCCGCGAGGGCACAGGCAGCCGGCCGATCGCCGCCTCGGAGTTGCGATCGCCCGCTTCGGCTCGGACGTGCACTTCATACTGCTCGCCGCCTTCGTTGTAAGTCGTCACGGCGTCGCCGCCGACCAGCAGCCGCAGCGCGTCGGCGGCATCGGCGAGGGGGACGCCGAGATCAGCCGCCTTCGGGCGATCCATGCGCACTGACAGCTCGGGCTTGTCGACGTTGAGGCTGGTGTCCGCATCCACGACCCCGGGGATGCTCTTCACCTTCGCCAGAAGCAGTTCGCTGTATCGCTCCAGCTCCGTGATCTCGGGCCCTTGCAGCACGTACTGCACGCCGCCGCCGAATCCGCCGCCGCCCACACTGGCGCGGACGCCCTGCGCCACAAGCGGGGTCACGATGTTGTCGCGCACGTCCGCCATGATGGCGAACTGATCGCGATCCCGCGCGGCGATTGGCTTCAACTTGACGAAGAGCGACGCGCTGTTCTGCGTCCCGGCGCCATCGCCGGCAACGGTTACCAGCGTGTAGTCGACCTCTGGAATCCGCCGGATGGCTGTCGTGATCCGGTTCGCCATCAACTGCGTCCCCTCGAGGCTTGTTCCCTCCGCCGCGCGGACGTTGACGTCGAATCCGGACTGGTCGTCCTGTGTCGTGAAGTTGACACTCACCAACCGAAAGAGCGGCACACTCGACAGAAGCACGAGCACGGCGAGCACGGCCACGATGCCTCGATGCGCCATGGACCAGCCCAGCATGCGCGCATACGTGCGATCCAGTGGGCCGAACACCTTCGACTGCTTCGAGCCACCCGCGTGCGGTTCGTCTCCATCGCGGACGCGCCCCGGCTTCAGCCAGCGCGAGCACATCATCGGCGTGAGCGTGAAGCTCACGAGCAGCGACACCATGATCGCAAACGCCATGGTCAGGCCGAAGCTCTGCATGAAGCGTCCGACCATGCCGTCCATGAACGCCACCGGAACGAAGATGGCGACGAGCGACAGAGTGGTCGCGAGCACGGCCAGCCCGATCTCCTTGGTCGCCTCCACCGCCGCTTCCGCCGGCGCCATCCCCTTTTCTTCGATAAATCGGTAGATGTTCTCGAGCACCACGATGGCGTCGTCGATGACGATGCCGACGGCAAGGGTCAGCGCCAGCATCGTCAGCATGTTGAGCGTAAAGCCCATGTACCAGATGAGACCAAACGTGGCGACGATCGATGTCGGAATCGAGATGGCAGCGATGATCGTGGACCGAAGGTTGCCCAGGAACAGGAAGACGACTAACGCCGCCAGTATCGAGCCGACGACGAGGTGCTCCTGGACACTCTTGATCGACGCTTCGATGAACTCGCCCTGGTCACGCACGATCCGCACCTGATAGCCGGGTGGGAGCGTTCGCTCGATCGCCGCGAGCCGCGTCTTCACCCCATTCACGATGGCGACGGTGTTCATGCCTGACTGCTTCCGGATCTGCAGCAGCACCGTTGGATCGCCGTTGACGCTGGCAAGCGTCCCGGCTTCGGCCATGCCGTCCTCGATGCGCGCCACATCGCGGACGAGCACCGGATGCCCACCCACCTCACGGACGACGATGTCGCCGAACTCCGCCGGGGACTCTACGCGCCCTCGCGTGCGCATCGTGATGGCCTGGGCGCCCTGCTCGATCCGGCCTCCCGGCACATCGCTGTTCTGCGCCTGGAGGGCGCGGGACACGTCGTTGACGGTCAGGGTCTGCGCGAGCAGCCGCTCCGAGTCGAGCCAGACGTTGACCTGACGCCGCCGGCCGCCGGCCACAAGTACCTGTCCCACGCCATCGGAGCTCTCGAGCTGCCGCCGCAGTACCTTGTCCGCGTACTCGGTGATCTCGCGCAACGGTTTGTCGGCGGTCAGTGCAATGGTGAGCACCGGCTGGGCATCAGGGTCGCGCTTCTCGACCATCGGTTGGGTGATCGTTCGCGGGAGCAATGGAAGGACGCGGTTGACCTTGTCGCGAACCTCCTGGGTGGCGACGTCTGCATCCTTCTCCAGCTTGAAGCCGACGACGACCTGCGAGACGCCCTCCGACGATGTGGAGGTGAGCGTGTCGATGCCGCTGATGGTATTGACGGCCTCCTCGATCTTGTCCGTGACTTCGCTCTCTACCTGCTCCGGCGCGGCGCCGGGCAGGCGCGTGGTGACGAGGATCACGGGGAAATCGACGTTCGGGAACTGGTCGATGCCGAGCCGGGTGTAGGAGAAGCCGCCGACCACGGTCAGCGACAGGATCAGAACCGAGGCGAAGACGGGCCGGCGAACGCACAGAGCGGCGAGCCACTGCATGGCTGACTACCTCGTCCCCGTGATGCGCATGCCATCGGCAAGGCGCGCAACGTTACTCGTGGCCACAACGTCGCCCGTCTTAACGCCGCTGGTGATTTCGATCAGGTCTCCCACCGTCTGCCCCGTGGTGACGATGCGTTCCTCTGCCGACCCGGCCGACGAGACCACATAGACGCGCGCGGTGTCCGAATCGGTGCGGACCGCGCTGCCGGGCACGAGCACCGCGGGTGTCTGCGACGCCTGTTCGATCCGCGCGGTCGCGAATTGTCCCGGTTTCAATTCAGCCGTTTCGTTCGGGACCACTGCCTCGATGATGAGTGCTCGCGAATCCGCCTGCACCCCAGGTGAGACGTAGCGGATCCGGCCCGTAAATGTTCGACCCGGATACGCGTCGACCTCGAGCGAGACGGAGCGGCCGGCGGCAATCGTCGAGATGTACTGCCCTGGGACCGTGAGCTCCACACGCAGTGGAGTCGTACGCATCACCGAGGCGACCTTCGTGCCGCGGACGACGTAATCGCCCACCGACACGAATCGCTGGTCGACGATTCCCTCAAACGGCGCTCGCACGACGGCGTCGGCCAGCGCCTTACGCGCCATGGTCATGCGTGCTCGGGCGGCGATCAGCGACTGGAACTGCTGTTCTGCGCTGTTACGCGCGATGTCGTACTGGCGCCGGGCCACGTCGGCCTGCGAGCGGCTCCTGTCGAACTCCGCTTGAGGCAACAGCTTCCTCTCTATCAGCATCCGGGCGCGATCGAAATCCGCCTGCGCGAGCTCGGACGAGGCGCGAGCACTGGCGACCTCCGGGACACTGTCGATCTCGAACGCGCCGCCGCCGGCCAGTCCGAGCCGTGCTTCGATCTGCGCGGCATTTGCCCCGGCCTCGTCCGCCTGCGCGCGAACCTCGGTCTCGGTAATCTGCACGAGCGCTGCGCCGGCGCTCACGAGCGTGCCGCGCTCGACCGGCGTGGAGACGATACGGCCGGCGATCTCTGAAGCGACATCGGCCTGTTCCTGTGCGGCAAGCGTCCCGGTGACAGCGACAAATCGAGAGATGGGGCGCTCGATGGCGACGGCGGTCGTAACGGCCACCGCGGGTACGTCGGCTGCGCCGGCCGTCCTGGCTTCAGGGTTGGCGCCCGCTCCGCAACCGGTCGCCAGAAGCGCCAGTGTCGAGAGTAGCCACAAGCGACGTCGGAACGGAACCATGGAAAAACGACTCCCTGTGAAACGAGATGAAAAGCAGCAGTGGTGTTGATGGTATCCCGGCCGAGCCCTGCGGCGCCGTTCCCAACGCCAGCAAATGAATCCTTAGTTTTGTAAAGATCCGTCCCGGCGGCTGGCGGCACCCCGAATTGCTGGCAGACTTGTGACAACTCTGTGACCGCGCCCTCCATCCTGCTCGTCGACGACGATGTCGAGCTGTGCTCGCTGATGGTCGAGTGCCTCGGCGAACACGGCTACACCCGGTGAAGGGATGCCCTAAGCAGGTCCGGTGCGGCGGAAAGCCTCGTGTTGATAATTGCACGCCGGCCGTTTCGGCAATAGCATTGCGGATCAACGACAAGGCGTCGCGCGGGCCGGAAGAAGACCGGTGGGGGCGCGGAACGGCCAAAGGGAGAATGACGTGGCTTACAACATCCTGATCCTGGGCGCGGCCTATGGCTCGCTGCTCGCCTCCAAAATGCTGTTCGGCGGCCACAAGATCCATCACATCTGCCTGCCGGCCGAGGCCGACCTGATCAACGCCGAGGGTTTTCGCGTCCGCCTGCCGGTGAAGGGCCGCAAGGACCCGGTGCTACTCGATTCCCGCAATCTGCCAGGCAAGGTGACGGCCGGCGGGCCGACGGGCGTCAACCCGGCCGATTACGACCTCATCGGGCTTGCGATGCAGGAGCCGCAATACCGCTCGCCCGGCGTGCGCGAATTGCTCGACGCGGTCGCGAAGTCGCGTGTGCCCTGCATGTCGATCATGAACATGCCGCCGCTGCCCTATGTGAAGCGCATTCCGGGCCTCGACTACGAGGCGCTGAAGCCCGCCTACACCGACCCGACCGTCTGGGACAATTTCGATACCACCTGCCTCACCTTGTGCAGCCCCGACCCGCAGGCGATCCGCCCGCCGGACGAGAAGGTCAACGTGCTGATGGTCACGCTGCCGACCAACTTCAAGGTCGCGAAGTTCGACAACGAAAAAGGCAACGCGATCCTGCGCCAGTTGGAGAAAGACATCGACGCCGTCCGCTTCGATCCGGGCGACGGCAGCAAGATCGAACTGCCGGTGAAGCTGCGGGTCTATGACTCGATCTTCGTGCCGCTCGCCAAGTGGTCGATGCTGCTGGCCGGGAATTACCGCTGCGTCACCCCGGACGGCATGCGGACAGCCCAAGAGGCCGTACATTCAGACATCGAGACCTCGCGCTCGGTCTACAACTTCGTGTTCGACTTGTGCGTGAAGCTCGGCGCCAAGCCGGAAGACCTCGTGCCGTTCGAGAAATATGCCGCCGCCGCGCAAAGCCTCGTGCGTCCCGCCTCGGCGGCGCGCGCGCTGCAGAACGGCGTGCCCAATATCGAGCGCGCCGACAAGCTGGTGCAGCTCATCGCCAGGCAGAAGGGCCTGAGCCATCCGGCGATCGACGCGCAGGTGGCGCTGGTCGATGCGCGGCTCGCCGCCAACCGCAAGAAGGTGGCTTAGGGTCTTCAGGACGGTGTAGCCGTTCTTCAGTCACGCGTCGCAGACGATGCCGATGTATTCGACGCCGGCCTTAAACACCGCACCGACGCCGCCAGAGGACCTATCGGAGATGCCGTCTTGCGAACGCGACGCCAGATCCTGACTTCAGATAACGCTCGAACGCGACCGCGCGTCGTTCGTCGGCGAATTCGATCACCACGTCGGCGTGCCACGGTCGACCGCTGGCCGTGTGTCGGCATTGACCTTCGTTATGAGCCCAAAGCCTCGCTTCG
>DAIRVG010000099.1:0-21931 GCA_036802945.1 Vicinamibacterales bacterium
CGCCCGGCGTCGGCCTGATCTCGCCGCCGCCGCACCACGACATCTATTCGATCGAGGATCTGGCGCAGCTGATCTACGACCTGAAGAACTCGAACCCGCGCGCGCGCATCCACGTGAAGCTCGTCGCCGAGGGTGGCGTCGGGACTGTCGCGGCGGGTGTCGCGAAGGCGCACTCGGACGTTGTTCTCATCTCCGGCCATGACGGCGGCACCGGTGCGTCACCGCTCACGAGCATCAAGCACGCCGGGCTGCCATGGGAGCTCGGTCTCGCGGAAACGCAGCAGGTGCTCGTGCTCAACAAGCTGCGCGACCGCATCGTCGTCCAGGTCGACGGCCAGATGAAGACCGGCCGTGACGTGATCATCGCGGCGCTGCTCGGCGCCGAGGAGTTCGGCTTCGCCACCGCGCCGCTCGTCGTCATGGGCTGCGTGATGATGCGCGTGTGCCACCTGAACACCTGTCCGGTCGGCATCGCGACACAGGATCCCGAGCTGCGCAAGAAGTTCACGGGCCGTCCCGAGTTCGTCGAGAACTTCTTCACATTCATCGCGCAGGAAGTGCGCGAGCTGATGGCGGAGCTCGGCTTCCGTACGATCGACGAGATGATTGGCCGCGCCGACTGTCTCGATATCGAGACCGCGGTCGGTCACTGGAAAGCGCACGGCCTCGACCTGACCTCGCTCCTGCACATGCCGAATCTGCCGGCCAGCGTGGCGCGCAGGCGGGTCCGGGCGCAGGATCACGGCCTCGACCTCGCGCTCGACAATGACCTGATTGCGAAGAGCAGGCCCGCGCTCGACCACCGCACGCCCGTGGAAATCACGGCGTTCATCCGCAACGCGGACCGGACCGTCGGTACGATGCTCGGCTCGGAGGTCACGCGGAAGTACGGCGCCGCCGGTCTGCCGCACGACACGATCAAGATCGAATTTACTGGCTCGGCGGGCCAGAGCTTCGGCGCGTTCATCCCGCGCGGCATGACGATGACGCTCGTCGGCGATGCCAATGACGGCTTCGGCAAGGGGCTGTCGGGCGGGAAGGTGATTGCGTATCCGCCGAAGCGATCCACCTTCAAGTCGGAAGAGAACATCATCGTCGGCAACGTGGCGTTTTACGGCGCGACGAGCGGCGAGGCGTACGTGCGCGGCGTCGCGGGAGAGCGGTTCTGCGTGCGCAACAGCGGCGCGAACGTCGTCGTCGAAGGCGTGGGCGACCACGGCTGCGAGTACATGACGGGCGGGCGGGTCGTCGTGCTCGGACGAACCGGTCGTAACTTCGCGGCGGGCATGAGCGGCGGGATCGCCTACGTGATCGATCGCGATGGAGCATTCTCGCAGCGCTGCAATCGCGAGATGGTGGACCTGGAGCCGCTCATCGACGCGGACGATGTCGACTTCGTCCAGGTCGCGATGATGAAGCACATCACGCTCACCGGCAGCCGCTACGCGGAACAGTTGCTCGCGGACTGGGGCGCGCTGCAGCGCAAATTCGTCAAGGTCATGCCGCGCGACTACAAGCGCGCGCTCGCGGCGGACGCCCGGCGGCGCACAGAGGAAGCCGCGCTGCTCGAGGTGGTGCCACTCATCGTGCCGGTCGTTGCGGCGAAGGCAAAAAAGGCGCGCGGCGTGGGAGCGACGAAGCCGGTGCGGCCGGCGCAGGGCGACGCGGTGCGAACCGGTCCGGGACAGGCACATGGGTAAGCCGACCGGTTTCATCGAGATCCGGCGTAAGAAGCATCCGACGCGCGCGATCGAGGAGCGAATTCACGACTGGCGCGAGGTCTACCTGCCGTCGCCGACAGGCGACCTGATGGAGCAGGGCGCCCGCTGCATGGATTGCGGGATTCCGTTCTGCCACCAGGGGTGCCCGCTTGGGAACCTGATTCCCGACTGGAACGACCTCGTCTACCGCGATCGGTGGCGCGCCGCCATCGATCGCCTCCACGCGACGAACAACTTTCCGGAGTTCACAGGACGTCTGTGCCCGGCGCCGTGTGAAGGCGCCTGCGTGCTGGGCATCAACGACGATCCAGTGACCATCAAGGACATCGAGGTCTCGATCATCGATCGCGCGTACGCGGAAGGATGGGTCACGCCGCAGCTTCCGACCACGCGCACGTGGAAGAAGGTCGCCGTGATCGGATCCGGCCCGGCTGGACTTGCGGCTGCGGACCAGCTCAATCGAGCCGGCCATCTCGTGACCGTCTTCGAAAAGTCCGATCGCATCGGCGGACTGCTGCGTTACGGGATTCCCGAGTTCAAGATGGAGAAGCGCATCCTCGAGCGACGTCTCGCCCTCATGGAGTCCGAAGGGGTTGTGTTCCGTCCCGGTGTCAACGTCGGCGTCGATGTCGCGATGAGCAGGCTGCGCTCCGACTTTGACGCCATCCTGCTTGCCGGCGGCGCCGGTCAGCCGCGCGACCTGGCCGTCCCCGGACGCGAGCTGAAGGGCATCCACTTCGCGATGGACTATCTGACCCTGCAGAACCGCCGCTGCGAAGGCGACGCCATTCCAGACGATCAGTTCATCTCGGCGAAGGATTGCGACGTGGTGATCATCGGCGGCGGCGACACCGGCGCCGACTGCCTGGGAACCGTTCATCGACAGGGCGCGCGGTCGGTCTATCAGCTCGAGCTGATGCCGATCCCGCCTGAGGTGCGGGCCGAGGAAAATCCGTGGCCGCTCTGGCCTCAGATCTTCCGTACGTCACCCGCGCACGACGAGGGCGGCGACCGGCTGTTTTCGGTGGCGACGCAGCGGTTCGTCGGCGACAAGAAAGGACGCGTTCGTACGCTGCTGGCGAACAAGGTTGAGATGATCCGCAAGGACGGCCGACTGGATTTCGTGCCGGTGCCGGGATCCGACTTCGAAATCAAAACGGACCTGGTGCTGCTCGCAATGGGATTCACAGGTCCTGTGCGGGGGCCGCTGCTGGACGATCTCGGCGTCACTTTCACACCGCGCGGCAACGTGGGACGCGGCGCGGACTGGATGACCAACGTGCCTGGCGTGTTCACGGCAGGCGACATGCAGCGCGGTCAGTCGCTCATCGTGTGGGCGATCGCCGAGGGTCGCAGCGCCGCACAGGCGATCGACCGGTTCCTCGTGGGCGAATCACAGCTCCCGGCGCCCCTTCAGTAGCGTACCGTTCACGCTTCTGGCTTCTCTCTTCTCGGTTCTCGTTCAGTTTCGGTGCTCGGTGCTCTGTTCGCGGTCCGGCGTTCGCGCAGCGAACGCCGGAACCGAACGTGAACACGAACTGAGAAGCGAGAACGTTGAAGCGTGGACGTGGCGTTCCTCAGAAAGTCGCCCGGAACCCGAGCTGCAGCATGCGTGGCTGATAGGCGACGTTCGTGTTCGATGATGGTTTGCCGTAGTTGCCGTTGCTTTCCGCGGTCACGTACGATCCGTAGTTCGCGTGGTTGAACAGGTTGAACACCTCCAGGATGCCGTCAACGCCGGCGTGCCTCGCCAGCTGGAAGCGTCGTTGAATCCGCAGGTCCACGCGATGAATTGGATGACCAACCAGACTGTTTCGCGGCATTACGGTGCCGTCCGGACGCAGGCGGCCGCCTGTTGCGCCGGTTGCCCGCAGGTCACCGCCGTAATTGGTCGACAGGCGCTCGCCGGAGCCGAAGAAATACAGTCCGCTCAGTTGTAAGCCGCGCGGGAGCTGCCAGATTCCGTTGAGCACCGCGCGGTGACGCTGATCGGACGCGGCCAGCGAATATTCACCCCCCAGATCGCTAGCGACCGTGAACGGGGCCGGCGACGACTGCGCATCGCGCAGGACGGATAGCAGGTATGTGGCCGAGGCCTGCCACCCCTGACTCATCCGCTTCGTGAACGCCGTCTGCATCGCGTTGTAGTTCGACCATCCTTCCGACCGGAACTGGTTGATCAACCCGAAGTCGGGATATGGCCTCCGGCTGATGTCGGTGAAGGGATAGTTGATGCCCGTCGCAGGGTTGTACGTCAGGTTGATGTTGGGCCGCTGGAACAGTTCCGCACGGGCGCGCGTGGTGACGTAATCGGCCTCGACAGCCGTGGTGCTGCCAAGCTGCCGCTGCATGCCGATGGAGCCCTGATAGCTGTAGGCAATCTGCATGTCGGCCGCGGCGAGCTGGGACGGGATCTCGCGCCGGACGCACGTCGGTCCCGGCGACACGGCGCAGGTTGTCCGCAAGGCCTGGGCGTACGTTGGGACCGGCCCGTTGAACGGGTTGACGGCGAAATCGGGGCGGCCGTCGTACAGGATCTCTGGATGAATCTGTTCCGTGTAGCGCATCGTCCAGAACGACGGCTGACCTGAGATCTCCGCGAAGTACTTCCCGGCCCCGCCCCGGACGACCGTCCGATCGTTCAGGCTGTAGGCAAAGCCGACGCGGGGACCGAGGTTGTTGGTGTCAGAGGGGCGATTCGCCTTCAGGAACGGCAGAAATTCCACCCGCTCTGCGAACACTCCTGTTTCCAGGTCGTATCGAAGGCCGAGATTCAGCGTGAGGCGCTGTTTGATGACCCAATCGTCCTGCACCCACGCGCCGTACACCTTTCGCGGTGCGTACTGTTTCCAGTCGCCGACGCCCACCACGTACTTCCTCGAGATCGAGGAGAGCGATGCGATGTTCCACGTCGACACGTCCATGAGGTTGGGGAAGAGGCTCTCGATGTTCGCTGGAATCGGGCCGCCCTGGGCGTCCAGCAGGCCGTTGCAGCGGTTGCAGACGAACATCCAGGTCATGTCGTACAGATACTCGCCGCCGACTCTCAGGTCATGACGCCCGCCCCTGTTGTACGAGACGGTGAAGTCATCACGCGCCGAGTAGACTTCCTGGCCGATTTTCTGTGGCGTCTGGTTGTGGGTTTCCCCGATCGTCAGCCCGCGCAGTTGGATCGAGGGCGCTCCCACGCCGAAGCCGGCAGGATGGTTCGGCCACTTCACATAGGAGTGTTCGTCCCAGTTGTAGCCGGCATATCCCAGCTTCACCTCGTTGACGGCGCGGGTGCCGATGACCCGCGTCAGCGTGGCAAACAGCTGATCCATGGCGCGGTCGAGGTTCACCGCCGAGGATGGGGTCTTGTCTCCGCCGCCGGTGTAGCGCGAATCGTAAGGAAGCAGATGCTTCCATTTGTTGCCGCGCACCGCCAGCCGCATCTTCGGTGAAAATTGAAAGTCCAGTCGCGCCCCCGCCTTGTATTCGCGCCGCCTCCCGGTTTGGTCGAAATTGAAGCGCGGATACGGCGTCGTGTAGATGAAGGTCTGCGGCTCGCGCTCGTATTCGTAATTCAGGAAAAAATGGATCCTGTCCTTTCGGATTGGTCCTCCGACCGTCGTGCTCAGCTGTTGATCCGAATAGGGCAGCACACGTTTCGCGACCGAGTCGGCAGCATTGAAGCGATCGCTCCGGAAGTAGCCCGAGAAGCTGCCGGTAAGTGTGTTCGTTCCCGACTTGCTGATCGCGTTCAGCTGGACGCCGCTCGATCGTCCCTGCGTGGCGTCGAACCGGTTCGCGACAAACTCGAACTCGGCGATGGCGTCGCGGCTGTAGCGCGGGTTGCCGAAGGCACTGCCGGCCACGTTGTTGGTGATCTGCTGCCCGTCCATGTTGATCTGATAGGCCCCCGTGTCGCGCGGGACAGGCGATTCGCCCCCCGCGTTTGCCCGGCTTCCCGGGGCCAGCAGGGACAGGTCCTGCCAGTTCCGGCCGTTGACCGGCAGCTCCTGCATCTGCCGCGGATCGATGTTGCCGCTCACGGTGGAGCTGCTGACGTCGATCAGCGGTGCCTCTCCAGTCACCGTCACCGACTCCTGCACCGTCGATGGCGCCATCTGGAGATTCACGACCGCCGTCTGTCCAAGCAGCAGCTCAACGCTCCGGTTGACGGTCGCAAAACCAGTAAGCTCCACGGTGACGCGGATGGCTCCCGTGCGTACTGGCAGCCGGAATGCGCCGCGCTGATCGGTGACTGCCACGAAGGTATTCCCGGTCGCCTCGTGGAGAGCGGTCACCGTGACACCAGGCAGCACGCCGCCGGTCGAATCGGTAACCGTTCCGCTTAACGTCGCTTCCTGCGCGTAACCCATCACGGGCAGCGCGAGCATCACACCAATGGCCACCAGCAGGGTGAAGACGCGCGAACTGATCATCTTCGTCATGGGACCCTCTCCCTCTGCGTTGACGCTGGAGTTCTAGACGGGAATTTGCATTTTTACTCCGACGGATCGGCGGCCATACTACACCCGTGTCCGGTTCCCGAGGACGCATTTTAAGGCCCCCTCCAACGCCGTGATTCCGCGGCCACAAATCGGTAGATATTGCACCCGTTATGATTGGTAAATGTCCGTCCGCGATGTTTTGATCGTCGGAGCGGGTCCCTCGGGGCTCGCGACCGCGATCGCCGCCAAGCAGCACGGTCTCGACTACGTCATCGTCGAGAAAGGCGTGCTGGTCAATTCCATTTTCAACTTCCCGGTGCACATGGTGTTCTTCACGACGCCGGAGCTGCTCGAGATCGGGCAGCTTCCGCTGACGACGCCGTATGACAAGCCCACGAGGCTGGAGGCGCTGCGGTATTACCGCCGTGTCGTGGACACGTATGAGCTGCCCGTCTCGTTTCACGAGGAAGTCGTGACGATTGAGCCGCCTTCGCCCGTGATGTCTGAGCAGGCTTTGGCGAGCCAAGGCTCCAATCCAGGTGTGTTCGTCGTCACGACGAAGGACCGGCGCGGCACGACGCGCGTGCGCGAGGCGCGCGCGGTGGTGCTCGCAATCGGGTACTACGATTTGCCGAACTACCTGGGCGTGCCGGGAGAGGACCTGCCGCACGTGTCGCACTACTACAGCGACGTGCATCCGTACTACCGGCGCCGCGTGGTCGTGGTTGGCGGCAAGAATTCGGCTGCCGAAGCGTCGCTCGAGTTATTTCGTGCCGGCGCGCACGTCACGCTCGTACATCGCCGCGCCACCCTGGGCGACAGCATCAAATACTGGGTGAAGCCGGACATCGAGAACCGGATCAAGGAAGGATCGATCGCGGCCCGCTTCAACGCGCACGTGGTTGCAATAACACCGACGACGGTTGTAATCGATCAGGAGGGCGCGCGCGAGGAGATTCCGGCCGAGGGCGTGTTTCTGCTCACCGGCTATCATCCCGACGTGGATCTGATGCGCAACGCGGGGATTCGCTGTGATGAGGAGACGCTGGCGCCCGATCTGAACATGGAGACCTTCGAGACCAACGTGCCGAACCTGTTCATCGCCGGCGGCGCGATTGCGGGCAAGAAGACCGGCAACATCTTCATCGAGAACGGGCGTTTCCACGGACAGCGGATCATCGACCTGCTGGCACAGCGACTGCGCGGCGACTAACCACGAAGATTGTCTCTGTGGTCAATGAAAGACTTTCCCGGGCCATCCGCCGCGCGGCGCGTGGATTTTCATCTCGAGCAGCTCGATGAGCGCGCGGCAGCGGGCGAGGACGCCGTTGCATTCGAGCAGCGCCTGGTGCTCGACGGCGTCGAAGTCGAGATACTGCGCGAGGGCGTTGACAAGATCCTCGTCCGGCACCGACGGAGGGAATTTCGGCTCGGCGCGCACGCGCTCGACGGCCGCCGCCAGCACGGCTTCGAGGCGCTGCCGTTGATGTCGCAGCGGTTGCACGTCCGCCGGCGGAATCACCTCTGACAGCGCGTCGACGTATCCGATCCGATACGGCCGGCTCGCGTCCTCGCTCGTGATCCTGAACTTCTCGATGCCTCGCAGCACGATGTCGTAGCGCCCGTCGGCGAGCGGCTGGGAATGCGTGATGACGCCGGCGCACCCGACCTCGTACACCGGCGGCCGGCTTTCATAGTCCGCCTCGTGCCCGGGCCGAAGCAGGGCCATTCCGATGATGCGGTCTCCCTCGAGCGCGTCGCCCACCATGGCGCGATACCGAGGCTCGAAGATATGGAGCGGGAGAAACACGTTGGGGAAGAGGACGACGTTCGGGAGCGGGAAGAGGGGAATGGTTGGTGGAAGCATCGCGCCGAATCACTAATGAATCGTCTTCGTCTTCCTGTCCATGTAATCCATCAGGACGTACTGTCCCAGCGTGTACGGGGTCGTGAAGTACGCCTTCCCGCGGCAGATGGACGCCACGCGCCGCACGAATGCGACCAAGTCCGGGTCGCGCGCCAGCATGAACGTGTTGATCATGATCCCCGCTTTCTGGCAGGCGTTCACCTCGGCGAACGTCTCCGAGACGATGAACGGGTCGAGACCGAAGGCGTTCTTGTAGATCTGTCCGTCCGGCCGTGTGAGCGCCGACGGCTTGCCGTCGGTGATCATCACGATCTGCCGCATGTCCTTCTTCTGACGCTCGAGGATGCGCCGCGCGAGGCGGAGGCCCTCGCGCGTGTTGGTGTAGTACGGACCGACGCGGACGCGCCCGAGCTGCTTCAGCGGAATCTCCTCCGCCGAATCGTGGAACAGCACGGCGTGCAGCGAATCGCCCGGGTACTGCGTCCGGATAAGATGCGCCAGCGCCAGCGCGACGCGCTTGGCGGGCGTGAAGCGATCTTCGCCGTAGAGAATCATGCTGTGACTGCAGTCGAGCATGATGACCGTCGCGCAGGAGCTCTGGTACTCGCTCTGCGCGACCATCAGATCGGGATAGTCGACATCGATGACTGGGGATTCGGGGCTCGGGATTCGGGATTCGGCGAATGCGCCTGATCCCTGAGCTCCCGAATCCCCGATCGGCCGGCGTTCGGAATGCAGCCGCCGGACTGCGTTGAGAATCGTACTGCTCGGGTCGAGATTCATCGTGTCGCCGAACTCGTACGGCTTCGGCGCCGCAATCGCTTCGACGCCCGTCGACAAGTGACGGGTGTCGTGCCGCCCGGCGCTGCTGCGGCCGATCGAGCCGAGGAGGTCGCGAAGCGCGCGGTAGCCGAGAAAGTCGAGCGCCTTGTCGGTGACTTCGAAGGTGATCGGCCCGGAGTCTTCGCCCATGCCGCCGCCGGTTCCGCGGCGATGCTCGCGCTCCGGCTCGAGGTCGGGCGCGTTGGTAATGAACCCCTGTTCCATCATCCGCTCGATGATCTGCTGAATCAGATCCTCGAGCTGCTGCCGCGCCTTCTCCTGGTCGCCGTCCGCCGGTTCGCCGAGCAGCTCCTGCAGCGCCTCCTCAGAGAGCACGCTGCCGCTGAACAGGGCTTCGAGGATCGCGTCGTGCAGCGCTTGCATCGTACGATCCTCGTCGCCGTTCGACGGATCCCCCCACGGATTGCTGAATCCGCTGGACAGCAGCAGATCTGACAGCTTCGAGACCAGGTCCTCCAGATCGATTTGATCCAGCAGGTCGCCGGTGTACTTGGTGTATCGATATTTCATCGGTTACCAAAGGCCGACCTGAAGGTCGGCCTCTACGTCTGTTCGTCGTCGCCGTCTACGTCTGTTCGTCGTCGCCCTCTACGTCTGTTCGTCGTCGCACCCTCTATCCTCGTAGTCCTCTATGTTCGTAGAGGCGGACCTTTAGGTCCGCCTTCAGTTGTAGTACTTCTTCTTCCCGGCCGGGGCCGACGGGATCGTCCGCTCTTCGTCCCTGAACTTGTCTTCGCGGGAGGGCCGCCGCGCCGGCGTCTCCGTCGCCTGGTAGCCGCGCTCCTCGCTGCGGCCGATCTTCTTCAACGCGTACAGCCCTTCGAGGACGAAGTCGACGCCTGCTGCAAGCAGCGCAGGCGATGCATCGGGCGGAATGCCCGCTGCGTGGGCGAGTTCAACGAGGCCCTGAACGTCGCGTGCGTGCCCCAGGACCGCCTTCGTTCCCATGGTGTCGGCCAGCGGCAGACTGCCACCCAGATCGAACCACTCGATGACCTGGCGCGTTTCCAGGTGCGAGATGTAGCCGTCCGCCACGTTGGCGACCGCAGCGCGAATCAACTCCCGGCCTACGCTTTCGGCGCCTTTCAGTTCGCCCTCGTACTCCATCTCGAACTTGCCGGTAATGGAGGGAAGCGCCGCGTATACGTCAGTCACGCGCGCCACCGCGCACTCCTCGCGGTTCATCAACGCGCGGCGCTCGGCGTTCGACACGACGTTTTCCATTGCCGAGATCGGGAGCCGCTGGCTGACACCGGAGCGCTTGTCGACCCGCCGGTCCTGCCTCGCCTGGAACGCAATCTCTTCGACGACTTCGGCGACAAACGCGGGCACCTCCGTCCGGGGGCCCACGTCATCGCGCTTCAGCCACGCTTCCTGTGCGGTGATCACCATCGCATCTCCGCGGCCCGCCGGGTAGTGTGTGCGGATCTCCGAACCGATGCGGTCCTTGAGCGGCGTGATGATCTTGCCGCGCGCGGTGTAGTCCTCCGGATTGGCGGTGAAGGCCATCATCACATCCAGCGGCAGGCGCACGGGGTAGCCCTTAATCTGGACATCGCCTTCCTGCAGGATGTTGAAGAGCCCGACCTGGATCTTCCCGGCCAGATCCGGCAGCTCGTTGATCGCGAAGATCCCGCGGTTCGCCCGTGGCAGCAGCCCGTAGTGCATCGTCAACTCGCTCGAAAGCTGAAGACCGGCCTTCGCCGCCTTGATCGGGTCGATGTCGCCGACCATGTCGGCAATGGTGACGTCCGGCGTCGCGAGCTTTTCCACATACCGGGCGTCGCGGCTCAGCCACGCAATTGGAGCCTTCTCGCCCTCCGCCGACAGACGCGCGCGGCAGGCGCCGCAGATCGGGGCGAGCGGATCGTCATTGATCTCGCAGCCGGGCATAACCGGAATCTCATCGTCCAGCAGCGTGACGAGCGCACGAAGGAGGCGCGTTTTCGCCTGGCCGCGCAGGCCAAGGAGGATGAAATTATGCTGCGACAGAAGGGCGTTGACGAGTTGTGGCACGACGGTGTCGTCGTAGCCGACGATGCCGGGGAAGAGTGTTTCGCCGGCGCGCAGCTTGCGAATCAGGTTGTCGCGGACTTCCTGATGCACGTCGCGGCGCGGCACCGTGCCATCGGCGATGGCGTGGCGCAGATCGCCGACGGTCGAGATCCCGGAGGGTCTGGGCATATTGGGATTCTACTAATGGTTAAGGCTCAATGCTCAATGCTCAAAGCTGAATAATCAATTAGACGCGCGCAACGCGTTGTCAGACGCACACCCGTGGGCATTGAGCGTTTCCGCCTTCGCTTTTGGCTTGGGCGAGACCTCGCCGCAGCGCTTCGCGCGGAGGCGGGTAGCATTGGGCATTGTGCCTTTCTTCGATTCTTCCCGCCCGCAGGTCTTCGCGCACCGCGGCGGGTGCGATCTCGGGCCTGAAAATACGATCACGGCGTTCGATCTCGGAATGGCCGCCAAGGCGGATGGCCTCGAGCTCGACGTGCATCTGTCGGCAGACGGAGTCGTGGTGGTCCATCACGATGAGACCCTCGACCGGACTACCGACGCGTTAGGGCCAGTGGCCGCAAAGACGGCGGATGAGCTCGCCCGCGTGGACGCAGGCTACCACTTCGAGCGCGGAGGCGCCTTTCCATTTCGCGGGCGGGGGATTGGCGTGCCGGCGCTGGCGGACGTGCTTCGTCGTTACCGTGGAGTGCCGACGATCATAGAAGTCAAGGTGTATACCGCCGCAATGGGTGACGCCGTGGCGCAGGAGATCCGTCGCGCAAACGCGCTCGACTACGTCTGCGTTGCGGGATACGGCGCGGCGAGCGCCCGTGCCGCGCGTGCCGCGCTCCAGGGGGTGCCGGCGAGCGCGTGCCACGCCGAGGTGCGGCTCGCGTTGTACCGTTCCTGGCTTCGGTGGCCGGTCCGCCGCGCGCCGTACCACACATACCAGGTGCCCGAGTTTGCCGAAGGGACGCGAATCGTCTCGCCGCGGTTCATCCAACATGCGCATCAGGCCGCCCTCAAGGTACAGGTATGGACCGTCGATGATGAGGCGGACATGTGCCGTCTTCTCGCGTGGGGCGTCGACGGCTTGATCAGCAACAGGCCGGATGTCGCCGTGCGCGTGCGCGACGAGTTCCTGGCCACGAAGGACACAAAGACGAGGTGAACCACGAAGGACACAAAGGACACGAAGCAATAGAACACGAAGAATTTCTTGTACAAAGTGGTTTTGTGCTCTAACCTTTGTGACCTTTGTGGTTGACCCCGTCTTTGTGACCTTGCAGGACGTCCTCGATGCGCGCGTCCGCGTGTACTCCGCGATGCGCCCGTCGTCCATGCTGCGCCATCCGCTGCTCGAGGAATGGCTTGGCTGCGAGACGTGGGTCAAGCACGAGAATCACAATCCGACCGGCGCCTTCAAGATTCGTGGAGGTCTGAATCTCGTCGCGCAGCTGACGCCGGACGAACGTCGCCGCGGCGTCGTCAGCGCCAGCACGGGGAACCACGGGCAATCGATTGCCTTCGCCAGCCGCATCCACGGCGTAGCGTGCCGGATCTTCGTGCCCGAAGGGAACAACCCTGAAAAGAACGCCGCGATGCGCGCGTACGGGGCCGAGGTCATCGAACATGGGCGAGACTACGACGCCGCGCGGGAGCGTGTCGAAGAGCTCGTCGCGCAGAAGGGGTGGCGTTACATCCACTCGGCGAATGAGCCGCAGCTGATTGCGGGCGTTGGCACCTACGCGGCTGAGATGTTCGAGGAGATTCCCGATCTCGATTACGTGTTCGTCCCGATCGGTGGTGGCAGCGGCGCGTCCGGCTGCTGCGTAGTGCGCAGCGGCATTTCGTCAAAGACAAAGATTGTCGGGGTGCAGGCGTCGGGTGCGGATGCGTTTACCCGCTCGTGGCGCGGTCCGACGCGGGTGACCGCCGACCGTGTTGATACGTTCGCGGAAGGGATGGCCACACGCGTCACGTTCGACATGACGTTCGCGATTCTGAAGGAGCAGCTCGATGACATCGTGACGCTCGACGAGCCGGAACTGGAGGAAGGCGTTCGTGCCGCACTGCGGTTCACGCACAACCTCGCCGAAGGATCCGGCGCCGCGCCGATCGCGGCGGCGAAGAAGTACGGCGCGAAGCTGGCAGGGAAGAAGGTCGGCTGCGTGATGAGCGGCGGAAATATGGACACGAGGACGCTGAAGAGGATCCTGATCCGCGGACCCGAAGGGTCCGCGCCGCTCGAAAAGAGTTAATTCCGTGTCTCTGCGTCTCTGTGACCCGTCTCAGAACTCCAGCGTCACCCCAACGGACGGAACGATCGGGAACATCACGTCGAGCGGCTCGAAGGCACGGCCCGTGCGCCCGTCGATCCCCGGAGGCACCTGCCGCAGGTTCTCGCGGTTGAGGACGTTAATCACCTCGCCGAAGAGCGTGAGACGACGTCCGCCCCACTGGTACGTGCGATCGGCGCGAATGTCGAGACGCGAATACATGGGCACGCGCACGGTATTCCTTGTGGCGGACACGAAGTACGCATCAGGCGCGCGTCGCTCGAGGTACCCGACGATTGGTCGATTCGAGCCGAACCTCCACCGCGCATTCACGCTCATCCGATCCGACACCAGGTAACGTCCGAATAGCGACACGCCGTGACGCTGGTCGAAGTCACCGTCAAACGTCTCGCCGGTGACACGGTCGGTATAGCGCGTGCGGCCGAATGAATAGGCCACCCATCCGGACAACGCGTCTGGCGATTTCCGCTGCAGCATCAGCTCGACACCGCGCGACCATCCCTTCAGCCGGTTCTCGAATCGTGTCGTCGCTGACGGAACCCGCAGAACCTCGCGTACCAGCTGGAAATGTTGGCCGGGCAAATCGATCCGATCGCGCTCTTCCCGGTTGTAGACGGTGACCTGCACTCGCGTGGCGGCGCCCAGCCGGCCTTCGACACCGGCGTCCACGTCGAAGGCGCGCTCCGCACGCAGGTCTGGCGCGCCTCTACGTCCGACGATCTGGGCGATCTCGGGGAACTGGTGTTGAACGCTGGCTCCGGCAACAAGGGTCAGGCCCGCGGGACGTTGCCATTCCACCTGCAGCCATGGAGACGCGGCCCACTCGCCGTTGAGTCCGAACCGGTCGATACGGGCGCCGGGTGTGATCGTGACCTTGCCACGCGTCCAGTGGATCTGGCCGTAGGCGCCGGCGCTGGTGGTGGCGCGATCGAAGTCCTCGCCACCGAGAATGCGCCACCCTGGAACGCGGAACGCATGGTGTTGCCCCTGGTTCTCTCGCAGGACGGACGCGCCCGCTTCGATGAAACGATTCGTGCCCGGGCTAAACCCAACCTCCATCCGATAGCCGGCATCCCGGCCGTGGCCGTGCCCGACTGTGACGGACTCACCTGTGTCGTTCCTGTACGACTCACCAACGACGAACATCTGATGCGTCAGAGCAAGCCTTGGCGAGATGGAGTGCCGCCACGCCACGCTGCCCAGCCAGCCGACGTGCGCCGCCTGGCCCAGGCCGGTGGGGTCACCGATATCTTCGGCCGACCTGTCAAGGCGTGACCGCCCGCCGACGAGGGTCGCCTGGAGCTGGTGTCGCTCCGACACGTCGTAGACGACCTTCGAAAAGAGATCGCTGAAGCCGAACGCAATGCTCGAATCCCTCAGTACTTGCTTCAGGAACAGATCGAGATAGCTTCGGCGCCCGGACACGAGCCACGAACCGCGCGAGGCGGCGCCGAGCGGACCTTCGGCGGTGACCGAGGCGCTGGTCCCACTGGCCGTCAGGTTGTACCGCGCACGCTGGCGCGATCCCTCCCGCGCGGCGAAATCCAGCTCAGCTCCCAGGCGCCGGCCGAAGCGTTGGGGATATGCGCCGCGCAGCAGCGATACATGATCGAGGACGTCGCTATTGATCATGGACACAGATCCACCGTCCTCGATCAATTTGATCGCGTGCATCAGGAAGGTGGCCGGGACGTCATCGAGCCTGTAGTTCAAGTGCTGAAAGCCATGCCCCCGGACACTCAGCTCGCTGTAGAAATCGTCCGAGGCGTTCACGCCCGCGAGCGCCTGCACGGCGCGCAGCGGATCGTCGAGCGTCATCCCGCCAAGCTGCCGCAGTTCCGCGCTGCCGAGAGACTGCTGGCCGGCTACGCCGCTCTCGCGCACACCGAATACGTCTCCACGCACGATGACCCCTTCGTCGTATGCGGTCGTCCCCTCGCTCAAGCGGATGACGACGTCGTTGTCGCCGGGTCGCACCTCGACGTCGCGCTTCGAGAACGCGTACCCGACCAGGGAGATGTGGAGCTCGTACGTGGCCGGAGAAAGGCCGTCGAAGCGGAACCGGCCCTCCGCGTCGGTCGTCGTGGATTGCGGCGGGGCGGCCACTTCCACGAGCACACCGTCGAGTGCCTGGCTCGTACGCGCGTCGACGACCGCGCCGACGATGACGCCGGTCGGCGCCTGCGCGTACGCCGGCGAGGAAAGTGAAAAGAGGAGAATTGAAGAATTGACGAAGGTACGAATCGACGAATGTATTGTCAGATTGAAATCTCGCAATCAAGATCCCTGAACGTGTCGATTCGTCAGTCCGACAAGTCGCTGTCCAGGATGCGCCGCGCTCGCCTGAAAACAGTTTCCATCATGCGTGGCGTGAGTTTGCCCGTATTCGTGTTCTGACGGCTCGGGTGATAGCAGCCGATCAGCAAAGGCAATCCGTCTCCCATTGTGGTGACGACGCCATGACCGAATTGCGGTCGTGGCGACGGCTTCACGCCTCTGCGTTTCAACAACTGCAGCCACGCATCGAACCCGATCTTCCCGAGCGCGACGACGACACGGACCTTGGACAGCTGCGCGAGCTCTACCTCGAGATGATCGAGGCAGCGCGTGATCTCCTCCGGCCGCGGTTTGTTCTCAGGCGGCGCGCATCGGACCGCCGAGAGGATGTATGCGTCGGTGAGATGCAATCCATCATCAGGATGTCGCGATGTCGGGATGTTCGCAAAGCCGATCCGATGGAGCGCGGACATCAGGAAATCGCCTGAGCCGTCCCCGGTGAACACGCGTCCAGTTCGATTGGCGCCATGCGCGGCGGGTGCAAGTCCCACGAGGAGCAATCGCGCGTCCGGGTCGCCAAATCCGGGAACGGGGCGGCCCCAGTACGTGTCATAACGATGTGCGCGTTTCTTCTCCTGCGCGACCCGGCGACAGTAATGTCGCAAGCGCGGGCACCGTTCGCACGAGACAATGGACTGGTGAACCTCAGCGAGTCCCGGCGGAAGTTCGACGCTCAACTGTTTCATGAGAATCAATGGGCGCTACAATAGTGGGTTGTAAGAGGTCATGACCGGCGTGCTGTTGACCTTACCATCGGGCCGGGCCGTTGTCGCGGCCGTATCGCGCGTTTGAAGGCCGGTTGTGACCATTACTCAATCGGTTCGGACGGTCCAGTAGAGAATCAATGCGGAACACTGCCCCTAAAGATGCGGCCGAGCTCGAAGCGCTCGAGACCCGCGAATGGCTCGAGTCGCTGGACTATGTCCTGCAGTCCGGCGGGCCCGCACGCGTCAGCCGCCTCCTTCGTGAGCTAGCCGATCATGCGCGCCGCAACGGCGTCAAGCAGCCCTTCACCGCCAACACTCCCTACATCAACACTATTCCGACAGCCGAGCAGCCGCCGTTCCCCGGCAGTCGCGAAATCGAGCGCCGGATCAAGAGCCTCGTGCGCTGGAACGCGTTGGCGATGGTCGTCAAAGCGAACAAGGTCGACGATGGGATCGGTGGGCACATCTCGACTTTCGCGTCGGCCGCCACGCTCTACGAAGTCGGCTTCAACCACTTCTTCAAGGGGAAAGGCGACGACCATGACGGCGACGTCATCTTCTTCCAGGGACACGCGGCGCCAGGCATCTATGCGCGTGCGTTTGTCGAAGGACGCATTCCGGCGGAACGCCTCGAAAACTTCCGGCGCGAGCTGAAGCCGAACGGCGGCCTCTCGTCGTATCCGCACCCGTGGCTGATGCCGGACTTCTGGGAGTTCCCGACCGTCTCGATGGGCCTGGGGCCCATTTGTGCGATCTACCAGGCGCGCTTCATGCGCTACCTCGAGGATCGCGGCCTGAAGAAGCGATCGGATTCGAAAGTCTGGGCGTTCCTCGGTGACGGCGAGACCGACGAACCCGAATCGCTCGGCGCCATCAGCCTCGCTTCCCGCGAAAAGCTCGACAACCTGATCTTCGTGATCAACTGCAACCTCCAGCGTCTCGACGGTCCGGTCCGCGGCAACGGCCAGATCATCCAGGAGCTCGAAGCGAACTTCCGTGGCGCCGGCTGGAACGTGATCAAGGTGCTGTGGGGCGGTGAATGGGATCAGCTGCTCGAGAAGGACAAGGACGGCCTTCTCGTCAAGCGCATGGGCGAGGTCGTCGACGGCGAATATCAGAAGTACGCGGTTGAATCGGGCGCGTACTTCCGCGAGCACTTCTGGGGCAAGTACCCACAGCTGCAGGATCTGGTCAGCCATCTGTCCGACGAGCAGCTGAAGAAACTCACCCTCGGCGGCCACGATCCGGTGAAGATGCACGCCGCCTACACCAACGCGGTCAGCACCATCGGGCAGCCTACCGTTGTCCTTGCGCGCACGATCAAGGGCTATGGCACCGGAGAAGCGGGTGAGGGGAAGAACATCACTCATCAGCAGAAGAAGATGAACGACGATGAGCTGCGCACCTTCCGCACGCGTTTCGGCATCCCGATCGCCGACGCTGACGTGGTGAAGGCGCCGTTCTATCGGCCGTCGGACAACAGCCCCGAAGTGACCTACATGCTCGAGCGCCGGAAGCAGCGTGGCGGATTCGTCCCCAGGCGCATCACCGAGTTCGAGCCGCTCAAGGTCGAGACCCTGCACGACTGCTTCATCGAGTTCGAGAAGGGCACCGAAGGACGCAAGGCGTCCACGACGATGGTGTTCGTGAGAATGCTAGCGAAGCTGCTGAAAGATAAGGAGCTGGGCGAGCTCATCGTGCCGATTGTCCCTGACGAAGCGCGCACATTCGGTATGGAGTCGCTCTTCCGGCAGGTCGGGATTTACTCGCACGTCGGCCAACTGTACGAGCCGGTCGACATGGACACGCTCCTCTACTACAAGGAAGCGAAAGAGGGGCAGATTCTCGAAGAGGGGATTACCGAGGCCGGCTCGATTTCCTCCTTCATCGCCGCCGGCACCGCGTATTCCACCCACGGTATCAACACCATCCCGTTCTTCATCTACTACTCGATGTTCGGCATGCAGCGCGTCGGCGACCTGGTATGGGCGGCTGCTGACTCGCGCGCGCGGGGGTTCCTGCTTGGCGGCACGGCTGGCCGGACGACGCTGGCGGGAGAGGGGCTGCAGCACCAGGACGGCCACAGCCATCTGCTGTCGCTGGCGGTGCCGAACCTGATTTCGTACGACCCGGCGTTTGCGTACGAGCTCGCGGTGATCATCGAGGACGGGATCCGCCGGATGTACGTCAAGGGCGAGAGCATCTTCTACTACATCACGGTAATGAACGAGACGTACGAGATGCCGCCGATGCCCGACGGCGTGCGGGACGGCATCCTCAAGGGGATGTATCGCTTCAAGGCATCCGATAAGAAGAAGGCGGGCAAGAAGGAGGGTGGTGCGCGAGCGCAGCTGCTCGGCAGCGGCGCGATCCTCCCCGAGGTGATCAAGGCCGCGAAGATCCTCGAAGATCAGTACGACGTCGCGGCGGATATCTGGAGCGTCACGAGCTACGCCGAGCTCTATCGCGACGGCCACGCCGTCGAGCGCTGGAATCGACTCCATCCAGGAGAGAAACCGCGCGTCCCGTACGTCACGCAGTGCTTCGAGGGCACCGAAGGCGTGATCGTCGCCGCGTCGGACTACGTGAAGATCCTGCCGGATGGCATCGACCGCTGGCTGCCGCGTCCGCTGACCTCGCTCGGGACCGACGGCTTCGGCCGCAGCGAGAACCGCGCCGCGCTCCGCGACTTCTTCGAAGTGGACGCGAAGTTTGTCGTCGCATCGACGCTGAGCGCGCTCGCGAAGGACGGCACGATCGCGACGGCGGTCGTCGAGAAGGCGATCAAGGACCTCGGGATCAATACCGAAAAGCCAAACCCGGCCACTTCCTGAACTCGTTTCGACATACGCTGAGACAAGCCACGGAGACACGGAGTCACGGAGCAAACCATAATCACATGGAAATCTCCGTGTCTTCGTGCCTCCGTGGCCCGTCGCAGTGAAGAGCGTTCGGAGTTAATGCGTGCAGGAATTCAAAGTTCCCGAACTGGGTGAGAACGTCTCGCAGGGGGACGTTGCCAAGATACTGGTGAAGGTCGGCGACACGATCGCACGCGAGCAGCCGGTACTGGAGCTCGAAACCGACAAGGCCACCATCGAAGTTCCCTCCTCCGTGGCCGGCGTCGTCAAGGACATCAGGGTCAAGCAGGGCGACAAGGTCCAGGTCGGCTCCGTCATTCTGACGGTTGACGAGAATGGCGCGGGCGCCGGCGCGCCGAAGGCTGCGGAGCAGGCGAAACAGGGCGAGCCGGCGAAACCAGCCCGCGAACAAGAGCCACAGCCTGAACAAAGACCCGATCAAAAGGTTGTCTCGATGCCGCGGCCGCCTTCCCCCGCTCCGCAGGCTTCGGCGCGCCAGGGCCAACCCGAGGCGCCACGAGCCGGCGGGCTTGCCGCGCCAAAGCCCACATCGGAGGCGCGGGCAGGCGGGCCTGCCGCGCTGAAGCTCACTCCAGAAGCGCGAGCGGAGGCGGGACCAGCGGCCCCGGCGTCTCCATCGGTCCGACGCCTCGCTCGCGAAATCGGTGTCGACGTCAACGAGGTGCACGGGAGCGGCCCGGACGGACGCATCTCGCAGGAAGACGTGAAGGAGCACGCCCGTCGGATCCTGAGCAGCGTCAGCACCACGCTGACGCGCGGCAGCGGCGAGCCCGCCACGTCTGTGCCGTTGCCCGATTTCGAGAAATGGGGGCCCATCGAGCGGCAGCCGATGAGCAACATCCGCCGCAAGACCGCGGAGCACCTGAGCCACGCGTGGACGACTATTCCCCACGTGACGCAATTCGCCAAGGCGGACATCACGCCGATGGAGGAGCTTCGCGCGAAGTTCCGCAAGCAGGTGGAGGAGGCGGGCGGCAATCTCACGGTGACGGCCGTGCTCGTCAAGGTGCTTGCGGCCGCGGTGAAGCCGTTCCCGCAGTTCAACGCGTCGCTCGATGCCGGCAACAACGCGATCATCTACAAGAAGTACGTCAACGTCGGCGTGGCGGTGGACACGGAGTACGGCCTGCTCGTGCCCGTCATCCGTAACGCGGACCAGAAGAACATCACGCAGATCGCGGTCGAGATGCATCAGCTGTCCGAGAAGGCGCGCGCGAAGAAGCTGTCGCTCGACGAGATGAGCGGCGGCGGCATCAGCATCTCCAATCTGGGCGGCATCGGCGGCACGTACTTCACTCCGATCGTCAACTGGCCCGAAGTTGCGATCCTGGGCGTCTCGCGTGGCATCGTCGAGCCAGTCTGGCGCGCCGAGAAATTCGAACCGCGGCAGCTGCTGCCGCTATCGCTGTCCTACGACCACCGCGTCATTGACGGCGCCGATGCCATGCGCTTCCTTCGCTGGGTCGTTGAAGCTATCGAACAGCCCTTTCTCCTGTCACTCCTCGGCTGATGGCGCGCGACACCACTCAACTTGCTGTCCTCGGCGCCGGGCCGGGCGGCTACGCGGCAGCGTTTTACGCCGCCGATCTCGGCATGCAGGTCACGCTCGTCGACGAGGAAAAGAATCCCGGCGGCGTCTGCCTCTATCGCGGCTGCATTCCGTCCAAGGCGCTGTTGCACGTCGCGAAAGTAATGGACGAAGCGCGCCACGCGAGCGCGTGGGGCGTCAGCTTCGGCGAGCCGAAAGTCGATCTCAACAAGCTTCGCGCCTTCAAGCAGAGCGTCGTCGACAAGCTGACGGGGGGCGTCGGCCAAGTCGCGAGGATGCGGAAGGTGAAGTTCATCCAGGGACGCGCGACGCTCGCCGGTCCGAAGTCGATGAAGATCGCCGGCGCCGGTGGTGACACAGAGCTGCAGTTCGAGCACTGCATCCTTGCCACCGGATCGAGCCCGACGCGGGTGCCCTCTCTCGCGCTCGACAGCCCGCGCATAATGGATTCGACGTCGGGACTCGAATTGCCGGACGTCCCGAAGTCTCTGCTTGTCGTGGGCGGCGGCTATATCGGCCTCGAGCTGGGGACGGTCTACGCGACGCTCGGCAGCAAGGTGTCCGTTGTTGAGATGACGGCGGGCCTACTGCCCGGGGCCGATCGCGACCTCGTGTCGGTGCTGCAGAAGCGCCTCGAGACGCTCTTCTCGAAGATCATGCTCAACACGAAAGTAGTGAAGGTCGCCGAGGAGAAGAACGGCATCCGCGTGACGTTCGAGCCGGGTGGCCCCGACGATCGTAGAGGCGGACCTTCAGGTCCGCCTTCAGATGAACTCTTCGATCGCGTGCTAATTGCCGTCGGTCGCCGGCCGAATTCGAAGATACCCGGCCTCGAGACGACGGGCGTCAAGGTCGACGCGAAAGGATTCATCGAGACCGACGGCCAGCGACGCACCGCGGAGCCGACGATCTTCGCGATCGGCGACGTGGCGGGGGAGCCGATGCTGGCGCACAAGGCGTCACATGAAGCGCGCGTGGCGGTCGAGGCGATCCAAGGTCACCGCGCGGTCTTCGAGCCCCTGGCGATTCCCGCCGTAGTGTTCACCGATCCGGAGATTGCGTGGACAGGCCTGACGGAAGCGCAAGCGCAGGCGGAAGGACTCGACATCGAGGTCGCGAAATTCCCCTGGGCGGCGATCGGCCGGGCCATCACGATCGACCGCCCCGACGGCCTCACCAAGCTGGTGCTCGACAAGAAGACCGGCCGCATACTCGGGGTCGGTATTGCGGGATCAGGCGCCGGTGAGCTGATTGCTGAAGGCACGCTGGCCATCGAAATGGGCGTCAC
>DAIRVG010000100.1:0-21773 GCA_036802945.1 Vicinamibacterales bacterium
GCGACGGCGAGACGTAGATGTCGTCGGGACCCGGCAGGTAGTTGTAGTCGGGGGCACGCAGAAAGCCGAAGCCATCTGGCAGCGTCTCGAGCACCCCTTCCGAGAAGATGTTGCCGCTCTTCTCGGCGCGGACGCGGAGGATCTCGAAGATCAGCTCCTGCTTCCGCATGCCGGTCGCGCCGGCAATGTCCAGCTCCTTGGCAATCTTGGTCAGCGCGGAGATGCTCATCTCCTTCATCGCCGACAGCGAGATGACCTGGGCTGGCGCCGGGGCCGCTGGTGCGGCGGGTGCGACCGGTGCAACGGGTGCGGCGGCGGGGGTTGCGGTGGCGGCGGCTACGGCGCCGCCGTTTGGCTTGGCAGTTTGACGATCAGCTTCCACAGTGCGTCCAATCCTTCGCCGTCCATCGCCGATACCAGCGGGACGGGCATTTGAAACAACGATTCCATCTCACGTGCGTGACGCGTGCGCTCCGCGCGCGTCAGTTTGTCGACCTTGGTTCCCACGACACCGCGCGGGCACGGCTGCGACTCCAGCCACGACCACGTTTCGAGATCCGACTCGAGGCCCGGGTGCCGCGAGTCCACGAGAAGCAGGACACCGATCGGGGTCCGGGCTCCGGGATCCGGGATCCGATTCGAGCCCGAGGGCCGAGTCCCGAATCCCGAATCCCCAATCCCGAGTGCCCGTGAAAAATAGGCGTCCACGAGCTTGTTGAATTCCTGCGCCGATGCATCGCCGCCCCGTGCATAGCCGTATCCGGGGAGATCGACCAGGTAGAGCGGCGGTGACGATCCGCGCTGTACCCGATAGAAGTTGGCGAGCCGCGTCTTGCCAGGCGCTGCGCTCGTGCGTGCCAGCGGCCGCCGCACCAGCGCGTTGATCAGGCTCGATTTGCCGACATTGGACCGGCCGACCATCGCAATTTCCGGAAGCCGGTCACGCGGAAAGTCGCCGGCGCCTGCGGCGCTCGTGACGAACTCAGCGACGATCTGCAAAACGAAGGCCTTTCACCCTACAAGCCACGGAGGCGCGGAGACACGGAGGGATTTGTTACTCCTGAAGACTCCGTGACTCCGTGGCTCCGTGGCCCGTGAGAGTGATCAACGCTTCGAATTTCAATGGGTCCGCGTGTCGCCCGCGTCCGTGACCTCGGCGACGACCGGCGTCGCAGGGATGCGCGCCGGCAGCGGCTCGGCGAGCGCGATCTTCAACACCTCGTCCATCGTGGACACCAGGTGCAGGTCGAGCGCGTCGAGGACGTTCTTCGGGATGTCCGCCAGGTCCTTCTCATTGTCGCGCGGCAGGATGATGTTAGTCACCCCCGCGCGGTGCGCCGCCAGAACCTTCTCCTTCACGCCGCCGATCGGCAATACCTTGCCGCGCAGCGTGATCTCACCGGTCATCGCCACATCGCGGCGGACCGGGATCTTCGTGAGCGCCGACACGAGCGTGGTGGCCAACGTAATGCCAGCCGACGGTCCGTCCTTGGGGATCGCGCCCTCGGGTACGTGTATGTGAATGTCGATCTTCGAGTGGAAGTCCTCGGCGAGGCTCAACTCCGCGACCTTGGACCGCACATAGCTCAGCGCCGCCTGCGCCGACTCCTGCATGACGTCGCCGAGCTTGCCGGTCAGCGTCAGCTTGCCCTTGCCCGCCATCAGCGTCGCCTCGGTCACGAGCAGCTCGCCGCCGACTTCGGTCCACGCCAGGCCGGTTGCCACGCCGACTTCGTTCTGCTCTTCCGCCATGCTCGGCCGGAAGCGCGGCACGCCGAGATACTCAGTGACCTTCTCGCCGGTGAAGTCTTCCTTGAAGGTCTTCCCCTCGACGACGACCTTGCGCGCCACCTTCCGGCAGATCGACGCAATCTCGCGCTCGAGGTTGCGGACGCCCGCTTCGCGTGTGTACCGCTGGATGATCGTCTGGATCGCATCGTCATGAATGACGATGTTGTCGCTGGTGAGACCGGCGCCCTCGATCGCCTTCGGCGCGAGGAAGCGCTTGGCGATCTCGATCTTCTCCGCCTCGGTGTAGCCCGCCAGCTGGAGTACTTCCATGCGGTCGCGCAGCGCCTGCGGGATCGTGTGGAGCACGTTCGCCGTGCAAATGAACATGACGCTCGAGAGGTCGAACTCGACGTCCAGGTAATGATCGAGGAACGCGTTGTTCTGCTCCGGATCGAGCACCTCGAGCAACGCCGCCGACGGGTCGCCACGGAAATCCATCGACATCTTGTCGACTTCGTCCAGCAGGAACACCGGGTTCTGCGTCCCCGCCTTCTTCATCATCTGGATGATCTGGCCTGGAAACGCGCCGATGTAGGTGCGGCGGTGGCCGCGGATTTCCGCTTCGTCACGGACGCCGCCGAGCGACAGGCGCACGAACTTGCGGTTCATCGCGCGCGCGATCGACTTGGCCAGCGACGTCTTGCCGACTCCGGGAGGCCCGGAGAAGGTGAGGATGGTCGCCTTCGGCTTCTTGACGAGCGAGCGGACGGCGAGGAACTCGAGGATACGGTCCTTGATCTTGTCGAGGCCGTAATGATCTTCGTGCAGCACCGACTCGGCGTGCTTCAGATCGCGGTTCTCCCGCGTCTTCTTGAACCAGGGAACGGCAATGAGCCAGTCAAGGTAGTTGCGCGATACGGTGGCTTCCGCCGACATCGGCGGCATCGCCTCGAGGCGCTTCAGCTCCTGGACGGCCTTTTCCTCGACCTCCTTCGGCATCTTCGCCTGGTCGATCTTCTTCTTCAGCTCGTCGATCTCGTTGCCCTTCTCGTCCTTGCGCCCCAGTTCCTTCTGGATCGCCTTCATCTTCTCGTTGAGGTAGTACTCCTTCTGCGCCTTCTCCATCTGCTTCTTGACGCGAGACTGGATGCGGCGATCGACCTGGAGCTTGTCCACCTCGATTTCGAGGATCCCGGCGATGCGGTTCAGGCGCTCGAGCGGCGAAATGATCTCGAGCAGGTTCTGTTTCTCGTCCACGCCCACGAGCAGGTGAGCGGCAATCGTGTCGGCCAGCTTGCCCGGGTCGTCCACGCGGACGGCGGCAATCATGGCGTCATAGTGCAGGTTGTTCGATAGCTTCACGTACTGCTCGAACAGCGAGACCACGCGACCCATCGTGCCTTCGACGTCACCGGCGGCTTCCTTCTGCTTCGCGAGCACCTTGACGACGACGCGGTAGAAGCCCTTGTCTTCCTTCCACTCGACCGCGCGCGCGCGATCGACGCCCTCGACCAGTACTTTGATATTGCCGTCGGGAAGCTTGAGACTCTGCACCACGTTGGCGACGCAACCCATCGTGTAGACGTCGTCCGGCCGCGGATCGTCGACCGACGCATCGTGCTGCGCGGCGAGGAAGATCCGTTTGTCCTTCAGCAGCGCGTGTTCAAGCGCGCGTGTAGACGACGGCCGCCCAATTACGAACGGCATCATCATGTGAGGGAACACGACGACGTCCCGAAGCGGGACGATGGGGAGAGTTTCGTAGACTTCCATTCAGATCCTTGCAGGGATCGGGGATCGGGGATCAGGGATCAAAAGCTTCAATCCCGCGCGGATCGAATGTCTTTGATCCCTGATCCCTGATCCCAGATCCCCACGTTAACCGGCCTTCTCGATCAGGGTGATCGACTTGTCCTTGGCCTCGACGACCTCGCGAGTGACGACCACTTCACGCAGCTTCTTCTGGCCAGGCACGGAGTACATCAGGTCGAGCATCAGATCCTCGATGATCATTCGCAGCCCGCGCGCGCCGATCTTGCGCGTGAGCGCCGACTCGGCAATCGCTTCGAGCGCATCATCGGTGAAACGCAGCTTCACGTTCTCGTACTCGAAGAGCTTCTGGTACTGACGCGTGATCGCGTTGCGGGGTTGCGTCAGGATCTGAATGAGCGCCGGCTTGTCCAGTTCGTGGAGGGTCCCGACGACCGGCAACCGGCCGACGAACTCCGGAATCAGGCCATACTTGATCAGATCCTCGGGTTCGACCTGCTCGAGCGTCGTGCCGACCTCGCGCTTCGTGACGGACTTCACGTCGGCCTTGAAGCCAAGCGTCTTCTTGCCGACGCGCCGATCGATGACCTTGTCGAGGCCGACGAACGCGCCGCCGCACACGAAGAGGATGTTCGTGGTGTCGATCTGGAAAAACTCCTGGTGCGGGTGCTTGCGCCCACCCTGAGGCGGCACATTGGCGACCGTGCCTTCGAGGATCTTCAACAGCGCCTGTTGGACGCCCTCGCCCGACACGTCGCGGGTGATCGAGGGGTTCTCGTCCTTGCGGCAGATCTTGTCAACCTCGTCGATGTAAATGATGCCCTGCTGGCACTTCTCGATGTCGCCGCCGGCGGCCTGCAGGAGCTTGAGGATGATGTTCTCGACGTCCTCGCCGACGTAGCCTGCCTCGGTGAGTGTCGTCGCATCGACGATGGTAAAGGGGACCGACAGGAGCTTGGCGAGCGTTTGCGCGAGCAGCGTCTTGCCGGTGCCGGTCGGGCCGATGAGCAGGATGTTCGATTTCGTCAGCTCGACGTCATTGCGGCTACGCGGCTGCTTCTGGATCTCGATGCGCTTGTAGTGGTTGTAAACCGCGACCGCGAGCTTCTTCTTGGTCCGCTCCTGGCCGATGACATACTCATCCAGGAACTTCTTGATGTCGGGCGGCGAGGGAAGTGACGACCGGACCCCGCGGTTCTCGAACCGGTTGTCGTCGGCGATGATGTCGTTGCACACCTCGACACACTCATCGCAGATGAATACGGTCGGGCCCGCGATCAGCTTGCGGACGTCGTTCTGATCCTTGTTGCAGAACGAGCAGCGGAGAATATCAGTCTCGCCGTTCTTCTTGACCATAACCTGCTCAGGGCACCGGGTTTAGTGTTTGGGGCCGAGATCCGGGTTATCGACGCCTGAACCCGGTTTCTTTACTCGATGTTACACCCGTTTACGGATGACGTCATCGATGACGCCGTATTCCTTCCCCTGGTCGGCCGACATGATGTAATCACGCTCGGTGTCATCCTGGATGCGTTTCATCGGCTGCCCGGTGTGGAGGACCAGGATTTCGTTCAACCGCTCGCGCATGCGCAGGATTTCCCGGGCGGCAATGTCGATATCGGTCGCCTGGCCCGCCAGCCCCTGCATCAGCGGCTGGTGGATCACGATTCGGGAATTGGGTAGGGAAAAACGCTTGCCCTTTTCGCCGGCGGCCAACAGCACTGCCGCCATCGAGGCCGCCTGGCCGATGCAGTAGGTCTGCACGTGAGGCTTGATGAACTGCATCGTGTCGTAGATGGCGAGACCCGCCGTAATTGAGCCCCCCGGGCTGTTGATGTAGAGGAGGATGTCCTTGTCGGGATCCTCCGCTTCGAGGAACAACATCTGGGCAATCACCAGGTTGGCGATCGAATCGTCGATCGGCGTGCCGATGAAGATGATGCTGTCTTTCAACAGCCGCGAGAAGATGTCGTAGGCGCGTTCGCCACGGTTGGTCTGTTCGACCACCATCGGCACAAGCTGGGCGTAAGTGCTCATCAGGAGATTCTTGAGTCAGCGATTCGTGATTCGTGATTACTGATTCGTGATTGACGCATGAGCCATCGGCGACGTGATCGTACCTAGCCGAAGGCCGACCTGAAAGTCGACCTCTACGCATTCACTAATCACCAATGTTTTCGGCGGGTTACTCGCTCGTCATCTTAGCACGCGACATCGCCAAGTCAACCGCCTTCTCCCGCCGCAGCCCTGCCGTGAGCCTCGCGATGCCACCGTCTTTTTCGAGCTGAGCGCGCACGGCTGCGGGCGTACGCCCTGACCGCTCTGCGAAGCGCTCGACTTCCTTATCGACATCTTCTGGAGCAACCGTCAGACTCTCTCTGCGCGCTATTTCGTCGAGCACGAGCACGCTCGCGACGGAGTCACGCGCACCTTCTCGCTGGGCTTCACGGAACTGCGCCCAATCGATCCCCGCCTTCCGGGGGTCGACATTCTGATCCATCAGCCGGCGGGCAAACTCCTCGAGCCGGCGATCGATCTCGCGATCGACCAGCGAGGGAGGAAGCTCGAACGTGATCCGCTGTCCCAGCTGCTTTAGAAGGTCGTTGCGGAGGTGCTGCCTGGCGTGCTCTTCGGCGTCGGCCTGCATGTCGGTGCGCACGCGATCGCGCAGCGCCGCCAGCGAATCGAAGTCGCCCACATCCTTCGCGAACTCGTCATCGAGCTCGGGCAACACACGGCGCCGGATCTCATTCACCTGCGCCTTGTACGTGACGTCAGTGTCCGCCATCTCCTTAACGGCGTAGTCGGCGGGGAAGTGCACGACGAACGTCTTCTCCTCACCGGTGTTCAATCCAACCAGGTTCTCATCGAACCCGGGAGGGTTGCCTGCCGCGCCAAGCTCCACCGACACGTCGTCATGATGATCGACTTTGCCGTCAGGGTCGGTGCGATCGAGCACGAGGACGGCCGTATCGCCAGCGGCGATCGGTCGGCCTTCGACGGTTTCGCTTTTCGCCGCGCGATCGCGCAGGCGGGCGATCGTCTTCTCGATGCCGTCCTCGGTGATCGTCGAGCCGTGCTGGCTCAACGAGATGGTGGAGAGATCACCCGGATCGAACGGCGGGACGGTCTCAATGGCCGCCGTGAACGTCAGGGGCTCACCTTCGCGCAGGACCACGTCCTTGATGTTGGGCGTGTCGACGGGCTCGATGCCTCGCTCCTGCAGCGCCTCTTCGACAGCGCGCGGGATGAGGTCGTGTATCACGTCGTGGTGAATCTGTTCGCGGAACCGCTGCTTGATGACTGTCGACGGAACCTTGCCTGGGCGGAAGCCGGGCAGCCGCGCCTGCTTCGAGTATCCCTTGACGACGCGGTCGATCTCCGCATCAACAACGTCGCTGGGGATCTCGATGGTGATCGTCTTCTGGGTTTCGCTGACGTCCTGGAATTCGGTTTTCATGGTGAGACAAGCCACGGAGACACGGAAGCACGGAGGAAATCGGGTACGGAGACATCTCCGTGTCTCCGTGACTCCGTGGCCCGTAACGCGGGCGCTAGTGCGAAAGGAGGGACTCGAACCCCCATACCCTTTCGGGTACCAGATCCTAAGTCTGGCGCGTCTGCCAGTTCCGCCACTTTCGCGTTGCTGCAGCGTAGCAGGGGAAGGGGGAAGGGGGAAGGGGGAAGGGGGAAGGGAGGAGGGGAAGGGGTGGCACGGCTCAGGAAGCCTTCGAGCCCCGGCCGCCGCAAGCGGGCTGGATTGCAGGCCGCCTACGCCCGCTTCCTCGCTAGGACGGTCCCATGCGCCTTCAGCATCCGCGGGCGGACGTTTAGCGCCGTATTCGTGATCACCAGCTCTTCAATCGGTCCACGTGCATCGGGACGTGAATTGATCGCCCGCCTCGCTTGGACGCGCTCGATCCGGAGGTGCGCCCGTAACACGGCGGGGGTCGAATAAAGGTCTTCGATCTCCGGGGTAGACGAGTTGGACATCACGATCGATGCGCCACGCTGCGCGGCCGCGATCAACGCCCGTTGAAGCCGCAGCTGGTCGTGTGACGTGAAGCCGTCAGCCGTGTAGTTCGCGAAGCACGCGGTGCGGGAGACGGGCGCATACGGCGGATCGCAATAGACGAAGTCGCCAGGTCCGGCATGGGAAAGCGCCCGGTCGAATGATCCATGCTCGAGCGTGATAGCTGGACTCCGCAGCGCGCCGGCGACGACATTCAGGTGGTCCTCGTCGCAGATGCGCGGCTTGGCGTAACGGCCTGCGGGCACGTTGAATTCCCCTCGCCGGTTCAGGCGGAACAGGCCGTTGAAGCCGGTCCGATTCAGGTAGATCAGCATGGCCGCCAGATCAGGCGTATACGGCGTGCCCTCCGCTCGAGCCGGGTTGAACCGATCGTCACGGACCCGGTAATAGAACTTCGAGCCGCCGGCGTCATGCCCAGCCGCCAGCACCCGAAGCGCCGCCAGCACCTCATCAGTCTGGTCCGCCAGCGTCCGGTAACAGCCGATGAGATCCGCGTTGGCATCCACGAGCCACGCTGGTCTGCCTGCCAGCGCACCGGAGCCGTAGAGGTCGAAAAACACTGCGCCGCTGCCAAAGAATGGTTCGATGTACCTTCGGTAGCGCGCCGGGTAGTATCGTCGAAGCGCCGGCAGCAACTGGCGTTTACCACCCGCCCATTTCAGCAGCGGGCGACCGGCGTTGCGGGTGGGGAGGGGAGATTCCACGGAAGTTATTATCGGTCAGCCGATCGCGACCGATACTTTACGTTGAGAAATCCTCCGAGCATGAAGGTCCTGATCCTCTGCGGCGGGCACGGGACGCGCCTAGCTGGCGTGTCGGGCGATTTGCCGAAACCGATGGTTCCGATCGGCGGCAAGCCGATCCTCTGGCACATCATGAAGGGGTTCGCCCACTGGGACTACAAGGACTTCGTCCTGTGCCTCGGCTACCGCTCCGACGTCATCAAGCAGTACTTCCTCAACCTGGCGACGATGGTGAACGACGTCACTGTCGACCTGGCGACCCACGCTTCGACCGTGGATACGCCGTCCGATCCGCTCGACTGGCGCATCACAATGGCGGAAACCGGCCACGACAGCATGACCGCCCACCGGATCTGGCTGGCGAGCCGCCACGTCCCGGAAGACGACGACCTGTTTGTCGTGACTTACGGTGACGGCGTCTGCGATGTCGACTTCCGCGAGGTCGTGAAGTTTCATCGCGCGCACGGGCGGCTGGCGACCGTCACGGCCGTCCACCCGCCGGGCCGGTTCGGCGAGCTGGCCGTGGGTCCGCGTGGTGAGGTGCGTGAGTTCAACGAAAAGCCCCAGGTCTCGGCGGGATGGATCAGCGGCGGCTTTTTCGTCTTTTCGCGTCGGGTGCTCGCACGCTTCTCCCCGTCTCCCGACTTGATGCTCGAGCGCGGACCGCTGCAACAGCTCGCGCGCGAGGGCGAACTCCTCGCCTACCGGCACGACGGGTTCTGGTTCTGCGTGGACACGTCCCGCGATCACCAGCAGCTCTCCGAGATGTGGGCGGCCCGGCGCGCGCCGTGGGCCGTGTGGGAGCAGGCTCACGTCCTCTAGGCCCATGCGCGCGGTCAATCCGTGGAGCTCCCGGTATCGAGGACGCCGGGTGCTCGTCACCGGCAACACGGGCTTCAAAGGCAGCTGGCTGTCGATTTGGCTGCATCAGCTCGGCGCGAACGTGCTGGGCTATAGCCTCGCGCCACCCACGCAGCCGGCGCTGTTCGAGCAGGCGGACGTGCGGCGCCTCGTGACCCAGGTGCACGGCGACGTGCGCGATCGCGATCACCTCGCCGGCGTCTGGCGCGACTTTCAGCCGGAGATCGTGTTTCATCTGGCGGCGCAGTCGCTTGTCCGCGCCAGCTACCGGATTCCCGCGGACACGGTGACCACCAACGTCCTCGGCACGGTCAACGTGATGGAGACCGCGCGTCTCGATCCCGGTCCGGTGGCGCTCGTGATGATCACGAGCGACAAGTGCTATGAGAACCGCGAATGGGAGCGCGGCTACGCGGAGGACGACACGCTCGGCGGACGGGATATCTACAGCGGCAGCAAGGCGGCCGCAGAGGTCCTGATCAGCAGTTACCGGCGCAGCTTTTTCTCCGACGGCTTGCGCGTGCCGGTGGCGAGCGCGCGCGCAGGAAACGTCATTGGCGGTGGCGACTGGGCCGACGATCGAATCGTGCCCGACCTCGTTCGCGCGCTGATGGCGGGGCAGCCTGTCGACGTCCGCAACCCCGCGGCCGTGCGCCCGTGGCAGCACGTGCTCGAACCGCTCTCCGGCTACCTGCAGCTCGGGGCCACGCTGCTCGAACGCACCGATCCGGCGCTGTGCAGCGCGTTCAATTTCGGTCCTTCCAAGCAGAACGCCAGGAAAGTCGGCGATCTCGTGTCGCTGGCCGTCAGGCTCTGGGGAGCGGGTGACTGGCGCGACGCGTCGAGTCCCGGCGCGCCGCACGAGGCCACGCTGCTGCGCCTCGACATCGCGCGCGCGGGCCGTGAGCTCGGCTGGCGGCCACGCTGGAGCTTCGACGAGGCGGTGCGCAACACAATCGAGTGGTACATGGCCTCGGCCCGCGGCGAGCCGGCGATCGATCGCTGCCGTGAGCACATCGCCGCGTACGAGGCGCACGTCCCCGCGTCGACCGCGTCATGATGCCCGACCTGGCTGCGCTCGGCGGCCGGCGTGTCTTCGTCACGGGCGCCGCCGGTTTTCTCGGTGGGCATGTGACGCGTCTGCTCGTGGACGCCGGTGCGGAGGTAGACGCACTTCGTCACCGAGGCGCGCCGGCGGCGGCCGGCGGCGCAACATGGCACCAGGGCGATCTGCTCGATGGGCGCTGGCTGCGCGATCTCCTCGCGGGCATCAACCCGGAATTCGTCTTTCATCTTGCGGCGTATGGCGCGCGTCCAGGCGAACAGCATCGTGAGCGCATGATCGCGGTAAACGTCAACGGCAGCGCGGCGCTCTGGAGTGCGCTTCCCGGTACCGTGCGGCGGGTCGTGATTGCCGGCACCTGCCGCGAATATGCGGACGCCCAGGGCCCGGTTGCAGAAGACTACCCCTGCGATCCGCGGTCGTCCTACCTCGCCTCGAAGCACGGCGCGGTCGTCCTGCTGTCCGCGTTCGCACGCGAGGATGGGCGATCGCTCGTCGTGCTCCGCCCCTTCGGTCCGTACGGGCCCGGCGACGACAGCGATCGCGTGGTTCCATTCGCCATTCGCCGTCTCATGGCTGGGGAGCCCGTCCTGCTGAGTCCCGGCGACCAGTTGTGCGATTTCGCCTTCGTCGAGGATCACGCCCGTGCGTTCGCGCTCGCCGCGCTCGCGAACGTGCCCGAGCCTGTGGCGATCTACAACATCGGCAGCGGTTCCTCGATGACCCTGCGCTCCGTCATCGAGACGGCGGCTGACGCCGTGGGCGGGGGCGCGGCCAACCGGTTGCAGTTCGGCGCGCTCACGTACCGGCCGGGAGACAGCCGCGCCGTGTGCGCGGATATCGGCGCGGCGCGCCGCGATCTCGGCTACGAACCCACCGTCCCCCTGCGCGACGGCCTGGAACGCACCGTGCGATGGATGCGCTCGATGGTGCGATCGTGAGCCGCCCCATCGTCAGCGTGCTCGTCACCGCGTTCAACCGCGAGCGATACATCGCCGCGTCTATCGAGAGCGTCCTGGCACAGACGTTCGGCGACTTCGAAATCATCGTCACTGACAATCGGTCGACCGACGGCACCGCCGACATCGCCCGGCAGTACGAGCGGCTCGATCCGCGCGTCCGCGTCGTCGTCAACGAGCGCAACCTCGGTCAGTTTGGCAACCGCAATCGCGCGGCGTCGCTCGCCGCGGGCGAGTTCCTCAAGTTCCACGACTCCGACGATCTCTTGTACCCGCACTGCCTCGCAGTGATGGTGCCGCTCCTCGCCGCGGAGCCACGGGCCGGGTTCGGACTGTCGAACAGCCGCGCGTGGCCAGGTGGGCCGGCGCCGATGCTGTTGACGCCGCGCGACAGCTACCGCCGCGAATTTCTGGGTCAGGGGCTGTTCATGTGCGGCCCGGCAGGGGCGCTGTTCCGCACGAACGCGTTCGGCCAGCTCGGCGGGTTCGAGGATTTCGGCGCACCGTCGGACACGATTTTCTGGATGCGCGCTTGCGCGCGCTATTCCGTGCTGCTGTTTCCGGGCGATCTGTTTTTTTATCGGGAGCACCCCGGTCAGGAATTTCAATCGGGCGGAGTGGCTCGTCAGTACGCGGCCGTCCCAGCGCATGCGTGGAAGGCGCTCTCCTCGTCCGACTGTCCCCTCGATGCCGGCGAGAAGGAACACGCCCGCCGGAACGTCGCGTTCGGCACGGCAAAGACGATCTGGCGTGCGGCGCGAAGCGGCGATCTGTCGCTGGCCTGGCATCGCTTCCGCACCAGCGGCATTTCGCCGGTCGAATGGATTCGCTATGCTCGCAGACCGCGCAGATCGACGTTTGCCGGGACGCCGCTTGCCCCCGATGGTGAATTCCTGGTGCCCGGGTGGTGCCGATCGATCCCGGCGGTGCGCCAAGATGGTAAGTCATAGGCGCGCCTCGAGGCATTGGGCGTATCTAAATACCTGAAAAACAAACAGTTAGGTTGCTTTTTCCATCACTGCACAAGTGTGCGCGTCCCGCCGATACATACATAGGGAAGTGCGTGTCGATTCGTTGATGGGATTGACATGTCGACTGCGAAACGTCCTCCAGAGTCACTTTGAGTTCTCACATGCACCTCGATCCGTCGCTTTCTGTAAGCGAAAGGGCGAAGCTGTACGCGCTCAGCGGGCGCCGATGCGCCGCCGTGGCGCTCGCATTCGGAATTGTCGTCGCCTGCGCTTCCTGTGCGAGGCCGCGCGTGACAGCCGTGTACGACCCGGACACGCATCTAGTCAGCCGCCTCGATTTCGACGATGAGATGAGTGGACGGATCACGGCGCGTACCTACTTCTCGAACGGCCGCCCGGCGCGTCTCGAGGTCGACCCGGATGGCAACGGGTCGATCGACCGGTGGGAGCACTACGGCGCGGATGGCTCATTGGTGCGCCTCGGCAGATCGAGCAGGAACGACGGCCGTGAAGACACCTGGGTGACGCAATCGGGGTACTCCATGCGCGTCGACATCTCGACGCGCGGCGATGGTTTCGTCGACCGCCGGGAATTCTACGAGCAGGGAGCGCTGATCCGTACGGAACATGACACGAATTTCGACCGACTTGTCGACGAGTGGCAGGAGTTTGACAACGGCAAACTTCGCGTCCTCCTCATCGACACCCAACAGCGACGCGGACGTCCGGATCGCCGACTTGTCTACGGTCTCGACGGATCTCTTACGGGCTTTGAGTCCGATCCCGACGGGGATGGGCAATTTACGCCGGAGCAGATAGACGATGGTTCACAGTGAATTGAAGCGGCGTGGCAGTCCTCTCTGCGTTGCCGTGACATTGGGAGTGGCGCTGCTGATGTTCGCCAATGCGGCTATCTCGCAGACGGTGGAAGCCGAACCTCCCTCGCGGTTCGTGATTGGCCCACTGGCGTGGACGCCGATCATTGCGCTTCGCGACGCCGGCGTCGACTCGAATGTGTTCAATTCGCCCAGGACAGAAACTCCGAAGCAGGATGTCACGGGCAGTCTGACACCGTCTGTCGACTCTGTGCTGAGGCTCGGCGTGATGCGGCTCGTGACCCAGGGGCGGGCCGATTTTCTCTATTTCGAGCGTTACGCGAACGAACGCGCGATTAACGGCCGCGTCGCGGGACGTCTGCAGTTTCCGACGACGCGCGTGCACCCTGTGTTGAGCGCTTCGTGGGAACGCACCAACGAGCGGAGCAGCAACGAGATCGATGTACGCGCACCGCGAACGGAGAAGGCGTACTCGGTTGGCCTCGGAACCGAGGTCACACCAGGCTCGTCTCTCACCGTGACGGCCGGCCTCAGCGATTTGCGGTACGACCAGGGGGCGGACTTTCACGGTGTCGACCTCGCCACCATACTCAATCGACAGTCCAAGTCGGCGAACATGACGTTCCGAGGGACTCTCACCCCTCTGACGAGGTTCGTTGTTGTTCTGGATGGAGCGCGGGACGAATTCACCTCCAGCACCAGCCACAATAGCGATAACCTGCGCGGTTTCGCCGGCCTTGAATTCGCGGCCGACGCCATCATTCGCGGACGCGCCGGCATCGGGTACCACAAGATGCTGCCGCGCGGCTCCGACCGCTCGCTCAATTTTTCAGGTTGGACCAGCCAAGCCGAGCTCAGCTATACGCTGCTCGGGCGTACACGCGTCACTGGCCGCACGTCGCATGACACCAGCTACTCGGCGCTCGACAATCGGCCGTACTACGTCTCGACGGTCGGTGGATTCGAGGTCACCCACAATCTGGTCGGTCCGATCGACCTCGAGGTGCGCATGAGCCGCGAAATACTTGACTACGCCGCGACCACGTTTCAGCCCCAACGGATAGATTTCGCAGATGCGATGGGCGGTGGCGTCGTCATCCGCCTTTCAATGCAGACGCGCATCGGATTTTATTACGACGACAACCACAGGCATTCCTCCGCGGGTGCTGCGTGGAAATACACCCGCCAACGCGTGTACACCTCCGTCACTTATGGATTCTGATATGTCCAAGATTGCCGCCGCTCTCGCCGTCGCGACTCTCGTTCTCGTCAACGCGTTCCCTGCGGGCGCGCAAGCGCCGGCCGCGACGCTGGTGAACCAGCAAGCCACGGCGCTTTCACCAACCAGAGACGTCGAGTACACGGTCGGCTCGCAGGACGTGTTGAAGATCACCGTGTTCGACGAGCCGACGCTGTCTGGCAGCTACCGCGTCGATGCCGACGGGAGCGTTCAATACCCGATGCTCGGACGCGTGCAGGCCGGGGGCCGGATGCTTCGCGACATCGAAGCGGACATCAGCAAGAAACTCGAGGACGGCTTCGTCAGGCGCGCGCAGGTCACCATCGACGTCGAACAGTTCCGCAGCCGAAGCATCTTCGTCGTCGGCGAGGTGCGGTCGCCGGGAAAGTACCCAATGACCGGCCGGACGACCGTCATCGAGGCGCTCGCGGCCGCGGGCTCGACGACGGTCAATGCGAGCAGCGAGATCCTCATCCTGCGATCGCGCAGCGCGGATCCGTCGAAACCCATCCTGCTCGATGCCGCCAACCAGGCGAACGTCACCCGCATCAGCCTCACCGATCTCCAGCTGGGCCGGTTGTCCGAGAACGTCAACCTGCAGGAAGGCGACACGATCTTCGTGCCGAAGGCGGAGAAGTTCTTCGTGACCGGTCAGGTGAGAAGCCCGGGCGCGTACACTCACGAGCGGGACCTGACGGTGCTCCAGGCAATCTCGCTGGCGGGCGGTCTCACCGAAAAGGGCTCGAATAGGCGCATGAAGGCCATCCGCACCGTCAACGGCAAGAAGGCCGAAGTGAAGGTCGGTCTCACCGATGTCGTTCAGCCTGGCGATACGCTGGTCATTCCGCAGCGGTTGCTGTAGGAAAATCCCAAAGCCCAAATCCCAAAGCCCAAATCCGAAGTCCAGGTGACACACCAGGATCAGGGACATCGCCTTGGGCGTTGGGAGTAGACCGCGATCAAAAATCAAGCATGTGTGGCATTGGCGGTGTGTTCGGATGGTCCGACGCCGAAGGGTTCGACGCCGTCCGCACGGCCGCCGATCTGAGTGCGGCGCTCGCCCATCGGGGTCCCGACGGTGAAGGGACGCTGATCGAAGGCCGCGCGCTGCTCGTCCATCGCCGCCTCGCCATCATCGATCCCACCCCGGCCGGCCGGCAGCCGATGACCACGCCGGACGGCCGCTACGCCATCGTCTTCAACGGAGAGATTTACAACTACCGCGAGCTTCGCGTGGATCTGGAGACGGCCGGCGTCCGCTTCGTGACCGCGTCCGACACCGAGGTGCTGCTGGCCCTGATCGTGCGCGACGGCATCGACGCGCTCAGCCGCGCCCGCGGCATGTTCGCGCTGGCCGTGCTGGATGCGCGCGATCGCAGCCTGACGCTGGCGCGTGATCGCTTCGGCATCAAGCCAATCTACGTCGCGTCGCGCGGGCACGGGATCGCGTTTGCGTCCGAGATCGGCTCGCTGCGGCGCGCCTCGCTCGTCGGCCGCGACGTCTCGGCGGCTGGCATCCTGGCGTTCCTGGCGTGGAGCTACATTCCGGCGCCGCTGACATGGCTCCAGAACGTGGCCAGTCTGTTGCCTGGGACCTGGAAGCGCTGGCATGAAGATGGCCGGGTCGAGGGCGGAACGTTTGCGGACTACGCACGCTCGTACACGACCGGGAGCGACGTCGACGAAGTGGAGCTTCGCGATCAGGTGCGCGCGGCGATTCGCGACAGCGTGGCCGCGCATCTCGTCGCGGATGTCCCGGTCGGGATTTTCCTGTCGGGCGGAATCGACTCAGGCGCGATCGTCTCTACGGCACGCTCGCTGACATCCGGGCCGCTTCACACGTATACGGTCGCCGGCGATGTCCCCTCGATGTCCGAGCTCGCCGAAGCACGGCTCGTCGCGACGTATTTCGAGACGACGCATCACGAGCTGATGATTGATTCCACGGTCGTGGAACACGCCCTGCCTTCCATCGTCCGCCGTCTCGATGCTCCGACTGCCGATGCCATCAATTCATACTTCGTTTCGCAGGCGGTCGCGGCTACCGGCGTGAAGGCCGTGCTGTCCGGCGTCGGCGGCGACGAGCTGTTCGCCGGCTATCCGAGCTTTCGTCGTGTTCCGTCCGCTCTGCGCGCCACGAAGTGGCTCGCGCCGGTCCTTCCGATGACGGCACTTGCGGCGTCGGCGGTCTCCGACTGGCGCGCGCGCAAGTGGCAGCACTTTGCCGGGACACCTGACGCGGCATCTGCCTACCGGGCCGTGCGCGGATATTTCATGCCCGAGGAGTGGCCGTCATTGATGGGGCCGGCGTTCGACGGGGAGACCCGCCGCGAGGCGCTTGAAGCGCTCGCGGACGCGGAAAGCCGTACCCTTTTCAATGCAGACTCTGAGGCGCCGCTGGCAACGGTCGCGCGTTTCGAGACACGCGGATACCTGGAGGGGCAGCTGCTTCGCGACATCGATGCCGTTTCGATGGCTCACGCACTCGAGGTGCGCGTGCCCTTTGTCGACCACCGCTTGCTGTCAAGCGTGTGGCCCGCGGCCGGCCAGCATCCCCATCTGCTCGACGGGAAGCGACTGCTGTACGAGAGCCTCTCACGTCCGTTGCCGCCAGGAATCGTCGGCCGTCCGAAACAGGGTTTCACGCTTCCGTTCGACGCATGGATGCGCGGCAGCCTGCGCGACGTCGCTCGCCAGGGCGTGCAGTCCGCGGTGTCGCGGGGGTGGGTGAACGCGCGCGCGGCCGCCGACGTCTGGAACGATTGGGAGGGCGGACGAGCCCACTGGTCTCGCGCGTGGGGACTCTCGGTACTTGGCCAGTTTCTCGAGGGGGCTGCGTGAGCACTCCGCCGGCCGCTCTTCCCGTGACGCACATCCGTCCTGGCACGCGCGCCGTGTCATTCACGATGCAGGAAGTCTGGCACGCGCGGGAGCTGCTGTACTTCCTGGTGTGGCGGGACGTCAAAGTGCGCTACAAGCAGACGGTGCTCGGCGTCGCCTGGAGCGTGATGCAGCCGTTGCTGACGATGGTCGTGTTCACGATCTTCTTTGGCCGGCTCGCGAAGATGCCGTCGGACGGCGTGCCCTACCCGTTGTTTTCGCTTGCCGCGCTGGTGCCGTGGACCTACTTCGCGACGGCGGCATCCAACGGATCCTCGTCGCTGGTCGGCAGCCAGCATCTGATCGCGAAGGTCTATTTCCCTCGTGTGCTCGTGCCGCTCGCGGCGGTGCTGATGCCCGCCGTCGACCTGGTCATCTCCTTCGGCATGCTGCTGGTGCTCCTTGCGTGGTATCACGTGACGCCGGGTGCAGGCGTCGTACTGCTTCCGCTTTACGCCGCGCTTGGAATCCTCACGGCGTTTGCGGTCACGTTGTGGACGTCGGCGTTGAGCGTCCGCTATCGCGATGCGCGTTACGTGCTGCCGTTTCTCATTCAGATCTGGCTGTTCGTCACACCCGTCGCCTATCCCGCCTCGATGATTCCCGAGCGGTGGCGGCTCGTGTACGCGCTCAATCCGATGGCAACGGTGGTTGAGGGCTTCAGGACCGCGCTTCTTGGCACCCCGAGCCCGGGATCGATGGCCGCAGTGTCGATCGTCGCCGTCGCGGCGGCGCTTGTCGCCGGCGCCGCGTATTTCCGCTCTGTTGAGGGGTCGATCGTCGACCTTGCCTGACCGTGCCTGACATCGCCATCAGAATCCGGGACCTCGGCAAGCGCTACACGATTGGCGCGCGCGAGGAGCAGCACGACACGCTGCGCGATCAGATCGCCGCCTTTGCAGCGCGTCCCTTTCGCCGTCTCGCGCCGGGTGGGTTTGCGGCGTCCACGACCATCTGGGCGCTCAAGGGTGTCTCCCACGACATCCGCCGCGGCGAAGTCGTCGGCGTCATCGGCGGCAACGGCGCGGGGAAGTCGACACTGCTGAAAATCCTGTCGCGCATTACCCAGCCGACCGAGGGGGAAGCGGAAATTCACGGACGCGTGGGATCGCTCCTCGAGGTCGGCACCGGTTTCCACCCCGACCTCACGGGCCGGGAGAACGTCTTCCTCAACGGCGCGATCCTCGGAATGCGCAAGGCGGAAATCGCCCGCAAGTTCGACGACATCGTCGCCTTCGCCGAGATCGACCAGTTCATCGACACGCCGGTGAAGCACTACTCGAGCGGCATGTACGTGCGGCTGGGTTTCGCCGTGGCTGCGCACATGGAGCCCGAGATCCTGATTGTCGACGAGGTGCTCGCAGTCGGCGACGCGCAGTTTCAGCGCAAGTGCATCGGCAAGCTCAATGACGTGTCGCGCAGTGGACGCACCGTGGTGTTTGTGAGCCACAACATGGCGGCGGTCCAGCGGCTGTGTACGTCGGCGATTCTCCTCGAGCGCGGCCGTGTCGTGCGCGTCGGTGATGCGCGATCGACAGTGGCCGCGTACCTGTCGGGCGCGGCGCGGGGAGGTTACGTCGCCGCGGCGCCCACCGGGGCCGCACAAATCCTTGCGGCCGATCTCGAGGACACCAGCGGACGTCCACTCGAAGTGCCCGTGTGCACTGAGCCGATCGTCTGCCGGATCCGCTTCGTACTTCCTGAACGCTCGCCGGGAACCTTCATCGGCATCGGTGTGTTGTCCACCGACGGCGCCCCAATCTTCACGAGTCAAAGTGAGGATGCCGGCATCGCCTGTCCCGCGGGTCCGGGCGAATTCGATGCATGCGTGACGATTCCCCCCGATACGTTTCTCGCGGGTGACTTCCACATGGCGCTCTGTCTGTGGAATGGTGGCGGGATTCTCGATCTGCAGGAACCGGCGCTCTCGTTTTCCGTAGAGACGGGTTCGTCGCCGCTGTACCGCGGGGCCGATTTGCGCAAAGGCTACGTGCGTGTCGATTGCGGCTGGTCTGTAACCAGCTCAGACGCGGTGTCGATCGAGGTGGTGGGGTGACGCTTGTCGGACGCGCCATTCGCCGCGCCCGGACCGCGGCCGGCTACGAAACGCGCAGCGTCATCAACCAGCTGGCCGAACGGGATCCTCGCTGGGCCACGTTCTGCCGCGCCGTCGAGTACGTCGACTACGAAGCGATCCCTGGCGCGATCGTGGAGTTCGGCGTCTTCACGGGCATGAGCCTCGCGCTGCTCGCCAGAGCCCACTCGTTCGACCCGAAAGGAATGACGCGACGCGTGGCGGGATTCGATTCGTTCCGCGGTCTTCCAGGCTCCAGCGAAGTGCACGCGCGGTGGCAGATCGGGGATTGCGCCGACAACCACGCATGGCACCCCTTGTTGAAGACGGGAGATCCCGTCACGCCGGATGTCACGCTCCGTCTGTTCGAGGCATGCGGACTTGACGCGCCCCAGCTGCACGTCGGGTCGTTTGACGAGACGTTGCCGGCTGCGTTCCCGGCCGCGCACCCAGAGGTCGCGCTGGCGCACATCGATTGCGATTTGTACGAATCGACCCGGGCTGTGCTCGAGGCGCTCGAGCCGGTGCTGCAGGACGGCTCCATGCTTCTGTTCGACGACTGGTTCCACTATCGCGGTCATCCCGGCAAGGGTGAAGCGCGCGCATTCGCCGAGTTCCTGGCCGCGCATCCGAACTGGGGCGCCGTGCAGTACCGGGCTTACTCGACCTTCTGCAATTCGTTCATCCTCCATCGACGATGAGCCTAGTCGCCCACATCGGTCCTCCGATTGGCGCCCGTGGGGGCCCAGCCGGGTACCTGAAGCAGCTTGCCGCCGCGCTTGACGGTCACCCGGCCGCATCCAACGTGCTGTTGCCGGCTCCTCTTGCCGTGGCTCCGGCCGAGCATGCACGGACCGTATCGCCGGTTGCGGTCGCGGCGCGGCGAATCCGCCGGGCGTTGTTTGGTCCGCCTCGGTATTACCGTCCCGACATGGCGGACGTCCGAAGGCGGGGAGGGGCGCTCGAGACCCTTTTCACCAACGCGCTGCTTGCGATGCGCACGGAGAACGAAGCGAGCCTCACCCACGCGCTGGCACGGCGCGCCGACGTGCTGTTCGCTCACGACCTGGCCGCCGCCGAAGCCGCCCTTGCCGCGCGCGGAACCGAGCAGGTCTGGCTGATGATGCACGCCCCCATACCCCTCGGCCTTTACATGGCGTGGAGCTGGGGCGTTCCCGAGATCGACTGGCGCGAGATTCTGACGTTCCCCGATGTTCGCGCGCTCATCGACCGGGAGCTCGACGTCTGCTCCCAGGTTGACCGTATCGTGATTCCCTGCCCCGAAGCGATTGACGAGCTCGTGCGTTGCGATGCGCGGTTCGATCTGCTGCGCGGCCGGGCCAGCTACGTGATGACCGGAGCCAGGCGATCGCAGTCAACCACCCCGATCGGAGGCCGGCAGGCGCGCGCCCGGTTCGCACTGCCGCTCGATCATCCGGTGGGGCTCTTCATAGGCAACCAGGAGCCGTACCGCGGGCTCGACAGGCTCATGGCGGGTCTGGCGACATTAGACGCGCGAGCGATTCCCGGTACCATCGCGATCGCAGGCCCTGATCCGCGCACAGCTCCGTGCGGTTCGCGCATCCGTGCGCTGGGCCGCGTGAACGACGTGGCGGCGTTGTTCCAGGCGGTGGACTTTGTGGTGAATGTGAACCGTTTCAGCCTGTTCGATCTGTCCATGATCGAAACGCTTGAAGCGGCCAAGCCACTTCTCATGCACGCGACGGGCGGCAATCGCGCCTTCGAGCGGCTGGGTGCAGGCTGCGACATGCTCGCCGATCTCGAAACCCGGACGATTGCCGACGGACTCGAACGGATGTTCACGGCGCCGCCGGCCGCGTTGACCGCGCTCGGCGCACGCTCACGGGCCTGCTACGACGCTCATCTCACGCTCGATGCCTTCGGTCGCGCCCACGAACGTCTCTACGCAACAGCGCAGTCCACAGTGGCGGTGCAGTGAACGTTCCATTTCTGATCATCGGCGCAGGTCCAACCGGCCTTGGAGCCGCGTGGCGTCTCCAGCAGCGCGGCATTCATGATTGGAAGCTGCTCGAAGCAAGGCTGGTGCCGGGCGGTCTTGCGCGTTCAGTCGTCGACGACCACGGATTCACGTGGGACCTCGGTGGGCACGTGCAGTTCAGCCACTACGAGATGTTCGACCAGCTCATGGACGACCTTCTGGGTGTGGACGGCTGGCTGTATCACGACCGCGAGTCGTGGGTCTGGATCCGCGACCGCTTCGTCCCCTATCCCTTTCAGCTCAATCTCCACCGTTTGCCCGGACCAGAGATCGCGACGTGTTTCCGCGGGTTGGAACACGCGGCCGAATCCGCGTCGCACTCGGACTCGCTGCCCGCGAACTTCGGCGAGTGGATTTCACGCACCTTCGGCGATGGCATCACCGAGCTGTTCATGCGTCCGTACAACCGCAAGGTGTGGGCGCGGGATCCGGAGCTGATGGATTGGCGATGGATTGGCGATCGCGTGGCTGTAGCGGATGTCGCCCGTATCCGCGAGAACCTGCGGCTGCATCGTGACGACGTGTCGTGGGGACCGAACAACCGCTTCCGATTTCCACGCCGCGGCGGCACGGGCGCCGTCTGGCACGCGCT
>DAIRVG010000101.1:0-21713 GCA_036802945.1 Vicinamibacterales bacterium
AGCCCGCAATGCCGCGTCTGCTCTCAGCGTTGCGGCGATGTCCGGACGGTGGGGTACGTGATTCCGAGCTGCTCGAGGTAGGTCGAGTACTTCGCCGGGTCATAGTAGTACTTCTTCATCTGCTCGCGGTACTGGGCCAGGATGTTCGCATTCAGATGTGTGGCGGGCGGCGTGTCCTTCGTGATGAATGGGATGTACTTCCGCTCTTTGGTCTGCACGTTCCTGAAATAATCCCAGGCCTGCGTCACGAGCTCGGGCCGGGTCAGCAGGTCGAGCACGGTCATGGCCTGCACCTTTGCGCCGGCTACCACGCCCTTGTGGGCGATGGGCGTGGCGCTGGCGATGGCACTCGACCAGTTGTGCCCGGGTAACCCGGGGATATTGGACGGGTAGCGCAGCGTCACGGTGGGCACGTTCCAGGAGATGTCGCCGACGTCATCGGAGCCGCCTCCGATGTTGTCATCTGGTTTCACCGGGCCTTTCAGCTCCTCGAGCTTCGTCGCCAGACCGTCGACGGTGGCGTTCCCCAGTTCCTTTTGCAGAGCCTTGGCGAGGGTCTGGTCGGCGCTGCTCCATTCGGGGAGGCCCACCCTCGTGATGTTCTCGTACATCGTTTCGGCCACGACCTTGTTCATGTGCTGCGGATAGGCCGTGCCCAGAACGCGCGACGTCCACGTGGTGCCAGTCATGAGCGCGGCGCCCTCGGCCATCTTGTTGCCGATGTCCCACATCTCCTTGATGTGCGGCTGATCGGTCTCACGGAAGAAGTACCAGACACTCGCCCTTCGGGGCACCACATTGGGCTGGTCGCCGCCATCGGTGACCACGTAGTGCGAGCGCTGTGAGAGACGCAGGTGCTCACGTCGGTAGTTCCAGCCGGTGTTCATCAGCTCGACGGCATCGAGCGCCGAACGGCCGCGCCACGGGGCGCCCGCACTGTGCGCCGTCTCGCCCTCGAAGGTGTACTCCACCGACACGAGTCCGGTGCCTGGACTGGCGTCGCCCCACGACACGCGCAGGTTGTCGCTGACGTGCGCGAAGAGCGTCACGTCCACGTCCTTGAAAACGCCATCGCGGATGTACCACGCCTTCGACGCGAGCTGCTCTTCCGCCACCCCGGGCCAGAGCATGAGCGTGCCCGGCAGCTTGTCGCGCTCCATGATTCGCTTGACGGCCAGGGCGGCGACGACATTGAGCGGCATGCCGGTGTTGTGGCCTTCGCCGTGGCCAGGCGCGCCCTCGATGATCGGGTCGCGAAAGGCCACGCCGGGCTTCTGCGACGCCTGCGGGATGCCGTCAATGTCCGAGCCCATCGCGATTACGGGCTTTCCCGAGCCCCACGTCGCCACCCACGCGGTGGGGATGCCCGCCACCCCGCGCTGGACCTTGAAGCCGTACTGCTCGAGAAGGCCGGTCAGGTACTTCGACGTTTCAACTTCCTGGAAGCCAAGCTCACCGAAGCTGAACACCGTGTCCACCATCTCCTGCGCAAGCTTTGCCATGTCGTCGACGCCTTTGGCGGCGTCGGCCTTGTAAGCTGCCAGCTTGGCGTCGGCCTGGGCAAATGCGGGGCTGGCACCGAGCACGAGCGACACAACCGCGACCACCGTGATCACCGTACGTCCTGGGCGAGTCATCGAGACCTCCTGAAGTCAGCGCGCCGGAGCGGTCGATTCGGCCAGTCGTTTTTTGAAGGCCGCCTCGGAGTCGTCGATCATCTTCGTCCACTGCCCGGGCGCCAGGGCCAGCGGGCTCGGGCGCTTGTTGGCCCACAGCGCATCCAGCTTGCCCTTGAAGAGACCTTGCGGGTGGCCCGAGATCAGAATGTCCGGATTCATCGCGCGCAGGGTCTTGTAGGAATTGAACGCGTCCTCCGGACGGGTGTCGTATCTCGGATCGCCGGTGATCGGCCCGGGAGGGCCGCCGTAGACGATCTGATAGGTCCTCCCGTCTTCCCGAGTGGTGATGAAGTAGGCGGCGGCGCCGAGCGTGTGGCCGGGCGTCCAGATCGCCTTGACCGTGGATCCTCCCAGGTTGATGTCCTCCCCGCTCTTGAGGACACGGCCGACCTGGATCGGCTCCTGGCCCCAGGTCTCGTTGGAACTAAGGTCGTGACCGCTGACCAGGGCGGGGACCTCGGCCTCCAGGGCCGCCACTGTGGCTCCAGTGATGCGTCGGATCGTCTCCATCGTCTCCATGTGGTCGTAGTGCGCGTGGGAGATCAGCATCACTTTGATGTCGGCCGGCTTGAATCCGAGCTTGACGATGTTGGGGAATACGACCGCCGCCATCTTCTGGGTGCCGGTGTCGAGGAGGATGTGGCCCTGCGGGGTGGCGACCAGAATCGAGGCGATATTGTTGGCGCCCACATAGTAGACGTTGCCCATGATCTTGAAGGGGGCCTGCGGCTCGCTGTCGGTATCCGGCCGTCCGACCCGGTCCATGAACCACGCGGTATCCTTGCCACCGATCGCGAGCGGATCGGATGCTGCCGGCGTTTGCGCGGAGCTGATGCCAGTGATGGAAGCGACAGCGATGACGGCCGTGGCCAAGAGCACCTTACGCATAGAGAGTTCCTTCCTGATTCCAGCGGTTGACCATCACTTCGCGCGTCCCTGGATTCCCTGAGCCACCATCGCCACGCTGTAAACCGCACCGCCGCCCACGACGTACAGAGTCTTCTTATCGCGACCGGCAAACGCCGGGGCCTGCGGGTTCAGCGGCGTCTTGATCGTCCCGAGGTACTGCCCCTGCGGGCTGAACACCTGCACGCCCCCGGCTGCGACGTAGAGCCGTCCTGCCGCATCGACGCACATGCTGTCGGCATTGCCTCCCATCAGCGTCGCGAACGTCCGGAAGTTGCGAAGCGATCCGTCGGGCTGTACGTCGAATGCGGACACAATTGGTCCATTCGCCGCGTAGAGGACTCTCCCATCAGGACTGAGCGAAATGCCGTTGGGACGCTCGACTTCCTCGCTGGCCTTCACCGCCTTGCCGTCCGGGCGGATGTAAACGATCCAGGGTTTCGTCCGAGACGGTGGCGTCGGTCTGAACCTGCTGTTGAGCGTATCGGTGAAATACATTCCACCCTTGGTATCCGCGACGACATCGTTTGGAGCGACGATGGGCAACCCGTCGATTTCCTCAACAAGGGTCATGCGCGTCGGATACAGCACCGCGATGCGAGGGATGTTCGACTGCACCCCGATCAAACGACCTTTCGTGTCGTACGCAAGACCGATCGTCCGGTTCGTGTTGGTGACGAACGTGGAGACCTTGCCGTCGTTGTCGATCTTGACCAGTTGCCCATCGCCGGCATCCTGTTCAGTGAAGAGCAGGCTTCCGTCCGGCATCGCGATCGGGCCTTCGGTGCTGTGAAACAGGTCCCGAATGAGATGCACTTTCGTGCCGCCAGCGACGACTCCGGGGATGTCGGGAGCCGTGGTATCAGGCGGCGATTTCACCGGCGGGGCCGGAAGTCTCGGGTAGGGTGCTTGATCCTGACCCCGACCCTGACCCGACAGCGACGCCGCCAGCAACACGGTGCCGGCCAGCACGACAAGCGCCGATCTCGTCATAGACGTTCCTCCACGTGAACGCGTGCCTTGCGGGGAGCGCAAATGGCCGGGTTCAACCCGGCCATGGACGCACGCGCCCCGCTCACCAAGCGGACGGTTAATTCGTCGCCGGAACCGGCGGCCCCAGCGGCGCCCGTTGGACAATCTCGATGCGGGTACCCCAAGGATCGGTGATGTAGGTGATGGTGCTGCCGGTGGGACTCTTGCGAACCGGTTCGTCGAGCTTGATGCCTTCAGCCTCGAGCTTCTTCACGAAGGCTGCGTGGTCCTTCACGTCGAAACCAATGTGGTCGAGGACACGCCCTCGAGTCGGCGCCTGCTTCATGTCGGCCGTGGCGAACCGCATCTGTACTCCCGGGAGGTCCACTATCGGCTGGTCGTTGCGGGTGCCCGTTCTCCCACCGAAGGTCTTCGCATACCAAGCCTGGGCTTTGGGAACTTCGGCTGCTGTCAGGGACAAGTGAATATGTTCGTTGCGGATCGGCATCGACTGCGTCTTGTCTTCCAGGATTTCCATGCGCACGCCGTCCGGCGTCACGACGTAAGCCTGGTCCAGCCGGTTGCCCCCCGCCGGGAGCACGCCCCCCGGGAGCACCGTCACGCCCGCAGCCTTCCACTGGGCGACCCGCTGCTGGACGTTGTCGACGATGAAGCCGACATGGTTCACCACCGAACCTACGGTGGCGCCATCTCCTTTTTCGGTGCCGAGGTTCAAATTGATAAAGAGCCCCGGGAACATGATCAGCGGGTTTCCGCCGGGCATGTACAACTTGCCGCCCATGGCAAGAAAGAGTTTCTTGTTCGCCTCCACATCCTTCGAGGCGATGTGCCAGTGACCCATGGTCACACCGACCTGGTTGAACGGGGCCGATTGCGCAGCCGCGGTGCCCGCGGTCAGCGTCGAAACGAACAGTAAAGCTACGAGCACATTTGTCTTCACGGATGCCTCCTTCTATTTCTTATCGGTGTCGGAGTCTGCGCTCCCGGTCGACGTGCGTTCCGTGTCGCGATCACCTTCGTGACACGCCCACTCCCAAAACTCTTCGTCCGGCATACGCCTCTGAGCGACGCGCATCGTCCACGGTCGGGTAAACACCGTCGAATCGGTGATTGTCGCTTCGTAATTCATCGTGTTGGCGTCGACGAAGATGAAGCGCTCCACGATGTGCGCGTTGTCGCTGAAAAAATCACCGATGACGTCGAGTCGCGATTTCGCGTTGAGATTGGTCGTATCCACGACCAGGGTGTTTCCTTCCCAACGACCGCGCGCATCGCCCATCCAGAGCTTCATGTTGGCTCCGACGTGCGGCCGGCCGTCCAGAGGGACGACTCGAAACGCGTGATACTCATCCCAGACGAACACAACACTACCGGCAGTTTGAATAATCCGAAACGTCGGGAAATAGTACAGGCGGGGCACGGGTCCCAGCAGACACCGCGTCTGCGTATCAATGTGCTCAGGCCGGGTCGGATTTTCGTACGCGGCCTCGAGTTTCTTCTGCAGCGCAAGCGCCCACGGCTGATACGGAATGTGGCCGTCTGGCGGGTCCACAATCCGGCTCGGATTGGGCTTTACGACCCCGCCGATCCTTTCTTCGAAGTCCGCCGCACTGCTCTTCGCGGGGTCCACGGATTGGGTCCCGCCGATGACAGGACGCCAGGACCCCTGCACGTCGGGCTGACCGTCGGGCATCAGCGCCGGGGGCCACGGCCTGGGCGATACCGCCCGCTGGGGCGCCGCGCCCTGACCGGACAGCGGGGCCGGCAGCGATGCGAGCGCCACGCCGATCCCCAAAGCCATCACCGTCTGGTGCAATCTCATCGGAACGCTCCGCTTCCGGTCACTTCGTAGTTGATGTGGTCGGCATTATAGCGGGCGGGCCGCCCCTTTTCTTCGTCTTCGCGGTGCGATAATCCAATATGCGCGCGGTCGTGCTCTCTCTGATCGTCCTCGCTACCCCAGCCGCGCAGGATCGGCCTCTTCCCGACCAGGACGCGTTTGCCGCGCAGGTGAAGCGCCATCTCGCCACGGATGAGGAGCGCCAGAGCGGCTACACCTTCATCGAAAAGCGTATTGAGCAGAAGCTCGACGCATCAGGGCGGTCGAAAGACCGGTCGGTGAAGGTGTTCGAGGTTTACCCAGGCCTTCCGGGTGAAGAGCGGTACCGGCGCCTCATCGAGGAAAACGGTCGGCCCGTGCCTGCCGGCGACCTGGCGAAGCGGGATCGCTCGCGTCAAAAAGAGGTCGAGGACTACGCGCGAAAGTTGTCGATCGCATCGGAGCGCACGAAGACCACGCGCGAGCAGGACAAGGCACGCCGCGAGTATTCCGCGGCCGTGGACGACATCTTCCACGTCTACGACATCCGCATGCTGCGGCGCGAATCGCTCGACGGCCACGACACCATCGTCGCCACGCTGACACCGATCCCAGGCGTGAAGCCGCTGACCGACGACGGGAAGATCATGCGCCACTTCAAGGCGCGCGCCTGGATCAGTGAAGCTGACTACGAACTGGTCCGTGTCGAGATCGAGGCCATCGACGACCTCTCGTTCGGCCTCGGCCTGTTGGCGCGGGTGCACAAGGGCACGGTGGCCACGTATCAGCGAAAGAGGGTGAACGATGAAGTGTGGCTGCCGGCGGAAGTGACGTGGACTGCCAGTGCGCGAGTGATGCTGTTCAGGCAACTGCGGCTGCGCGGCGTGTCGGAGTTCTCGAACTATCGCAAGTTCACCGTCGACACGTCGACCATCTATACAGCCCCGCGCCCCTAACGATGAAACGCGTTAGTAGGCGAAACACTGGCGGCGCGAGCATAATTCGCGCGTGCCTGACTGGCGCAATCCACACCTGATCTCTTTTTCGCGCGCACTGCCGGAATTCCGGAGCCGTCAACGTACGACGCGTGAGTTCCTCGAACACTGCGTCGACGCAATCGCAAAACGCGACAAGAAGATCAAGGCGTTCGTCACCATCGACCTCCGCGCCGCGCGCAAGAGCGCCGACGCGTCGACTCACCGCTACAAGTCGGGACAACCGCTGTCACCGATCGACGGATGTCCGATCGCCATCAAGGACATCATCGCCACGGCTGACATGCCGACGCAGATGAATTCGCCGATCTACAAAGGCTGGCAACCGAAATATGACGCCGCGTGTATCACCGCTCTGCGGCAGGCGGGCGCCGTCATTATCGGCAAGACGGTCACCACCGAGTTCGCGTTCGGCAGATCTGGACCTACGACGAATCCTTTCGACTCGAAGCGGACACCGGGCGGATCGTCGAGCGGATCCGCGGCGGCGGTTGCGGCCGGCATGGTGCCCGCGGCGCTCGGTACGCAGACGATCGGATCGATCCTCAGGCCCGCTTCCTATTGTGGTGTTGTCGGCTTCAAACCCACTATCGGCACGCTTCACAGCGGCGGCATCCACCTCCTCTCCGTGACCTGCGATCACCTCGGCGTCATCTCCTCCACCGTTGAGGACGCGTGGCACATTGCGTCCCAGGTTTCGCTCGGAATCGGCAGCCCAGGCATCGGCTTCCTCCCGGGTGCCGGCCCGGACCCACCAGCACCTCACCAACCGCGGAAACTGTTCCGTGTGTACACGCGCGGCTGGAAGGAAATCGATAACGAGACGCGGAATGCGTTCGACACCGCGCTCGATCGTCTACGGGCGCGCGGCGTCGAGATCACGAGCCGCGACGATGACCGGGCGCTGGCGGAGTTTGAGGAGCAGCTCGAGAGCGGCATCGACGACGCGCTCGGTATCGTCGCGTATGAATCGAAATGGCCATACGCGGACTACATCGCCCGCTATCCCAAGCTTGTCGGACCTCGCATTCACGAGCTCGTCGATCGCGCGCGCGGGATGAGCCCGGCGAACTACGAGGCGCTGCTCGCGAATCGACACCGGATGCAGCGGATTGCGGCGACCCACCTGGAGCATTGCGATGGCCTGATCACGTTGGCCTCGTCCGGCCCTGCTCCCGTGGGACTCGCCGAGACGGGGAGCCGGACGTTTGCGTCGTACGCATCATGGCTCGGCCTGCCGGCTTTCTCGCTGCCCCTCATCGCGGTCAAAGAGATGCCGGTTGGAATACAACTGATCGGCCGCGTCGGGGCTGATGCGGCGCTTTTCGCGACCGCCAAGTGGATGATGCAGGAGGTCGAGGCGCAGCAGGCCGACGACTGCTGACACTCGTGCCGCGCGCTTTTCGGTCTGCTGCTGCTTCCGACCCGCCGATGTATGTGACTCCGCGCCGAGCTTTCGCAGGCTCGCCTCTTCGAAATACTCGCCCTGAAGGTTGACTTCTCTGTCGTCGCTCTTTACATGGACGTTATCCGGACGTTTCACCCGACGATGACGATTGGCGGTCACCGGCTGTTCAGCTTCGCGCGCGGCCGCTTGGTCACCGAGCACAGAAAAACCATGTTCAGAGCCTTGGGATTTGCAAAGCTTGCGGGCGCCGCCGCCTTCTTCGCTCTTTGTCTCGCGCCGGCAACATCGCAAGCCACGTCAGTTTCAGCGGTGTGTCTCGTCTCACCGGGCGCCGGCGCCTGCCCTGCTGCCCCTCCGACGATTTCGGGGCTGACTCAGGGCGTGAACTTCAGCCTGAGTCTCTTCATGGAGGACGCAGTCAACATCGGTGACTTCTTCATCGACGGGATTACCTGGCCCGCAGCCTCACTGAGCCTGGTTTCCATCGTGGATGGGGGGTTCCTGGGAGCATGTGCTTTGCCGCCGTGTTTTCAGTATGACAGTTCGGTCGGCAGCGCCGTCAGCAACATTTCCTTCTTCGACTTTGGTCCGCCGCACCCTGTGACCGGATCAGGGAGCCTGGCGATCTTGACATTCCATCCGCTTGTGAGCGGGACCGTCGATCTCGCATTCACGGGGTTGATTCTCGTGACAGACCTTGACGACAACCTCAGCACGCTGTTCTTTGCGGGGCAAGGTGCGACACTCGACATCGCGCCAGCTGCATCTGAAGTTCCAGAACCCGCGACGATCCTCCTTCTTGGCAGTGGCATCGCCGGCGTCCTCGCACGCCGGCGTCGGTCAACGCGCATCCCTTGAGCGCGCGCGTGAGATTGAAAGCGCTCTTGCTTTCTGCGATCGTCGCGCTGGGGCTCGGACTTGGTCTCAGCGCGCAGGGAAGTCTCGCCGATGTCGCCAAGGCCGACATCAACGATGACCTCATCGTCGACAATGCCGATCTGGCAATCGCTCGAGCTGCGGTCGGCAAACGCGAGGGCCAAGCTGGGTACGACCCTCGCGCTGACATGGACGGCAACCGGATTATCACCATTGCCGATCTCAGCTTCGTTCAGCGATACATGGGCCAGCGCGTGACGACGCCGACGGTGAAGATCAACGAAGTGGAGTCGAGTGGCGGCGTGCCCGGGGACTGGGTCGAACTCATTAACACCGGCACCTCCCCGACGGACATCTCGGGCTTGGTGTTCCACGACAACGACAACACGCACACCTACACAATCCCGGGCGGAACGACGATCGCGGCGGGTGGCTACTATCTGCTCGAGGAGGCAGCCTTCGGCTTTGGCCTGGGCGGCGCTGACAGCGCTCGGCTCTTTGACACGACTGCGACGACGTTGATCGACTCCTACACGTGGACGGTCGCGGCAACCACAACGTACGGCCGATGCCCCAACGGGACCGGAGCCTTCATCACCACCACCAGCGTGACCAAGGGCGCCGCGAACGATTGTGCCGCGCCGGCGCCCACAGTGAAGATCAACGAAGTGGAGTCGAGCGGCGGCGTGCCCGGGGACTGGGTCGAACTCTTCAACACGGGCGGTTCTCCGACAGACATCTCGGGCTTGATGTTCCGGGACAACGACGACACGCACACCTACACCATTCCGGGAGGCACGACGATCCCTGTGGGCGGCTACTACCTGCTCGAGGAGGCGGCCTTCGGCTTTGGCCTGGGCGGCGCCGACAGCGCTCGGCTCTTTGGCACGAACGGGACGACACTGGTCGACTCCTACACGTGGACGGTCGCGGCAACCACGACGTACGGCCGATGCCCCAACGGGACCGGGGCCTTCACCACCACCAGCAGCGTAACCAAGGGTGCCGCGAATGATTGCGCCGCGCCGGCGCCGACCGTGAAAATCAACGAGGTGGAGTCGAGCGGCGGCGTACCCGGAGACTGGGTGGAACTCATTAACACGGGCAGCTCGCCGACGGACATCTCGGGTTGGGTGTTCCGGGACAACGACGACACGCACACCTACACGATCCCGGGAGGCACGACGATCGCGGCGGGCGGCTACCATCTCCTCGAGGAGGCGGCCTTCGGCTTTGGCGTGGGCGGCGCCGACAGCGCTCGGCTCTTTGACACGACCGGGACGACGCTGATCGACTCCTACACGTGGACGGTCGCGGCAACCACGACGTACGGCCGGTGTCCCAACGGGATTGGGGCCTTCATCACCACCACCAGCGTGACCAAAGGTGCGGCGAACGATTGCGCCGCGCCGGCGCCGACAGTGAAAATCAACGAAGTGGAGTCGAGCGGCGGCGTGCCGGGAGACTGGGTCGAACTCATCAACACGGGCGGCTCGCCGGCGGATATCTCAGGCTGGGTGTTCCGGGATAACGACGACACGCATACTTACACCATCCCAGGCGAAACGACGATCGCAGCGGGCGGCTACTATCTTCTCGAGGAGGCGGCCTTTGGTTTTGGCCTGGGCGGCGCCGACAGCGCTCGCCTCTTTGGCGCGACCGGGACAGTTATCGACTCCTACACGTGGACGGTCGCGGCGACCACGACGTACGGCCGATGCCCCAACGGGACCGGGGCCTTCACGACAACCACCAGCGTAACCAAGGGCACAGCCAACAAATGCCCCGGAGACCCGCTGCCTTGGCCAGGTGATGCTGACGTGCAGACCGCCGACGGTCTCAACGTCTTCGGCGGCAACTTGAGTGGCCTGGTCTACGAAGGAACGGGTAGCTCGACGCCCGGCGTCCTCTGGGCCGTGCGGAACGGTCCAGGGTCGCTGTTCCGACTCGTCTTCGACGGCAGCATTTGGACGCCAGACTCCACCAACACGTGGAACGCTGGAAAGACGCTGCTTTACCCGGGCAGCACCGGCAGTCCGGATTCGGAAGGCGTGACGTTCGCCGACGGCGGCTCCAGCAGCGGGATGTACGTGGCTACGGAACGGGACAACAACGCGAACGGCATCAGTCGCAACAGCATCCTCCGGTTCGACGTGAGTACCGCCGGCGCGACGCTCACGGCGACCCACGAATGGAACCTGACCGCAGATCTACCTGCGGTCGGGCCGAACCTAGGTATGGAGGGCATTACCTGGATTCCGGATACCTTCCTCGTATCCCAGGGCTTCGTCGATGAGAGCCAGGGAGGCGTCGCCACCGCCTACAACCCGGCAGACTATCCGAACCATGGCACAGGCCTGTTCTTCGTCGGGATGGAAGGAACCGGAGGGATCTACGCCTACGCCCTCAACCACGCCAACGGCAGCTTCACGCGGATCGCCACCATCGCGAGCGGCTTTCCCGGTGTGATGGATCTCCACTTTGATCGCGAACTGGGCATGAACAACCTCTGGGCCGTCTGCGACGACACATGCGCTGGGCGCTCGGCCGTCCTCAAAATTGCCGTGGGCACTGGCAAGTTCGCTGTCACGCAGACGTTCGACCGGCCGGGCGGGATGCCGAACTTGAATAACGAAGGCTTCGCGGTCACGCCCTTGATGGAGTGTGTCGCCGACCGGAGGCCGGCCTTCTGGGCGGACGACTCTGAAACCGCAGGCCATGCGATCCGGCGAGGTGCGCTGACCTGCACGCCGTTCTGACGCGGCGAGGAGTAGGAGGAGTAGAGGGACGATCGAGGGCGCGCTCCATGGGGGGCGCGCCCCTTCGACGCGGAGTCCTGACCTCCTGATCTCCTGTGAAAATTGTACGAACATTTAGAGACCTCCTAGCCTCCTGATCTTCTGTCAAGGTTGCTGGTCACAGGAACGATCCAGACCAAGTGATAACATCCGGGGTCCTACTGCTTTGATGCCGAAGGTCCTTGCGGTCAGCGTGCTCGCGATTCTGCTGCTCAGCGGAGCAGCCGCGGACAGCAGCGGGGCGAATCCTTCGGGTTCGCCAGGCGAGCCTGAAAGGCTCGCCCCGCAAGCCAAGGTCACGCAGCTCGCGACGCGCACCGTCGACGGGATCGACGGCCTTGCGTTCGCGTCGCAGGAGCAGGCGCCTCGCCAGATTCCGGCGCTGTCGCGGACCCACCGCTCCCCGCACGCGGTCCGGCACACGCGCACGGGCCGTGGCCCGCGGCGCTCGACAACATCCACGTATACGCAAGCACCGAGCGTGATGGGATTGCGGCCGAGCGAGTCGCGTCTTCAGACGCTGCGCGCCGCTCTTCCCCCCTGGTATTTCCTCCTTCACGACGGCACTGCCCCGCGCGCTCCAGCCCTGAGCTGATCGATTCCTCCGTCCGGATTTCGACCAACGACACGACGTAGTCCGGTCCTTTCTACACGACGTAGGGCGGGTCCTTTCCGCCTTCGCCCTTAGGCTTCGGCGAGACTCGCCGTAGCGCAAAGCTCGGATGCGGTTGGGCCCGCCGAGAAAGACATATGCACGTGCATGTTCTTACGGTGCTTCTCGTTCTCCTCTCACTTGCCGGATGCGCCACCGTATCCAGCCAGGCCGTTTCACGGCTGCAAGAACGCACCGGTGTGCCGGAACGGACGGATGCGGGCGCGGGAACCGCGATCCCTCCCGGGGTCACACTCGACGACGGCATCACGCCGGACGAAGCGGTGGCCGTCGCCCTGTGGAACAACGCGGACTTCCGCGTGCAGCTGGCGCAGCTCGGTTTCGCCCGCGCGGATCTACTGGAGGCGGGCCTGCTTCGGAACCCGGTCCTGTCGCTGCTCTTTCCCTGGGGCCCCAAGCAGCTCGAGGCCACGCTGCGATGGCCAATCGAGGCGTTGTGGGAGCGGCCGCGACGAGTCGCAGCGGCGACGCTGGCCGTCGAACGAGTGGCCACCGGCCTCGAGCAGAATGGGCTTGACCTCGTGTCCACCGTGAAGATTTCGTATGCCGACCTCGCGCTGGCGCGCGATCGAGCGCAGCTTGCCGAAGCTGCCGCGACCGAACTGGACCAGATTCGCGAGCTGACCGACTCGCGCCTGCAAGCCGGAGACATCAGCGAGCTCGAAGCACGCTCTGCCGCGATTGACGCCGCGCGCGCCAGGCAGGAGGCCGCGCGCGCGCGCCTCGACGTGACGCTTCGCGCCAACGATCTCCGCGGACGCCTTGGCCTTGGACTCGAGGCGATGGACGTGACGCTGCCGCCCGGGCCCGTACCCGCTGTTGCGTGTCCCTCAACGCCGGACCTGCTGAACGACGCGCTTGCATCACGTCCCGATGTGCGTGCCGCGGAGATCGGCATCGAAGAAGCGGGGCGCCGGCTTGGATGGGAGCGCTCACGGATCCTGGCGGTCAGCGCCGTCGTCGATGCGAATGGCGAGGGGACTGATGGATTCGAGAGCGGCCCGGGCGTCGACATCTCGGCACCGATCTTCGACCGCAACCAGGGAGGCCGGGGGCGAGCGGCAGCGGAGCTCCAGCGCGCCACCTATGCCTATGCCGCTGCGCGTCAGCGTGTAGCGACTGAGTTGCGCGACGCAATCACCTTACGTGAGCAAGCTGAAACAAGTCTCGCCGCCTTGCGCGATACGGTCCTGCAGCCACTCGAGATGCAAGTCGCCGCCGCCGAACGCGCGTTCGCGGAGGGCGAGGTCTCGTATCTGTTCGTCCTCGAGATGAGCCGCCGGCGCACGGACGCACGGCTGAGAGCGCGTGAGGCGGAGGCGGATCTGTCGCGCGCGATCGCGCGAACCGAGCGCGCCGTTGGAAGGACGTGTTCCCGGGGTTCGGGATTCGGGATTGGGGATACGACGCTGGAGGGTGCGCGTGGCTTCTAACGCGCTTTTACACCGACGGGCCACGGAGGCACGGACCCACGGAGCAAAGTCATGAAATTCCTCCGTGTCTTCGTGTCTCCGTGGCTACGTGGAAGTGAAAACAACATTAGGTTTGCCATGGCCACGATTTCGCTGTGCGCCTGCTTCACGATCGCCGGCTGCAGTAAGGAACCAGCGGCCGCCGCGCCTGCGCGCGCTGCCACTGTTGCCGCGCCCGTCAAGGAAGCGTCGCTCACGACCATCACGCTTTCGCCAGAGGCCGAAACGCGCCTGGCCATTGTCACGGTTCCCGTCGAACGCAAGACCATCGCGACAACGAGAACCGTGGGTGCCGAGATCGCAGCGCCATCGGGGGCGGCGCTCGCGATCACCGCCCCGGTCGCGGGTACTCTCCGGTCGCCACCTGGAGTGCCCGCGGCCGGCTTCGCGGTGTCGCAAGGCCAGCCGCTGTTCCGCCTCGTTCCCATCCAGCCATCGGACCGGGACGCGGCCACCGACGCAGAACAGGCCGCGGAAAACGCCGCGGCGCGGCTCGAAGTCACCCGGCTCAAGGCACGTCGCGCCGAGCAGCTCCTGGAAGACGGCGCGGGGAGCCGACGCGCCCACGAGGAGGCGCAGGCCGAGCTCGCACTTGCGGAAGCGGAAGCCAAGGCCGCCCGCGCCCGAGTCACCTCGGCGAGCCGCAGCGGAACGTCTTCGGACGGCGTCATCATCGAGGCGCCCCAGGATGCCATCGTCCAGGCGGTGCACGTCAGGAACGGCCAGACGGTCGCGGCCGCCGCCCCGATGATCGATCTGGTCCGCCTGGCCACGGTCTGGGTACGCGTTCCGCTCTATGCGGGCGAATCGGCAGGTATCGATCCCGCCGCGCCCGCCCGTGTGCTCGCGCTGGGGGACGCACCGGATGCCAACGGCATCATCGCCCGTCCGATCGCCGCGCCGCCGTCGGCGAACGCCAGCACCGCTGGTGTCGATCTCTATTTCAGCCTCAGCAACCCGAACCAACGATTCCGGCCGGGCGAACGCGTCGCCGTACGCCTGACTGGGCGTAGCAGCTCGGAGAGCCTCGTGGTTCCCAAAGCCGCGCTCCTCCACGATGCGTACGGCGGAACGTGGGTCTACGTGTCCCGTGGGGATCACGTCTACGCCCGCGAGCGCGTCACCGTCTCGACCATCGTCGACTCACTCGCGCTGGTGTCACAAGGTCCTGCCCCTGGCGCTCGGGTCGTCACAGATGGCGCGGCAGAACTGTTTGGCGTCGAATTCGGGGCGGGAAAGTAGCCGATGCGCTGGATTGTCGAATCGGCGCTGCGCCTCCGGGTCGCCGTCGTCGCCCTGGCGCTGGTCCTGATGGTGGCTGGCACACGAACGGCGCTCAACACGCCGCTCGACGTGTTCCCCGAGTTCGCGCCTCCGCTGGTGGAAATCCAGACCGAGGCCCCGGGTCTTTCGACCATCGAGGTCGAGAGCCTCGTGACGGTTCAACTCGAGAACGCGATGAATGGCGTCATCGGGCTGAAGACGCTGCGATCGAAATCCGTGCTCGGTCTCTCATCCGTCGTCCTCATCTTCGATGAGGGCACCAACCTCATGGCCGCGCGCCAACTTGTGCAGGAGCGGCTGTTTCGTGTTGCCACCGCTTTGCCGGCGGCTGCGCGGCCGCCAGTTATCCTGTCGCCGCTCTCGTCGCTCAGCCGCGTGATGAAGATCGGTGTGAGCTCCGACCGCCTGTCACAGGTCGAGCTCACGACGCTTGCGAAATGGACGGTGCGCCCGCGACTCATGTCGATCCCGGGCGTCGCCAACGTGGCGATTTGGGGGCAACGCGACCGTCAACTGCAGGTGCTCGTCGATCCCGATCGACTTCGGGCAAGCAACGTCACGCTTGACGAACTGGTGACGGCGACCCGCGAGGGCACCTCCGTGGCCGGCGGCGGCTACCTCGAAACTGCGCAGCAGCGCCTGGCGATCGCGCACGCCGCCGCGGTCACCCAGGTCGACGATCTCAAGCAGATCATCATCGGCAAGACGCCGTCGAATACGACTGCATTCTCGAGCAACGCCGTGCGGGTGGGCGATGTCGCCGCGGTTGTTGAAGGATTTCCGCCTCCAATCGGCGACGCAGTGATCAACGACGGCCCCGGGCTGCTGCTGATCGTCGAGAAACATCCAGACGGCAATACGCTGCAGGTCACGCGCGATGTCGAGGCCGCGCTCGAGTCGCTGAAGCCGGGGCTGCCTGGCGTCGTCGTCGATTCGACGATCTTCCGCCCCGCGACCTTCATCGAGATGTCGCTGGAGAACCTGAATCGGGCGCTCCTCATCGGCTGCGTCCTCGTGATCATCGTGCTTGCGGTGTTCCTCTACGACTGGCGGACGGCCCTCATCAGCAGCATCGCGATCCCGTTGTCACTGATCACGGCGGCGCTCTTACTAGGCTACCAGGGCGGCACACTCGACACGATGGTCATCGCCGGGCTCATCATCGCGCTCGGCGAGGTCGTGGACGATGCGATTATCGATGTGGAGAACATCGTCCGGCGGTTACGGCTGAACGCGGCGGAGGGACATCCGAGACCGGCGCTGCAGGTTGTCCTTGACGCGTCGGTCGAGGTGCGAAGCGCAGTCGTGTACGGCAGCGTCATCGTCGTCATGGTGTTCGTGCCGGTGTTCATGCTCGACGGCCTTGCCGGCTCCTTCTTCCGGCCGCTCGCGCTCGCGTACGTGCTCGCGATTGTCGCGTCACTCGTCGTCGCGCTCACCGTGACGCCGGCGCTGTCGCTGCTACTGTTGCCCAAGCACACACACGCGCGCGAAGCCCCGGCCGTGACGTGGTTGAAAGCACGATACCGTGCACTCCTTCCGCGCCTGATCTATGCGCCACGACGCGCGATCGCGACGGTCGCCGTCGCGCTGACGGTGACGGCGGCCGCCTATCCGTTCCTCGGCGAAGAGTTCCTTCCGCATTTCCAGGAATATGACTTCCTGATGCACTGGGTGGAGAAACCAGGGACGTCGCTCGACGCCATGCGCCGGATCACCGTGCGCGCGAGCCGTGAACTGCGGGCGATCCCGGGCGTGCGCAACTTCGGGTCCCACATCGGACGCGCCGAAGTGGCCGACGAGGTCGTCGGCGCCAATTTTACGGAGCTCTGGATCAGCCTCGATCGGGATGTCGCGTACGACGCGACCGTCGGGAAGATTCAGTCGGTCGTCGACGGGTACCCGGGGCTCACCCGTGATCTGCTCACGTACCTCCGGGAACGAATCAAGGAGGTCCTGACCGGCGCGAGCGCGACGATCGTGGTGCGGATTTTCGGTCCCGATCTCGGCGAGCTGGGCGCGAAGGCGGCGGAAGTCGGGCGTGCGCTATCAGGCGTCGACGGGGTGGCGGACCTCACCGTGCAGACAATGACGCTCGTTCCCCAGGTGGAAGTGCGGATGCGTCCCGAGCAGGCACAGATTGCGGGCGTGACGCCGGGCCAGGTGCGTGCGACGCTCGCGACTCTCCTGCAGGGGACAAAGGTCGGCGAGATTTACGACGAGCAGAAGGTGTTCGACGTCGTCGTCTGGAGCGTTCCCGCGGTACGCAGCGATCTGTTTGCCATCAAGCGGCTCCCGATCGACACGGGCAACGGCGGATACGTGCCGCTCGAAGCCGTGGCCGACGTATCGCTGGCGCCGACGCCGAACGAAATCACGCGCGAGGGCAGCTCGCGGCGCATCGACGTGACCTGCAACGTCCGGGGGCGCGATCTGGGCGCCGTCGCGGGTGACATCGAAGCGGCGCTGGCAGGCATCTCGTTCAGCGAGGGCTACCATCCCGAGGTGCTCGGCGAGTACGCCGAGCGCGCAGCCTCGCAGAACCGCCTCCTCGCGCTGGGCGCGCTGTCGCTGCTTGGCGTGCTGCTCGTGCTCCATGTCGACTTCGGCTCCGCGCGGCTCGTCGCGCTTGTCGCGCTGACGCTCCCCTTTGCGCTGATCGGCGGCGTCGGCGCGGCCTTCCTGTCAGGCGGTGTCCTGTCGCTCGGCTCGCTCGTGGGATTCGTGACGGTCCTCGGCATTGCGGCGCGGAACGGCATCATGCTCGTCAGCCACTACCGGCATCTGCAGGAAACGGAGGGGATGCCGTTCGGTCCGGAGCTCGTGCTGCGCGGGGCCGAGGAGCGGCTGACGCCGATCCTGATGACCGCGCTGGCAACAGGACTGGCCCTTGTGCCGATAGTGGTAGGGGGTAGCCGTTCAGGTCAGGAAGTGGAACACCCGATGGCCGTCGTGATCCTGGGGGGCCTGTTCACCTCGACCGTGCTCAACCTCTTCCTGCTTCCCGCGATCTTTCTTCGGTACGGCGGGACGAAGAATCTGGATAATAGTGTGACCACCAACGGAGGTACGAGATGAAGCAGTCGTTACATCGTTACCTTGCTCCAATCGCAGGGGGAGCGCTCCTGGCCGTGTTGCTTTCGCCGCTGCCCGCGCTCGCGCACCATGGATGGGGCGGCAACGAGGGCAAGGAGTTCGAGCTCAGCGGCACTGTGACCACGGGCGTGAGCCTCGCGGGTCCGCACGGGACGATGAAGGTGAAGGACGCGCAGGGCAATGTCTGGGACATCACGATGGCGCCGCCGTTCCGCACGCAGCAGGCGGGACTGAAGGACGGGACCATCCCTCTCGGCTCCACGGTGACGATCCACGGTCATCGCAACAAGGATCCGAAGAAGTTCGAGATCAAGACCGAGCGCGTGACGTTTAACGGCAAGGTCTACAACGTCTATCCCGACCGCGACTAGCGGTGGTCGGAGGGACGTCAACTCCCGAAAGGCGAGACGGGCCACGGAGTCACGGAGTCACGGAGTCAAAATTTTTCTCCGTGTCTCTGTGTCTCCGTGGCTTGTCTCTGCTTCCGCAAGAAGTTAGGTAAGCTTGCGCGAGTTCCTGGTGTGGATGGAGGCGTCCGCGCTGGGACACTACATGCGCGAGTCCGGGCCCTGGACCTACGCGGTCGTCAACCTCTCACACATCCTGGGCGTCGCAACGCTGTTCGGATCGGTCCTCGTGCTGGACCTCCGGCTTCTCGGTTGCTGGCGCCGGATTCCCATCGCCACGCTCGCGTCCGCCACGATACCCGTCGCCACGGTCGGTTTCGGAATCGCTGCACTCACGGGCACGGCGCTTCTTGCGACGAAGGCAACCGACTACCTCAATAATCCATTTTTCGACATCAAGTTCCCGGCGATTGCGCTCGGGCTGATCAACGTCCTGATCCTGAATCTGTTGCCGGCGTGGCGAGCTCGTGGCAAGCGAGAGCTCTCTCGCGCCGAGCACCGCCAGCTCTCCGTGATGGGCGGGATCTCGATCGCCTGCTGGCTCACCGCTGTGAGCGCGGGACGCATGATTGGGTATTGGTAAACGGAGGGTCCGAATCCCTGCCTCCCAGGCCCTGCACCAGTATGTCGAGAAGGGGAAGAAGTCGGCCGCGTAAACCAGGGAGCCGTCACCGAATTTCAACTACGAATGGCATTGACTCCTTCGCAATCTCAGCCTAGGGTAGGCACCGATAGCAAACAAGGAGGAGGACACGCCCGTGCCGAACCAGATTTCTCGCCGCACCTTGCTCGGGGCCCTAGTTGCCGCCGTCCCCTCCGCCGCCTTGGCCCAGGTCGTCGGCGCTCCGGCCGCGCCCGCGACAGCGCCTCCGCCGCCCGCGCCGATGACCGGCCCACTGAAGGGGCTTCCTCCCACGGACCTGAAGGCGCCCTACCCGGAGGCTGGCAAGGTCAACCGGCTTGATCCCCGCCTCGACGTCCTCATTGACGCCGACGCCAAGGTGGAAAAGATCTGCGACGGCTTCCTGCACGCCGAAGGGCCGGTTTGGGTTGGCGGCAACAACGGCTACCTGCTGGTCTCCGATACCCAGATCAACCAGATCGTCAAATGGTCGCCTACAGAGGGCCGTTCGGTCTGGCTGGAGCCTTCGGGCTATGACGTCGGCGGAGTGGCCTGGAACCCCGGCATTCGCGAGCCCGGTACCAACGGCCTGGCCCTGGGACGCGGCGGTCTCATCGTCGCCGGATCCGGCGGACGCGCCATCTACCACATCGACCTCGCCACCAAGAAGAAGACCGTGCTGGTCGACAAGTACATGGGAAAGCGGTTGAACACGCCCAACGACCTCGTGCTCGGCCCCGACGGCTCAATCTACTTCACCGATCCTCCCTACGGCCTGGTCAACCGCAACGCTGGCCCCGACCGTGACCTCGACTACATGGGGATATTCCGCCTTGCACCCGACAACAGCCTGCACCTGCTCGACACCATGACTACGCCGAACGGGATCGGCGTCTCTCCGGACGGGACAAAGCTCTATTCCTCCGACGCCCCCACAGGCTGGGTGATGTGGGACCTCGACAAGCAGGGGAACGTCTCAAACCGTCGCCAGTTCGTGGCCCGCAATGTCGTGATGGGCGGCGACAGCCTGAAAATCGATTCAGCCGGCAACATGTGGGCGGCAACCCGCGAAGGGGTCACTGTGTTCACGCCGGGAGGCGAGCGGATCGGCTTTATCAGTTCCGACCAGGGCACATCCAATTGCGAGCTCGGCGCAGACGGCTACCTCTACCTCGCCTCGTCGACCAGAATTCTGAGGGTCAAGATCAAGGCCAAGAAGCTGCTCTTTAAAGTGGCCTAACTTTGAGCTTGGTTCCGTTCGCGCGGAGCCGCAAGCAGCGCCGCGCGCCCAGGCCGCGAAATTATGTGACGTCGTCCGGGCGGATAGATCGCGGCTGAACGCGCAGGCGCTGCCCGTCTGCTGACCGAACTTCCTGAGAGGCTCGAGGCGCGTGAACGCGACGATCTTGAACGGCCGGCTCTAACACCGACGCGATTAGTCAGAATTCTCGAAAATCACGATAGCCTCGGGCGTCGGTGCTATGGTGTTGACCTGCGATAAACGCCGTGCCCCTCAGGATACGAACAATGTGAAGGTGCTCACAGCGTCTGAGGACGCGAGTTCAGGAGGAACGCGATGAAGAAGACTGCGCTGAAAGTCTTGCTTACGGCGGCGATTCTGATTCCTGTTGCGGTCATCGCACAGCCCAGGCCGGGAAACCCCACGACTGCCACCGTCATCACCAAAGCCGAAATCGACAAGATCAGCGCCACGGAACAATCGGCGCAGACTCGTGACGAGAATGCCAGGGTTGTCGATATTGGCGACGGCTGGAGCATGGAGCTGGGCATCATTCATCGCTCGAAGCAGCGCGTGATGACGGTCGGGGACGCTCAGGCCGCCCGCGGTCGAGGCAATGCACCGGCGGCCGCCGCTCGTGGCAATGCCCAGGCTGCGGCCCCAACGACCCCGTGTGGAGAACAAATGGCCAATCCGCCGGCGGACGCACTTCAGGGCGCCATCACGCACGACAATCAGACCGAGGGCTATTACATCGTCTCCGGCGGCGGCACGGCGTTCATTGACGGCAAGGTTGTGAACGGCCGGCGCAGCACGAACAACCCCGACGGCGGACCGAACGGTCCGGGCTGCGGCGGCGGCGTGGCGGTTGGCTCACGCAAAGTCGAGTTGAAGGTCGGCGATGTGCTGATCGTTCCGCCGGGCGTGATTCATGGCTGGTTCGATATTCCCGATCACGTGGACTATCTCAGCTTCCGTCCGTCTCATGGCGTGATGAAGAACGGCTGGGTGAACCCCACCATCGCTTCGAAGTAGCGCTTTCAACGCTATCGTCGGCAGTGGGACCGCGCGGGCGGCCGCGAAGGTCCCTTCTTCCTCCACCTGCCCCTTTTGCACGCACGGGCGCTCGAGACGAGCACCTGGCCGAATGTCATCGCCTTCATGCGCGAGCATGCCGACGCGCTCGGACTGCGTGGTACCGTCGGCTAGACGACCTTAGTGAGTCATCACCCAGACGGCGACGTTCACACCCAGCGCATAGCCCTTCCCCCCATAGGTGTGGAAGTAGTCCAGGTTATCGCCTTCCCGCTCCCAGCTGTCTGAAACGTCCGAGTTCATGCTGACGAGCACAAGCAGCCTGTCGTGGTCGTCGAACATTCCGTAGTAGTGGACGGTTGAAGGCCCGATCTCAGAATCCTGACGCGTACGCTGCCACGAGCCGAGCG
>DAIRVG010000102.1:0-6417 GCA_036802945.1 Vicinamibacterales bacterium
TCGAGGGTGTCGGGAACGGGTATCGGACTCGTGCGAGTGGTCCGATGGGAGCCGACCGACGAAGGCCGCCACTCGCTCGTGGGGAAGGAATGGCTGGTCACGAACGGACTTGGCGGCTACGCCTCCGGCACGCTCTCGGGGGCGTTGACACGCCGCTACCATGCGTATCTCGTCGCCGCGCTCCCGACACCGTTCGGCCGCACGGTCATGCTGAATTACCTCTGGGAGCGAATCCGCTATCCGGACGGCCGCCTGGTCTCACTGCACAACCTCATCGACACCTCCGGCGGCAAGGAATTCGATGCGGTCCGATGGCTCACCTCGTTCCGGCTCGAGGCAGGCCTGCCGGTCTGGACGTTCGACGTCGAGGGGATCCAGATCGAGAAGCGCGTGTTGATGGCCCACATGCAGAACACGACGCACATCACGTATCGCCTGCTGTCGAAGCAGCCCGTGCGCCTGGAGCTGCGGCCACTCGTCGCGTTCCGCCTGCATGAGGCGCCGGTGAATCATCCCGTCGCGGCGCCGTACGGCCTGTACGCGCTGGGGGATCGCTTCGAGCTTGCGCCTGGCGGAGATCTGCCGCCGCTGCGCATGTTTGTGTACGGCGCGGGCAAAGCGTTTACCGTGATGCCAGAGAAGTTCGACCACGCCGTCTATGCGCTGGAAGAGAACCGTGGATATGAATGCTGCGGCGACCTGTGGACACCCGGTTACTTCCGGTTCGAGCTGGCGCCGGATGCGCCGGGAACGCTCGTGGCGTCGACGGAGTCATGGGAGACGATCGGCGCGCTCGACCCCGCGGGGCTGCCTCACGCCGAGGAGCAGCGGCGGACGCGCCTCATCACCTCGGCGCAGCGCGCCCCCTCGGTTGGAATAGCCGCGGAGCTGGTGCTTGCCGCCGATCAGTTCGTCATCACGCCTTCGGGTCGCATCGAGGAGTCGGCGCGCGCCCGCGCCGCGGGCGACGAGGTCCGCACGGTCATCGCCGGCTACCACTGGTTTACCGACTGGGGACGCGACACGATGATCGGCCTCGAAGGGTTGACGCTCTGCACCGGCCGCCATCGCGAGGCGGGCTACATCCTGCGGACGTTTGGCCACTACGTGCGCGACGGGTTGATCCCGAACATGTTTCCGGAAGGCACCAACGAGGGGCTCTACCACACGGCCGATGCCACTCTCTGGTTCTTCCACGCCATCCACCGCTATCTCACGGTGACCAACGATCGGGGAACGTTGCGGCAGTTGCTGCCAAAGCTCAAGTCCATTTTCGAGTGCCATATGAAAGGCACCCGATTCGGCATCGGCGTCGATCCGGCCGACGGCCTTTTGAGGCAGGGACAAGAGCACGTGCAGTTGACGTGGATGGATGCGAAGGTCGATGGATGGGTGGTGACCCCGCGGCGCGGCAAGGCGGTGGAGATCAACGCGCTCTGGTACAACGCGCTCGCGCTCTTTGCCGACTGGCTGCGCGAGGAGGGCGATCCACTTGCACCGCAGGTGGACGAAGCGGCAGCCCACGCACGCGAATCGTTCAACGCCAGGTTCTGGTACGAAGAGGGCGGCTATCTCTACGACGTCGTCGACGGCGAGCATGGCGACGACCCCGCCTGCCGCCCGAACCAGATCTTTTCGATATCGCTCGACCACGCGGTGCTGGACCAGGCGAGATGGAATCCCGTCTTCAACGTGGTGCGCGAGCGGCTCGTGACGCCGGTCGGCCTGCGTTCGCTCGCGCCAGGGCACCGCGACTACAAAGTGCAGTACTACGGCGATCTGCGATCGCGCGACGCGGCCTATCACCAGGGAACCGTCTGGGCGTGGCTCGTAGGCCCCTACGTCGATGCATATCTCAAGGTGCACCCAGGGGATCTCGCGGGCGCGCGCGAATGCCTGGCAGGCTTCGAGTCCCACCTGAACGAGGCAGGGATTGGCACCATCAGCGAGATTTTCGACGCCGAACCGCCGTACACGCCGCGCGGCTGCATTGCGCAGGCATGGAGTGTTGCCGAGGTGTTGCGGGCGTGGTTAAAGACTGAGGCCCGTTGATCAAATCCCAAATCCCAAATCCCAAGGTCCAAATCCCAACTAAATCCCAAATTCGAAGTAGCGCTTGGGGTTTGGATCTTGGGATTTGGGATTTGGGATTTTCTAACGAGCCCTCATCTTGTCGAGGGCAGCACCAAGCGCCTTGATCTCATCGCCGTACCTCGCCCAGTCACCGGCGCGCTGTGCGTCGATCGCGCGCTGGTAGTGCGTCTGGGCCTCGGTCGCCAGCGCTGAGAGCTGCGGCACGATCGCGGGTGCTGCTGGCGTGGCCCCCGGCCCCTCCGATGGTGCGGCCGGTTGATTCGCAGCGGTGGCAGTTGCCGTCGGCTGGGCGCGCGGCCCGCCGGCGTCGCCGCCGAACAGCCTCGCGAGCCCCTGCTCGAACGTCTGTTCCATCACGATCTGATCCTGGTAGACGACGACGACGCGCGTCAGCTCGGGGATGCGGCCGCCGGCGCCGCGCAGGTAGAGGGGGCGGACGTAGATCAGAGACTCCTCGATTGGAATCACCATCAGCGTGCCCCACGTAACCTGCGATCCCTGCTGGTTCCATAGTGTGATCTGCGGCGAGATCGTCTGGTCCTGGTTGATGCGTGCGACAACTTGTCGCGGTCCGAACACCACCTTCTGTTTCGGGAACTGGAAGACGCGGACGTCGCCGTAATGCTCGGGGTCGCTGCGCGCGACGAGCCACGCCGCCAGGTTGTCCTTGGCGCGCGGAGTGAATGGCAGCATCTGGATGAATTCCGCCGCCGACTCTCCCGGCAGCCGCATGACCGTGTAGTACGGCTGCATCGCCTGAGCGTTGGCGGTCGCATCGTCGATCGACGGAATCTCCCACTGGTCCTCGCGGTTGTAGAACACCGCGGGCTCGGTCATGTGGTAGGTGGCGAAGACTGCCGCCTGTAACGCAAAAATGTCTTCGGGATATCTGATGTGCGCGCGGAGCGCGCCCGGCATCTCCTCGAGTGGCTTGAACATGCCGGGGAACACTTTGGTGTACGTCGCGACGATTGGATCGGCGGGATCCGCCGCGTAGAAGGTCGTTGTGCCGTTGTACGCGTCGATGACGACTTTCACTGAATTGCGGATGTAGTTCACCCTGCCCGCCGGCGTCGAGTATGGATACCGGTCGCTCGTGGTGTACGCATCGTACATCCAGTACAGACGTCCGTCGGCAAGCACCAGGTACGGGTCGCGATCGAAGGTCAGAAACGGTGCAATCTCGTCGACGCGTTCGGCGATGTTGCGATGGAACAGAATGCGGCTTTCGCCGGTGATGCCGTCGTTGAAGGCGATCTGATAGGCGCCGAAACGGAGGGCGAACATCAGCCGTCGGGCAAGCGACTCGAGCGCCAGCCCGCCCGTGCCCGCGTACTGCGTGAACACGTTCTCGTCGCCTCGCGGATAGTGGAACTCCTGCGTGTTCGTTCGAACAATCACGTAGTCGTTCGACAGCTCGCCGAAATACAGGCTTGGCTCCTGGAGCGGCAGGTCGGGGATCGTTTCCGTCGGCAGATTCCGGACGTACAGAACGGGCAGGCCTTCGCTGGTCACCTGGTTGACCGGTCCCAGCGTCAGCCCGTACCCGTGGGTGAACGTCAGGCGCTCGTTGACCCACGTGCGGTTCGGCAGGCTGTTCGAGTTGAGCTCGCGTGCAGACAGCATGACCTGCTGCGGGCGGCCGTTGATCGTGTAGCGATCGTTGTCGACCGACGCGAAATCGTAGTACGTGCGGATCTCCTGCAGTTGCCCGAACGTATCGAGCAGCGGCTGATGATCCCACAGCCGTACATTCGCGAGCGTCTCCGCATTGCGGCCGATATCCTCGCGTGTGAGCATGGCGTCGCCAGAAAGCGCTCGCTCTTCGACACGATCGAGACCGAATGCGCGGCGGGTCGCGTCGATATTGTGCCGAATGAACGGCGATTCGCGTACCTGCTCGTTCGGCGTCACGACGAACCGCTGCAGCACCGTGCTGTACCCCTCGCCGCCGATGCTGACGATCAGATAGAGGACGATGGCCACGGGGATGGGCCAGTTGCGGCGCGTGAAGGCGTGCATGACCGCGAGCACCACGCCGAGAATCGAGATGCCGGTCAGCACGAGCGCCGTCGGCAGCCGTCCGTACACATCCGCATACGCCGCGCCGTAGATCACGCCCGCAGGATGTGCGGTAATAAGCAGCTCGTAGCGGCCGAGCCAGGCGCCTGTCGCGAGCAGGACGAAGAACACCGCGCCAAGCAGTGCCAAATGGCGGCGGACCGCGGGCGTCATCGACAGAAGCGACGGAAGCCCTGACGTCAGGCTGCCTGACACCAAGTACAGCGCCCCCGCGCCAAGCGCCGCCAGCACGACAAGCGTCTGCGCGAGGCCACGCACGAACTGTATGAATGGAATGGTGAAGACGTAAAACGACACGTCACGCCCGAGGATCGGATCGACCTGCCCGAACGGGACAGCATTGCGCCAGGTCACCCACGTTTCCCATTGCGATGATGCGAAGAGGCCGATCAGCGCGCTGAGGAACATCGCGATCGCCGATGCGATCGTCCGAAGCTGCTGGCGGCCGGGGAGCGCGACCTCCATCCCTTGCTGTGTCGTGAAGATCGGCCGGCCCTCGCCGACCGATCCCAGTGCGAGCCGCAGGTTGAAGATCAGCCAGATCACCGACACGACGAATGCGATCGTGAAGAGAGACGCCTCGCTCTGGATGATCGTGGTGAACACCTGCCGATAGCCGACTTCACCGAACCACAGCCAGTCCGTGTAGAAACGGAGGAGCGACGGTCCGGCCAGAAACAGCAGCGCGGCCACCACGAGGAGCGCTAGGCGAAGCGGTCGTCTTGGCACGTCAGCCTTGGTATTGAGCGGTTGCGTTGGTGAGATCGGCACGGATCTCGGCGGCGAGCGATGGGGGCGACAGCACACGGGCGGAGGCGCCCCAACTCAGAATCCAGCTTCGCAGTGCAGCGTCGTGGCAGACGTCGAGCGTGAGGACGAGCCCTCCTTCGTCTGATTCGCGCAGCGTCTGGGACGGATGCCAGACCCGTGCGCGGACGTACGGCGCGACACGCTTGTCGAAGGCAATGTCGACCCTCGACGCGGGCCCGGTGTTGACGCCCAGCGAATTGCCGAACACATCGTCCGGGATCGCGCGGTTCGGTGTGAAGGTCTGCTTGTCCAGCGAGACAGTGGCAATGCGATCGATTGCAAACGTCCGCACGTCCTTATATTCCGGCACGTAGGCCAGAAGATACAGCCCTCCCTGCGCAAATGCCAGTCGATACGGATGGATGACGTAGTCCTTCATCCGCCCGCTGGAGACCGAGTTGTATTTCATGGTCGCGACGCGGTAATGAAGAGTCGCCTCGAGCAGGCGCGCGACGATGTCAGGGGACGCATCGGCTCCGCGGGCGCGTGGCCCAGCCTTGGCGACCAGCACCTGAGGCAAACGGTCGAGAAACTGCCGCATTCTCGGCGACAGCATCTTCTCGAGGCGCGTGAACGCCAATGTCAGATCGCGCTGAAAGGGCGTGCCGGCAACTGCCTCGAGCATGTTCCGGCTGAGGTAGAGCGCGCAGATCTCGGCCAACGTGAAGCCCGTCTCGAGCCCCTTCAACGCTTGCCCCTCGAGACGCCAGTGCGCGCGCCCGTCCTCGTCGCGCTCGTCGAAAAGGGGAAACCCCGCTTCCTGGAGCGCCGCCAGGTCACGGCGGATCGTGCGCGTCGTTACCTGAAGGTCGTCGGCGAGCGCATCGATCGTCGCTCCGTGGCGCGATGACTCGAGCGCGTGCAGCACCTTCCACTGCCGTATGACTTCCTGATTCCGCGGCATCCCGAGCTCATCGTAAATCGGATCGGAATAACCACGAAGACCTTCGCGCCTTTCGTGACCTTCGTGGTTTAGGTTTTTCCCTTCGCCCGTCTGATTTCGCGCCGCCTGCGCCGGTCAGGTGTTCCGGCGGCCTGTGACGCGGCGCGGTAGACGCGCTCCATCCGCCGCATCTCGATTTCCTCCGGCGTTGGCCTCGGCGTCACGTCGTCGTACAGAACCTTGGCCTCGGCCTTCTTGACGTGCTGGTCCATCGCGATACGGACGATGATGTCCTGGTGGCGGCCGAAAGGACGGCCGATGCGAAGGCGGTCGCCTTCGCGGACGACCCGGTGCGGTTTCGCGTGTTCGCCGTTGATCTCGACTTTGCCGCCTTCACAGGCGCGCTTCGCTTCAGAGCGGGTCTTGAAGAGGCAGGCGACGTCCAGCCAGATGTCCAGACGGACACTGTCGTTCACGCTTCTATGTTCTCACTTCTGGGTTCGTGTTCAGGTTCGTTGCGGTGTTCAGGTTCGCGCGTTCAGGTTCGC
>DAIRVG010000102.1:6517-21655 GCA_036802945.1 Vicinamibacterales bacterium
GGTTCAGATAAGGATTTCGATTTTTGCCTTTGCCTTCAGCGTGCTCACGAACGCCTGGGTTTGCGTCTGGCGATTCTGGCTGCTCAGGAACTCATCGATCTTCGGCTTGGCTTCCTCGAGCGGCACCACGCGCGCGTCCTGCTTTTCGGCAACCTTGATGATGTGGAAGCCGAACGGCGACTCGACGAGCTCACTCATGGCGCCCGGCTTGAGGGCGAACGCGGCCTGCTCGAATGGCGGCACCATCTGCCCCTGCTCGAAGAAGCCGAGGTCGCCGCCGCTGGGTGCGCTGCCGGGGTCCTGCGAGCTCTCTTTCGCAGCGGCCGCGAAGTCTTTTCCACCCTTGAGATCCTTCAGAACCGCCTCGGCTTTCGTCTTTGCCTGCTGCTTGGCGGCGGCGTCGGCGGTCTCCGGAACCGCGATGAGGATATGGCTCGCCCGCACACGCGCACCCTGCTGAAACTTGTCCTGATTCTTCTGGTAGAAGTCGGTGACCGCCTCGGGCGTCACGGCGATCTTGCCGGCGATTTCGGTTTCGACCAGCTTACCGACACCAAGCTCGGACCGCGCATCGTCGCGCACTGCCGCGAGCGTCATCTTCTGCATCGTCAGGGCCTGCTGGAACTGCGCGTCGGTCTGGAACTGGCTGCGGATCTGCGCGATCTGGGCATCGATATCGGACTCAGGCACGATGATCTTGCGCGCCTTCACTTCCTGCACAAGAAGTCGATACGCAATCATGTCGTCGAGCACGCCGCGGTAGACGCGGTCGCGCTGGTCGGCGGGCACCGGCCCTCCGGCGCGCCCTTCGAGTCCCTTGACCGCATTCTCGAGATCCGCCTTGTTGATCGCCTCGCCGTTGACCCGGGCGACGACATCGGGGAGCTGTGCCGGAACCGGTTTCGCCGGTGGTAGAGGCGCGGGGGCTGCGGCAGGCGCGGTTTCAGACGCCGCGGCTCCAGTGGCGGGCGCGGCCTGAGACTTGACGTCGGCGGCGGTGCTCCTCGAGCAGCCGGCCAACGTCATCACGACGATTACTGAAATCACTCGGCGCACAGCAACTCCTCGCGTGGAACACTTCTCGGGTCGAATGTTGTTCCAACCAGATTACGTGCATCACACGCTTGGGTCAAACGGCGACGAATTCAGTAGTCAGGGCGGTTGAATTCTCTTTCGTGACTCTGGAGCCACTGCTCGCTCATGCGCGGCAGCGACGGCTTCAAGAAGATTTCACGAAGCGCGACAAGGGCCGCGCCCAGAGCGGTCAAACCGGGGCCAGGACCAAAGATCCACCGGAGCGGGTGATACGGAAACGACAGCCCTTCCACGCGTGCAGCCATACCGGTGACGATCATTTCAACGAGCGTGCCTGCTCGAAACCGCGTGTTATACTCAGGATTCTGCGAATCACAGGCGCGCGCTCACGGAGCGCGGGTACTTATTGGTAGAGCAGTTCCTGAAACTTCCGCGCCGCGCAGCAGTGCTGTGCGATGTGCGAGGGTGCGCTGCATTCCGGTCCGGCCAGGTAGCTCAGTTGGTAGAGCACATGACTGAAAATCATGGTGTCGGCGGTTCAATTCCGTCCCTGGCCACCAACCTCCAATCCAGAGCTATTTGAGAAGTCCTTCTGCTCTGAACCGTTTCTCGAGCTCGATCTTGATCTCGGGTGCCAGCTCGTTTGCCCAGGCCTGGCCAATTTGCGCTCCCTCTTGCAACGCCATTGGCATCACCTTGACTGTCTTCTTGCCGATGTCGGACCCGTAGAACGTGAGGAGCGCGCGGACCTCATCGTGGGTGAAATACTTCGCATACACCGGCACCAGGCGCGCCACGAGTCCATTTGGGCCATTGGTGTGGCTGGCCACCGTTGCTTGCACGACCTCCGACACAATGGCACCGGCCGTCGCTTGCGGCATCTTCGACTGTTGAATGATGGCCCGGGTCATCAGCGTAGCCAGTTGCGAACTCAAGGCCGCGGCGCCGGTGTAATCCAACAGCTTCAGGATGTCACTGTTCAGCGTGGGGTCCGGAGTCTGGGCGATCGCCGTTGCCCCCGGGCTGAGTAGCGCCACGAGGCAGACGTTCAGCAACACAAGGCGTAACCGCATAGTCCCTCCCTTCCAATATGCCGGGCTGTCGTTGTTGACTTCAGCACAACAGCATCATTATTCACTCTTGAGCAGCGTTTCCCGCTGGGGGCTTCGATTGACAGGCCTTCACGAGCTGAAAGAACGCTTCACGGGTGGCCGCCAACTCACACTCGCAGTCTTCCATCACGGCATCGAAGAGCTCGCGCTCGATGCCGGGCAGTGCGCCCCGAATTGCGGCGATCGCTCCCGGACGCCCGCCTCGGTCGAACAGGAATCGCGGGTCTATCGCCTTCAATGCGTCGAGGAGTTGACCCATCTCGCTCTTGAAAAGCGGGAAAGTCTCGTCAAACGAGCGGGAAGCTGGATCGATGCGGGAAGCACACATCTCAGCAAGTCGAGCAACGTGGGTCGATTCCATGCGCGTTGTTGTCCTTCGCGTTGAACCGGACGTCAAGAGACAACTATGTCGGCTCCCTGTATTGTGTAAAGGATGCCAACTCGTCCGTCCGGTCTTCCAACACAGCCGTAGCGGCGAATTTGAATTCTAGGCCTGAATTGCCCACATGGCGATGTGGCCGAGCTCTTGCCTCTGCCGTGGGGTGCCAGGTCAATCGACCGGGCCAACGACCTGGAGAGAATGATGAAATTGGCGCCCAAACGATCGGAAGAGCGGGTAAGAGGTTTCGAGCCGTCGGGCCCGTCGGAAAAGCGCTTTCGATACCCGGCCCCAGAGCAGATTTCCGAGGTCTCCTGCCCCACGGACCCGCAGCGATGGACAGAAAACGACCAGCCCTGCGACGTCGACGGGCCAGACGCTCGGATTTCGTAGGCAGTCTTTTCTAGACCTTTTCTAGACAGTTTCTCTTTAGTCTCTCTTTTCTAGACAGTCCCTCCTAAAGAGGCTCTCCTACACAGCCGCGACTTCGGCTTCGCGCACCATTCCCAGCTCTTTCCGCAGGCGATCTTCCACGGTCTGCCGCACCACGGGGTTGTCTTTCAGGAACTGCTTGGCGTTCTCGCGGCCCTGGCCGAGCCGCTCGCCGCCGAAGGCGAACCAGGCCCCGCTCTTTTCGACGATCCGCTTTTCGACGGCCAGGTCGAGCAGGTCGCCTTCCTTCGAGATTCCTTCTCCGTACATCACGTCGAATTCGGCCTCGCGGAACGGCGGGGCCACCTTGTTCTTGACGATCTTGACCCGCGTGCGACCACCGATTACCTGGTCGCCATCCTTGATGCTGGCAATGCGGCGGATGTCGATCCGGACCGAGGCATAGAACTTCAGCGCGCGTCCGCCGGTCGTCGTTTCAGGATTGCCGAACATGACGCCAATCTTCTCGCGCAACTGGTTGATGAAGATAAGGGTCGTGTTCGACTTCGAGACGGCGCCGGTCAGTTTGCGCAAGGCCTGCGACATGAGGCGCGCCTGAAGACCCATCTGCGCCTCGCCCATTTCACCCTCGATTTCCGCCTTCGGCACCAGGGCGGCCACCGAGTCAACGACGACGACGTCGACGCTATTTGAACGGATGAGGACCTCGACGATTTCGAGCGCCTGCTCGCCGTTATCGGGCTGCGACACCAGGAGATTGTCGAGCTCGACCCCCAGTTTCTGGGCGTACGCCGCATCAAGGGCGTGCTCGGCGTCGACGAATGCGGCCATCCCGCCCGCTTTCTGGGCTTCGGCAATGACCTGCAGCGCGAGCGTCGTCTTGCCCGATGACTCGGGGCCGAAAATCTCGACCACGCGGCCCCGGGGAACGCCGCCGATGCCGAGTGCGTAGTCGATACTGATTGAGCCGGTGGAGATGAAATCCATCGGCGCGATCGCTCCGCGCTGGCCGAGGCGCATGATTGAACCCTTGCCGAACTGCTTTTCGATTTGAACGACGGCGTTCTCGATGGCGCGGTTGCGTTCCTTCTGGTCGTCGAGCGGCATGCGAAACTCCTTAGGCGGGTCTAAAGACCCGCCTCTACACCGCGGGTCTAAAGACCCGCCTCTACACTGCGGGTCTGAAGACCCGCCCTCTACACCGCGGGTCTAAAGACCCGCCTCTACACAGGCGGGTCTAAAGACCCGCCTCTACACCGCGGGTCTAAAGACCCGCGCTCTACACAGGCGGGTCTAAAGACCCGCGCTCTAACACAGGCGGGTCTAAAGACCCGCCTCTACACTGCGGAGAGACCGCGGTTGTACTGCGGAATAAATCCGCCTCTACGTTGCGGCATCCGGCACACGCCGGGCCGAGATCATGATGGGTGCGATGGGTGACAGGAGAGGTCACAGCCGGGACTGATCCTAGGAATGTGCCGCACGAAAGTCAAGCGAAAATCCGTGAAGGCACTATCGCTCGAGCCTCATAAATCAATAACTTAGAGGCGTCTGGACTTTCGCCCCAGCCCCGCGCGTCGCGGCTTCTGCAGTCGGGTTCGGACATGACGGGCGCAGTTCGTGCTACTCCCGAAGCGCGCAGCCGGCAGTCGCCGGCCGGCCGACAGTGCCTGCTCTTCGAGGAGGCTTCGATGATGAGCGCCACCAAATCGCTCTGGCATGCGTCACAGCAGGTTCGTCATTTTCCGTCGCTCAACCACAACCTGTCGGTCGACGTCGCCATTGTCGGCGGTGGCGTGTCGGGATTGACGGCAGCCGTGCTCCTGGCCGCCGCTGGCAGAAGGGTCGCCGTTATCGAGCGGGATCGCATCGGGAGCGGAGAGACCGGGTACACGACGAGCCACCTTACCGAAGCGGTCGACGGACGCTACCAGACGATCGTCAAGGCCTTCGGCGAGGAGGCGGCCCGACTGGTCGCGCAATCGAGCAGGGAAGCGATCGATACGATCGAGCGGTTCGCGAACGAGTTGCCCGTCGACTGCGGATTCGAGCGCATGACCGGCTATCTCTATACGGAGCGCGAGGCCGATCTCGAGTGGGTGGCGAAGGAGCTCGATACGGCGCGCCTTGCCGGATGTGACGTGCAGTGGACCGACATGGTGCCGCTGCCGTTCCCGACTCACGGCGGCATCGTTTGGCCGCGGCAGGCGCGCGTGCATCCGCTCGCATACCTGTATGGCCTCGCGCACGCAGCGTCGGATCGAGGCGCGCTGATTTACGAGGGCACCAAAGCCGTCGACGTTCAGGATGGGGAGCCGTGCACGGTGAAGACCGAACGGCACGAGGTGCGCGCGACAGACGTTTTCGTGGCCACGAACGTGCCGGTGAACAACCGCTTTCTGCTGCACACCAAGATCGCTGCGTATCGCTCGTACGTCCTCGCGGCAGAGACCGAGGGAGTCGATCTTCCCGGGTTGTTCTGGGACACCGATGATCCTTATCACTACACGCGGACGCAAGGCTTCGCGGGCCGAACGTATCTGCTTGTCGGCGGCGAAGATCATCGCACGGGCCAGGAAAGCAATACCGACGAGCGCTACGAACGATTGACCAGGTACACGCATCAGCGCTTTGGCGATGTGCCGGTGCGCTATCGCTGGTCGGGTCAGATCATCGAACCGGTTGACGGCCTTCCGTATATCGGGCGCAACGCTGCCTCCACGCACGTCTACGTGGCGACGGGCTATTCCGGCAACGGCATGACGTTCGGCACGCTCGGCGGTCAGATGGTGACCGATCTGATTTGCGGTGTCGCGTCGCCGTACGAACACATCTACGACGCCACGCGCGTGACGCCGATCGCGTCGGCGGTCCACTACGTGACCGAGAATGTCGTCTTTCCGGTGCACCTGCTGAAAGACCGGTTGACGAAGCTGGATACCGAGGACCGCGCACTGGACGAGCTGCGACCGGGCGAAGGCGCCGTGTTTGCGTCAGATGCAGGCAAGGTCGCCGTGTGCCGGGATCACTCCGGCAGATTTCATACGATGTCGGCCGTCTGCACGCATCTGGCGTGCGACGTGAAATGGAACACAGCGGAGCAGACGTGGGATTGCCCGTGTCACGGCTCGCGCTTCTCGGCTACGGGAAAGGTGGTCAACGGTCCGGCGGTCACGGATCTGAAGCCCGTGCCTATCTATGAGATTCAAGCCACGAAACGATAACGCCCAATTCCCAACGCCCAATTCCCAAGGCGAGGGCCGACCTGAAGGTCGGCCTCTACGGCGTTCGAATCGAAGAACACGAAGAACTAAGAGGGTCGGCAGGTCGAGGGTCACGGAGTTTTCGTCACCGGCACACGTCGCTTCAGTTCCTCGGACCAGTTCAGCACGACATTGATCTCGGCCGACGAGGTGCCTTGTCCCCCGGTCCCTTCGATCATCAGAAAGCGCTGTCCATCCGGAGACACGTCATACGCGAATCCGGTCAGCGGGAACTGGCTGCTCGCGTACTGGCCTTCGAATAGCGTTCGCGGTTTGCCCACCGAGAATGTCGGCTGTGTCGCGACGTCGACCGCCATCATCCGCGTTCCGCTTCGATAAAACAGCTCGCGCCCGTTGCGGTTCCACGCCGGCTCGGTGCCGCCATCCGTAGAGACCTGCCACTTGCCACCCATTGGTGGGAACGGCTGGACGAACACCTCCGGCCGGCCCGATTCGTCAGACACATACGCCAGCCAACGGCCATCGGGAGAAAACTTGACCGCCCCCTCCGTTGCTGGTGTCGTCAGAAACGGCTGTGCCTTCCGATCCGTCATTCGCAACGTCCAGATGTTCCTTCGCGTGTCAGCATTCACTTCCTGGAAGGCGAGAATCTGTCCGTCCGGAGAAAACGATCGCGGCAGCTGACCGATCCCGGCGATGGTCAGCGGCTCGGCCCCGCCGCCCCCATCGGCGAGCTGCCAGAAAATGTTTGCCTTTCCGGTCCGATCGGATCGAACGGCGATCCGCTTTCCGTCGGGCGACCACACTGGCGAGTCGTTGGTATCGCCCTCGAACGCGAGCCGCGTCAATGCACCCCGGCCAAAATCGTAGATCCAGGTTTGGGAGCCAACCTCCACCGCCACTTTTCGGCCGTCGGGAGAGATCTGGGGTGCATCGTACGAGCGGATGGGCGCGTCCAGCGGCTGCCGGGCGCCGTTGCGTGTTACCCAGACCATGCGTCGTTGATTGCTGGCCGTCATTCCGGTGACGTACGCGAGGGATCCAGTACGCGCAATGCTGAATTGTCCGAGCAACACATCCTCGACGACTGGAATCTCTCCCCCCGTCAACCGCAGGCCCACGGCATCGAACGGCGCCACGAACAGGTTTTGTGCCCGCCAGAAGATCAGATGTCCCGACGACACATATCGGGGGAACGCCGCGTTAGCCACCAGTACCCGTTCGGCTCCCGTATCAAGCGAGCGTGCGACGACGCTTCCATTGCCGTACGGGCCGGTTGCGATTGCGAAAAGAATGCCGCGGCCACCCGGAAGGAATTCCGGCGAAGAGAATCCCTGATTGTTTTCGCGGGTGAGCATGTGTGGGACGCCTCCGTCGCTCGCTACCTGGAGAAGAGGCCCGCCCGGCGTGTCTACGAAGAGAATCGTACCGGCGACATCCCAGGTGCCTCCCGTGAACCCCGTGGCATTGGCGATGGTCGCAACCGCTCCGCCGGCGGTAGGAACCTTTTTCAATTTCCCGTCGGCGAAGAACGCGATCCACTGACCGTCGGGAGAAAAGAACGGAAGGAGCGCGCCATCGGTCCCCGGAAACGCTCTCGGCTCGAGGTTGTCCATCGCGCGTACGAACAGCTGTTGCTTCCCGTCGCGAAGAGCGACGTAGGACAGCTGATCGCCGGCCGGTGACAGCGCAATGATTGGCTGGTTTTGCGAGATGGAAAGCGTGTCCCCTGGTGGCAGCGCAATGGCGAGCCGCGTCACCGCCGCCGGGGTCGACGCGGACACAGCGGGCGCGGCCGGCGTCCGATTCCACATCGCGGCCCCGGCGAGCGCTGCACCCATCAGCAACACAACAACTGTGATGAAGATAGGTCGCCGACCGGATGTCGCCTTGGAGCTGACATTCGCGGTTTGTGATGGAACAACCGCGGCATCGTTGTCGGCAATCCATTTCAATTCCGCCGCAACGTCGCGCGCGGCCTGCCATCGGTCGTCGGGATCCTTTGCGAGGCATCGTCTGATGATGCGGTCCAGGGCTGGCGGGGTCATCGGCTGCAGCGAGGACGGCGGCGGCGGCTCGCGGTCGAGGATCGCGGCAATGACACTCGCTTGGCTCTGGCCGTCGAAGGCCTTTTTTCCGGTGACCATTTCGTACACGACGGCGCCGAACGCAAAGATGTCGGCACGGGCATCAACGTCCTTACCCTCTAGCTGCTCCGGAGCCATGTAGTGGAGCGTTCCGAGGATGACTCCCTGCGCCGTGCTCGCGCCCACCCTCGTTTGAAGCGCGGACAACGCCGTATCCGGCGTCGCGTGCTTCAGCTTTGCGAGGCCGAAGTCGAGGAGTTTTGCGTCAGGGATGCTCGAAGGTCCGCCCGTGCGTACGAGCATGATGTTCGCCGGCTTCAGATCCCTATGTGTGACGCCCTGCCGATGCGCCCTGTCCAGTGCGTCAGCGACTTGAACTCCCAATTGCAGCGCTTGCCGCAGGGGCAGTGGACCTCTGGCGAGCCGCCCGGCGAGCGTTTCACCTTCGAGGTACTCCATCACGAGATAGTTGGTGTTGCCTTCTCGGCCGACGTCGTGGAGAACGCAGATGTGCGGATGATTCAGATTCGCGACGGTATGCGCTTCCCGCTCGAACCGTTCGCGCACGTCGGGTTGATCGGCGAGATGAGCGGGCAGCACTTTAATTGCGACAATACGGTTCAGCCGCGTGTCGCGGGCCCGATAGACTTCGCCCATTCCACCCGCCCCGATGGCGGACAGCACTTCGTACGGACCGAGGCGTTGGCCGGGAAGGATGGGCATTGGATGGGTGACTGGTTGAAAGCGCGCCGAGTATAACAGTGAAGATCGGAAGCCGCGTGATCAGGTTGCGGCTACTCGCCCCCGCCCGGACACGCTCTAAGTTGAGAATTACAGACGCTCGACGGCGAGCGCGACTCCGTTGCCGCCGCCCAGGCACAGTGTCGCGATGCCGCGTTTGAGATTCCGCTGCTCGAGGGCGTAGAGAAGTGTCGTGAGCACCCGCGCGCCGCTCGCGCCGATCGGATGGCCCAGCGCGACGGCGCCACCGTTCACGTTCACCTTGCTCGAATCGACGCCCAGCTCGCGCAGCACAGCGACGGCCTGGACGGCGAACGCCTCGTTCAGTTCGATCAGATCGACATCCTCGAGGGCCCACCCGACCTTCTTCACCAGCCGCCGCACCGCCTCGACCGGCGTCATCAACACGTACTTCGGTGCCAGCCCGCTCGTCGCCTGGCCAACGATACGGGCCATCGGTTTCACATTCAGGTGCGTTGCGCGCTCCGCCGACATCACGACAAGCGCTGCTGCGCCATCGTTGACAGGCGGGGCATTGCCAGCGGTTACGCTGCCGTCCTTCTTGAACGCCGGCTTCAACGCGCCAAGCGTCTCCATGCTCGTATCTGCGCGCACGGACTCATCGCGATCAATCACGATCGGCGCGCCCCTCTTCTGCGGGACGGTCACGGGCAGCATCTCCGCCTTGAAGCGTCCCTCGGCGGTGGCTGCCGCCGCACGTCGATGACTCTCCACCGCGTAGCGGTCCTGGCACTCGCGGTCGATGTGATACTCACTCGCGACGACCTCGCCCGCGTTGCCCATGTGGCTATCCTCGAACGAGCACCAGAGTCCGTCGCTGATCATCGAGTCGATCACCTGGCCGTGTCCCATGCGCAGCCCTTCACGTGCGCGATCGAGCAGGTACGGGCAGTTGCTCATCGACTCCATTCCGCCCGCGATCACGATCTCCGTGTCCCCGACCGCGATTGACTGGGCGGCGAGCATCACCGCCTTGAGTCCGGACCCGCATACCTTGTTGATCGTCAGCGCGGCGACGTCATTCGACAGTCCGGCGCGGAGCGCGGCCTGGCGCGCCGGCGCCTGGCCCAGCCCGGCGGAGACGACGTTGCCCATGATGCATTCCTCGACCGTCGCCGGGTCGATGCCGGCGCGCCGAACGGCCTCCGCGACGACCATGGCCCCAAGTGCCGTCGCTTTGAAGTCTTTCAACCCGCCAAGGAACCTGCCGGTGGGGGTTCGGACCGCCGAGACAATGACCGATTCCTGCATGGATCGATTGTAGATCCGCGGCTGTTAACCTCTTGGCTTCTGGCACGTTGTATCGTCAGCGGGCCGCCGGCTCGACCTTGGAGGTATCGATGGAGAGGTTTGATTGGGGACTACTGATACCGCTTGGCGGGATGGTCATGACCGGGTGGGTGTTCTACGCGTTCGTCGACGCCTTTCGACAGTGGTACAAGCACCGCGTGATGGGGCAGTTTCAGGCGAAACTCCTCGATCGGATTACCAGCGTCAACGAGCTCGGCGCGTTCTTGAGTACGGAAGCGGGCTCTCGTTTCATGGAATCGATGACGAGTGAGGCGGCCGGGCCGCACCTCCGGATTCTTCGCGCCACGCAATCCGGGGTTGTGCTGAGCGTGCTCGGACTAGCCCTCTTCATCTGGAACTGGTTGTCCCCGACGATTTCGGGCGATGCCGCCAACGCATTTTACGCAGTGGCGACAATCGTTCTCGCGCTCGGTATCGGGTTCATCCTTTCCGCCACGTTGTCGTATCGCCTTTCGAAGCAGATGGGATTGCTCGACACGGATCGCCGGCAGGTAAGCGATCGGCCACTGCCGACCGTGTAATCGTGACCCGGCTCGATGAAGCGGCGTTCACGTCGTTTCACAGCAATACGTCACGCGCCCTGTGGGCCTTCGTGTACCGCGTGATCCGCAGCGCGAGCGATGCCGATGACATCGCGCAGGAAGCCTTTCTGCGGCTCTTGAGAGCCGAACTCGACACATCGGACGAAGAAGCGTCGCGGCGCTACCTGTATCGCGTGGCCAGCAATCTCATCGTCGACCGCTGGAGACGGCAAAAGCGTGAAAGCGGAGAAGAACTGACAATGGAGCCCAGCACCTCCGATCAGCAATTTCAAGACGAGGCTGATGTCGCTCGGATCTTTTCGGAGCTGACTGAACGCGACCGCGCACTCCTGTGGCTTGCCTACGTGGAAGGGGAGTCGCACGAGGAGATGGCGTCATCGCTCGGGGTCGGACGTCGCAGCATCAAGGTGATGCTGTTTCGCGCGCGGCACAGGCTGCGCGAGCTGCTCATCGCCCGCGGAATGCTGGTGAAATCATGACGGACTGGTTTACCTCACAGGGCTTGCGGCCCAGGGATCTCGGCGACGACGAAGAGCGTGCGATCGCGGCATTCATGTTCCGCGTCGCCTCGCTGCCTATTCCGGGAGTCGGGACTCGGGATTCGGGATTCGCCGAAAACCGAATCCCGAATCCCGAAGCCCGAATCCCGAGCGCGCAGGATCCCGCGCGGCTCTGGTGGAAGGCCCAGTTACTGAAAAAGTGGGAGGCAGAACGCCGCGCGCAGCTGCCGCTCGACGTGATGCATCCGATCGAAATCGCGGGTGGGCTCGTCGCCGCCGGCCTGATGCTGTACTGGTCCCTGCCGTATCTGTTCTAGCGAATTCCTATTCAAGGACGCTATCGAACCGTGTCACGTGACGCTGGTCAGGCGGTAGAGGAGGTTGAGATTATTCTGCTGTCTGGTCGACCGCGACATCGACGGCGCGCACGGTTCCGCGCCCCAGAAGCGCGTTGAGCCGGGAACGGATCAGAGTCTCTGACCGCTCCACCTCGCGCCGCCACGCCGGATCCTTCACGCGCACACACAGCACACTCCTATTCAGCGAGACCGTCGTCCCGCGGTCCATCGCGGCGCCGACGGCCGCACGCCACGCGAACGCGATCTTCTCGTCGTTGAGGGGCGCCTTGCGAAGGATCTCGGCCAGGGCTTCCGGCATGAATCGATGAACCTGAATCACGACGTGCAAATACTACAAGTAAACTGTCTTAACCACGAAGGTCACGAAAATGCCGCGGACCTAAAAGGTCCGCGCCGCTCAATCTCAAAGCTCACGAAAACCTGCAAAGGGAATTCATGCTCATGGAGCGGATCATTCTGGCGTCGGCATCGCCGCGGCGTGCGGAGTTGCTCCGTGCAGCCGGCATCGAATTCGACGTCATGCCGGCGAGCACGGACGAGACAGTTCATCCAGGCGAAACGCCCGAGGCCTACGTGCAGCGAGTCGCGGAGGCCAAAGCGACCGCGGTGCGGCAACGCGCGAACGGCCGGCCGGTGCTGGCGGCGGACACCGTCGTTGTCGTCAACAAGGCGATTCTCGGCAAGCCGGTCGATCGGGACGACGCCAAACGGATGCTGCGGATGCTTTCGGGTCGCGGGCATCAAGTGCTCACCAGTGTCACTCTACTGAGCGGCGCGGACCCTCTTGGCTCGCCGAAGCCGCCCTGCGGCGAAGGCGGCTTGGGTCCGCGAGGCGGGTCTGGCAAGGCCCGCCCCGCACTGACGAGAGTCGAAACGACGACCGTCGAATTCGTGCCTCTAACCGCGGACGAAATCGATTGGTACGTCGCCACGGGGGAGCCGGATGACAAGGCGGGTGCGTACGCCATCCAAGGATACGCCTCCCGCTTCATCACCCGGATCGACGGGTCCTACTCGAACGTTGTCGGCCTTCCCGTCGCACTCGTCTACGAGATGCTGAACAGCCTCGAGCGTTAGGACGCCCGGAATTTGTCCGGGAACTGCTTCACGATCCCATCGCTCAGCGCATCCGACATCATCAGGATGTGATCGTATACGGCGTCAAACGCCCGCACGTCACCTTCCCAATCATGTTTCAGCCGCGCGACGACTTCGCTGGTCGTCGTGGACAGGTGCATCTTCATCATGTCAACCAGCGTGTTCTTCGGCCAGTTTGGGTTCGCCTTGCTCAGGAACGTGGCGATGTCCATCGCGTTCTGCTGCCACCGGGTGTCGGCCTGCTGCTGGGCGGTCTTGTCGCCCGCTTTCGCTGCCTTGATCAGATCGACCGCGATCGAGATGTGGTCCTTGAGCAGTGACGTCAACTGCTGACCCGCAGCGCTGCCGTAGTACTGAGCCACGGCTCTTCCGATGTCTTCCTGGTTCCTTATGAGGCGATTGGCGGCCGCCATCGCATCAGGTTTGTCGTCAACGGCCGCGACGATATAGTCGCGCGTCCATACGACGTGGTCGGTCCACAGTTTGCGCATTGCCGTCCGCAACTCTGCAGCCGGCGAGTGCGCGGCGTTTGTGACGGCCGGTTTCGGGTGATCAGGTCGCTGACCAGCAGATGCCGCGGCGATAGGCCACGTGGCGCACAACGCGACGAATGCCATCAGTCTTAGGGCTTTCATAACACTGCCTCCATTTCCACGAAGAATGTGCAACCCGGATGCCTTCGCTTGAATGGAGTCGCGAACGCGCCAGAGGTGACGGACGTCGGACGTGTCACCTTTTCTCGGCTCGCGAGTCTAATGGGGAGGAACCTGAATGCACGTAGTGAGCGGGGCGGTCCTCGATCGATGGACGGCCCTGACGGATGAGCAGATCGTGGCGCGAGTCGTCGGCGGCCAGACGGCGCTCTTCGAGGTGCTGATGCGGCGTCACAACGAACGCATCTACCGCGCCGCGCGCTCGATCATCCGCGACGAGGTCGAAGCCGAAGACGTCATGCAGCAGGCGTACGTCAACGCGTACGCGCACCTGCGGCAATTCGACGGACGCGCCAAATTCTCGACGTGGCTCACGAGGATTGCCATTCACGAGGCGCTCGGTCGCGCCCGCAAGCGTGGCCGGTACGAATCAGTCGATTTCAACCAGGAGGACAGTCCTGTCGTGCGCCCTCAGAACACCTCGCCCGACCCGGAACACGAGGCCTTCGCGGGTGAATTGCGTGCCTTGCTCGAGTCCGCCATCGACACTCTCCCAGATGGCCTCCGCGAAGTCTTCATGCTGCGAGAAGTCGACGGCCAGAGCACGGCCGACACGGCGGCATGTCTCTCGGTTAGCGAGGACGTGGTGAAGACACGGCTGTCGCGGGCGCGCGCCTCTCTTCGCCGCGAGCTTGCCGCGCGAACCGGCATGCTCGCTGCTGAGGCGTTCCGCTTCCCGCAGCCGCGCTGCGACCGGGTCGTCGCCGCCGTTTTCGCCAGGATCGGCTGAGATTCCCGCGGATCTCGCGGACCCAAGCCGCCTTCGCCGCAGGCGGCTTCGGCGAGCCAAGAGGGTCCGCGCCGCAACCGTCTTTGCAGGTTGACCCACCTTGACGGGCGGGCTATTCTGGACGCGTCTCCATTTCTGGGAAGTCCTTACCTATGAGTCAGAAAGCCGCAAAGATTGGCCTGACGTGCGTCGTCCTCGTGCTGGCGTTCGGTGGACTGTTGTACTCCACGCTCAGCGAGGGCACCGAATACTACAAACACGTGGACGAGGTGATGGCGAACCCGGACGCCTGGTATGGCAAGAACCTCCAGCTTCACGGCTTCGTCCAGGGAGAGCCCGCGCGCAAGCGTGACTCCCTCGAGTATCGCTTCGATGTGCAGAACAAAGGCACCGTTGTTCGCGCGTACTACACGGGCATCGTTCCAGACACGTTCAAGGCGGACTCGGAAGTCGTGCTGAAGGGCCGGCTGTCGGCCGACGGCACCTTCCAGGTTGAGAAAGACGGCGTGATGGCAAAGTGCCCCTCGAAGTACGACCCGGCCAAGCTCCCACCGACAGGCGCGTCGGGCACGACCCCGGCGGCAACGTCGGGTACCAGGTAATGGCCTCACTGGGTTCGTACCTCCTTCTCACGGCATTTGTCATCTGCGCGTACGCCGCGGCGATTTCGATCGCCGGCGCGCGGCGCCGCTCGCGGCGCCTGATCGAAAGCGGCATCGGCGCGTTCTACCTGTTATCCGCCGTCATGATCTGCGCGTCCGCGGTGATGATCTACTCGTTCGTCACCAACGACTATTCAATCAAGTACGTCCAGCACTATTCGGATTCGGTCCAGCCCCTCTTCTACAAGATCACGTCGTACTGGGGCGGGCTCGACGGCTCGATCATGTTCT
>DAIRVG010000103.1:0-12964 GCA_036802945.1 Vicinamibacterales bacterium
GGTGGCGACGTGGACTTGTTTCGCAGGTTGAACCACGCCAGGATCGCAGCGCCGAACCCCATCGTCCAGGCCAGATATTCGATCACGTAGCCGACGAAGGTAAACGGTATCCCCACGAAGAACCCGCCCACCATTGACACGAGCTTTGCGAAAAGCGTGACGGCTGCAATGACCACCGTGCCGGCGGCCACCGCCAGATACGGGTTCTGATCGTCGCGCCCGAAACGATGGAGCACGATGCTGCCGGCTTGATACGCGGCTCCCGTAAAGCCCACGAGCATGACGAAACCGAGCAAGACGACGGCGAACGGCACCAGCACGAGCAGGGGGATGCCGACGATCGACACAACCAGCGCAAAGATAGTCACCAGGAGCACTGGCACGAACAGGATTTCAGCAAGCAGTCCGACGAGCGTTGACCGTATCGGATCCGAAGCAGCCTTCGCGGCAATCCGCTCCACTGGATGACGCAGGAGGGCAACTGCGATCAGACCGAGAAGAATGAACAGCAGCAAGCGCGCGGTGGTTACCGCGAAGCTGCCAACGCGGTCGCCGAGCGATCCGAAGAAATTCGACATCGACCAGCGGCGGGAGACATTCGAGCCAATCGCGACCTCGTTCGTGTCCCCCGACACCCGCGCCTCTGGAGCACGATTGAGAGGCCCGCCGACCGCCTGAACGTCTCCGTGCACGAAGGCATGTGGCCCCAAGGTCAGCGGGCCCATAACTGCGACGACATCGCCGGTCACCTCGCCGTCGACGTTAACGGGGCCAAAGATCGCCACGACGTCGCCCTCCACGCGCTCATCTTGTCCGACAGTGACAGGGCCGCCGATCCGGACGATGTCTCCTCCCCGTCGCACCGATCGCGACGTATCGGGTGGCGCCGCGGGGACGGCTGCCGGCGTGGCAGGTGATGACCCAGGTCCGGGCAGCCCCTGCAGGGCGTCGCGATCGAGGTACGTCAGCTGGATCACCAAGTTGGCGTCCGCGCCAAGCCTCTCTCTGAGCTGAGCCGCAGTGAGCGTTTCACCGTCGACAGTCACGGCTCCATCCACGATCTGGATGATGCGGACGCGGGCGTCGGCCCGGCGCGGCACAAGCGCGACGCCTTTCTGCAACGCGACGATCTCATAGCGTTCCGTGAGCTGGCTGCGGAGCTCGGCCGCGGTCGGCGTCTGCGCGAGCAGGACGTACGCCCCCGCCCACAGCGCGGTCAACACCGCGATCGCCGCATATACCACCTGTCGTTTCATACGTGTGCCTCTCCTCGAAGCTCCCATCGAACCAGCCGCTGCAGGGCGAAGAACGCGAAGATCCCGACAAGCTCCACGGCTACGAGCCCAGCGGCACGCGGAGGTGTCGCGATTGCCAGGGCAAGGTGGTTTCCGACACGCGCGGCGACCCACCAGAGATTCATGGCTTCGGTCGCGTATGCGAAGAGCCATGGCATCGCGTGCGACATCAGCTGTATGCCAGTCTTGATGGCCCACGCACCCGCCGGGGCTGCTGCCGCGTAACCAGCCAGGCTGCCTGCAGCGGCAATGACGACGGCGGCCGCCCACCCCAAGACCGCGAAGCGGCGTCGCCGCGCCCTCTCGGCCCACACTCGAGCGGCGGTCAGCTCGACGAATTCCGCCCTGGGCTCGACCTTCGGCACCGCAGCGAACAGGTGCGCGAACGCGGCGTCCGCAGCATCCTCCTGCCCTGCTGCCTCGCTGGCCAGCCAGCGTTCCAGTTGTTCACGATCCTGCATGTTTCGGTCTCTGATCGCGTCCCTGGTCACTTTACGGAACCTCGGCGCAAAGGGTTTCAGACATTCAGGCGGGCCCCCATCCCTTCGACGAAAGAATCGACGCAAGCTCTTTCCGGGCTCGATGCAGGTAGGTCTTGACGGTGCCGCTCGGCAACCCGAGAATCTCGGAAATCTCCGGATGGGTCAGTCCCTCCTGGTAGCGAAGGACAACCACTTCCCGGTACTCCGGTCGAAGTCGCGCCAACGCCTGTTCGAGCGCGCCTGCGAGCTCGCCCTGCCCTGCAAGATCCTCGGGTGATGAGCTCGTCTTGTCGGCCGCGGCACCTTCAAAGCCTCCTTCTTTGAGCTCGTCGAGCGACGTGGTCGCCAGTCGATTGACGCGAAGGTGGTCGATGGTCACGTTGCGAACGACCTGAAAGAACCAGCTCGAAAACTTCCGTTCAGGATCGTAGGTGTTCAGGCGCTGAAAGACCCGGAGGAACCCTTCCTGCGCGAGATCTTCGGCAAGCGCACGATCGTGCACGAAGCGGAAGACGAAATTGACCGCGGGGGTGGCGTACCTGGCTACCAGCGCGCGACTTGCGGCGTCAGAGCCCGCAAGCGCCTCCTTCGCCAGTTCGGCGTCACTCGGTGGCACGGACACACGTTATACGGCCGCCGCTTTGCCTCGGTTTCAACTCCCAACGCCCAACTCCCAACTGCCAAGAAGCTCGTTGTTGCGACGATGGTCTTCTTGGAGGTTGGGAATTGGAGGTTGGGAGTTCAAGGCTTCAGGATTTCATTCATCGGTGGAGCGACGAGACACGCGGCGTTGTCCGTTGTTTCGTCGGGCACTGGCAAGCCATCGAGATACCGCTCAGCATCGATTGCGGCCATGCAGCCGGAGCCGGCCGCGGTTACCGCCTGGCGGTAGATGTGGTCCTGTACGTCCCCCGCGGCAAACACACCGGGAACGCTCGTGCGGGAGCCATGATGCGTCTTGATGTAGCCGGTTTCATCGAGCTCGATCTGACCGCGGAACAGATCCGTGTTCGGCGTGTGGCCGATCGCGATGAAGACGCCGTCGAGTGGGATCTCCGTCTGTTTCCCGGTCTTCAGGTTTCGAACGACGATGCTGCTGACCTCGCCCTTGCCGACGTCCCGGATCTCGGCGATGTCGGAGTCCCAGATGAACTCGATCTTCGAGTTCGCGAACGCCTTGTCCTGCATGATCTTCGATGCGCGCAACGAATCGCGCCGATGGACGACGGTGACTTTGGTGGCAAACCGGGTCAGGTAGATCGCTTCCTCCATCGCGGAGTCACCGCCACCGATGACCGCGATCGGTTTCCCGCGGAAGAAGTAGCCGTCGCAGGTCGCGCATGTCGAGACGCCGTGGCCGGAGAGCTTCCGGTCGCTGCCGATCTCGAGCCACCGGGCGGAGGCCCCGGTTGCGATGATCAGCGCATCTGACGTGAGGGTTCTGCCGTCGCCCATCGCGACGGAAAACGGGTAGCCCTTCAGATCAACCCGGTTCACGTTGCCCTGCAGGATCTCGGTGCCGAAACGCTCGGCCTGCAACCGCATCTCGGCCATCAGGTCCGGGCCCATGATGCCGTCCCGGAACCCGGGCCAATTCTCCACCATCGTCGTCAGCATCAACTGACCACCGGCTTCGAGCCCTTCAATGAGGAGCGGCTTCAGATTGGCGCGCGCGGTGTACAGCGCCGCTGTCAGACCTGCCGGGCCGGAACCGATGATGATGACTTTGCGATCGGCCATAGTCAGAGCTGCGGTGTCAGAAGCTGCTGGTCGAGCCTCTTCGCGATCTCTTCTTTCGCGGCGAGACCGACGATCTGATCGGCGAGCTCCCCGTTCTTGAAAATCAGCATCGTCGGGATTCCGCGGATCATGAAGCGGCCCGGAATATTCGGGTTCTCGTCGACATTCATCTTCGCCACGGTGGCTCGCCCGTCGTACTCGGTGGCAAGTGCCTCAACCGTCGGCGTCAGGCGCCGGCAGGGTCCGCACCATTCCGCCCAGAAGTCGATCAGCACGACGCCGGTCTTCACTTCCTCGTCGAAGTTACTGTCGGTGAACGTCTTAACCTTGTCGGATGCCATGTGTCTGTGTCTCCAATTCAGCGGCCCGTAACGGCCACCCCACACCGCGAACCTCAAGGTTCGCGCCGCACTGCGCGTTCATATACTTTGACGTACTGGCCGGCTGAAGCGTCCCAGGAAAAATCCTGCCTCATCCCCCGCTGTTGAATCCCGAGCCAGGTCTTACGGTCGCCGTAGATTTCCAGCGCCCATCGCAGCGTATCGAGCAGCGCCTGCGCCGAGTAGTTGTCGAAGCTGAAGCCGTTCCCTTCGCCCGTTCGCGGGTTGAAAGTGCGAACGGTGTCGTAGAGGCCGCCGACCGCGTGCACGACGGGCACTGTCCCATACCGCAGGCTGTACATCTGGTTCAGCCCGCAGGGCTCGAACCGCGACGGCATAAGGAAGAGATCCGCGCCCCCCTCGATTCTGTGCGCCAGTTGTTCGTCAAAGGCTATTCGTGCGCCGATGCGGCCCGGATGCCGAGCCGCGAGGCCAAGCCACAGATCCTCGTAACGCCGGTCGCCGTTGCCCAGAAGCACGAACGACGCGTCAAGCTTCGGGAGCACATCGGCGATCTCGGCTATTAAATCGAACCCTTTTTGATCGACCAGCCGCGAGATCAAGCCGACAAGCGGCCTCGCAAGCGCCTCTTCGTTAGCGGGGATTCCGAAAACCTGGAGCACCAGGCGCTTCGCCGACCGCTTGCCTGCGACGTTGGTCGCGTCGTAGGGCTCTGGCAGGTACGGATCGCGCGCCGGATCCCACTGATCGTAATCGATTCCGTTCAGAATGCCGACGAGATCGTCGGCACGGTGCCTCAGGATCCCGTCGAATCCAAAACCGAACGCCGGCGTCTGAATTTCCTGTGCGTAGTGAGGGCTGACGGTAGTGATCATGCGGCTGAACATCAGTCCGCTTTTGAGATAGCTGATTCGTCCCCAGTATTCGAGTGCGTCGATGCGCATGAGATCCCAACCGAAGCCAAGCCGCGGTAGCCAACTCGCATCGAACACGCCCTGATAGGCGAGGTTGTGCATGGTGAAAACCGCAGGCGTGTGCGCGAGCTTCGGCGGCGCGTAGCCGTTCCGCAGCATCAGCGGCGCCAGGCCAGCCTGCCAGTCGTGCGCATGAACGATGTCGACGTGACCGGCCGTCGACGCCGCCCATTCGAGCGCTGCCATCGCGAGGAACGCGAACCGCTCCGGGTTATCGGGATAGTCCTGCCCCGTGGTGCCGTACAAGTAGTCGCGATCGAAGTACGGTGGGTGGTCGACGAAAATCGTTCTCACCCTGCCTGTGCCCGCTATCCAGATTCGCGCGTCAGCCATCTGGCCGCCAAGACGAACAGTCACGGCGCCGGCCGGTTCCCCGGCAGTGATGCCCCGGTATCGAGGCATCACGACGTCAACTTCATGACCGAGGCGCTCAAGCGCAGCCGGAAGTGAGCCCAGGACGTCCGCCAAACCGCCCGTCTTCGCAAACGGCGCGGCTTCCGACGCGATCATGAGAATTCGCACAGGCTTGCCAACATTATCCGACTACGCCCGTTGGGCTTCGTCGAGACAAGTCTGACTCCGGTCTTCGCGGTTCGTCGGGCGAACCTGACTTCGCCAACGGCACATTCTGTCAAGTGGCTGTGGGACCCGTAACCCATTCAGTTTGTGTATGATCGGAACGTGACTGACCCGGTAAGGCCTCCACGTACACCGCGCTCCGAGTCGCGAGAGGTCGTGGAGCTTCGCGCGATACGCGAGCAGCATCCTGAGCTGTCAGATGCCGTCGACATGCAGATCGAGGTGCTCGAGCTTTACCGCCGCGTCCAAGGGCGAGTGCCTCTCCCCTTCTTTGAACTGAACGCGGACATTCTCCGGCACCACCAGGAGCACGGACGGCCTCTTCTGCGCTTTGAAGACATTCGCATCGAACCGACGGACTTGCGGCTGCTGGTGCGCCAGATCGCCGACGTGCTGCACCGCCGCGGGGCGCTCGAGGAGGCAGACTACCAGCGCATCCACGTGATAGGCCGCGATATGAATCTTGTGGAAGCCGCCTCGCACTGGTACCGAACGGGCGTTCATCGACATCAGGTGGCGGCGATTGGTGTTGGCCACCGTCCCGCGCCACTCGATTCCCCTTCGAGCACCGATGAAGCGCTCGACCAGGTGCTCGCGCTCGCATTGCGCCCGTGGTTGTCGCGCTGCGCGGAGGTTCTGCAGCAGCGCCCGGAGCTGGCGCTCTGGACGCACCCGCACTGCGCGCTGTGCGGAGCGGAGCCCGACCTCGCGGTCATCACTCCGGCGGCCGAGCGCCACCTGATCTGCAGCCGCTGCACACTGCGCTGGAAATTCGAGCCGCTCACGTGCCCGTACTGTCGTAACGGCAACCGCGCGCGTATTACTTCGTTCGCGACGCCTGACGGCCAATACCGCGTCTATGCCTGTGACGAGTGCCTGCGCTATCTGAAGGCGTACGATGCAAGGCGCGCGACGCGTCCGGTGATGCCGGCCGTCGACAGCATCGCGACACTTCCGCTCGATGCCTACGCCGTTCAACGAGGCTACTCGTAGAAGTACAAAAGAAAAGGCCCGCGCGATACCCGCGGGCCCTTTGCTATTGAAGCTCCTTCTTACTTCTGAAGTTACTTCAAACTTCGAACTTCACACTTCGAACTTAGTTAGCGGCCGGAACAACAGCCGGCGTCTGGATTGCCGTTTGCGCCGTCCCCGTCGATTGCTCGATCGGGACGAACCAGTCCTGCGCCTTGGTCGAAATCCAGTTGAACAGGTGACGCGTCTCCCAGAAGCGGCCGGGGTTCGACTTCGCGCCGAGAATGACGACGGCCACTTCAGGCCCGCCTTGCGGCAGCCGGAGCAGCGTTGCGAGACAGTAGCCCGCTTTGGTGATGAAGCCGGTCTTTCCGGCCTGTACGTCCACGTCGCCCTTCATCACGAGCTGATTCGTGCTGTGCACGGTGATCTGCTTGCGTCCGACGTTGACCGTGTAGTACGGCGTTCGCATGATGCTTGCGATCCGCTCGTCACCCGAGACATAGGTAATCAGCTTGGCCAGGTCGTACGCCGACGAGGTGTTGTCGGCAAGGAGACCCGACGGATCCGCGTAGGTCGTGTTTTCGAGACCCAGTTCCTCCGCCTTGGCGTTCATCCGATCGATAAACCCAACCGACCCGAAAGGCGAGACCCGGGCGAGCACACGCGCGGCCGCGTTGTCCGAGGCTATGAGCAGAAGGTGGAGCAGATCACCAGTCGTGACCTTGTAGCCGGCGCGGAGATACGTGGTCGAAGCGGCACGCACGTCGGCGCGCTGGACCACGACTTCACGCGCCATGTCGGGCTGGTCTTCCAGGAACACCGTCGCGGTCATCACCTTTGTGATGCTGGCGATCGACCGTCGGCTCGTTGAATTGCTCTCCCAGAGCACTTTCCCGTTTTCCGGGTTATAGATGATGGCTGCCTCGGCGCGAATGTCGGGAACGACGCTGCCGGCATCATCGAGCTTGAAACGCGGTTCAATGGCTTCGCGGAGCGCCGCCGCCTGAACAGCCGCCCTGGCGCGCGCCGAGCGGGCACGACGCCGTGCCGCTGCTGCCCTGGATGAGGTCGTCGGCTTCTTCAGCGTCAGCTTCTTAGGAGCGGACGAGCTCTCGGCCGTTGACTGAACTGCTGCGCTCGCAATTGCGGGGACGCCAATGGCGGTTGCCGCGACAACGCAACAGATCAGTCGGATCGTTGCGCAAAACCGGTTTCGGATCACAGGCAACCCCTTGCGAGACACATTGTTACGGAATGTTTCGGCATTTTAACAGACAAACTGTAGCGCGCAAGGGCCTTTTGGCCGACACTGGGTCGGCTAGTTGATATCGGGTACCGTTTTCGGTCACCTAACCGCTTCCAGTGCTCGGCCATTCCAATAAGGGTGCCACACGATGAGTCTCTCGGAAATTGAGTTTTCGGTGCTCCGGCGCACCATTGCGACCCGCGGGACTGTGCGGATGATCCTCTTCCCGATCACGATGATTGGTTGGTCGACGCTGGCGCTTACTGTTTTGGTACTCAGCCAAGCGCCGGTCGCCGTGCTCTTCCCGCTGGCGGTTCTCGTCGGGGGATTCGAAGCGATCCACGCGCTTCACGTCGGTGTCGAGCGGGTCGGTCGGTATCTCCAGGTGTATTACGAGAACCCCGAAACCGGCCCGAGGTGGGAAACCACGGTCATGGCCGTCGGGCCGGCGCTTCCAGGCGGCGGGATCGACCCGCTCTTTTCGACAGTGTTTGCCGGCGCGGCGTTCGTCAACATCATCCCGGCGCTGATGCCGCCACGGACCCAGATGGAAATGGGCGTGATTGGCGTCCTGCATCTGGGATTCATCATCAGGGTCGTGCGTGCGCGCGGAGCAGCCGCGCGTCAGCGCGCCGTGGAATTGGAATCATTCCGGGCGATTCATGCGCAAATCCCGAAACCCAGGCCCCAGGACCCAAACACCAATTCGTAAGTGCCCTCATGTCTCCTGACTCGATTCGCATAGGGATCTGGGAAGTTGAGATTTGGGATTTGGATCCTGGGATTTTGGATTTTGGAGTGTACCGGCCTGGCGACACAAACGTTCCGCAATAGCACACAGGGGAGTCGTAGGCGCGCGATGAGCGTGCGCGGTCTTTCGTGCTGTTTTCCTGCATTCACGGCGGATCGCGAATCAACGACACGGTGCGCGCTCACTCCCATCTCAACAGGCACAACGATTGCAGCTCGTGTACTCGGAGGATCGAGCCATGAGTCTGGTGCGGCTCCTGGGGTTTCGCACACTCGCCTGCGGGTGTGTCATTGGCCGGTATCGCGAGCTCGCCACGAGCCGCGAGCTAACTTACATCGAAGAAAAAGGCGTTGGCTGCGCGTTGTACGGTCACCGCCGGAACCACACGATCGCAGCCGAACGCACCGTCGCATCGCCCTCGGAGCAGTTCGCCCCCGTTCGAGCGTCCTGATTTCTTCACCACGAAGGTCGCGTTCTTTCGCGTCTTCGTGGTTCCACGCAATTACAATCACGGCTGGTGATTCGTTTCCCCCAGCCCTATTCCAACTTCAAAATCGGCCGCGCGACGTTCCGCTTCTATCTCGGCGACTGCCTCGACATCCTTGCGCGGTTCCCGCCGGGTTCGCTCGATGCGGTTGTCACGTCGCCCCCCTATAACCTCGGCATCCGCTACCGCACCTACGACGACACAATGCCGCGATCGCGGTATCTCGATTGGACCGGGCAATGGATCGGTCTTGCCGCGCGGGCGCTCGCGGAAGACGGATCGCTATTCCTGAATGTCGGGAGTAAGCCGACAGACCCGTGGACGGCCCTGGACGTGGCGCAGGCGGCGCGCCCGCACCTCCGCCTGCAGAACACCATCCACTGGATCAAGTCGATCGCGATCGAAAAGGCTCTCGCGGGTGCAGGTGCGAAGCTGGAGGAGGATCTGGCCGTCGGCCACTACAAGCCGATCAACAGCCGGCGCTTCCTCCACGACTGCCACGAATTCGTCTTTCATTTCACGCCCAAGGGAGACACACCGCTAAGCCGCCAGGCGATTGGCGTCAAATACCAGGACAAATCGAACGTCGCGCGCTGGCGCTCGGCCGCCAATGATCTGCGGTGCCGCGGCAACACGTGGTTCATTCCGTACGAAACGATTCAAAACCGGGAAAAGGATCGCCCCCACCCCGCCACGTTCCCGCCGCGCCTGCCGGAGATGTGCCTCCTGCTCCATGGCACTGATCGGATCACGACCGTGGCGGATCCGTTCCTCGGTCTGGGGTCAACCGCCGTCGCCTGCGCACAGCTCGGGCTGAATTTTGTCGGCGTGGAGATGGACAAGGGCTATCTCGAAGAAGCCATCGAAAGGGTCAAGACGGTCAGCGTCGTGGCGTCGAACCTCCGCACGGCGAATTAGTCATACATTTCGTTGCGTCCATGCGTTCCCGTTATATAAGCTTTTGGCGTGGATCTGCGGCAATTGGAGATCATCCGCGCCATCGCCGACACCGGCTCCTTCACGGCCGCGGGTGAAAAGCTCCACGTCTCGCAGTCCGCAATCAGCCGCCAGATTCTGCTCCTCGAGGAAGAGCTCGGCGAGTCCGTATTCCATCGGATTGGCCGGCGCATCCGCATTACGGCCGCGGGTGAAGCGCTCCTCCAGCTGAGTCACCGCGTCTTCCAGGATTTGCAGGACACGGTGACCACTATCAGCGAGAAGCAGGAGTCGCTGCGCGGCACGCTGCGCCTGGTCGGCGGGATGACCGTCTGCCTCTACGTCTTCCCCACGCTCCTCGCGGAGGTGCGGCGCGTCCATCCTCATCTGGATTTGAAAGTCACCGTCGGCAGCACCGATCGATCCGTCGCGATGTTGCGCTCGGGCGCGGGCGATCTGGGGATGCTGACCGTGCCGATCGACGCCGCCGATCTCGTGTCGGTTCCGGTCCTCGACGAGGAACTGCTGGTAACGACGTATCCGAACCATCCACTGGCGATGAAGCGGAAGATCACAGCCGCCGATCTCAACAAACAGCCGTTCATCCTCTTCGAAACGGGGTCGATTACACGGCGCCTGGTCGACGAGTTCTTCACCCGCGAGCGCATCGAGGTGGAGATCGTGATGGAGACGGAGAACGTCGAGATCATCAAGGCGATGGTGCGCAGCGGCCTTGGCATCAGCATCGCGCCCTGGCAGGCAGTGGCGGGCGACGTGAAAGCGAAGCAGTTGTTCGTCAGCCGAATCGCCGGGCACTCGCTGGAGCGGCAGTTCGGGTGGCTGTATCCAAAGATGACCCGGCTCCCGCGGGCGGTCGCCGAGGTGCTCAGGGTGTTCGACACCGTGCGCCCGCGGCTGGCGGCCGCGGCGCAGGCCCCGAAGACGTTATGACCGCATGACCGCGCCAGATGGACGCAATCGGATCATTCTATTTCTTGGGATCGCGGGTCCGCGGATAAGATCGCGGTGAAATGGATCATATCCACCTCTCGGACAGCGTCGATCGCGTGATTCACATTCCGCTGACGGAAGCGGAGTGGCAGGCATTCCTGGCGAGCACGCCCAAGCCGATCGACTGGCTGCGTGAGCGCATTCGCGAAGCGATCGAGAAGAGCACTGCGCCCTCGGCGGCGTCTGGAGGGGAGTCCTGAGAACGCCCAACGCTCAACTTCCAATTCCCAAGCGCCTTGGGAGTTGGAGGTTGGGTGTTGGAAGTTGATCTATTTCTTGGCAGCCTCAGACGGCGTCGGTCGCAGCGAGTACGACGTCCGCGACCACACCTGCACGCCGTCGCGCTTGGCAACCACCTGGATCCGCCGGGTTCTCCGCAATGGATCAGGATTGCTCGAATAGAACCCCAGCACGTAGTAGTCGCTCGTCTCGGCGTCGATTTTCTTCAACGCCTTGTCGAAGTCGTTCTGGTTGACCACGGCGAAGCCGCCCGTGAGATCCGCAATCGTTCGCAAGCTGTCCTGCGTGCGCGACACGAACGTTTCCCACTCTATCGGATCGAGGTTCTCGCCGATGTCACCGCCGGCCACGAGGCCGCGCGGGTCAACGGTGTAGAGCGTCGCATTTGCGCGGTTGGCGGCGCGCGTCACATCCGCCATGTCGCGCACCAGCTCGGCGTCCGCGAACTGGGAGCCCCTGGCCTGAATGTTTGGATCGAGACGCTGTTGGCTGCTGGTCGAGTTGCCGCTCCCGTCATCCTGGCTGTCCATGGCGGGGCCGAGCTCCTCCTTCAGCCGCGACTTCTCGAACGGATTGAAATCGTAGCCGCTGCTCACCCAGATGACCGCCTTGCGACGGTTGTGAAGCTTCTCGAGGTTCTGCATCAACGAGTTCGCCGTCGTGAACGCGACGTGCGCGCGGTATTTCAACTCGACCGGACCGTCCGCCCCTTGCTGCCCCTTGATGATTTCGGTCGGCTTCAGACCGTTCCCGCTGATTCGGTTGATCGCATCGTCGAGCAGCGCGCGGTCGTAGGTGAGATCGATCGAAATCGAGGAGGTGCCGGTGCTCACCATGCCCCACATGTCGCCGTCGTGGATCAGGTTCTTCAGCATCTTGCGGAAGATCTCGCGGATGCGCGGCGTGTTCTGAAAGTCCATGTGCAGGTCGTCGACGAACAGCAGGAACACGCGCCCTGCCGCATCGTTCGTGGGACGACTCACCGGCAGGATGATTCCCTCCTGCAGCGGCGCGGGCGGCGGCGCCAGCGTGTTGTACGCGCGTCCGCCGTGGATCAGCACCATCGAGGCGAGATCCTGTTTGACGCCGTCTTCGAACACTTCGAAATCGGTCGGCTTGAGATCAGCCATGAACTGCTCGCTCTTGGAATCGCGGACGATCACGTCGGTCGTGACCAGCTCCGCGGTGGAGCGGAAGGTCGGCTGCTGCGGTTGTTGCTGCTGCGCCGGTTGCGCCGGCCCGGCCGGCTGCGCCTGCGCATACGCAGAGATCTCCGTCACCCGAAGGGCGCACAACGCCAGGGCGAGCGCAAGTGCTCCCGCCGCCAGGAACTTAGCGGTATTTCGCATGCGAATGAGTATAACAGCAGGGCGCGTCAAGAGTCAGAGCGGCGCGAACCCTCCGGGTTCGCGGACGAGCCTGAAAAGGCTCGCCCCGCTATGGCTATAGTTAGTGTCCTGATGAAACTCGCGATCGGGTCCGACCACGCCGGTTTTGCCTACAAAGAAGCCATCAAGAAAATGCTGCAGGCCGGGGCCCACACGGTCCACGATTTCGGGACCAACTCCGAGGCCCCGTGCGACTACCCCGACTTCATCCGGCCCGTGGCCGAGGCGGTCGCCCGCGGAGACTTCGAGCGGGGCATCGTGCTCGGCGGGTCGGGGAACGGCGAGGCAATCGTGGCCAACCGAATCTGCGGAATCCGCTGCGGATTGTGCTGGAACGAGCAGGTCGCGATCTGGAACCGGGCGCACAACGACGCGAACATGCTGTCGCTGGGCCAGCGGACGATAACGGAAACCGAAGCGCTCGCGATTGTGCGCGTGTGGCTCGCGACGCCCTTTGAAGGCGGACGCCACATCGCCCGCATCCGAAAGATCGACGAGCTCTGCAAATGAACTCCCAAT
>DAIRVG010000103.1:13064-21387 GCA_036802945.1 Vicinamibacterales bacterium
CCAATGCAGCTGGGCCTGATTGGGTTGGGCCGGATGGGCGGCAACATGGCGCGCCGGCTGATGGCGGGCGGCCACCAGGTCGTCGCGTACGACCGCAATCCGGACGCGGTGCAGGGAATTGCGAGGGGCGGAGCCGCCGGCTCCTCGTCGCTGGCCGACCTCGCCGCGCGCCTCACTCCGCCGCGCGCGGTGTGGCTCATGGTACCTGCGGGCGATCCGACCGAACAGACCGTGACTGCGCTCGCCGAGCAGCTGCAACCGGGCGACACGATCATCGACGGCGGCAACAGCCACTTCAAAGATGACGTGCGGCGCGCCGCGTTGCTCTCGCCCCGCGGCATCCACTATCTCGACGTCGGCACGAGCGGCGGCGTCTGGGGCGCCGAGCGCGGGTACTGCCTGATGATTGGGGGGCCTCAGCACGCCGCGGAACGGCTCACGCCGATCTTTCGAACGCTGGCGCCGGGCCAGGGAGCCATCACGCCGTCGCGCGGCCTCGACATCTCGAAGACGACCGCGCATGAAGGGTTTCTCTATTGCGGGCCGGCAGGCGCCGGTCATTTCGTTAAGATGATCCACAACGGCATCGAGTACGGTCTCATGCAGTCGTATGCCGAGGGATTCGACATCATGCGCAATGCGACCAGCAGCGCGCTGCCCGAGAACCATCGCTACGACTTGAAGCTCGCCGAGATCGCCGAAGTGTGGCGGCGAGGGAGCGTCGTAAGCTCGTGGCTGCTCGATCTTGCAGCGCTGGCCCTTATCGCGGACCCGCAGCTGGAACAGTTTGTCGGCACGGTTGCTGACTCGGGCGAAGGGCGCTGGACGGTGCAGGCGGCGATGGACGAGGACGTCCCGGCCGACGTCCTGACCACCGCGCTCTACATCCGTTTCCGGTCGCGCCGCGATCACACCTTCGCGGAGAAGCTGCTGTCGGCACTCCGCGCGCAGTTCGGCGGCCATGTCGAACCTCCGCGCTGATCCGTGCGTCTTTGTGATCTTCGGCGCGTCCGGGGATCTGACGCGGCACAAACTTCTTCCCGCCATCTACAACCTTGCGGAAGACGGACACCTGCCCGATGAATTCGCGATCCTCGGGGTGGCGCGCCCGGCGATCGACGAGGCGGCCTACCGCGCGCAGCTGCGCGAGCAGGTGCGCAACGTGGAAGGCGAGCCACTCGAAGCGGACAAATGGAAGCGGATTGAAGATCGTCTGTATTACATCTCCGGCGAGTTCAACGACGCAGCGCTCTTCGAGCGGCTGAAGAACAAGCTTCAGGAGATCCGCGCTCGCCACAACATCCCGGCACACTACCTCTTTTACTTTGCCGTGCCGCCGGATCTGTTCGGAACCATCGGCGAGCGCCTCGCCGAGGCGGGACTGACCAGCGAGCACGAAGGCTGGCGCCGCGTCATCGTCGAAAAGCCTTTCGGCTACGACCTCGAGAGCGCGCGGGCGCTGAATACGCAGCTGACGAAAGGGCTGCGCGAATCGCAGATCTACCGGATCGATCACTACCTCGGCAAAGAGACCGTCCAGAACATCCTCGCCTTCCGGTTCGCGAACGGGATCTTCGAACCGACCTGGAACCGGCGCTACGTCGATCACGTGCAGATGACGGTTGCGGAAGAAGCGGGCGTCGAGCATCGCGGCGCGTACTACGACAAGGCGGGCGCGCTGCGCGACTGCGTCCAGAACCACATGTTCCAGGTGATGACGCTCGTGGCAATGGAGCCGCCGATCTCCTTCGCCGCCGAGGACGTGCGTAACGAGAAGGTCAAGGTGCTGCACGCGGTTCCGCCGCTCTCGCCACCGGACCTCGGGAATCACGTGGTCCGCGCACAGTACACCGGTTATACGAAGGAACCGAGTGTCGGCCCCGACTCGCGCACAGAGACATTCGTCGCCATGCGCCTGTTCATCGACAGCTGGCGATGGGCGGGGATCCCCATTTATCTGCGCACAGGCAAGAAGCTGCCGCGCCGCGTCAGCGAGATCGCGGTCCAGTTCAACTGCCCACCACAGCTCCTGTTCCGTGAAACGTCGGTGCGCGAGCTCAGTCCAAACGTCCTCGTCATCCGCATTCAGCCCGACGAAGGCATCTCACTCTCCTTCGAGGCAAAGGTGCCAGGACCCTTCGTCCGGCTCAAGACGGTGACGATGGACTTCGGCTACGCGAAGTATTTCAAGACCGAGCCGACGACCGGCTACGAAACGCTCCTGGTCGATGCAATGGCCGGCGATCAGACCTTGTTCCATCGCATGGACATGGTCGAGGCCGGTTGGGAGGCCGTACAGACGATCCTCGATGGGTGGAAGCAGGACACCACGTCGCCGATTCCGACGTACGAGGCCGGCACCTGGGGACCTTCGGAGGCGGACCGGCTGATGGAGCGTGACGGCCGCGCATGGCGCAACTGACCGTTGTTCGCGACAAAGCGGAGATGTCCCACACAGGGGCCGAGCGAATCACCTCACTCATCGAAGGCGCCATCGTCATCCGGAACGCGGCCGCGGTATCTCTGACCGGCGGACACACACCTGACCTGCTCTATGAATATCTGGCCGATCCTGACCACCCGTGGCGGGCACGGATCGACTGGCCGCGCGTACACCTCTTCTGGAGTGACGAGCGCAACGTGCCGCCCGGTCACCCGGAGAGCAACTTCGGTCTGGTGAATCGAACGCTGATCCAGCACGTGCCGATTCCCCCGACGCACGTGCATCGAATGCGTGGAGAGGTTCCAGCCGTCGATGCAGGACGCGAGTACGACGCGATGCTGCGTGCGCGGCGAGACGACATAGCGGGTCCCTTGTTCGACGTGACGCTGCTCGGCATCGGTGTGGACGCCCACATCGCGTCCATATTCCCGGAAAGCCCGCTTGTCGCTGAGACAGGCCACGGAGTCACGGAGTCACGGAGAAAACATAGCCTCCGTGTCTCCGTGCCTCCGTGGCCCGTCTTGCAAGAGCACAATGAATTGGCGACAGGTGTCTGGGTGCCGAAGCTGAATCAATGGCGCATCACGCAGACGCCCCCGGCGCTGCTCGACTCCACAGCCATCATCGTGATGGCCGCCGGATCGACGAAAGCCGACGCGATTACTGCAGCGATCGAAGGGGAACTCAACGTCTCGCGCTATCCCGCGCAGCTGCTGCGCGCGGCGGAGGAACGTGTCGAATGGATCATCGATGCCGCAGCGGCGAGATCGGTTTCGCCGCGACCGATGGCCTAGGGCCGGATCTTCTGCTGCTCTTCGATGGCGCGGCGCGCCGCCCGCGTGATGGCCATGGTCGCGACCACAGTGGCGACCAGACCCAGGGTGAGGAGGATGTAATACTCGGGTCCGCGCGGCGGCACGACGCCAGCAGCCACCTTTGCGACGTCCCCCACCACCTTTCCATAGTACGCGTACATCACAATTGTCGGGATCATGCCGGGGCACGCCAGCAGGAAATCGCGAAAGCGCACTCGGCTCAGTCCGAATGCGTAATTGACGAGCACATAGGGCACGATCGGCGACAGACGCAGCAGAAACTGCACCCATGCGCCCTCGCCCGCAACTGCCGCACGAACGGCTGCGACGCGCCGGTCGCGAGAGACCCACAAGAACAGCCGCGTCCCCGCAAGTCGATGCGCAATGCCGTACGCCGCTATTGCTCCCAGCGTCGCGCTGACGAACACGAGCAGCGAACCCTTCCACACGCCGAACAACGCACCGGCGGCGACGGCCAGCACAAACGCTGGAGCCATCGTCACGGCGGCGGCGATGTACATCAGCGCAAACAGAACCGGACCCCACGGCCCGAGCTCTCCGAGCCGGACCAGCAAGGCGAGGAACCAGGACATCACACGTCGGGGATAGAGTCGTCGGACGGTTCGTCGGAGGAGCCGGCCTCTTCGTCCACAACCGGATCCGGCGACACATCGGCGCCCGTCTCGGTGTTCGACATGAGAGGCGCGGCGGGCCCGGCGGCTGATCCGCTGCGCTTCTTCGGGCGCCGGCGGCGCTTTGCGAACACGTGCGACAGACGTTCGAGCGCTTCGGCAGCCTGCTGAAGACCGGCCGTGATCTGATCCACGTCGGTCCACGCGACAGAATTGAGGCGCTCGGCGAGCGCAAGGAGCACCTGCTGGCGAGCCGGATCCGAAATGCGCTGCGGGATTCGCTCCCGGATGACGGCATGCCAGCGCACCAGAAACGCGATCTGCTCGTCCGCGGTCGCCCCTTCGATTTTCGACGGAATCGCGGGCCGCGGCGCCGGTTGCTGCGGTTGCGTCTGACGTGGCTCTGCCGGCGCCTCGGTCGACGGGCGCTTGCGGGGACGACGCGGCTCGGTTGACGCCTCGACGACCTGCTGGTTGTGGAACACCGCGTTCCAGTCGAACTCGATCTCCGGATGCTGCGCTTCGATCTGCTTCAGAACGTCCGCCTCGAGTGCCTCGCGCCCGACCCGAATGCCACCCGGCGTGCGAAAGACGTACAGAATCCGCGAGTGCTGGCGATTACCTTCGCGGCACCAATGCATCAGGTACGTCGTCTCGTATCCGCGCTTGTCGCGGATCACGCGAAGGAACGGCACGGGTCGTTACTTACGCTTCTGCGCCCGCGAAGTCGAGGAACTCTTCTTCGCGGCGGCCCGCGCCGGGCGTGCAGCGGGCTTTCGCGCCGCCGCGCGATGCGCGGGGGCACTGACACGTGCGGTCTTCTTTGCGGCGGCTTTGGGCCGAGAGGCGTGCGCGACAGGGCGTTTCGCGCGCGACTGGCCGTTTGCACCCGCACGAACGGCGGGAGTGGCGGATGGACGTGACGCGGGCGCGCTCGCCCGCGGCTTGCTTTCAGGGGCCTGCGCCGAGCGCTGCACCAGATTGAAGCGGAGTTGATCGCCGAGCATCGAATACGCCCAGAGCTCGCCGACCGGAATCTGCATATCCTGGCAAAGACGGCGCGCCACATCGATCATGGAGACGGGCACGTAGAGGTGAAACGGCGTACGGAATCGCGAAAACGCCACCCACTGCGACATCGCCTCGAGATGATTGACCGACTCGGCGGTTTCAACCTCGACCACGCCCAGCAGCTTTTTTCCGCGCGCGTCCTGCAGCACGAGGTCGGGGTACCAGGGTGGAGGCCCCCCGACGGGCGACGTCTGTTCGTTGCCCGGGTTGATGGCGACTTCGAATTTTCTCTTATATTTTGCTTGCAGCAGGCGAATGATGCGGTCGTGCTCGAGCTGCTCGCGGACAGGCCGCACGAGAATTGGGCTCACACAACCTCCGACGCGTGTGCGTACCGACAACAACGAGAACGAGATCCGTGCAAAGGGGCTGAATATAGCACGAGATTGCTTGACGACCTCAAAGCCCGGCCGCACAATGACCCGGTGTCCCCTTCTACGCCCAATGACCCCATCCCGCGCGTTTTGATCGTCGATGACGACGTCAGTGTCACCGACACGTTTTCGCGAATGCTTCGTCTGGAAGGTTTTGAGGTGTGGGCCGCGCTCTCGGCCGACGAGGGGCTGAGCCTTGCGCAGCGGCATCGGCCGCATGCCGTCATCCTCGATCTCCGGATGCCGCTGACGAGCGGGCTCCAATTTCTCCGCGCGATCCGAGCCATCCCCGACCTGACCAATACGCCGGTCGCGATCGTCACGGGAGACTATTACCTGGACGACGCGCAGTCGAATGAGATCAAAGAGCTCGGCGCCGAGCTCCGCTATAAACCGCTCTGGCTAGAGGAGCTGGTGACGCTCGCGCGCGAGCTCCTGAACATTACCGTCAAGGACTAGCTCCTCAACGCACAATGCCCAAGGCAGAATGCTCAATGCTCAACGCAGGTGTGTCTTGAGCGTGCCCAATTCCAGGTTCTTGAAAGCGTGCCGCCGCGAGCCTGTCGACGTGACCCCTGTCTGGTTCATGCGCCAGGCCGGCCGCTACATGGCAGAATACCGCGCCCTTCGCGAGCAGTACTCGCTCCTCGAGATCTGCCGGACACCCGAGCTCGCCACCGAGGTCACGCTGCAGCCGGTCCGCCGGATCGAGGTGGATGCGGCCATCCTCTTTTCGGACCTGCTCCTCCCGCTCGAGCCGATGGGACTCCCCTTTGATTTCATCAAGGGTGAAGGGCCGCAGATCGAGCACCCGATCGAATCGCCCGCCGACATCGACAAGCTGAAACTCTTCGAGCCACGCGAAGCGCTTGCCCATGTGCTGGAAGCGATCGAGCTGGTCCAGGAGGAGTTGAACGGACGCGTGCCGCTGATCGGATTTTCCGGCGCGCCGTTCACGCTCGCGTCGTACGCGATCGAAGGCGGACACTCGAATACTTTCGCACGCACGAAGTCACTGATGTACGGCCATCCCGATGCCTGGCATCGCTTGTGTGACAAGTTCGCCACCGTCGTGGCCGACTATCTGGTGGCGCAGGTTGACGCCGGCGTCGACGCGGTGCAGGTGTTCGACTCGTGGATCGGCACGCTGAGCGCCGCCGACTACCGCGAATTCGCGCTGCCACACTCGCAGAAGATCTTCCAGGCGCTTGCCGGCCGCGTGCCGTCGATTCATTTCGGCACGGGCACGGCGACAATGTTCGACGAATTGCGCGAGGCGGGCGGCGACGTCATCGGCGTCGACTGGCGCGTGCCGATCGACGAGGCGTGGGAGCAGATCGGCTTCGACCGGGCGGTGCAGGGCAATCTCGATCCGACGCTGCTGCTCGGTCCACCGCGCCGAATGCTCGACCAGGCGGAAAACATCCTCACTCGCGCGGCCGGACGTCCGGGACACATCTTCAACCTGGGTCACGGCATCCTGCCGTCGACCCCGGTCGAGAACGTGCAGATGCTGGCGCAATATGTTCATCGAGCGTCACGGCAGATGCGGTGACGAGATTCGCGGACCCGGAGGGTCCGCGCCACAAACGATGTTGGCCCAGCAGGTGACATGGACACCGTCGACGTAGCTGTAGTTGGCGGAGGCATTTCTGGCCTCGCCGCCGCCTACGAGCTGCAGCGCGGCGGCACACGCGTACGCGTCCTCGAAGCATCCGACCGTCCTGGCGGTGTCATTCACACCGATCGGATCGATGGCTGGGTCATCGATGGCGGGCCCGACTCGATGCTCGTGCAGAAGCCCGCTGCCGTCGGTCTCTGCCGCGAGCTGGGGATCGCGGATCGCCTGGTCTCGACGCTGACGCCGCGCAGGGCGTACGTCCTCCGTCATGGGCGACTGCATCCGATCCCGGAGGGATCGTTCCTCGGATTCCCGGTGCGCGTAAGCGCGCTGGCGCGCTCGTCGCTGTTTTCGCTCCGCGGCAAACTGCGAATGGCGTGCGAAGCGTTGATTCCCGGTGACCCGTCCGACGAGGATGAATCAATCGCCTCGTTCGTCCGCCGCCGCTTCGGCGAGGAAGCCGTCGACTATCTTGCCGAGCCGCTGCTGGCCGGCATCCACGCCGGCGACGTCGATCGCCTGTCCATCCGCGCGCTGTTCCCCCGCCTCGTCGATGCGGAGCGCCAGTCCGGCAGCGTGATCCGTGCGTTCCGCGCGCTGCGCATGAGACCGTCGCCGCAGGGCGCGTTCGTGTCGCTGCCCGGGGGCGTGGGCGAGCTTGTGGATGCGCTCACCACGGCCGTCGCCCCGGGAACCATCGCCACCTCCACGCGCGTCACCGATCTGCAGCATGCGGGAACGTTCGTGCTCGACACCACTGCCGGGCATGTTCGCGCGAAGTCGGTCATCGTGGCCGTTCCCGCATACGCCGCCGGCGGAATCCTCCGCGGCATCAACACGAGGCTGGCGGCGCTCTGCGAAGAAGTGCCGTACGCCTCGACGGCGACCGTCGCATTCGGCTATCGCCGCGATCAGATCGATCATCCGATGCAAGGCAGCGGGTTCGTCGTCCCGCGCGTGGAGCGAAATCCGCTCCTCGCGGCCACGTGGGTGACGTCGAAATGGCCGCATCGCGCGCCCGACAACCACGTCCTCGTGCGCGCGTTTCTTGGCGGAGGCCGGGATCCCCATCGTCTGGAACGGACCGACGAGGAGTTGATCGAGACGGCCCGCGAAGCGCTCGCCGACATCATGCCAACGCGCGGCGATCCACTCTTCTCACGGCTGTACCGCTGGACTCGCCAGAGTCCGCAGTATGAAGTCGGCCACCTGGAGCGCATCGCGACGATTGAGTCGCATCTCGCGGCGATCCCCGGCTTGTTCGTCACCGGCAGCGGATTTCGATCGATCGGTATCCCCGACTGCATCGCCGACGCACGCGAGACGGCCGCCCGCGCCGCGGCGTTCGCCACGAAGGCCACGAAGAC
>DAIRVG010000104.1:0-21257 GCA_036802945.1 Vicinamibacterales bacterium
ATCAGCTCCGCGCCGGCCATCAGCGACTTCTGCGCTCCCGCGCGTTCATTGCGTGGAACACCGCGGCAGCGGCCTGACGTGTTCGGCATCGCGAAAACGCCACACGTGGCCGTGGTCGACGTTAACTTGACAGTGCCGTTTGCCACGCTCTGCGACATTGTCGAAGGCGCGATCATCAAGCGACGGGCGATGGGGCGCCACTTCGGCGTCGCGGTGCTGGGCGAGGGTCTGATCGACAAGCTCGATCCGACCGAGCTCGCCGAGCTCGAGGACGTCGAGCGCGACGAGCACGGACACGTGCGGTTCGCCGAAGTCGATCTCGCGCGAAAGGTCAAAGCCGAGGTACAGGGGCGGCTCAGCGAACGCGGTCTCCGCGTCACGATCACCCACAAGAACGTGGGCTATGAGCTCCGCTGCGCGGACCCTATTCCCTTCGATGCTGAGTACTGCCGCGACCTCGGGTACAGCGCCGTCCGATTCCTGCTGGGCGGCGGCAGCGGGGCCATGGTCAGCATCCAAGGGGGGCGTCTGGTGCCAATTCCATTCGACGATCTCAAGGAGCCAGAGACCGGCAAGACGAAGGTGCGCCTCGTGGACACCAAGAGTGAGGGGTTCCGAGTCGCCCGCGCCTATATGATCCGACTCGAAGGCGAGGATTTCGCTCACGCTGCCTGGGTGGACCGGCTTGCTGATGCGGCCCATCTGACGCCAGGTGCCTTCCGCCAGCGATTCGAGTACCTCGGTTCGATGACGCCGTAAGTAAGGAGCCGTTCGCAGTCAACAGCCATGCCCATCAAACGCATCGGTATCATCGTCGGCGGCGGTCCCGCGCCCGGGACGAACGGCGTCATCAGCGCGGTCGCCATCGAAGCCATCAAGGTTGGATGCGCGCCGATCGGCTTCAACGACGGCTTCGACTGGCTCGCCCAGCGCTATACCGACGAACAGCACGAGTTGACGATCGAGGAGGTGTCGCGCATCCACCTCGATGGCGGCGTGCTCCTCGGCTCCTCGCGGCGCGACGTAACGCGCGACCCCGAGAGCCTGGAGAACACGGTCGCGGCGCTCGCGAAGCTCAAGATCGACGCGCTCGTCTGCATTGGCGGCGACGACATGGTGCGCAGCGCCGTCGCGATCGAGCGCCGCGGCGTCGTGAAGGTCGTGCAGGTGCCCAAGAGCATCGACAACGATCTGTGCCTCCCGCTGCCGCTCGCGACGCTCGGCTACGAAACGGCCCGTCACACCGCCGTCGGTATTGTGAAGAGCCTTATGGAGGATTCGAAAACGACCGGCCGCTGGTACCTTGGCGTGACGATGGGCCGGCCCACCGGGCATTTGACGCTGGGCATCGGCAAAGCCGCGAGCGCGACGTGCACGATCATTCCCGAAGAGTTCCCAGAAGGGCTGATCTCGCTCTCCGCCATTGCCGACATCGTCGAGGGGAGCATCATCAAGCGGCGAGCGATGGGCAAGTCGTACGGCGTTGCCCTCCTTTCCGAAGCCCTCGTCGAGCGTTTCAGCCCCCGCGAAGTGGCGGAACTGCAGGACGTGGACCGCGACGCACAGGGCAACATTCGGGTCACGGAAATCGACCTCGGACGGAAGGTCAAGAACGAGGTCCAGATGCGGCTCGAGCAACGCGGCATCAAGGTGACGGTCGTGGACAAGACGATTGGCTACGAGCTGCGGTGCGCCCCGCCGATCCCGTTCGACGCCGAGTACGCTCGCGATCTCGGTTACGCCGCCGTGAACTACCTCCTCAACGGCGGCTCGGGCGCGCTCGTGACCATCCAGGGAGGTGAGTTCACGCCGATCCCTTTTGCGAACGTCCTCGATCCGAGCGGCAAGGGCCGGCGGCGTGCCGTGGACGTCACGACCGAAAGCTATCAGGTGGCGCGGGAGTACATGGTGCGGCTCGGCCCCCGCGACTTTACGAACGCGGCGTGGGTCGCCGCGCTCTCGCAGGCCGCGGGCCTTGGCGAAGATGCGTTCCGGGCCCGTTTCGGACGATTCGCCCACGCCTGACACGCTGGCGTCGAGCATGCGTGGAGCTTTGAGGATCTAGGTAGAACGACTCCCGCCGCCTCCACACCACTAACTATCTATGTATCTTAGGTGTCCGCCTCAGGCGACTTCTACTGGGGCACCTCCAAGAATCAAGGTGAGGCTTACGCGCAGGTACGCCCAATGGATCGATGGGGGTCGACCTCAGCGGGTAGTTCAATTGGCGCCCATCTCAGTGACGGGACGACGGGCAACACGAACGCGAGATCCTGTGCCGATCGTGAGTCCCCATTCGACGTCTCGGCAGGTCTCAATCAGGTGATTCAACACCGCCCGTTCCGTCCTTTGGGACATGACAACCTCCACTTCAAGTCTTGTGATTCCTACGAGTGCTCAGTTCCACTTCGTCGGTTCAGGCAGTGCCTCCCAATGGGGGCAGTTCTCGCATTCTTCTTCGGTGACGCCACTCCGTTCGCCACGCCTGATGCAGACCCACAGCTTCTCGGGCTGCAGGTGGTCCGCAACGCCGAGCACGCGATAGCCAGGCCTGCTCCATCGGCAGTCCCAAATTGTTTGCAGTGTTGCTGTCGCTATCATTGGCGTCAACTCCTTTTCACGGCACTCCGCTGCTACAGATACACGACACCAGGGCGAGCCCCTTCAGGCAGCGCCTCTGACAGAATATCGATGACCAGATTTGCATCCAGGTCCACGAGCACGAGATCGCGGCCCCAGAATGCGTAGTCGAGTTCGCGAGGGACGGCCGGCAGTGCCCTCACCAGGGCCGGCCACTGGACTGACCCGAGCACCGATGGAAACGGCTGATTGACGGCAGGAGCGGGTTCGCCGGGCAGTGGTTCGTACAGCGGCATCGCGCTGGACCCTACGCCGTAGAGCAGTGCGTCGTCGATACGTCTTTTGAGGAGCTCCGCAACGGCGGGCGTAAAGAAAACTCCCGGCCGCGCGAGTGGACGCGCGGCAACGAGCGACTCACGTAACTCGTCGCTCGCCAACCCGCCTTCGTCGTCGAGAAACACGTGGACCGGCGGTAGCGACCGGGCCACCTCACGGTGCAGCGTCACGAACGCCGTCACCCGCCGGTCGAACTCTCCGAGCGTGCGTTCCTCGAGGGCCTGAGGCGTTAGCAGTTCCAATTGACAGTCGCGCGGCGGTTCAGGAACCCCCAGCAGCGGAAACAGCACCAACGGGGCGCGAATGAGAATCGTGGCAAGCATGGCCGAATCCTCCTAAATGGGAGGTCACCGAGTGTTCAACAGCCGAGAGGGCACGCGCCGTGCCACCAATTTCTTTCCGAGAATGGGCGAAAGACGCCGCGCGCGGTACCACAGACGTGACTGGGTCCCCAGCGGCGCGAGTTTTTTCGCATAACAGCGGCGGCGGTGACCGCAGAGGTTGCTCCGCGCGTCCGGCAAAGGTAGGCGAGTGGTGAGTCAGTTTCTGTCGGGAACGCAGACGCGCGGATCGGTCCGCTCGTCAAACAGTCCCCCGAGCCGCACGTCGAGATGCATCCGCGGCTCGCGGCGAAGCTGGGTATCCAGGACGGCGATTGGACGACGGCCGAAACACGCCGGGGCACCCTGACGCTGCGAGGCCATCCAGCCGATCAGCGATCCAACGATTCCAGCAACGAGAGACTGAAGGGTCTGCGCCCCCAGACCGAGTAACCCGATCCCGCCCGCGACGCTGGCCAGCACGACGACGCCTACGGCTTGGCCGGTTGCGCGGGCATCCGCTTCGACTTCTTCATACGTGCGCCTGTCCAGAACCGCAGCTCCAAGCACGCGCCGCGCGAATGTGTTCATGACTCCCGGCTAGCGGCGCGGAAAGGCGGCGTTTCGAAGGAAACCACGCGGGATCTGCGCACGTGCGCGTGACACCGAGTGCAGCTGGAGACGAGCTCCGTGTACTCCGCCAGCACAGCGTCGATGTCTCGCTTGGCGGCGGCTTCGCGGAGTCCCTGGACAGCAAGGACGAATGACATCGCCTGTTTTTTGTACTCAGGCTGTGGGTTGACTTGCCATGACACGAGCTCGGTCTCACTGATTCGATTCAGTGCATCCGCCAATCGGCCAATCGCAGCGAAGTCCGCGGTGACCACGGCTTCGAGCAGTGGCTGCGCGTTGAGAAGCTTGGTGCGCATGGCAGTCTTGAGGGTCGGGTTCTGCGCCGACGAGTACCCGGCCGCAAACGCGAACACAAGAACCGCCGCGAGCGACAGCAGCTTGACTCGCCAAGACATCTGATACCTCCAGTTCTACGCCCCCCGCCCCGGATGAGCCGACGCAGACCACGATAGTGTTCGGCAGATTGAGAGGCACAGAAGATGCCGAGCGGCCGCGTCATGTCTGTCCGTACTGAACTCACCGTACGACAACAGGTTCACGGCTAGTGTCTCTTGTCGAAACGGGTACCATGCGACGCCACGGCTTGCCACCGGCCGTCTTTCTTGGCCCAGACGTCGGTGAAGTGGTAATGACCGCTGGTATCTCTTCCTTCGTACCGGCTCTTTTCCTCCTGGCTCGTGAAGGCCACCGCCATGTCGCCACCGTACGAATTGACGGAGATCTCGTCAAGATCCATGGAGTCCGCGACGTACGCGCCGGGCTTGAGATCTTCAATGGCCATCGCCTTGTTGTACGTGTGCGCCGTCGGGCTGGTTCCATTGAACTCGCCGGCAAGGAGTCGATCAAGAGCGGCAGCGTCCTTCTTCACGATCGCTCCGACCCAGTCGCGTTCTAACTGGGTGATCACGGCTTCGACGTCTTCGGCCGCGGGTGGGTTAACCGCTGGAGTAGTGGCTGCGGGCTCCGGCGAAGAAGACTCCGGCGGTGCGCCTTGTGTGCAAGATGCCACGCCGAATGCTGCAGCGACCATAACGAGAACGATCAACTGACGTTTCATTTGATGATCTCCCATCACAACATTCGCATCATCTGGGTCACCGTCGCTCATTGTGCGCCGGGCTGTGCACGAAGACCTCGCCTCCTGCCGAAGTGTCTGGTCGGCCATACCGAATGCGCGCGGACCACTCGTGGCCGCAGCGCCGGCAGCTATACCACGCAATAACCCAGGTGCTGTCGGGCGTCGGCTCGACCGGCCGCCCACAGACTGGACATGACGTCGCAGCGATCACCGGGAACGTCGTGGACATATTGATTTGAAGGGCAACGATTGTGCCGCTGCAACAGGGCGTCGAGCGCGCCTGCAGCTGCCAGCTTGCGACGGTGAAACGCGAAATTTCATCCAGTCGCGCGGGAAACTTCGCAATGTACGGGTTGTGCGGCGTCCGATTCGGTTGTGCAGGCGGCGGAACCAAGCGGCACTAATCAGATTTGCGGGGACAGTTTCTTGGCATCAATCGTGATCGGGTGAGCTACAGGATCAGAAGTTCGGTCTCCAGGCGACCTAACAAATGAGAACAAGCCCCGCAGTCACTTGTTTGTTGATCGTCGCCGTGACATGGGCAAGCGCCGAACAACGTCCCGAAGACCGTGCTCCGTCGGAGACCATTGAGTCAGGTCGGGACACCTACGTTTTCTATTGTGCGGCGTGTCACGGCCGCACCGGTAAGGGCGACGGTCCGGTCGCGTCCTCGCTGAAGGCAGTTCCTCCAGACCTCACGACGCTATCGAAACGAAAAAGAGGACGGTTCCCCGAAGCCGACGTCACCGCCTTCATCATCGGCCGGAGGCCGGCGGCACACGGGTCGGGCGAAATGCCGGTCTGGGGCCCATTGTTCCAAGAGCTCAACCCCTACGACTCGAGAATCGACGTACGTCTCTCGAGACTCGTCGAGTACCTCGAATCGATTCAGGTGAAGTAATCAGAATCGGGCGCCCCGACGCGCGGGCAAGGTGCGCCCCCCCCGGGCGCCCTCCAATCATTCTCGGCTTACGTTCTCAGCAGCTTGAATGCCTGGTCCGAGTTGTTCGTCCGCGTCGCGGCGATTACCCACACCATGCACATCGCTTCGAAGTAACGACACGACTCGATGCCGCGGACATCGACGATACCCCAGCCGAAGTCCCTCAAGATGACGCCGACGACGAGAGCGTCTGGTAGGAGGCGCTGCACACGCTCGCCAGCCGAGTCCTTCCCGCTCACGGCCAACGTCGGTGGCATCCCGCCACTGAAGTCGAGGGAGTTGGTCGCGTCGAACACGACCTTTCCGGCGCAACCTCTCCGGTCCTGCCATCCTGAGGGCGCTCTCGTTCGCCACGCCGAGCACCGCGAGGACGACAACCTCGCCGAATGAGGCCGCGTCCGCGAAAGTCCCACAGAAGCCTTCGCGCCCAGCTCCTTCGCCCAGGCGAGCGCTTGCTCGCTCTTCGCCTCACGAGAGCCCACTCACGAGAGCCCATCTTGACGTCGTCGCCAATCGTGATTAAGCCTTTGCCCAGGGCTTTCCCGACATAACCTGTCCCAAGAATCCCAAACTCGCATTGTGTGTGCGCCTTTGTGCTCACGCGGGCGTCCCTAACGCTCGCTGTCGAGGATGCGCATCTGATGTTCGTCGTAACGAGTACCGGCCACCGCAGATGCGGGAATCGCCTCTTCCATGCGGGCTATCTCCCCAGGCGTGAGTGCCACCTGGAGCGCGCCCAGCGATTCTGACAGCTGTAGTCTCGTGCGCGCACCAATCAGCGGCACGATCGTCGTGCCCTTCGCGAGCACCCACGCGATGGCGAGCTGTGAGGCGCTCACACCCTTCTCTGTCGCCATCTTCTGCTGCGTCTCGAGGAGACGCTGATTGCGCTCGCGGTTGTCACCGGTGAAGCGCGGCAGGTACGCACGGAGGTCGCCTTGTGAGGCGGGCCTGGAGCCGCTAAGCAGTCCGCGTGACAGCACGCCGTACGCCGTGACGCCGATGCCAAGCTCCGCGAGCAACGGGAAGATCTTGGCCTCCGGGCCACGGCTGATCAGCGAATACTCAATCTGCAGATCGCTGATCGGATGCACCGCCTGCCCACGCCGAATCGTGTCCGGTCCCACTTCCGATAAGCCAATCGCGCGCACGTATCCGACCTTGACGAGATGTGCGATCGTGCCGACGGTTTCTTCGATCGGAACGGACGGATCGAGGCGGCCTGGCCGATAGATGTCGATGTGATCCACCCCGAGTCGCGTCAGTGTGTACGCAAAGAAGTTCTTCACCGCCGCCGGCCGCGCATCCATGCCAAGCCAGCTTCCGTCCGGCCCGCGCAGGGCGCCGAACTTCACTGAGAGGAGCGCCTTGTCCCGGCGATCACGCAGCGCCCGGCCGATCAGCAGCTCGTTGTGTCCCGCACCGTAGTAGTCGCCGGTGTCGAGCAGTGTGATGCCCGCGTCAAGGGCGGCATGGATGGTGGCAATGCTCTCGCGCTCATCTGCCGGACCGTACATTCCCGACATGCCCATACACCCGAGCGCCAAGGGAAAGACTGTCGGTCCGGCCGAGCCCAGTCGACGGTTCTGTGTTGCCGATGTCATCCCTCGACGCTAGATCGTCCGGTTCCTCGTGGCAAGAAGGCACCCGCGAGTTCTATACTTCCCGACCGGATACCATGCCGGCTCACAGTATAAGTCGTCTATCCCAGCGGCGAAGAAGGAGGCGCTCGTCCGCGAGATCCTGGAGCGCGTGGCCGACAAATGGACGCTGCTGGTGATCGATGCTCTTGACTGCCAGCAAGAAGTGCGGTTTTCCCGTCTCCTGGAACGCATTGGCGGCGTCAGCCAGAAGATGCTGACCAAGACGCTGCGGCAGCTTGAACGAGACGGCTTGGTCACTCGCCGCATCCACGCCGAAGTTCCACCGCGCGTGGACTACCGGCTCACCGCGCTCGGTGAGAGCCTGGGCGAATCCGTCTGCGGCGTGTGGACCTGGGTGGAAGCGCACATGCAAGACGTAGAACGGTCGAGGCGCATCTACGACGCGTCAACGCTGAGAGCGGCCTCAGCAAGCCGGACGCCGACGGGCCGATCGTGAGCGGCGCGTTGTCACGATGGGACGAAGTACTCGGTGAACAGGCTTCCTTCAAGCCACTCCAAGGGAACGCCTTCGACGCCAGAGAGCCCGTCGTAACCGCCGGCGAAGGCATTCAGTGCACCGAACGGCAGCAAGCCGCCAACCGAATAGCGTACGACTGCGCGAGTGGCCAGTGCTCGGTGAGCCACTATCCCCCCGTCTCCACAATGTCTCCACGACCCAGGACGAAGTCAGAGCACGCGCGAGGACCCGAGAGGAGTTAGTTGATGGCTCTAAGCGACGACAACTGAACAGGTTGCGACCACAACTCGCGCGCCGTCAATTAGTTACTCAGACCCACCCATTCGGGTTCGACTCCCGCCGCCTCCACCACTCGACTCGCTCACGTTGTTCGCTCGCTCGTGCTGTCGGCGCCGTAGCCAGGCAGGTCGGCTTCGGCCTTCGGCCTCGCCTTACCGGCTCGACTCCCGCCGCCTCCAAACCAGTAAGTTGGCCGGCGTCATCAGTCGCGGTCCCGACTTAGTTCAAACGGGATCGACGGGACCGTACTGGTCGTGCGATTCGAGAACGCCGTCGGGGGTTCGCGTGGGCGTGGGACTGGTTCTCGAGTTGCCGCCGCACGCCGACGCCACAATTAGAAGCACAACGACACAGCCACGTTTCAACATTGATCGCCTCACTGTCGTGCCATCGACGTGTTCGGGCCGTCGCACTCTCAACCTCACCCTCGAACGAACGGGCTGAGAACGGCGTCTGCATCGTGTCTCCGGGTGGACTACGGGTTCTAAAACGGTGCGAGTAAGGTCTTCACTATGAACGACACACTTGTGTCAAAGCCCGGCCTCTCCTGACCGACCTCCACCCACACTTCGGCCCCGGCGGTCACCGGAAGGGTGAGCGGATTACCGTAACGCTCGTTGCCCGAGAGGCAGCAGGCTTCAATCTGGGGGAGCCCCGCAGGTACCTGGGTTGGAATGGCTTCAATCGTCAGGTTGCCGTCGGCCGGCGCCGCAACCCGTAGTCTCCCACAGGGCCCGGCCAGCCAGCCGGTACACAGCCCGTTGTCGGGTGTAACAGCCAGTAGGATCGAGTCTCCTGCCGTAACGCGCGTGATGCGGTGCAGACGAAAGTTCTCGGTGACCTGTGGAATCGTGGCGAGGACAGTGCGCCAATACCACTCGTACCCCTCGGCGACGACTTCGGCTCTCGCCGCACCTCTACTCCCGTTCGTGCCATTCATGTACGGATTGGAGGTGAACGCGATCGTGTAGCCTCCCGATGCATCCGTTCGCACCGACGGCCTGCGGACCATCCCTCCCAGCCAATGCGACATCGTCACCTCGGCCCCCACCACCGGCACGCCCTGGTCATCGGTGACCACGCCGGTGACGTTAAATGCCTCCCCATTCGACGTCAGAGGCGTGGGACTTGTTGTCGTGCTCCCGCCGCACGCGGACGCCAGTATCAGAAGCAGAACGACACAGTCACGTTTGAACATCACACGCGTCACTGTCGCCCGATTGACGTGTTCAACACGAATGATTGGCTGGCAGCCGAACCGTAAACCATCTCGACGTTCGCGACCACCTCTGTTCCGGCGGTCACCGGAATCGAGACGGGATTGCCCATGCGTTCAGAGCAGCACGGAGAGACGCCGACGGTTTCAACTTCGAGACCAGGGCGCGCCCCAGCCTGAGTGGAGAGTGCTTCCAGTGTCATGATGCCATCGGCAGGTGCCACGACGCGCACGCTTCGGCACACATAGTCCTGGCCCAAGCCAAGCGTGTCTTGAACGTTGTTCACGCAGAGCGTGTCATCCGGCGCAACAGTCACGACCATCGAGTCGCCTGCGGTAATTCGCGTGATGCGATAGAGCCGAACACTTTGAGACGCGCCTCGGATGTAGCGGTAGTCGCTTGCGTAGTTGTTGGCCGAGACATAGGTAAAGTCGCCGTTGCGCCCCGCGTCGAGCAAGCCGGTGAGGCTGTAGTTTCCTGAACCGTCTGTCGTTGTCCTATACCTGCCGTTGATTGAGACCGTTGCACCGGAAATGGGTGATGCGGTGGTGCTGTCCGTGACCTGGCCGGTCAGCACGATGGTCGGCGGCAGCGATGGCGACGTCAGCGCAGGAACGGACGTTGGCGAGACCACACTCGGCGCTGCCAGTGGCGCGGGGGCATCACTGCACGCACCGGCGAACAACGCGAATACGAGGCCGAACATCACAGAGGTTGAACGCTGGACTATCGTCATTTATCTCGCCGAGCAGTTGCGAGTTCCGTCAGCGGGAACGTGGTCTGATTTGACGCCGCGCCGGCGCCGCACGCAGTAATGGCGGTGACGCGAACCGCGTACACGCCTGGCGTGAGGCTTGCCGTCAGGCTGGTGCCAGACTCACCCACCATCTGCGGTTCTGGGTGCCACGCGCTATGCTGGAACATTCGTTATCAAGATCAGGTGAGGCTTCCATTCTAGGTTCTTGCTGGGGGCAATTTGGGGGTCGATGCGGGATTTCGAGCGATTCTGTCGATTTGAGAGCGTGAGTTTATCGAGCGATTTCAAGAAATGGGCGGTTTTCTGAACCTCTGCCAAGTTCGACTCCCGCCGCCTCCACCATCCCTCGCTCGCTGCGCTCGTTCGGTCTGGTGTCGGCGCCGATGTCAGGCGCTCGGCCATCGGCGCTTCGCGCCTCGGCCTTCGGGCACGACTCCCGCCGCCTCCAAAACCTTTGTTTTCAGATCTTTAATCGGACGCTCTTTGTGTTCCCGCCGCCTCCACCAATTCTGTTAGGAAGTCGGCGAATTCAGGCCAGATTTCCCGCCACCTCCACTATTTTTCCATAATCGTTGTGTCCGCCTGTGATGGCCGCGGGCGGCGCGGCGAGTCCGACCGGCTCCTCCTCCGAAAGATCCTGTCGGGCCTCGCGCGGGCCCCGCGGCGGTACGGCCGGCGGAAGATCGCGGCGATGCTCGTCGGGCACACGGAAGGACGTCATGGCGGACCGTGTCGAGGATGTGCGAATGCTCGTTCCGGCGCCGCGCGCAGCGTTTCGCGCATTTCAATTGAAAAACTCGCCCCACCTGCCTAGAGCAGCGTCACGAACCGGCTCGTGCGCACCGTGCAACACTGAAAATTGGTGAGATTCGAGCCCGTTCGCGTGGGGGTTGTCATCAGGTTGTCGGCCTCGTCCCTGTGAAGGAGATCGCCTGCGTGCCCCATTTCGTGCGCGAGCGTGTCTTGCGCCGCGCTCGAGGCGACGAGGATGAACGACTCCGGAAGCAGGTAGCAGCCACGCTCGCCCGAACTGATGGTGTCCACCCAGATCGCCTTCAGAATCTGTCTCGGCCAGATCAACCCTGACGGAAATCGAAGGCACCGCAAACTCTCGATGAAGCCCCGGCAGCACGACAGCGATTCGTACTCGACCCTGTCGCCGCCGAAATAGCCAGACGCGTTGCACCCCGACGCATTCGCCAGGTAGGGGCGGCCGGTGACGGTTGTGATGGGCAATGCGATGACCTCTATTCCGCATTGGGCCCAGACCCTGACGGCGGTTTCGATCTGGCTTTGAATGGTCGCGAGCGGGACGACCGGGACGCCGTCGTCGTTGGCGATCACGATGGGACAAATGCGGAATCGTTTCGATCCCAATCGTATGCCCACGAGGCATCCCAACCACTCGGGAAATGTGAGGATCCGGTTGCCAAGCCACTCGAGGAAGCCCACGACGTGGCTGACGATCCACACCGCGACGAAGACGACCTCGCACACGATCCTGGTGACCCAGCTCACGACGGTGATCACGACCCACACGATCCCGCATACGACCTCGGTGATCACCGTCGTGACGACATCGCAGATGTCGTCGAGCGGCCAGGGCAGCCAACTACACACCGTCTCCGAGATCGTGCGCGACACATTGCGGCACTCTTCGCGGGCCTCGGTGCGCGTTTCTTCGATACGCTCCTGAATCTGCCTGCAGCGTTCAGCCATGGGCCACCTTTATCGTGTCGAGCGAAGAATCGAGCTCGTCGGCGAGTTGATGGAGAGATCGCCGGGCACGGCGCAGCCCGACGATCTTGGCGATGAACATCGTGACGAACGAGATGGCGAAGTAAACCAGTACGAGACGCCCGATGCTGAGCGCATGAATCGAAACGACACCCGTCACGACCAGCAGCACGAAGATCGCCAAGGTCCAGAACCCGGCGACGCGGCCCTGATGGCAGCCGCACGCCCCGTAATGCACGGAGATGCGCCGGCGCACGGCGGCGTTGGCCTCATCGTCGAGTGCCGGAAATCGTACGTCGAGCGCTCGACGCTCGATCCGCCACACGCTGATTCGTTGTGCGATGGCGCGGATTCCGCCAGGGTCGGACACGACAAGACTTGGGCTACGGCTCGTGATGGGCCTCTACAGGTCTAACGCTGGCTGAGATGGAATCGAACAACCTGCCGCGAGGTGGATAGTAGGACAGACCGGCCCGGGTAGCGACGGTCCTATTTCTTGGTCGTTTTCCGCGCTCGAATCTTCACGCGCGGTTTGGTCTCGCGCACCCGATCCGAATCGCGGCCGATGAAAGAACGCGATGGTCGGCATCGTATCGTGCGCGCTCAGGTTGGCCTCGAGCCAGATCAACTGCGGCGAGCCTCGCTGATAGCCCTTCTCTGCGTTAAGCGGGTGTCGGCGCGGCGAACCAGCTCAGCCGCACGCTTGGGTGCGTCGCTCGGGGCGAGCGTTGTTCGATCGTGCGTCGACGCGACGTTTAACTAGATCGACAGGGCTCAGTTCGCAAGTCCGCGAGAAGTGGCTCTGCGGCCGCGTGAACGTCTGCACCTCGTATTGACGCACACGGCGGCGGATTCCGGCGCGCAGCGTGGCATTTCAACGCTGCCAACGAGCTAGGAGAAGCACCGATGTCCAAGCAAGATCATCACAAAGAGCAACTCGCCACTCGCGCGCTGGCAACGGGCGCCGTTGCCTCGGTGGCCGATGTCCCCAAGGAGCGCACGCAATTCCGTGCGCTCATCGTCGGCAACCCCAATTATTTCGGCAACCTGAAAGCGAGCGCGTTCGCACCAGTTCTGAGCGTCACCGGGAACACCACGTACGAAGAGATCAAGTGCGTGGGCTTCCATCCCCAGGCCAATCGCCTCGACGCGGTGGTCTTCGTCAAGCAGTCGTTCGGCTACGGCGGCGACATCTGTTCGAGCGGCACGCAGGAGTACGTGCGCTTCTACATCTCGCTCGACAACGGCGCCACCTGGATCGACCAGGGCTACACGAGCTTCACTGCCAACGACATCCCGGCGGGCAGCACGGGCGGCAAGCGGCTCGAGTACGCGGTGAGCATCCCCTCCACCCCGCCCAGGAAGTTCTGCACGGTTCCCAATGTCATCCTCTCCCGCGCCATCCTCTCTTGGCAGAGCGTGCCGCCGCAGGACACGCCGGATTTCGTCCCGGTTTGGGGCAACGTGCACAACACGCACATCCAGGTGGACCCGAAGTGGTTCCTGACGTGGGTGGACGTGTTCAAGGCCGGCGACCTCAAGATCAGCCCCGAGATCGCCAACGCGATCGATCTGCAGCAGGAGGTGACCGTCGCGCCTAAGAAGGCGCTGAACCTGTTCGAGCTGGCGGCGCTCTACAAGGGCCACGGCGTGGAGCCGCATCGCTACGCGCTCGCCGAGATCAAGCAGCTCGTCAAGAGCCCTGAAGCCACGCTCGGCGTGGCGCACCCACTCTACGCCGCGCAGGACAAGCTCGGCTTCAAGCTCGCCGACGTGGTGGACAAGATCTTCCTGCCCATCACCGACGGCAGCACGGTGTACGAGGAGCTGGACTGTGTCGGGCTGCGGTCCGTGGGCTTGAGCGACGAGCTGGTCGGCGTGTTGCGCATCAAGCGCTCCAGCGGCTTCTCCGGCGGCCCGTGTACCGACGGCAGCCGCGAGTACGTGACCTTCTGGGCCGACTTCAACAACAACGGCACGTTCGAAACCTGCCTCGGCACGGCCTCCGTGCAGGTCTTCGACTTGCCGGTGCCGCCCGAAGGCCTCGAGTACTCGGTGCACTTGCCGGTGGATCTGAATCCTTACCGCCGCGCCTGCACCGAGGGCCCGCGAGTGGTACCCATCCGCGCGATTCTCTCGTGGAACGACGTGGCCGAATGCGCGAATCCCAACTGGGTGCCCACCTGGGGCAACCGGGAGGAAACGCTCATCCTCGTGCAGCCAGGGAACGTCCCCACCGGGTACAACCCGTTCCTCTACGACATCAGCGGCGCGGCCGTGTGCGCGATCAATCAGGGCACCGGTCTGGCAGCTGGCGGACGGCCGTTCGGCGGCACCCTCTGCATCACCGGTGAGATCCCGGGCGCGTTGTCATTGGCCTTGCCGGATACCCTCGAGTACCGGCTGTGGGCCACGCAAGGGTTCACCGTGCTCCCCATCGCGGCTCCTTTCTCGGTCACCGTCGAGGAAGGGACGGGCCCTGGCACCGCGGTGAGCTACTCCATCGCGCAAACCGCGAGTGGAGACGGCTACTTCACCTATCGCGAGCACGGCACGCCTGCGCTGGGCTCCTGGCGGCGCGTCTCCAGCCCGAACCGGCTGCTCGGGTACTGGAACACGCTGGGTCTCACGGGCACGTGGACAATCCACGTGCAGGCGCGCGTGGCTGGCACGGTGGCGCCGATCTACGCCGCCGGCATCACCACCTGCCTTGCGGACGGTACGCTGCGGCAGAGCGTGAAGGTCACCTTCGACCAGGATCCGCCGGTGGCGGATGTCACCATCACGGGCTACTCGGATGCGGGCGGCTTCCATCCGGCGATCCCGTGCGGCGACTTCCTGAAGGGCGTCACTGTCCATGGCACGTTCGACATCACGGACAACATGGGTGTGGGCCCCTACAGCCTGGCCGCCGAGCCAAACGGAACCGTCGTGGTAACGGAGGATCCTGGCTCGACGCTCACGCACAGGTTCGGCACCTGGACCGTGGCCACGGCAAGCCTGCCGCCGTGCGGCTACGTGGTGCACCTCACGGCGTGGGACCGCACCATCGTCCACTGCGGCACGTCGTGGAGGGACGACGATACGGTTGGGTTCTGTCTCAGGCTTCCCGCGTAAGATTGCGGGAGCCTGATGCCCTACGGCGAGTGGTTCTGGATCGTGCTCGGAGTGCTGGCGGTGTGGCGCATGACCCACCTCCTGCACCTCGAGCACGGGCCGTGGGGAGTGTTCGACGGCGGCCGGGCCCTGGCGCGGAAGGCAGGGCTCGGCGAACTCGTCGATTGCTTCTTCTGCCTCAGCCTGTGGACGGCCTTGCCGGTGGCCTGGTGGATTGGTGCAACATGGCCCGAGCGCCTCATCGCCTGGCTGGCGTGTTCCGCGGGCGCGATTCTGATCGAAGTCAGGGTTCTCCATGGGCCGTCGTCCACGGGGACTTCCGGCAAGCATTAGCGAGGTGAGCGGTCATGGCGTGCTGTGGTCAATCGGTGAGACAAGCGTCGGCGCACCCGTTTTCGGAGAATCGCGGAACGGAGAAGGTTCCCGTTCTGTTCGAGTACCGCGGCACCGGGCCACTGACAGTGTTCGGCCGTACGACGGGGCGTCGCTATCATTTCCCGAGCGGCGGCGCGAGGCTGTACGTTGACGGACGTGACGCGCCCGTGCTCGAGATCACGCGCGGCCTCGAGGTGATACATCCTTAGCCGAACACGTGTGGGCTGACCTGGAGCACCAGCTTGGACACTGTCAAGTTAATCGGAGCGGTGAACGCTTCCGCCGCGAGATGCGCTCGTGTCGCACGAGTCACGCCGCAGTCACGGCATCCCATCTCGCGAACGCCCGCGCACGCAGGAGTCGCTGATGCGGCGAGCGGAACGTCGACGGCGCGGGGCATTGTCGTGGAGAGCAGTCGGCGGGCCGCTTCCTCCTACAGCCTAAGGTTTGCGGCGCGGCGCTCAACTGCTTTGGACGGGTGACACTGCTCGTTGAAGCCCCCTGCTTTGGGGGTCATCGGTGGGCGTCTGGGAATTGGCGGGCTCACTTGTTCGCCTCGTGTGGGTTTGTTGGAAAATGCCGTCGTTGACGTTAATACGGATGTGACGTTCCTGAGCTGATTCCTCGCGAGGTCCAGCGTATGGCGCTCCTACCACAATTCGACACACCCGCGTCGCTGCGCGATGCGCCCGCCGGGTCACCCTTCTACGCCGCATGGAGCAACTTCATCGCCACGGGGCTGGCGGCGGTCAGGCCAGGCGACAACGGCGGAGCCTTTTACGATCCGACAGAGACGGACGTCAACGTCGCGGCGATTAAGACTCTCACCTGGATCGGCTTCCCGCGTGACGTGCTGCTGCCGGGCAATCGCGATAACAAGCTGGCCGCCTATTTAGCCGCCGATGCTGACGTCGCCTTCCGCGACCCGCAGAACGAGTACTTCGAGTGGTACGTCAAGCGCAACAACGCCGGCAAGATCATCAAGCTCACATTCGTAGCCGAAACCCCGGAGTATTACCAGAGGCTGTGGAACGCCGACCCCAGTTTGGTCCTGAGCCTGTATCAAACTCTCGTTAGCCCTGCTGTAACCCTCGCGGATCTTCAGACCGGCACGGGCGTGTACAACCAGCTCAACCGCTGGAACACAACGGACGGCATCGTCCACTACATCCAGAACATCAACACTCTAACTGCGGCGCTTGGCCTCGCGCAGGGCTCCGTCACGGCCCTACCACCGTTCCCCGACAATTTCGAGGCACGGCCTGGCTCCGCCACCGCGCGCACGGCGGTGGATCCCAGGGTGGGGTTCGACGTGCACATGTTGATCCGGAAGGGCCTCCACGTGACCTTCAGGGATCCCGTCGGCCTGTACATCGTTGACTGGAACGACAGCGGCTTCACAAAACCGAACGGCCCGCCTGTCGGCAACTATTGGACCATCGTGCGCGGCTCGCCGGGCATGGTGTTGCGACTTGAGTACGAGGTGCCAGCTGGAGAGGGTTTCGTAGTTGGAGACATCAGGATTGGCGGCCATCTCATCGAATACGGCGGCCAGGTCGCCGAGCACATCACGGTTTCAACGAGCGGCACTGCCGGAAGCCCGGCTTAGAGGCACAGAGGAGAACGACCGATGAGAACAAAGAAGTTCACTCCTCTCAAGAACGCCGGCCAGATCATCGAAGAGATCGATCTCCCAGAGAGGGCGACGGCAGCAGAAGCAGGCGCGTTCGCCAATTTTTCGTTCATTCCGCAGCTCGCCCTCAAGAACATCCATCTTCCCGTTCTGACGCCACTCGTCGGCATGGACGTGCCGGGATCTCCTCCTGAGCCCGTGTTCGATTCTGCCGCGCAGGACGACATTCAAGGCAACATCATCCCGGGCTTCAACAAGGATCATCAGCACTTCCTGTTTCTCAGGATTCGCAAGCCGAAGGACGCCAAGGTTTTCCTGCGCGAGATTCTGCCCAGAATCTCGACGATGGAAGAAGTGATCGCGTTCCGGCGCCTCTATCGATCCAAGCGGTTTCTGGTCGGCAGGCACAACACCTACCTGTGCTCGACCTGGCTCAATATCGGGTTCTCTCGTCGTGCCATAGAGCTGCTCGCCAGCAAGGCGGACGCCGACGCGTTCGGCGATCGCAGCTTTCAGCTCGGGCTGGCGCAGCGCTCGTCGTACCTCGGCGATCCGACGTCGCCATCGCACCACGGCTCCCCGCGCAGGTGGAAGGTCGGTGGACCCAAGAACGAAGCCGACATCGTGCTCATTCTGGCGTCGGATCACGTCAGCGTGCTCGACGACCTCGTGGACCTGGTGAAGCTGCGCGCCAGCGCTGCGGCGCTGCGGCTGATCTTCGAACAGCGCGGCAACACGTTGTCCGGCGATCTGCGCGGGCACGAGCACTTCGGGTTCAAGGACGGCATTTCGCAGCCGGGTGTGCGCGGCAAGCTGTCGGCCGCACCGGGCGACTACATCACGCCACGTTACATTTCCGCGGCTGATTCGCGTCGCTTGTACTTGGCCAAACCCGGTCAACAGCTTGTCTGGTCAGGTCAGTTCCTCCTGGGCGACCCGCGTCAATCGACGGAAGACCAGCTCAATTCCGCTGCAGCAGCGTCGAACTTCCCCAAATGGGCCCACCGCGGCTCGTATCTCGTGGTCCGACGGCTGCAGCAGGACGTTCCGGCCTTCTACCGTTTCGCCGCCCAGGGCGCTGCTCGAGTCGGGCTGCCGCAGGCGAAGTTTGCGGCCATGCTGGTAGGGCGATGGCCGAGTGGCGCGCCCATCCTCCGCGTCCCCGCCGCCGACAATCCGGCGCTCGGCGATGACGACTTCGCCAACAATCATTTCATCTTCGACGACGACGCGCGGCCGTCGTCGCTCAATCCGATTCCCGGCTATCCGGGGGACGCATTCCCGCAAGCAGCGGCCGATTTTCTGGCCCAGGTGTGCCCGCACTTCGCGCACATTCGCAAGGTGCATCCACGGGATACCGCAACGGAAATGGGTAAACCGGCCGACAGTTTCGCGCGTCTGATCCTTCGGCGCGGGATCCCGTACGGACCGCAGCTTGTCGGCGTCAAGTATCCAAAGCCGAAGCTGGTCGCGCAGGATCGAGGGCTCATGTTCCTGAGCTACGGCGCCAGCATCGAGGACCAATTCGAGTTTCTGCAGCGGCGGTGGTCGAACTCCGGCTCGCAACCCAATCGCGGCGGGTTCGACCCCATCATTGGGCAGAACGGCCGTCAAGGATCGCGGCTGCGGTTTATCGACTTCCCCACGCCGTCCGGCGTGGTCCGGATCAAGATCAAGAGCGAGTGGGTCACGCCGACCGGCGGCGGGTACTTCTTCGCCCCGACCATCTCGGCGATCCGCGACGTGCTCGCGTCATGAACTGCGCTTGCTGGCGTCACGAAACTCTCAGACCGCGGTTTGCGTAGACTTGTCGAAAGCGAGCCGTTCCCACGATCCACCCACTGCTTTAGGAGCGCGAGAACGTCGTCGGCTAGCTAGATGTTGTTGTCGGTGCCCATCGGTATCTCAAGTGTAATTCTAGCGCCTGGAGCAAACCTTAGATTACGAGAATCTTAAAGGTGACTTCGAAATCAAGCCGATCGCGTTAAAGCGAGAGGGCGGCACAGCGTCTTCCACGATGAAGAACGGTGAGATATTTGGAGATGTGGGGTCGTGTCATGCGTGGCCTCCAGCGGTAGCCATCGCCCAGGTCTATCAAATCATCGACGATTCGGCATCGCGCGCGAAGCGGGCTCCTCGATCAGAACGGCGGCGAGCGCGCCGCGCAGCGCCTGAACCTGTTCGGTGGTGCGCCAGCACCATCCGAGCAACGCGTTTTCATCGACCCGTGTTATTGGCATTGCTGCTCTTCACCTCCAGGTGAGTGCCCGCGTTCAATCCTACGATCGAGTGGCCGCGCGCGGCCGCGCAATACCAATCCCGGTGAGCGCGACGGCGAGCGCCTCGCGCGCCCGTGCGGGGCTTCCGAAGGCGAAACCCAAAGGCGATCGAGCGCAGTGGACCCTCGGGGCTGTCAGACTTGTTGATTTCACAAGTCGCTCCATGGCGGTCCCGAATACGTGAAACAGTCCACGAGGAGAGCGGCAGGTGTCTCACCACCCGTCCGCCCTTCGTCGCCGTGACGTGCCCCTTCCAGTCTGAACGCGCCACGGAAACCTGACGCTTGGTCAAGTTCACGTCCGCCCATTCGAGCGCCATCATCTCGCCGCAACGGAGACCCGCTTCACCACCGAGTAGCGTGATGAGATAGGCCGTGTGTCCGTCTGCTCGTGCCGCTTCTCTGCGCTATACTCGCGGCTTTCGCAGGAGCCAAGTGGGTTAGCGCAAGTTCACTTCATTACAGAGGTCGGTTTGTGCCACTTGAAGTAGCGCCATTCCCTGATTTCTACCAGCTTCTCCTCTGGGTTGGGGAGGAGATGAGGAAGGCCAGAAAGGAGCGCCACCTCATCGCATTGGTCGTTGCCAATCCTGCCCACGGCTTTGCAGCCGAGCACGTTTTTCCAAACATGCCCTACTGGCATTTCCGTTCAGGCAACGCCGTCACACTCGCCTTTCCTGGATTTCCCTTGTCTCCCCTTGATGAGAAGCGTTTCGACGCTGAACGCGCCTTCTCCTCATATAAGTTCGCGGCATTATAGAGGAGCTAGAGGTTCGGACCTCTATCCAATATACCGGTCGAACGATGCTGATTTTATTGGTCGCCGTGCGGCCGCTCGATGGTTCGCCTGAACGGTTGGCGTTCACCGACCTAGACACGGAATGGGTGGTCGATTTTGACCTAGAGGGCTTGATTGAAGACAAGGTTGTCCCCGATGTGCGCGTCTTCTTCGAGCAGCTTATTAGGTGGGCGAAGAACGAAGAGGCGAGCGATGTGCTGTGGCTGGCCCGCGATTCGGCCGAGGGCAACGGTTGGACAGATGCTATCAATGTTCTGGCTGACAAGTACATTCCTGGCGCGGAGGCGGCAAGAATTCTCTTCAAAGCCCACACGACTATCCGACGACGAGATAGGCGCCCCAAGGACGTCAGTGGCTGATTGAACGCGAGCAGGTTGATGATCGGCTTCGCTCCCGTCGCCCTCTAGGGTATTGCTCTTTGCGCTGTCCAGGTTTTGATACGGCCTCTTAATGAGTTCGGCGTGGCGAAACCAATGTCCAACCGTCGCCGCGGCGCAACGCCACAGAATCCTTCAAATCGAGCATCGCGAGTTCCTGGCCGTACCGTCGTGGATCGATATCGCTTTGGCGAAAGACGCGCCAACGCCGCGACGCGTCGAAGGCGTCGCCGAGGGTGACGTGATCGCATTTCGGGAAGTCGGCGGCTTGCACCACCGTTACGAACGACGCGCCGCCTGACGTGATTTATCGGCTGCCCCAGGCACGTGAAAACGCAGCTGACGCGCGCGATCGCGCGTGCACCCGTCCAACGCCGCGTCTACCGTCGTCGCGATCATCGCGGCGATCACCGTTCGAGACGTTCGCGATCGTGACCGACCACAGCGCCGCGCCGATTTTGGCGAACCACAGGTAGCGTGGATAGTGCGCGACATCGTCGGGCATCCAGCTACTGTGCTCCGCGGTCGCATCAAGGTGACAATGCCTGCAGCTGTACGGCTGGGCATCGGGTTCATGGCCGTCTCGACACGGTGCGACACGCAATTCGCGAGAACTATCGACTTCGATCGCCTGCACAGCCACAGGCGACACCGCTCGTCGCTCCACAGGCCGCGAA
>DAIRVG010000105.1:0-3416 GCA_036802945.1 Vicinamibacterales bacterium
GCTCGCTCCTATCTCAAGCCAGCGTTGACGGCATAGGAACTAGAGGGCGCGAAGTGGCACCCCTTCTTCTGCCCAACTCGCACCTCGTGCCCCGGGAGAATAGTGACCGTGAACGGCGGACAGAAACCCGGGCAGCCTTCGCGTATGCGGCCAGGCAGAGGGCGGCGGATGTCGTGTTAGGAGAAGGTGGAGTCTAGGAAAACCGCCTGGCTCGAAACGGCAGGCTCTCCTGGTCTCGGCTTCACGCGGGAGTAGACTCCGTCGCGCCGCAGCTCTCTCGCCAGAACGGTGTCGGCGAGGTAGGTCCCGAGGATCTGATCGCGAACCCGAAGCACCAGCGCCGGATCTTTCAGAGGCACGACCACCTCCACTCGCCGATCGAAGTTGCGCGGCATCAGATCGGCGCTGCCGATCCATACCTCGCCTTCCCCTCCGTTCCGGAAATACCAGGCCCGGCTGTGCTCAAGAAACCGGCCGACGATGCTGACGACGCGGATCCGTTCGCTCACGCCCGCCACTCCGGGTGTGAGGGAGCAGATGCCTCGAACGAGCAGGTCCACACGGACACCGGCGCGAGACGCGCGTTGAAGCAATTCGATCTTCGACGGGTCGGTGAGGGCATTCATCTTGAGCACGATGTGCCCGGCCTCACCACGCCCGACCCACGCAATTTCCCGCTCGACGAGCGCACTGAAGCCGGTTCGGAGGCCGAACGGCGCGGCCAGCAGCGTTTGCATCGGGCGAGGCGCGTCTCCACCAGTGATGGCGTCGAAGAGCTCGGCGACGTCGGCGCCGATCGCCTCGTCGCAGGTCATGAGCGCCAGGTCGGTGTAGACCGTCGCCGTGAATGAGTTGTAGTTACCGCTCGAAAGATGCACGTACCGGCGGACGACATCGCCTTCGCGACGCTCGATGAGCGTGAGCTTCGCGTGGACCTTGAGACGCGCCGGACCGTGGCAAACCTCCGCTCCCGCCGCCCGGAATCGGCGCGTCCATTCCGCGTTCCGCAGCTCGTCGAATCGTGCCTGAAGCTCGACGACCACCCGCACCTTCTTGCCAAGACGGGCCGCCTCCAACAGCGCTTCGGCAATCGGAGACTCGTATCGGTCCGTGCGATACAGCGTGGTCGAGATGCTGAGTACGTGCGGATCGCTCGCGGCCTGACGGAATAGATCCACGACCGGCTGGAACGATTCGTAGGGATGATGCAGGAGGATGTCGCCCGATCGAATCGCGGCAAATCGACAGCGACTCCAGTCAAATTGTCGTGGCATCGAGGAGCGCAGCGGCTGATGGTGAAGGTCGGCCCGGGTCACGTGACTCAAGTCCCAGAGGCGCTTGAGATCTGGTACTGACCGCGCACGCACGATCGATTCGGGTGGGAGATCCAGTGACCGCGCCAGTGTCTCGATCACGGTTGTACCCGCGCGGCGATCGATCACCATCAGGACCACCGGATTCGTCTCGCGCTGACGTACCGCCTCGATGACGGAATCGGCCAGGTCCTCGCTCGGGCAATCCTGGTCGAGCGCACACTCCGCTTCCCGCACAATCCTGAAGCGATGGGCAGACTCTACCGTCTCGTCCGGGAGCAGCCGCCCGAGATTGCCGAGGATGACCTGATCCAGCCAGACAAAGCCGAGCGCCTGCGAGGGTTCATTCGGCGTTTCCCCCAGCCGTTGCCGGCTCGGTGTAAACGGCATCAGCGGCGACGTGTGATCCGGCACGCGCACCAAGGCGACGCTGGTGCGCCCAGTCACGGCCCGGCTCGTGAGAGCAATGTTCAGCCCGAGCTGAGGTACGGGCGGCCGCGTCTGACCATGCTCGCAGTGATCTGCGGTGGTTGAAGGAAGGATGTCGGCTGCGAAGCGGGCATCAACTTCGGCGCGCTCCTCGACAGTCAGCGCCTCATACTCCACGAGGTGGATGCCAGAGGAGGCGAGCGCTGGTACCAGATGCCGGTTCAGGAGCAGCGCACCATCGTCAAGGAGCGCCTGCATTCCGCGGATGATGCGCCCCTTGTTCGCCGGTGCCCATTCGGCACCTCGCGTCATAGCGAATTCATCAAGATTCTGCCCGAGGATGCCGAGGAACTTCACCCGTTCGAGAAGCGGATTACGTTCGTCCCTCGCCTCCTCGAGCACGCGACCTTGAAAGGCGATCAGGCTCAGGTCGCGATCGAACGGCGACGTCAAATCGTCATGGATGGCGGACTGGCCGGAACGGCCGTCGTGCGGGTGTGTGGACTGCTGGCCGAGCGAGTCTTCAAGCAGCTGACCTGTGCCGTCGTACATCACCGCACTTATCGGCATCTGCCTGGCCCGGCGTACTGGCGGTGCCCCACTGGGCATTCTGTGCAGATCTGACAACCGCATCCCGCTTGCGCGAGCGGCACCCGTTCTTGGAAGTTGTCTGGGCGGGCGACTTACCTCTCTGTCTCGAGGCTCGGTCGAATCGGCATCCTCGCGGCGTTCGCGTAAATGTTGGGAAATTTGTGAGCGAAGTCGGGATACGTTATTGCGCCGGTCGGGGGTGCAACTTGCAGCCGCCGCGTCACCCCGCGTAGGGGTGAGGGCAGCAGAAATGGCAACTTGCCAAACCTTAAGACGCGCAGAAACGTGGGCCGTCGTGGTTCTGAGCGCACTGTGCCTTCAGTGTGGATCGACGACCACCGGACCGTCCGCCGTGCCGTCCGCGCAGTTGGCGCCGATGGCGGCGCTGTCGCCAGGCGTGACGACTCCCGCGGTGGTATTGCCTCCTGAGGTCCTTGTCGGCGCCGGCGACATCGGGTTGTGCACCGGCGGTGGCAATCCGCAAGCGACGGCGAGACTGCTCGACGCAATCGACGGCACCGTCGTTGCGCTCGGCGACAACGCGTACATGTCGGGGACCGCAGAGGATTACCGGAATTGCTATGACCCGACGTGGGGACGGCACAAGAGCCGGACGCGTCCTGTCCCTGGCAATCACGAGTACGAAACCGCCGGCGGGGCTCCCTACTTCGACTACTTCGGCATGAACGCCGGTCCTCCAGGCCTCGGCTACTACAGCTTCGATCTCGGAAACTGGCATGTCATCGCGCTCAACAGCAACATCGCGGTGGGCGCCGGTTCGGCGCAAGGGCGCTGGCTCCGTGCCGATCTCGCGGCGAGCCAGGCTCAATGCACCATTGCCTACTGGCATTTCCCGCGTTTCTCTTCGGGCCGACACGGAGACCAGGCGCAGATGCGTGACTTCTGGAGCCTGCTGTACGACGCAGGCGCCGAGATCGTTCTATCGGGTCACGATCATGATTACGAACGGTTCGGGCTTCAGGATGCCGACGGCGGCGCTGATCCTGTCCGCGGGCTACGTCAGTTCGTGGTGGGAACTGGCGGCGCGGTGCCCACACCGTTTATCGACGTACGGCCCAACAG
>DAIRVG010000105.1:3516-12917 GCA_036802945.1 Vicinamibacterales bacterium
CCGGGGCCAGCCGCCCGATGTGTTCCAACACGATGTCGCCGCGGTTACGGGCGAACTGCCATATGAATTCGACCCACCGTTCGAACTCTTCGGGCGAGTACGGCGTCAGCGGGTCGGAGAGCGCCGCGTCCCGAATCTGCGAGTAGTCGTACAGAACTTCCTGTTCGAGCCAGCTACAAGGCGATTCCCCCTCCGGACGTGCACACGTGCCACCGCCGCTGGTTGGTGTGCCGAGCGTGCGTACGACCTCAACGAGCGCGCTGAGGTATGCGGCGCGCAGCGTCGGGCTGTCCCAGATTTTTCCGGCGAGCACATTCGCGCCCATGTTCTGCCACGGTGGCACGTCTGGCGATTCAAAGGCCAGGTCCTGGTCCCACGGAATGAGCTGTGACCGGGACGTGGCGTCGAAGCGATAGAGGTAGAAGTTGTTCATGCCGAAATCGCCAAGCAGACCGTCTTTCTGCGAGAGAAAGTTCTGCACAGCGAGGTAGGTCATGACTTTCTGTAGGTCCAGATACGGCTCGACCACCTCCTCGATCCGGGGGTCGTGTGCGTCGTTGATCGCTTCGACCATCCGTTTGATCGGCGTAAACAGGTTTGCCGTCGATCCATCGGAATCTGTCTTCGGCTCGAAGCGTTCCGCGTACCAGTCCAAATCTGAGCCGCGATCCTCGAAGCCGTACGGTTCGTGCCAGTGATATTCGTACAGGTGGCCCGAGTCCTCACCAAGCGTGCGTTGCAGAAACGCCTTGTCAACCGCCTCCACCACTGTGTAGACACCTGCGTATTCACGCCTGGCGCCGATGTAGAGGCGCGTGTGCGATTCGCGGGGGGCCGCCATACCCATTCGGCGGAACGCCGCCATCGAGACCCGGTCTCTGATCATGGACGGGTCCTGCCAGGAGCCGTTGAGCACCAGCGATTTCAATCCGAGGAACTCCTGACCGGACACATACCGGTTGAAGTCCACCCGGAGGCTCGGCTTGTGACCGTTGCGCGAAAAGCGGCCCCGCACGCGTATGCCGACATTGCTCACGCGGAGCCCACGCCACTCGAGGTCGGCGGGGTAGTACGTTCCTTCCAGATACCCTGCGGTCAGCTGCTGCCAGTCGGTCGCATTGACGTGGATCCAGATTTCCTGGAGCTGACTCCCGTCGAGGAGACTGTCCGCTGTCAGCGCCTGGGACTGCTCTTGTGCGTTGGCCGGCGCTGCGCACCAGAGACAAATCAACACCGCAAGGATGCGAGTTCGCATGTCAAATTCCAAACTGAAGCCCGAACACCCGGCTCCACGTGCGGCCGCCGGCCGACATGACCGCGCCTCCGAGCTCTCGCTGCTCGCGGATCAAATCGAACTGAACTTTCACGAAATCGTTCAGGTACCAGTTCACTCCGACGGTCCAGACGCGGTCCGACGCCTGGGGCAGGTTGGCTGCCCGCGGAGTCGCCGTGAACGGCGGCTGGGTAAGGCCGGCATTCGTGAGCTTCTCGATCCGCGTTGCAACTTCCACCGCACCGAAACCATGCGGCAGCGGTTTCTTCGGGTGAACGGCCCCGCTCCTCGGTTCGCCCGTGAGCAGCCATGTGCCGCTCAGGTACCAGCCATGAGCAACGGCATCAGGCAAGTCTTTGTCGTCGATGCTTTGTCCGCGGCGCTGGTCCCGAGCCCGCATGATTTCGCCTTGTATCGCTCCAGGCCCGGGTTCCCAATGAACCTCGGCGCCATAGCGGTTCCTCGCGCCGTTCACGTTGAACGCCTTAAGTAACGAATCTCCGGCGACCGACTTACTCCGGAGGCTGTATGGACCCTCAGGTACGCGGCCGGCGGTGAACGAGGTTCCGACGGCGAGCGTGCGAAGTAGATTCCCTTTTCGGCCGTCCCACGGTCGCACGACGATTCGTCCCGCTGTGGTCCGGCCGCTCTGGGGATCGGTTTGCTCCGATGCGCGGACGTTCTCGCCGCCTCGTCGAAAGATGGCCGCCTGATACTTCACCGCACCCTTCAGCAGCCCCCCGTGCGCCATGACTCCGACATCGCGCCCCGGCGCCAGATAGCTGGCCGCCAGCGTGCGATAGATGAAGTCCAGGTCCATGCTCCCGGTCAATTCATCCAGACTGAACGGCACCTTGAACTTGCCAGCCTGGAGCTGCAGCCAGCGGGTGAAGCGGGCATTGACGTAGACATCGCGCCAGGGCTGTGACGAATCGCGCAGCTCCCGCTCCACCTCGTACTCGAAGAACTTGAGGAATGTGCCGTCGACTCCGACGCGGGCTCTGTGAAGGTCGAACACCGGCTCTTCGGCGTCGGTGGTCGAGGCCCAGTCACGCCAGTCCGTCTGTGTCTTGACGTGCAAGTCGGCCCTTAGCACCTTCCGCACGCGGACAGACGGCGCGTTGTCGAAGGTCCACCTGACAGTGTCTTCAGAGGCGGAAATGCTGTTCTTCGTACCCTCACCCGAAGACTGACTCTGTCCGGCCGCAGGGAGTCCCACGAGCAGCAGGCAGGCGGTTGCGAGGGCCACCGAGTGCCGGCACCATGCATGCGGTCGGTCGATTCTTTTAGAGCGAATTTCACTGTCACGTAGCCACGGAGACACGAAGACACGGAGGAATTTCATGTTTTTGGGCGATCTAGCCAACCGCGGTGAGCAGGTGCCGCGAGTCCGAGTCGGACTCCCAGCGCTGCTCCTCTCCTGACTGGATCTTCCAGAGCCGAGCGTACAGACCGGATCGCCTCAGTAATTGCTGGTGGGTGCCCCGTTCGACGATCCGTCCCCTGGCCAATACGACGATCTCGTCCGCGTCACGGATGGTGGAAAGGCGATGGGCAATCACGATGCTCGTGCGCCCTGCGCAGACGGCCGACAACGCCCGCTGCACCTGCCGCTCGGACCCAGCGTCCAGCGAGCTGGTGGCCTCGTCGAGAATGAGGATCCGGGGATTCCGCAGGATCGCTCTCGCGATTGCGAGCCGTTGCCGCTCACCGGCCGAAAACCGGTAGCCGCGTTCGCCGACGATCGTGTGGTACCCCTCGGGGAGCGAGGCAATCAGATTGTGGATCTGGGCGTCCCGCGCGGCGGCTTCAACGTCGGCGAACGTCGCGGACGGAGCCGCGTACCGGAGGTTGTCCAGCACACTGATGTGGAAGAGAAAGGTGTCCTGCATCACGACCGCCACATGGTCGCGCAGCGAAGAGGTCTTCAGCAGGCGGGTATCGATGCCGTCGATCGTGACGCTCCCTTCACTCGGGTCGTAGAGGCGCATCGCCAGCGAGGCGATGGTGCTCTTGCCGGCCCCGGACGGTCCGACGATCGCGACGGTGGCCCCCGCCGGAATAACGAGATCGATGTTCGACAACGCCGTTGCGGAGTTGTCATAGGTAAACGACACTCCGCGAAACTCGATCCTGCCCTTGACGGATCGTGGCGCGACAGCGTCCTGCGCCTCCCGGATCGACGGCGTGTGATCGAGTACTGCGAAGACGCGTTCGAAGTACGCGTAGCTGGTCATCAGATCGATGTACACGCCGGCAAGCGAACTGGCCGGCCCGTACAAGCGCTTCAAGGCCGTGACGAATGCCACGATGGTGCCGACCGCGACGTCGCCCTGGATGACGAGCGCTCCGCCAATCGCGAACACGACTGCCGGACCCACCGCCTCGAACAGTCCGAGCAGCATCTGGAACCAGCGGCCGACGAGCGATTGCTCGAGTGACAGCCGCTTGATCTCCTCCGCCTTGGCAGCGAGGCGTTGCGCTTCCGCACGTTCGCCGCCGAAGACCTTGACGAGTAGTGCGCCCGAGACCGACAACGTCTCCGTCAGCATGCCGGTGAGCTCGCCGACCTGCTCCTGAAGGCGGCCCCTGAGCTGCTTGCGTCTCTTTCCTACGCGTCGGGTCGGGACAATGAACAGCGGAAGGAGACCGAGCGCTACGACCGCGAGGCGCCACTCGAGGGCGAAGATGAACGCCGCCGTCGACACGAGGACGACGGTGTTCTGGACGACATCCGCGAGCGTGCCGCTCACGGCACCTCCGACACCCTGGACGTCGTTCAGGACGTGGCTCACCGCTTCGCCGGGCCGCTGTTTCGCAAAGAACGCGAAGGGCATCGCCTGAAGGTGGCGGTAGAGGGAGACGCGCAGGTCGAGCATGACCTGCTGACCGATCGACTCCGCCCCGTACTTCTGGGCCACCTGCAGGAGTCCCGCGACCGCCGGGCCCGCGACCATTCCGGCGCAGTAAAGCCAGAGCAGCCGGACATCGCCGCGCGGGATCGCCTCATCGACGATCCGCTTGATGAACCAGGGAAGCGCAAGGTTCAGCGCCGCGCCGGTAACGATGCAGGAAATAACGAGTGCAGCGCGAGGCCAGTGCGGCCGTAGGTAAGCGAGCGCACGGCGGAGCGTCGCGCTGTCGAGTGGAGGAAGATCCCTCGGATTGATCTGAGTCTTACGCACGGGGAGCGCGAAGGTCGGCTGCAACGGGTGTTCCGGTGCAGCAGTGTGTCGTGGCGCGAAAGCGTGACCGGACGGATTACGAAGCTGACGCCCGACGAACAGAACTGTGTCCAGCCATCACGATTTTGGGCCGGTTCTGACCACAAATGCCGCTTCGCCCGGTCGCGGCAGTGGAAGCGGCAGTCGGGCACGCGGCGTCTTGTGCAGCTGGGGCAGGCGATAGACGGTCCAGGAGCGGGAAGCGCCGGTAGGCGTGATGCCTTCCTGCGACGTCAGCCAGTGGAGAAAGGGCGGATCGACCTCGGGTCGGACAACCACATACAGGTCCGCCAGCCGGCGAAAGGCATTCCACCCCTCATCGTCATGGCGCGCAAGGGCGTCACGCAGGCTCGCGAAATGGGGCGGAGCGTAGCCGCTGTAACCGTTGACCGCGCGATAGCCGTCGATGACGGCGAGATACTGCGCCGTGGCATTCGTGTAGCCGGAACCGATCGGGAGATCGAGCACCAGCGAATCGGGTGGGATGAGCCCCTTCGGAAGTGGTTGCGGCATCGTCGCCGTGCCTTCCGTGAACCACCCTTCTCCGACGATCGCGATTGCGAGCAGCGCGGCCAGCATGCGCGTCCGCGTCGTTGCGCGTAACAGATACGCTGCACCGTGTCCGGCGCAGACAGCCAGGCAGAGCGCCGCCGGTTCCCACGCACGTGCGGGTACGCGGATGCTCTGGGCGCCCGGAAGTTGAAGCAGCAACCAATACGGTCCGTGCGTCAGGACCTGCACTCCCGACCAGGTTGGCTCCGGTCCGAGCGCCAGCAGCCACATGACCACGGCCGCGGCGAAGTAAAACGTCACCGCATCGCGAAGACTCCAGGCCGCCCGGAAAAGGCGTGTCTGTGCGGCGGCTCCCGCGGCGGCCAACAGTCCGGCGGTGATGATCCAATCCCGCGGTCGGATCGGATGCAGCAGGACGAGCGTCAGCGTCAGGCCGACCGCGACCGCGCCGACGACTCGAGGCGATGCGTGCCGCCGCATCGCTGTCGCGGCGGGGCGCGCCAGGCGCAATTGCATGAACACTGCGTACAGCGCCAGGCCGAGAATGGCCAGACCTGGAAAGAGCGAGCTCTCGAAGTAGGTGTCCGGCAGCACCCCTTTCCACGCGACGCTGCGGTGGGAGATGCCGAGAATCGCGGTTACGTCTGCGCTCATCCGCCTGATTTCGTCGTAGCTTCTGGTGAGGCCGTAGGCCGCCTGCCGCTCGTGATACCCGAACAGCAAGGGAACGGCTGGAAGCGTCGCGAGCATGGCAGTGAGTCCGATCGCGCCCCATCGCCGCCACTCGAAACGGCGGACAAACCAGGCGGACCAGAGAGCGGCGAGGATCGGAAAGAAGATCAGCATGTAGGCGTTCGAGAGCAGCACGCTGAGCCAGCCGATCCCGAACCAGGTGAGTGCACGCAGATGCCCGGTCGCGGCGTAACGATGGAGGCCGAAGAGGGCCAGTGGCATGCCGAACGCCATCAGCGTCTGCACGTGTGCGAGATGTTCGGCGTGGTACGGCGCGAACATGAACGCAAGCCCGGCCACGAACGCCGCGGGTCCCGACCGCGTCAGCTCCCGGACGAGGAGGTATGTGGCTACGCCGTTGAGCGGAAAGCAGAGGACAAGGAGCAGGTTGTACGCCAGGGCCGGGTTCCCCGTTGTCCAGACGATTGGTGATGCGATCGGATAGGCGCCGAGGAGGTGCTCGGTAAATGCGGTGATCCCTGAGAGGGGCGCGAAGGAAGGGAAATTCCACCAGGCGCTGCTGAGCGGCACGTGGGTGGCGTTCCAGACGAGGATCGACGCGTTCAACAGCGGATCGCCCACGTCGCCGTACAGACGCGTAGCAATGACCGGAATGAGATTGCGGAACAGCAGTGCGGTGAGCAGCACGTAACCACACGCGGCCGCGGCGGCGTCGCGAACTGTATGGGAAGAACTGGTTGAGGGAATGGGGGTTGTCAAATGCGGCGAGATCAGAAGCCGGCCGTCGCGCCGCTGAATGCGAACACGTAGACGGCTCCGGCGCCATTGACAGACCTGTTACTCGAGTCGCCGTTGACGCCTTTCGCGCCGCCGGCTTCGAGGCGCGCCGCCACCACAAGGGTTCTACCGTCCCGGCTCACCGCCAGCGAGCTGCCGAATTCGTCACGCCTCGCGGTGTTCGCACCCTTGACGTAGGCGCGCTGCGCCCACCTGCCGTTGCTGCGGCTGAACAACCAGGCGGCGCCCGCTTCGTCGGCCGTGCCGCCTCGCTCGTTGCCGTTGATCCCCTGCGCGTCGATGTCCTCGAGCGGCGCGCCAATCAGCGCGACGTTGCCGTCACCGCTCAACGCCAACCGGTTGCCGAACCAGTCGCCGTCGTGAATGGTGGACGGCTTGATGTACGCCTGCTGCGTCCAGGTGCTGCCGCTACGAACGAACACGTACGCCGCACCACTGGACGTGTTGGAGGGCTGGTCGTTGCCGCCGACGTCCGTCGGTCCCGGAATGACGCCTGTGCACAGGCAGTCTTCGTCGAGGGAACCGATCAGAATCGTATTGGCATCGTCGCTCAGCGCAACTGACACGCCGAACGAATCGCCATTCTCGATATTCGACGCCTTCAGATAGTTGGTTTGCTTCCACTCGCCGGCGGTGCGGGCGAAGATGTAGACAGCGCCCCTGCCGTTGCTGCCCGCAACGCCTCCGCGCGCGTTGGGATTCGGCGTGCTCGTCGGCTCCTGCGGCCCATCGACCACCTTGGAGCCTCCGCCCTCGTCATAACTGCCGACTGCGAGCACACTGCCGTTGGCGCTCAAAGACAGCGCGTAGCCGAACTGGGTGCCGGCAGCGGTATTCGAGGGTTTGACATAGGCCTGCTGCGACCAGGTCGTACCTGTTCGCCCGAACAGATACACCGCGCCCGATGACATCATCGAGTTGTCGTTCTGGTTCCCGTTGATCCCTTTGGCATTGCTGTCTTCAGTGACGGCGCCGACGGCGAGTGTATTCCCATCCTTGCTGAGCGACATCGCAAAGCCGAACTGATCGCCGTCGCCGTAGGCCTCGCCGGGGGCGGGGCCTTCGCCGGCGTTGGAGGCCTTGATGTAGGACTGCTGCGTCCATCTGTTGTTCTGGCGCGTGAAGACATATACGGCGCCCGCCTGCGGCACCGAGCGATCGTTCTGGTCGCCGTTGACGCCCTTCGCGCCGCTCGCGTCCCAGATCGCCGCGACCGCCAGCGTGTTGCCGTCCGCACTCAATGCGACGACATGTCCGAACTCTGTGGCAGTGTCGGGATTGGATGCCTTGATGTAGCCCTGCTGCTCCCAGGCATTCCCGTTCCGGACAAACACATACACGGCTCCGGAATCGAAGAGCGACGCGTCATTCTGGTTGCCGTTGATGCCCTTCGCGTTGCTGCTCTCATGGGGTGCGCCGACGGCGATCGTGTTGCCGTCCGCGCTCATCGCGACGCCGATGCCGGCGTGGCCATCGAGGGCGCCTCCGCAGCCGAAGTGGGCGCCGACTTGCGGATTGGAGGCCTTGAGGTAGGTAACCTGCCTCACGGATGGCGTTGCGGTCGGCGACTGCGCGCGCAGATGGGCGACCACGCCGAGGATGGCCAGGGACAGTCCAACCACAACCGCCAATCTTCTGCCGCTCATGATGTCTCCAGGAAATCGCGCAGATTATAGTCCCGCAGGCTCACGATTCCATGGCGCAGCGGCCGCTCCGCCTCCTAAAAGGGGCTCGGCCCCATCGGGTCGTTCAACGTACGACGGCTAGACGTGGTGGTGTTGAAGAACGTCAGCTTGTTGCCGAACGGATCGCTGATGGACATGTCCCTTGTGCCCCAAGGCATGTCCTCGACGCCCGGCCGGGCGTACTTGTAGCGCTTCGCAATCAGCTCCGCGTGGAACGCGTCGAGCTCGTTCGTCTCGATCCGCATCCTGGCGCCGGGAGCGCCATCCCCGAAATGCTCGGACAGATGAATGACGCATTCGCCCTTTGAGATCTGCATGTACAGCGGCGTTCCCGGCTCGAACCGATGCTCCCAGTCAACCTTGAATCCCAGGAAGTCGACGTAGAACTCTCTCGCCTTCGCTTCATCGAAGATCCGAAGAATTGGCGTCGGTTTCTCAAAGCTCACAACGGATCTCCTGTTGATTCCATGGCGCAGGGGCCGCGTCAATCGGGAACGCGATCCCGAACAGCCGCATGGTATCCGCTGGCGCGTTGGCTGTTAATCGAGCGCAGGAGTATGGCTACACGCTTCTAACTGCGCTCTGACACGCCCCCAGGAAATGCCCGGCGATTCACCGGTGGTGAAGATATTGTTGATTGAGCGGCAAAGGGCGAGTTTTGCTAGTCGAATTTCGATACGGTAATCAACGGCCACTCTACTCGCTCGGCCGCCGTCAAGCAGGCAACGGCGCGTCCTACCTTCGGGCGTCCGGCCTCACCATGGCCGGGCCCGGCATGGACGTTGATTGCTGCGTCCTTGTGAAATCAGTTGCTCCGCTAGCTGTGCTCGTGCTGATCGCGGCACTTTTGATCGGCTGTGCATCGACCGGTCGCACGCCCTCTATCGGAACCACGGGGTCCATGCCGCGGACGTGGACCGGGCTCGCGTCGTATTACGGCTATGCGTTCCACGGGAAACTTACCGCCAGCGGTGTCCCGTTTGACGCAGACGCCATGGTGGCGGCGCACCCGACATTGCCGTTCGGAACCGTGGTACGCGTCACGAACCTGAAGAACGGCCGGTCGGCCAACGTGAGGATTGTGGACCGTGGCCCAGGCCGCGGGCCGCGGGCGAAAGGAGTGATTATCGACGTGTCGCGCCGGGCGGCACAAGTGCTCCGCTTCATCAACGACGGCCGCGTGCGGGTGAGGCTCGAAGTTCTCAGCCCGGTGGC
>DAIRVG010000105.1:13017-16663 GCA_036802945.1 Vicinamibacterales bacterium
GTCCTGATCGTGATCAGTGCCGCGAAGGTGTTCAGTTGCTTGCAGGCGACGTCCCCTGTCGATAACGTCGTACCGAAAAGACATCAACTGCTCAGCGTCAGGACGCTGGGTTCGCCAGGTAACCAGCAGAGCATCGCCGTCCCATTGAAGGCGAGAAGAGGTCTGGACGCCTTCGTCGGTGGTAACGACTTCACGACCATCTGACAGCAGCACAAACTCGTACTCGAATGGATTGCTCTTGGTCACAAACGCACCCTTGCAGTGAAAGCTTGGCTCGCGGTGCGCAATCCGTAGAAAGCCGCTCTCCACAGCGTCAGCACCGGGGCTGAGCGTACAGGCTGGTCGGTTCAGGACCCATTCGGCAGAGAAATCGGGCCTCCGGAGCGATGACGGTGTAGCGGACATCTTTGGCGTCCTCAGCAGGTATCTGATCGGTCGGCGACATGCACAGACGAGAGCGGAGTTCTACTTCGTCGCCTCCTCCGTCCGCAAGTCCAGTTGTCGCGTTAATGCCTATGAACTTAGAGGGGTGTAGCAGTTGTCCCGGCCCAATAGCTATCCTTTTTGGGAGTTGACCTTGCTCGAATGCGGGTCTAGAGTTGCGCAGTTCGGCCAGGATCCAGCGATATTTCTCCAGGAGACGAGATGGACCAGCCTCCTTCCGAAGCACGATCCGGCGTTTCCCGGCGTGCCTTTATCAAAGGTGTCATCGCCAGCGGCGCCGTGGCTTCGTCCGCGGCGTACCTGTTCCGCGGCAGCGGCGAGACGATCTTCGGCCAGGCATCCGCCCCCGAGTCCGTCGAGCGCCTGATCACGCTGAACGTCAACGGCCAGATGCGCCGCGTCGACGTGATCAAGCAGGAAACGCTCGCGATGACGCTCCGCTACAAGCTGGGGCTCACCGGGACGAAGATCGGCTGCGATCGCGCCGAGTGCGGCGCGTGCACAGTGCTCGTTGACGATGTGCCGCATTACTCGTGCTCGATGCTCACTCACTCGGTGCGAGGACGGCGAGTTCAGACGATTGAAGGGCTCGCCTCCGGCGGGCAACTGCATCCGGTGCAGCAGGCGGTCGTCGACGAGCAGGGTTTCCAGTGCGCCTTCTGCATGCCTGGATTCGTTATGGCCGCCGTCGGCTTCTTCAAGACGAACCCCAATCCGACACGCCAGGAACTGGCGCACGGCATCTCCGGCAACCTGTGCCGCTGCCAGGATTACGACAAGATCCTCACGTCGCTCATGCGGGGCGGTGAGTACATGCGGAGGACGTGATGGCTGAGAACAAGCTCATTGGCCACAACTACACGCCTTCCGATCTCGTGGCGAAGGTCACGGGCCGCGCGCGCTACGCGGAGGACTTTCGCGCGGATGGCATGCTGTTCTGCAAGCTCCTCGTCAGCCCGATGCCGCACGCACGCGTTCGCAGTATCGACACGAGCGCTGCGCTCGCGATGCCCGGCGTGAAGGCGATCCTGACGGCGGACGATCTGCCGGACTTCGGCGGCGCGGAGAAAGCGCTGACCAACGAACCGTTCTACGCCGGCGAGCCGATCCTCGCGGTGGCTGCCGTCGACGAAGTAACGGCCGCCGAAGCCGTGGAGAGGATCAACGTCGATCTCGAACCGATGGCGTTCGTCGTTGATCCACTGGAGAGCCTGCGCCCCGGCGGGCCGAACGCCCGCACGACCGGAAATGCATGGGGCCCGCCGATGCCCGGCGGCCAGGGGCCGAACGCGCCCGCGCCGCCCAAAACCATCAAATGGACCGAGCAGCAGTTCGCCGATGCAGACGAAGGGCGCCTGCCGATCGGCGAGCCTGGGGAGGAATGGTCGTACGGCGACCTCGATGCCGGCTTCAAGAGCGCCGCGATTGTGCTCGACGAGACCTTCGTCGTGCAGTCCACCGGGCACCATCCCATGGAAACCCGCAGCGCGATGGCGTACTGGCAGAACGGCAAGCTCTACCTGCACTGTTCCACGCAAAGCGTTGCGCAGACGGTACCGGCGGTCGCGAGATGGGTCGGCATCGAGCCGACGCAGATCGTGCTGATCTCGGAGTACACCGGCGGTGGTTTCGGCAGCAAGGGCGGCGGAACGGTGTCGATGGCCATTCCCGCGCTGCTCTCGAAGAAGGCGAATGCGCCTGTCATGATGCGGATCAGCCGCGATGACGAAAGCTACATCGGCCGCGCGCGCACGAATATGACCGGTCGGGTGAAGGCGGGCTTCGCGAAAGACGGCCGCATCACCGCGCTCGATCTCTTTATCGTCCAGGACAACGGATCGTACGGGCCGATGGGCGACCACCGGTCCGCCGGCCTTGCCGCGTCGATCATCTACCAACCGCCGGCGATGCGGTGGCGGGCCATCAGCGTCCTGACCAACACGCCGCCGCGGTCGCAGCAGCGCTCGCCTGGACCGATGCAGGCCAACGGAATGATTGAGCCGCTCATCACGAAGGCGGCCAAGCAACTTGGGATCGACCAGGTCGAGATCCGGAAGATCAACTCGCCGGTTGGCAAGGCCATATACGGTCCGGTCGGCCCGACTGGCCAGCGGCCCCGCCTGACAAGTGCCTTCGTTGTCGAGGCGCTCGATAAAGGCAAGGAAACCTTCAGGTGGGACGAGCGGAAGGCGTACTCCGGCCAGCGTCGCGGATCGAAAGTGCGTGGCGTCGGCGTCGCGGTCGGACCCCACGGCGCCGGGTCGATCGGGTTTGACAGCCTGATGACAATCCGCCCAGACGGCAAGCTGTACGTGCAGTCCGGCGTCGGCAACCTCGGGACGCATTCAGTAATGGATCTGGCGCGCGTGGCCGCTGAAGTGCTCGCGATGCCCTGGGAGAAGGTCGAGGTTGTCTGGGGCGATACGGGCAAGGGCGTGCCGTGGTCCTGTCTCTCGGTGGGCAGCCAGACAACCCACGCCATGACCCGCGCGAACTTCGCGGGCGCGAACGATGCCAAGCGCAAGCTCCAGGAGATTGCGGCGAGGGATCTCGGCGGCGCGCCGGACGATTACGAGCTGGGGAACGAACGCGTGTATCGCCGAGGCAGTCCCGGCAGCGGGATGTCGTACATCCAGGCCGCGAAGCGCGCCATCGAGCTCGGTGGCAAGTACGACGGGCATGAGGTCCCCGACGACGTCAACGCGATGACGAAGCGCGCGGCGGCGATGCACGCAGGCCTTGGCGTCATGGGCGTCGCGAAAGACAACTACCCGCGCAACGGGACGACGTACTCGTTCGTGGTCGGGTTCGCAGAGGTCGAGGTGGACGTCGAGACCGGGAAGGTGACGCTCATCGACTATCTCGGCGTCGGCGATGTCGGGACCGTCATCAACCCTCGCAGCTTGCTCGCGCAAATCAAGGGCGGCAGCTGCCTTGGCATCGCGCACGCGCTGCAGCAGAAGTGGGTCTTCGACCAGAAGTACGGCCTGATGGTGTCGCGCCGGTTCCACTACACGAAGCCGCTCACGATCCTCGACATACCGGTTTCGATGCAGGCGGACGCGGTGAACCTGCCCGATCCTGAAACGCCCGTCGGCGCGCGTGGCGTCGGCGAGCCCCCGGTGGGCGCGGGATACGGCGCGGTGTTGAACGCGATCGCGGATGCGGTAGGGGTTGATGTGTTCCGCCGTGCTCCGGTCAC